>NZ_JBIBEO010000001.1:0-988786 GCF_042902595.1 Streptomyces sp. NPDC012508
GCACACACCGCGTCGAACGCGTCCGCGAACACCGGGAAGGCGTCGTACAGCTCACGCCCCATCCCGACCCGCTGCGCACCCTGACCCGAGAACAGCAGCGCCAGGCGCGGTGCGTCGGGCGCGGCTCGTCCGGCGACGGCGTTGCCGAGGTCCCGCAGCGCGGCCGTCGCGCTCTCGCCGTCCGCCGCGAGGACCACCGCGCGGTGCTCCAGCATGCTCCTGGTGGCCGCCAGTGAGTACGCGACGTCGGCGAGCCGCTTCCCGGCCAGGGCATCGCGCAGCCGCTCCGCCTGTGCGGGCAGCGCATCCGCCGTACGGGCGGAGAGCAGCAGTGGCAGCAGCGGCGCTGCTTGCGGCGGCGTTCCGTCCGTCGCCTCCGGTTCCGTCGGCTCGTCGGCCGGCGCCGCCTCCAGGACCACGTGGGCGTTGGTGCCGCTCACCCCGAAGGAGGAGACACCGGCCCGGCGCGGCCGGCCCGTCTCCGGCCAGGGACGCGCCTGGGTCAGCAGCTCGACCGCGCCCGCCGACCAGTCGGCCTCGGGGGTCGGCGCGTCGACGTGCAGGGTCGCGGGCAGGGTGCCGTGCCGCATCGCCTGCACCATCTTGATCACCCCGGCGACGCCCGAAGCCGCCTGAGTGTGCCCGATGTTGGACTTCAGCGAGCCCAGCCACAGCGGTTCCGCGCGGTCCTGCCCGTACGTGGCCAGCAGCGCCTGCGCCTCGATCGGGTCGCCGAGCTTCGTGCCCGTGCCGTGCGCCTCCACCGCGTCCACCTCGGACGGCCTCAGGTCGGCGTCGGCGAGCGCCCGGCGGATCACGCGTCGCTGCGCGGGTCCGCTGGGGGCGCTCAGGCCGTTGGACGCGCCGTCCTGGTTGACGGCCGACCCGCGCACCACGGCCAGCACCTGGTGCCCGTTGCGCCGGGCGTCGGAGAGCCGCTCCACCAGCAGCACGCCGACGCCCTCGCCCCAGCCGGTGCCGTCGGCCGCGGCGGCGAAGGGCTTGCAGCGGCCGTCGGCGGCCAGCCCGAGCTGCCGGCTGAACTCCACGAAGGCGGTCGGCGTGGACATGACGGTCACGCCACCGGCGAGGGCCATCGAGCATTCCCCGGCCCGCAGTGCCCGCACCGCCAGATGCAGCGCCACCAGCGAGGACGAACACGCGGTGTCCACCGTGAGGGTGGGCCCCTCGAAGCCGAAGCTGTAGGCCACCCGGCCCGAGAGCACGGCCGCGGCGTTTCCGGCGCCCTGGTGCCCCTCGCTGACGTCGGGGTCGCCTGCGAGCAGCACCGGATAGTCCTGGCCGTTGGTGCCCGCGAACACTCCCGTGTCACTGCCGCGCAGCGCATCCGGGTCGATGCCCGCCTGCTCGAACACCTCCCACGCGGTCTGGAGCATGAGCCGCTGCTGCGGGTCCATGGCGAGCGCCTCGCGCGGCGAGAGGCCGAAGAAGCGGGCGTCGAACTCCGCGACGTCGCGGAGGAATCCGCCCTCGCGGACGTACGAGGCGCCCGCGCCGCCCTCCGGGTCGTACAGCCGTTCGGTGTCCCAGCCCCGGTCGCCGGGGAACCCGGAGATGCCGTCGCGGCCCTCGGCGACCAGGCGCCACAGCGCGTCCGGCGAGCTGATGTCACCGGGGAAGCGGCAGGCCATGCCGACGATCGCGATGGGCTCGGCGTCGGAGAGCGCGGACCTGGTCGCCGTCTCGGCCTCGTCGCCGTCGGTACCTCGCACGAGGTCGTCGAGGTGGGCGGCCAGCGCATCAGGGTTGGGGTGGTCGAAGACGACAGTGGCGGGCAGGGCGAGGCCGGTGGCCTCGGCCAGTCGGTCGCGCAGCTCGACGGCGGTCAGGGAGTCGAATCCCAGGTCCGTGAAGGCCCGGCGGGGACCGACGGCTTCGGTGTCGCGGTGACCGAGCACGGCGGCGACATGCCCGCGGACCAGCTCGGCCAGCTCGCGCCGCCGCTCCTTGGGGGCGAGTGCGGCGAGACGGGCCACCGTGGCGGAAACCGCACCGGGGTTCCGCTCCGCCGCCGGTCCGGCCGCTCCACCCTGCGGCCGGGTGACCGTGAGGCGGTCGAAGAGCCGCTGGGGCCGTACGGAGGTGATGGCCGGCACGAAGCGGGCCCAGTCCATGTCGGCCACGGCGACGCAGACGTCCCCGCCGTCCACGGCCGCACCCAGCGCTTCGAGCGCCTGCGCCGGGTCCATGGCGCGCAGGCCGCGCCGCCGCAGGTAGTCGGCGGTGTCCGCGGCGCCCGCCATGCCGCTGCCCGCCCACGGTCCCCACGCCACCGAGGTGGCGGGCAGTCCGCGGGCGGCGCGCCGCAGGGCGATCGCGTCCAGGGCCGCGTTCGCGGCCGCGTAGGCTCCCTGGCCGCCGCTGCCCCAGACGCCGGCGACCGAGGAGAACAGGACGAAGGCGTCGAGGTCCGCGCTCCGCAGCGCGTCGTCGAGGTGCAGTGCGCCGGTGACCTTGGCGGCCAGCACGTGGGCGATGTGCTCCTCCGAGACGTCGGCGAGCGTGCCGAACTCACCGCTTCCGGCGGCGTGCACCACGGCGTTCGGCGGGTGCGCGACCAGCAGGGCGTCGAGGGCGGCACGGTCGCCGATGTCGCAGGCGGCGACGGTGACCTCGGTCCCGGCCGCGGTGAGTTCGGAGGTCAGTTCGGCCATGCCCGGTGCTTCCGCGCCGCGCCGGCCGGCCAGCACTACGTGCGGTGCGCCGCGGCCCGCGAGCCAGCGGGCGACGTGTGCGCCGAGCGCCCCTGTGCCGCCGGTGACGAGCACGGTGCCCTGCGGCCGCCAGGGCGTGGCGGGACGCGGGGGCGCCGGCGCGAGGCGCCGGGCGAGGAGACCGCTCGCTCGTACGGCCACCTGGTCCTCGCCCCGGTGTGTGCCGGCGAGCACGGCGGCCATGTGGCGCGCGGCGTCCGTGCCGGGGTGCTCCGGCAGGTCGAGCGCGCCGCCCCAGCGGTGCGGTCGCTCCAGCGCTGCAACCCGGCCCATCGCCCACAGCTGTGCCGCGCCCGGGTCGGCGGGCTCGCCGTCGCCGGCCGCCACCGCGCCCTGGGTGAGCACCCAGACGGGGGCGCCGTCCCCGCGTACCGCGCCGGGCAGCGCGGCCAGCCCCCGCGACAGCCCCGGGTGCACGGGGTGCGGGCGGGGGTCGTACGGGAGGATCAGACCGTCGGCGGACGGATCGGGTACGGCGCCGAAGGTGACGGTCGCCCCGTGTGCGCGCAATGCCTCGGCGCACCAGGTGACCAGCCGGCGGGAGGCCGCGTCGGCGCCGGGCGCGTCACCGTCACTGGTGTCAGCGTCGGCCTCAGCCAGGATCTGCCAAGTGCCGCGCAGCGCGGGCGTCTCGGTCTCCGGCAGCGGCTCCCAGGTGTCGGTGTACCGCCAGCTCGCCGGACCACCGGTCTCAGGGGCGGGCGGCACGGACCAGTAGTGCTCGCGCCGGAAGGCGTACGTCGGCAGATCGACGACCCGGCCGCCCCAGTCGGCGGTGACCGCGGGCCAGTCGAGCGCCGCCCCCGCGGCGTGTGCGGCGGCGATGCCACGCCACCACGCACCGACCGGTTCGCGACCGGCGCGCTGCAGGGCGATGCATGCCACATCGTCGTCCGCGTCCAGACAGGAGCGGGCTGCGGCGGTGAGCACCCCGTCCGGGCCCACCTCCACGAAGCGCGTGACTCCCTTGTCCCGCAGCGTCCGCACGGCGTCGGCGAAGCGGACGGGCTCCCGGATCTGGCCCACCCAGTAGTCCGGCGTCGTCATGTCGCCGGGCGCCGTGGTGACGAGGGGGATCGTCGGGGCGTGGTACGTCAGCGACTTCGCGACGGACGCGAACTCGTCGAGCATCGGCTCCATCAGACGCGAGTGGAAGGCGTGCGAAACGGCCAGCCGCTTCACCCGTACGCCCTCGGAGCGCAGCCGCTCCTCCAGCACCGCGATCGCATCCGCGTCACCGGAGACCGTCACCGACGTCGGCCCGTTCACGGCCGCCAGGTCCACACCCTCGGGCAGCTCGAGCTCACCCTCGGCCGCCTCCACGGCCAGCATCGCACCGCCCGACGGCAGCGCGTCCATCAAACGCGCCCGCGCGGCGACGAGTGTGCCCGCGTCCTCCAGCGACAGCACGCCGGCGCAGTGCGCGGCGGCCAGTTCGCCGACCGAGTGCCCGACCAGGTGCCTCGGGACCAGCCCCCAGGACTCGGCGAGCCGGAACAGCGCCACCTCCAGCGCGAACAGCGCGCGCTGGGTGGTAGCGGTCCGTGCAAGCGCCGGACCCTCGCCGCACGCCCCGGCATCAAGACCTGTCGCACGGCACGCTGCCGCGAAAGCGTCCGCGAAGACGGGGAAGGCGTCCAGTCCCTGTCCCATTCCGGCCCATTGGGAGCCCTGCCCCGAGAAGAGGAAGGCCGTCCGGCCGGCTCGCGCCGTGCCCGTGACGGCCTCGGGCGCGGTTCCGGATGCGACCAGCGCACTTAGCCCGTCCAGCAGTTGACCACGGTCGGTTCCGAGGACGACGGCTCGGTGGTCCAGTGCGGACCGGGTGGTGGCGAGCGAGACGGCGAGATCGACGGCAGCGAGTTCGGGCCGGGCGGCGACGTGGGCGTGCAGCCGCTCCGCCTGGGCGCGCAGCGATTCCGCGTCGCGCCCGGAGAGCACCCAGGGCACGACGGAAGGTGCGGCAGACGGCACGGCGGACGGCGCGGCGCCCCGCTCCTGCCCCGGGCCGGTCTCCGCCTCCGCCGACTCCTCCTCGGGCGGCGCGCCCTCCAGGATCACGTGCGCGTTGGTGCCGCTCACCCCGAACGAGGAGACGCCCGCCCTCGGCGGCCGCCCGGTGTCGGGCCACGGCCGGTTCTCGGTGAGCAGTGCCACCGCACCCGCCGACCAGTCCACGTGCGGGCTGGGCGCGTCCACGTGCAGCGTGCGGGGCAGCACGCCGTGCCGCATCGCCTGCACCATTTTGATGACCCCGGCCACGCCGGAAGCGGCCTGCGTGTGCCCGATGTTGGACTTCAGGGAACCCAGCCAGAGGGGCTCCGCGCGGTCGGGGTCCTTGCCGTACGTGGCCAGCAGCGCCTTGGCCTCGATCGGGTCGCCGAGGGTGGTGCCGGTGCCGTGGCCCTCCACAGCGTCCACCTCGGCGGCCGAGAGCCGGGCGGCGGCCAGCGCGTCCAGGACGACGCGCCGCTGCGCCGGGCCGTTGGGGGCGGTGAGGCCGTTGGAGGCGCCGTCCGAGTTGACCGCCGAACCGCGCAGCACGGCCAGCACCCGGTGGCCGGCGCGACGCGCGTCGGACAGCTTCTCCAGCAGCACCATTCCGGCGCCCTCGCTCCAGCCGGTGCCGTCCGCCGCCGCCGCGAACGCCTTGCAACGGCCGTCGCGGGCCAGCCCCCGCTGCCTGCTGAACTCGACGAACGCGGCCGGGGTCGCGATCACGGTCACCCCGCCCGCGAGCGCCATGGTGCACTCGCCCCGGCGCAGCGCCTGCATCGCCAGGTGCAGCGCCACCAGGGACGACGAGCACGCGGTGTCCACCGTGACCGCGGGCCCTTCCAGGCCGAGGTTGTAGGCGATCCGGCCGGACAGCACGCTGGTCGCCGTGCCGGTGAGCGCATAGCCCGCCGCCTCCTCGGCGACGGGCACACCGGTGCCGTAGCCGGAGGACGCGGCCCCGACGTACACGCCGACCGGCGTGCCCCTGACTCCCTGGGGTGCGATCCCGGCCCGCTCGATGGCCTCCCAGGAGGCCTCCAGGACCAGACGCTGCTGCGGGTCCATCGCCTGGGCCTCGCGCGGGGAGATGCCGAAGAAGTCCGCGTCGAAGCAGCCCGCGTCATGGACGAAGCCGCCCTGGCGGGAGTAGGAGGTACCTTCTCCGCGCGAGTCCGGGTCGTAGAGGGCGCCGAGGTCCCAGCCGCGGTCGGCGGGGAAGTCGCTGATCCCGTCACCGCCCGCGGACACCAGGTCCCACAGCGCCTCGGGCGAGTCGATGCCGCCGGGGAGGCGACAGGCCATCCCGACGATGGCGACCGGTTCGTGCCCGGCGACGGCCAGTTCGCGGTTGCGGGTCTTGAGCCGGTCGTTCTCCTTGACCAGCGTGCGCAGGGCTTCGACGTAGCGTCCGTCGGCGGGCGCGGTCATGGTCAGTACTCCCCGTCGTCGGCGGCGACGAGACTCAGCAGAGCCTCGCCGTCCAGTTCGTCCACCGGATGCGCTGTCGCTGTGCCCGCGTCGTCCGGTTCCTCCCCCGCCATGCGCAGCAGGGGTTCGAGCAGTCCGGCCTCCCGGAGCCGGGACAGCGGCACCCGGGCGAGCGCGGCACGGATGCGCTGCTCGCCGTCGGCGGCGCCCGCGTCCGTACCCTCCGTACCGGCCGTGTCCGTGCCGGAGTCCGATGCCATGCCGCACTCCTCCAGGAGGTGTGCGGCGAGTTCGGCTGGCGTCGGGTAGTCGAAGACCACGGTGGCGGTCAGCGGCAGGCCGGTGGCGGCGTTGAGGCGGTTGCGCATCTCCACCGCTGTGAGCGAGTCGAAGCCGAGGTCCCGGAAGGCCCGGCCTGGTTCCACCTCGCCGCTGTTCGCGTGGCCGAGCACGAGTGCGGCCTGCGCCCGTACGAGATCGACGACCGTGTCGAGCCTGTCGTACGGCGGCAGAGCCAGCAGCCTCTCCCGCAGGTCGCCGGCCTCCTCGGGCTTCTCGGTCCCGGCGGAGTCGTCGCCGCCCGCCAGGCCGGCGAGCAGGGGACTGGGCCGGGCCGAGGAGAAGGCACGGGCGAAGGCGGGCCAGTCGACGCCTGCCACGGTCACGGTGGGCGCGGTGTCCGCCACCGCGTCGGCGAGTGCGTGCAGCGCGACGTCCGGGTCCATGGCGAGGACGCCCCGGCGCGCGAGCTCGCCCTCCGCTCCCCCGGCCATGCCCGCTCCGCGCCAGGCGCCCCAGGCGACACAGGTCGCGGACGCACCCCGGGCGGCCCGCCGCAGTGCCAGCGCGTCGAGGCGGGCGTTGGCGGCGGCATAGGCGGCCTGTCCGGCGCCGCCCCAGGTGGCGGCCACCGAGCCGAAGAGCACGAAGGCGTCGAGGTCGCCGCAGAGCGCGTCCAGGTGCTCGGCGCCGTCGGCCTTGCCCGCCCGCGCCGCCGTCAGGTCGTCCTCGGTCAGCTCCGGCAGTACGCCCAGTCCTCCGACGCCCGCGGCGTGCACGACCGCGTTCGGCGGATGCTCGGCCAGCAGCGCGGCGACCGCGTCCCGGTCGGCGAGGTCGCAGGCGACCACGGCGGTCCGCGCCCCCAGTTCCTCCAGTTCCGCGACGAGTTCACCGGCGCCGGGGGCGTCGGGTCCGCGCCGGCCGGCCAGGACCAGTCGCTCGGCGCCGTTGCGTGCCGCCCACCGGGCGACGTGCGCCCCGAGCGCACCGGTCCCGCCGGTGATGAGCACGGTGCCCCGGGGTCGCCAGGGCGCGGCGGTGACCGGGGGCGCGGGGGCCAGCCGCCGGACGAGCGGGGTGTCGCGGAGGGCGACCTGGTCCTCACCCGTGATCCCGGTGAGTACGGCGGCCAGCGCGGTCCCCGGCACTCCGGCCGGGGGCAGGTCGATCAGGCCGCCCCACAGCGACGAGTGCTCCAGCGCGGCCACCCGACCCAGCGCCCACAGGGCGTGGCCGCCCGCGCCGGGAGGTTCCTCGCCGGGGAGCGCGGCGGCGCCACGGGTGACACACCACAGCCGCGTCCCGGTGCCGGTCAGCGCCTGCACGAGGGCGAGGCCGTCGGCCACGGCGGTCTCGTCGTCCAGGCCGAGCAGCGACAGCACGCCCGTCCAGGGCTGTTCGGCCTCGGCCGCCTCCCGCAGACCCGCCGCCGTATCGGCCGGGTCGAGCACCTTCAGGTGCGGAGTGCCGCCGCAGCGCCGGATCGCCTCGGCGCACTCGGCCGCGGTCTCCTCGTGCCCGGGGCGGGCCAGCACCAGCCAGCCGCCCAGCAGGACCGGGTCGGCGGGGACGGCGATCGGGCACCACTCCTCGCGGTACCGCAGGTCCTGGGCGCGCGTGCGGCCGTGCCAGCCCGCCAGCACCGGCAGCACATCGCCGAGCCGCTCGCGGTCCTCGTCGCCGTCGACGCCGAGAAGCCCGGCCAGGGCTTCCGCGTCACCGCGGCGGACGGTGGACCAGAAGGTGTCGTCGACGACCACTTCGCCGGTCCCGCCCCACCCGCCGGACGCGGGGAGCGGCCAGTACCTCTGGTGCTGGAAGGCGTACGTCGGCAGATCCACGGCGCTCCCGCCGAGGCAACCGAAGACCGCCCGCCAGTCGACGTCCGCTCCGTGGACGTGCGCCCCTGCGACGGCGGCGAACAGCGTCCGTACGCCGTCACTCCCCGCACGCAGGGCAGGAACGGCGGGGGCGTCCTCGACGATGTGCGGGACGAGGGCGGACAGCGTGCCGTCCGGGCCGAGTTCGAGGAAGACCCGCACATCGGCAAGCGAGGCGATCGCGTCGGCGAACCGGACGGGCTCACGGATCTGACCGACCCAGTAGTCCGGCGTCGCGATGTCCCCGGAAGCAGTGGCAACGACGGGAATCGTCGGCGAGTGGTACGTCAACGACTTCGCGACGGACGCGAACTCGTCGATCATCGGCTCCATCAGACGCGAATGGAACGCATGGGAAACGGCCAGCCGCTTCACCCGTACGTTCTCCGCCCGGAGCCGCTCCTCCAGTACCGCGATCGCATCGGCGGCACCGGACACCGTCACCGACGTCGGCCCGTTGACCGCCGCAAGGTCCACACCCTCGGGCAGCTCAAGCTCACCCTCAGCCGCCTCGACGGCCAGCATCGCACCGCCCGACGGCAACGCATCCATCAAACGACCACGCGCCGAGACGAGAGCACACGCGTCGTCCAGAGACAGCACCCCGGCACAATGCGCAGCAGCCAGCTCACCGATCGAATGGCCCACCAGAACGTCCGGGGCCACGCCCCAGGACTCCACCAACCGGAACAGCGCCACCTCGACCGCGAACAGCCCCGCCTGCGCAAAGACCGTCCTAGCCAGAAGCTCCGCGTCCTCCCCGAACACCACCTCACGCAGAGGCAGTTCGAGATCCGCCCGCGCACACACCGCATCGAACGCGTCCGCGAACACCGGGAACGCCTCGTACAGCTCGCGCCCCATACCGACCCGCTGCGCACCCTGACCCGAGAACAGGAACGCCGTGTTCCCACCGCGCACCACACCGGACACGACCTGTGCAGAGGACTCACCGGCAGCAAGCGCACGCAACCCGGCCAACAGCTCCTCGCGGTCGCCACCGACGACGACCGCCCGGTGCTCCAACGCCGCCCGCCCCGTCGCCAGCGAGTACGCCAGGTCCGCCGGTTCGTGTATGCCGGCCGCCTCGAGCAGGCGGGCGGCCTGCGCGCGCAGCGCGGCGGCCGAGCGGCCCGACAGCAGGAAGGGCCGTGCCCCAGGCAGGACGGGCAGTACGGGCAGCGGTTCCGCCGGTTCCTCGGCCGGCGCAGCCTCCAGGACCACGTGCGCGTTGGTACCGCTCACGCCGAAGGAGGAGACTCCGGCCCGGCGCGGCCGGCCCGTCTCCGGCCAGGGACGCGCCTCGGTCAGCAGCTCGACCGCACCCGCCGACCAGTCCACCTGTCGGGTCGGCTCGTCCACGTGCAGCGTCGCCGGGAGCACTCCCCGGCGGATCGCCTCCACCATCTTGATGACTCCGGCGACACCGGCGGCGGCCTGGGTGTGCCCCATGTTGGACTTCACCGAGCCGAGCCACAGCGGCCGTTCCGGGTCCCGGCCCTGCCCGTACGTGGCCAACAGCGCCTGTGCCTCGATCGGGTCACCCAGTGTCGTGCCCGTGCCGTGCGCCTCCACCGCGTCCACCTCGGACGCCTCGAGACCGGCGGCGGCCAGCGCGGCACGGATCACCCGCTGCTGCGCGGGGCCGTTCGGCGCGGTCAAGCCGCTGGACGCGCCGTCCTGGTTGACGGCCGATCCACGCACCACGGCAAGCACCTGGTGCCCGTTGCGCCGGGCGTCGGAGAGCCGCTCCACCAGCAGCACGCCGACACCTTCGCCCCAGCCCGTGCCGTCGGCCGCGGCGGCGAAGGACTTGCAGCGGCCGTCGGCGGCGCTGCCCTCCTCGAAGCCGAATCCGGAGAACATCGTGGGCGCGGACATCACGGTGACCCCGCCGGCCAGGGCGAGGTCGCACTCGCCGGCGCGCAGCGCCTGCGCTGCCAGATGCAGGGCGACGAGCGACGACGAGCACGCGGTGTCCACCGTGACGGCCGGGCCCTGCAGCCCGAAGGTGTAGGAGACGCGGCCGGAGAGGACGCTGGCGGCGTTGGCCGTACCCAGGTAGCCCTCGAGCGCGGCCGGGTCGATCACCGACGGATAGTCGTGGTACATCGCGCCGGCGAAGACGCCGGTCCGTCCGCCGCGCAGGGTGCGGATGTCGATGCCGGCCCGCTCGACCGCCTCCCACGAAGCCTCCAGGAGCAGCCGCTGCTGCGGGTCGGTGGCGGCGGCCTCGCGGGGGCTGATGCCGAAGAGGGCGGCGTCGAACTCGCCCGCGTCGTACACGAATCCGCCGCGCCGCCCGGGGTCGGACGCCTCCGGCGTGCCCCAGCCCCGGTCGGTGGGCAGGGGGCCGAGTGCGTCCGTGCCGGACGCGACGAGCTCCCACAGGTCCTCCGGGGAGCGCACGCCGCCGGGGTACCGGCAGGCCATGCCGATCACCGCGATCGGCTCGGCCGCGCGCTCCTCCAGGTCGCGCACGCGGCGGTTCGCGTCGCGCAGCTCCGCCGTGGCGCGCTTCAGGTAGGCCAGCAGCTTCTCCTGCTGGTCCGGGTGCGTGTCGGCCATGATCTGCTGTCCGCGTCCTCTCACGACGTTTCGAACTCGTTGTCCAGCAGCGCGAAGACCTCGTCCGCCGAGGCGGCGTCCAGGTCCTTCTCGTCTTCGTCCCGGGCGTCCTGCCCGCCGCTCCACCGGCCGGCCAGCGCCCGCAGCCGGGCCGCCACCCGGGCCCGGTCCTCGTCGTCGGCCTCGACCTGTTCCAGCCCGGCCTCCAGGCGGGCGAGTTCGGCCAGCAGGCCGTCCACCGCCCGCCCCGGTTCGGGGGCCAGTTGGGTGCGGAGGTGGCGGGCGACGTCGGCGGCCGTGGGGTGGTCGAAGACCAGCGTGGCGGGCAGCCGTAGCCCGGTGGCGGCGGAGAGCCTGTTGCGCAGTTCGACCCCGGTGAGGGAGTCCAGGCCCATCTCCAGGAAGCCCCGGTCGGCGTCCACGGCGCCCGGCGAGGCGAAGCCGAGGGCGGCGGCCAGCTGGCCGCGTACCAGGTCGAGCAGGATGCGCCGCTGTTCGGCCTCCGGGGCTCCGGAGAGCTTGGTCCGCAGTGCGGCCGGGTCGCCGGAGCCGGAGACGGTCCGCTGCTCCTGGCGGGGCGCCAGGACGCGCAGCAGCGGGTGCACGTGGGTGCGACCGCGCAGGGCCGCGGGCTGGAGCGCCACCGGCACCACCAGTGCCCGGTCGGCCGCGCAGCCCGCCGAGAAGGCGGCCATGCCGTCCTCCGTGGTGAGGGCGCCCATGCCGGATCGCGCGACCCGGCGTACGTCGGCCTCGGTGAGCGTCTCGGTCAGTCCGGTGCGTTCGGCCCACGGCCCCCAGGCCAGCGACACGGCGGGCAGCCCGAGCCGGCGGCGGTGCGCGGCGAAGGCGTCGAGGAAGACGTTGGCCGCCGCGTAGTTGGCCTGTCCCGCGCCGCCCAGTACACCTGCGGCGGAGGAGAAGAGCGCGAACGCCGAGAGCTCGCTGTCCCGGGTGAGTTCGTGGAGGTTGACGGCGCCCCGCACCTTGGGCGCGAGCACGCGGGCGACGCTCTCGTCCGTCATGCCGGTGAGCACACCGTCGTCAAGGACGGCTGCGGTGTGCACCACGGCGGTCAGCGGGTGCGCGTCGGGGATCGTGGCGAGCGTGCGGGCCAGTGCCTCGCGGTCGGCGATGTCGCAGGCGGCGACGGTGGCCTCGGCGCCCAGCTCCGCTAGTTCGGCGACCAGTTCTTCCGCACCGGGCGCGTCCGGCCCGCTCCGGCTGAGCAGCAGCAGGTGGCGTACGCCGTGGTGCTGGGCCAGGTGCCGGGCGAGGGCGCGGCCGAGGGTGCCGGTGGCGCCGGTGACGAGCACCGTACCGTCGGGCGTGTCCAGGCCGGTGGGCTCCGTCGCTTTGGGGACGGGCATCCGGACGAGTCGGGGCACGAGGGCCCGGCCGTCCCGTACGGCGACCTCGGTCTCACCCGCGTCCAGTGCGGCGGTGACGGCGGCGCGCAGTACGGCGGGGTCGGTGCCGGCCTCGGGCCCGGTGGCCGGGTCCAGGTCGACGAGCACGAACCGGCCCGGATGCTCGGCCTGGGCGGAGCGGATCAGGCCCCGTACGGGGGCGTTGACGAGGTCCGTGAGGTCGTCGTCGCCGGTGGCGACGGCTCCGCGGGTGACCACGGCCAGGGGCTGTGTGGCGTGCTGCTCGTCGGCCAGCCGGTCGCGGACCAGGGCGAGGGCGCGGGTGACGGCCGCTTCGACCGCGGAGGCCGGGTCGGCGCCGGGGACACCGTCGGTGAAGGTGGCGACGGCGTACCCGTCGTCACCGGTCGCGGTGGCCGGGAGCGCGAGCTCGGTCGCCCACTCCACGTGGAACAGGGTGGTGGCCAGGCCGCGGCGGGCGGCGGACAGTTCTGTGCCGACCGGGCGGGCCACCAGGGCGCCCACGCCTCCGGCGGGTGTGCCGGTGTCGTCGTGGAGGGCGAGGCCGACGCCGTCGCCGGACTCGGTGAGCCGCACCCTGAGCACCCTGGAGGCGGTGGCGGGCAGGGACACCTCGCGCCACATGAAGGGGAGTTCGGCGGGTCGGTCGGTCCTGTCCCCGTCCCCTTCGCGCATGCCTCGCAGAAGTCCGATGCCGTGCAGGGCGGCGTCGAGGAGTGCCGGGTGGAGCGCGAAGCCGTCGGCGGACACGCCGTCGGGGAGCTGCACCTCGGCGAAGAGTTCGCCGTCGCGGTGCCAGGCGCCGGTCAGTCCGCGGAAGGCGGGGCCGTAGCTGTAGCCGGCGTCGGCGATGCCTTCGTAGAAGCCGTCGAGCGTGAGCGGCTCGGCGCCCGGCGGGGGCCAGGCGGTGAGTGCGGTGGCGGGCCGCGCGGTCTGCGCGGCGGGTGCCAGGGTGCCGGTGGCGTGCCGGACCCATGGGGCGTCCGGGAGGTCGGCGTCGCGTGCGTGGACGGACACCTCGCGGCGGCCTGCCTCGCCGGGGGCGCCGACCGTGAGCTGCACCGCGACGGAGCCGTGTTCGCCGAGCACCAGCGGTGCGCCCAGGGCCAGTTCCTCCAGCACCGGGCAGCCGGCCTGCACTCCGGCGTGGAGGGCCATCTCCACGAACGCGGTGCCCGGCAGCAGCACGGTGCCGAGGACGGCGTGGTCGGCCAGCCAGGGATGCGTACGCAGGGAGAGCCGGCCGGTGTACACGGTGCTCGCGCCGTCGGCGAGCGTCAGTGCGGCGGTCAGCAGCGGGTGTCCCGTACTGCCCAGGCCCGCCGCGCCGAGATCGCCGGTGCCTGCGGGCGCGGGCTCCAGCCAGTAGCGCTCGCGCTGGAAGGGGTACGGCGGCAGGGCGACGGTTCGTACCGGCAGCCCGGCGAGCGGCGCGGTGAGGTCGGCGGCGCCGCCGTGCACGTGGAGTTCGGCGACGGACAGGAGGAAGCGTTCCATGCCGCCCTCGTCGCGGCGGAGCGTGCCGAGCACGGTCACCTCGCCCGGGTCGAGGCCGGGGATGTCATCGAGGATCTCGCCGAGCGCGGGGGCGAGGACCGGGTGCGGGCCGATCTCCACCAGGAACCGGGCGCCCTGCTCCACCAGTCCGCGCACGCCCCGGTCCAGGTCGACGGGGGTGGCGAGGTTGCGCTGCCAGTAGGTGGCGTCGAGGAGCGTGCCGTCCGTCCGCTCCCCGGTGACGGTGGAGTGGAACGGCACGGTGCCCGTGCGGGGTTCGAGGTCGGCGACGAGGCGTGCCAGCTCCTCGGCCATCGGCTCCACCTGGGCGCAGTGCGAGCTGAAGTCCACCCGGACCCTGCGGACCCGGACGCCGTCCTTCTCGCAGGCCTCGAGGAAGTCGTCGAGCGCCTGGCGTTCCCCGGCGACGACGGACGACGCGGGGCCGTTGATCCCGGCGAGGGAGAGCCGTGCGCCCCACGGTTCCAGCAGCTCGCGGGTCCTGTCGGGGGTCAGGGCCACGGATGCCATGCCGCCCAGGCCGGCCACCGGGAGAAGTACGGTGCCGCGCAGGGCGACGATCCGGGCCGCCTCCGCGCGGGTGAGCGCGCCGGAGACGTAGGCGGCGGCGATCTCGCCCTGGGAGTGGCCGAGGACCATGTCGGGTTCGACGCCGTGTGCCCGCCAGAGGGCGACGAGTGCCGCGGTCACGGCGAACAGCACGGCCGGTGTCACGTCGACCCGGTCCAGTGGCGGGGCGCCCTCGGCGCCGCGCAGCACGTCGATCGGCGACCAGTCCACGTGGCGGGCGAGTTCCTCGGCGCACGCGTACAGCTCGGCGGCGAAGACCTCGGAGTTGTCCATCAGTTCGACCGCCATGCCCGCCCACTGGCCGCCTTGGCCGGGGAAGACGAAGGCGACCTTGCCGGGCCGTACGGCGCCGCGGACCAGGTGCGGAGCGGCCTCACCGCGGGCCAGGGCGGCCAGTGCGCTGCGACGGTCGGTGTCGTCGGCCGCGACGACGGCGGCCCGGTGTTCGAGCAGGGCGCGGCCTGTGCTCAGCGAGTTGGCGAGGTCGGCGGGATGGGCGGCGGGGGCCGTGTCCAGGTGCTCGAGGAGCCGGCGGGCCTGGGCGCGCAGTGCTTCCGCGCCGCGGGCGGACAGGATCCAGGGCGCGACCACGCCGTCGAGTTCGGGGGCGCCGCCTGCCACGGGGGCGTCGTCGGACGCCGGGGCGTCCACGGGCGCCGGGTCGCCGTCGGGCTCGGTGGCGCGCTCCGGGTCCTGGTCGGCCGCGGGCTCCGGGACGTACTGCTCAAGGACCAGGTGGGCGTTGGTGCCGCTGCCGCCGAAGGAGGACACGGCGGCCCGCCGGGGGCGCCCGCCGGTGTCCGGCCAGGGGGTGGTCTCGGTCAGCAGCTCGACCGCTCCCGTGGACCACTCGACGTGCGGGGTCGGCTCGTCGATGTGCAGCGTCTTGGGCAGGATGCCCTCGCGCAGCGACATGACGGTCTTGATGACACCTCCCACGCCTGCCGCCGACTGGGTGTGCCCGATGTTGGACTTCACCGAGCCGAGCCACAGCGGCCGGTCCTCGGGTCGGTTCCGGCCGTACGTCGCCAGGATCGACTGGGCCTCGATGGGGTCTCCGAGGGTGGTGCCCGTGCCGTGCGCCTCCACGGTGTCGATGTCGTCGGTGTCCAGGCGGGCGTTGGCCAGCGCCTGGCGGATGACCTTCTGCTGGGCGCGACCGCTGGGGGCGGTCAGGCCGTTGGACGCGCCGTCCTGGTTGACGGCGGTGCCACGGATCAGCGCGAGGACCGGGTGCCCCTTGCGCAGCGCGTCCGAGAGGCGTTCGACCAGGATCACGCCGACCCCTTCGCCCCAGCCGGTGCCGTCGGCCGCGGCGGCGAACGGCTTGCACCGTCCGTCGGGCGCGAGGCCGCGCTGGCGGCTGAATTCCGTGAAGGAGGCGGGGGTGGCGAGGACGGCGGCGCCGCCCGCGACCGCCATGTCGCACTCGTTCTGCCGCAGTGCCTGGCAGGCGAGGTGGATGGCCACGGCGGAGGACGAGCAGGCCGTGTCGACGGTGGCGGCGGGTCCTTCGAGGCCGAAGGTGTAGGAGATGCGGCCGGACGCGGCGGCGGTGCCGGTGCCGGCGAGGAAGAAGCCCTCGGCCTCGCTGCCCGCCTGCTGGGCCCCGATGCCGTAGCCGACGAACGACGTGCCGACGAAGACGCCGGTCGCGCTGCCCCGCAGGGACAACGGGTCGATCGTGGCCCGTTCCATCGCCTCCCAGGTCGCCTCGAGCAGCAGTCGCTGCTGCGGGTCGGTGGCGACGGCCTCGCGAGGGCTGATGCCGAAGAGGGCGGCGTCGAAGTGGGAGGCGTCGGTGAGGAATCCGCCCTCGTTGACGTAGGAGGTGCCGGGGCGGTCGGGGTCGGGGTCGTAGAGGTTGTCGAGGTCCCAGCCGCGGTCCTGCGGGAAGGGCCCCACGGCGTCGACGCCGTCCAGCACCAGCCGCCACAGGTCCTCGGGCGAGTCGGCGCCGGCGTAGCGGCAGCTCATGCCGATCACGGCCAGCGGCTCGTCCTCGGCTGTGCCCGTGGCACGGGCCGCGGTGTCCTCGGCCGCCGCCTCCTCGCCGAGCACCTCGGCGAGGAGGTGGGCGGCCAGGTCGGCGGGGGTGGGGTGGTCGAACACCAGGGTGGGAGGCAGCTTGCGGCCCGTGGCGGTCTGCAGGCGGTTGCGCACGTCGACGGCCATCAGCGAGTCGAAGCCCAGGTCGCGGAAGGCGCGGCCGGCCTCGATCTTGGCGGAGTCGGCGTAGCCGAGCGCGGCGGCGGCGTGGCCGCGTACGAGATCCAGCAGGTGCTGGGTGCGCTGCGGCCCGTTCAGTGCGAGCAGCGCGTCGCGCAGTGCGTCGACCTCGCCGGGCCCGTCGGCCTGGGATGCGGGAGCCGCGAGCGCCGCCTCGGCCTCCGGGATGTCCATGATCAGCGGCCGGGCGCGGCCCGCGGTGTAGCCGGGCGTGAAGCGTGCCCAGTCGATGTCGGCGACGGTCAGGCAGGTCTCGTCGGCGTCCAGTACCTGGTCGAGTGCCTCGAGGGCGAGGCGCGGTTCCATGGCGTGCAGCCCGCGCCGGCCGAGTTCGGCGGCGGCGTGCCCGTCGTCGGCCATGCCGCCCTCGGCCCAGCCGCCCCAGGCGACGGCGGTGGCGGACAGGCCCCGGGCCCGCCGGTCCAGGGCGAGCGCGTCGAGCTCGGCGTTGGCGGCCGCGTAGGCGGCCTGGCCGGCGCCGCCCCAGACGCCCGCGCCGGAGGAGAAGAGGACGAACGTGCCGACGTCACCGGCCAGTTCGTCCAGGTGCCGGGCGCCTTCGGTCTTGGCGGCGGCGACCGCGGCGAACTCGGTCTCGTCGCAGTCGGCGAGCGCGGTCGCCTGCGGCACGCCGGCGGCGTGGATCACCGCGTCGGCGGGGTGCTCGGCGAGGAGCGCGGCGATCTGGTCCCGGTCGGTGACGTCGCAGGCGGCGACGACCGTCTCGACACCCCGGTCGGTCAGCTCGGCGGCCAGTTCCCGGGCGCCGGGGGCGTCCGGGCCGCGGCGGCCGGTGAGGACGAGCTTGCGTGCGCCCCGGTCGGCCATGTGGTGCGCGAGATGCCGTCCGATGCCGCCGGTGCCACCGGTGATCAGCACGGTGGAGCCGGGCTGCCAGGACCGCACCGGCGTGCTCCGCGGTGCCCGGACCATGCGGCGGACGAAGACGCCGGCGGGGCGGAGGGCCAGCTGGTCCTCCGTACCGGAGCCGTCGGACTCCCCGGGGCTCGCGGACTGTTGCGCGAGCAGCCGCAGCAACCGGTTCAGGACTCGGTCGTCCGGTTGTTCGGGCAGGTCGACGAGGCCGCCCCAGCAGTCGGGCCGTTCCAGTCCGGCCACCAGGCCAAGACCCCAGGTGGCTGCCTGGGCGGTGTCCCGTACCGGGTCCACGCGGCCGACGGAGACGGCGCCGCTCGTGATCAGGTGGACCGGTACCGCGACCGGGCGGGCGGCGGCGGTGCGCAGCAGCGCGAGGTTCTGCGCGGCTCCGGTGCTGACGCCGGTGTGGTCGGGGTGCGGTCGGGAGTCGAGGGCGAGCAGTGAGATCACCCCGGACAGCTGCTCTTCCTCGGGCGGTCCGGCGGGCGCGGTCACGCGGGCTTCGCCGCCGGCCTGCTCCACCAGTACGGCGAGCCGGCCGGCCAGTTCCTCCTGTGCCGGGCCCGCGACGATCGCCCAGGTGCCGGTCAGCGCGGGCCTTGCGGGACCTGTAAGGGGCAGCGGCTTCCACTCCACCCGGTAGCGCCAGCCGTCCACCGTGGACCGGTCGTGGGAACGCCGCCGCCATGCCGCGAGCGCGGGCAGTACGGGGGCGAGGGCATCGGTGCCGAGGGACTCGGCGAGCGCCTCGGTGTCGCCGTCCTCCACGGCGGCCCAGAACCGGCCCTCCTCGGCCGTGCCGCTCCCGGCGGGGGCGGTCGTCTCCTCGGGGGCGGGCTCCCACCAGTAGCGGTCCCGCTGGAAGGGGTAGGTGGGCAGGTCAACGGCGGCGCCGTGGGACGGCCAGGCGGGCTCGACGCCCCGGGTGAACGCCTCGGCGAGCGAGACGGAGAACCGCTCGAGCCCGCCTTCCTCGCGGCGCAGCGAGGTCAGCAGCACGGGGTCGGGTGCGCCGGCGTCCTCGGCGGTCTCCTGGACGGACCCGCCGAGCGCCGGGTGGGGGCTGCACTCGACGAAGACGCCGAACTCGTCGGCGAGCAGGGCGCGCGTGGCCGGGGCGAACTGCACGGTCTGCCGCATGTTGCGGTACCAGTACTCCGCGTCCAGCGTCGTGGTGTCGAGCAGGCCGCCGGTGACCGTGGAGTAGAAGGGGATACGGGAGGCGCGCGGCCGGACGGGTGCCAGGACCTCGAGGGCCTCCTCGCGCAGTGGTTCGACGACGACCGAGTGCGCCGCGCCCTTGATGCGGAGCTTGCGGCAGCGGACGCCCTCGGCCTCCAGCGTCGCGAGGAACTCGTCCAGCGGTGCCTCGTCGCCGGCGACGGAGACGGACGACACCCCGTTGACGGCGGCGATGCTGAGTGCGCCGGCCCAGCGTTCCAGCCGCGCCTCCGCCTCGGGCGCGGGCAGCGACACGGAGGCGATCGCGCCCTGGCCGACCACCCGGGAGAGCAGACGGCTCCGGTGGGTGACGATCAGCGCGGCGTCCTCCAGGGTGAGGGCTCCGGCGAGGTGGGCGGCGGCGATCTCGCCCTGCGAGTGGCCGACGACGGCCTCCGGTTCGACGCCGTGTTCGCGCCAGAGCCCGGCGAGCGCCACCATCATCGCGAACAGCACGGGCTGGATGACCTCGACCCGGCTGAGGTCCGCGGCCCCGGGCCGACCGCGCAGCGTGTCCTCGACCGACCAGTCGAGGTGTTCCTCCAGCGCCTGGGCGCAGGTGCGCAGCGTGTCACGGAAGGACGCGGACTCGTCCAGGAGCCGGTCGGCCATGCCGGGCCACTGCGAGCCCTGGCCGGGCAGGACGAACGCCACCCGGCCGGTCCGCGCCGCCGTCCCCGTCACCAGCCCGGGCGCGGTTGCGCCGTCGGCGAGGGCGGTCAGCCGCTCGCGGTGGCCGGGGCCGAGGAGCACGGCGCGGTGCTCGAAGCGGGAGCGGGTGGCGGCCAGGGAGTGGGCCACGTCGCGGTCGGAGAGCGCGGGATGGGTGTCGAGGTGGTCGGCGAGCCGCCGTGCCTGGGCGCGCAGGGCGTCGGGGGTGCGGGCGGAGAGCAGCCAGGGCAGGTCGACCGGCGACACCGGGCCGGTCCCCGGCGCGGTGTCGGGCACGGTGCCGGGCTCGGTGCCGGGCTCGGTGTCGGGCACGTCCGTGGCCGGCACCGGTTCCGGAAGGGCCTGCTCCAGGATGGTGTGGGCGTTGGTCCCGCTCATGCCGAACGAGGAAACGGCCGCTCGGCGCGGACGGCCGGCGTCCGGCCACTCCAGGCTTCCGGTCAGCAGCCGGACTCCGTTGTCGTCCCAGTCCACGTGCCGGCTGGGTTCGGTGATGTGCAGGGAGCGCGGCAGCACGCCGTGGCGCAGGGCCATCACCATCTTGATGATCCCGGCGACGCCGGCGGCCGACTGGGTGTGCCCGATGTTGGACTTCACCGAGCCCAGCCAGAGCGGCTGTTCCTCGTCCCGTCCACGCCCGTACGTGGCCATCAGGGCCTGGGCCTCGATGGGGTCGCCGAGTTCTGTCCCGGTGCCGTGCGCCTCGACCGCGTCCACATCGGCGGTGTCCAGGCCAGCGTCGGCGAGCGCAGCCCGGATGACGCGCTGCTGGGCGGGGCCGTTGGGCGCGGTGAGGCCGTTGGACGCGCCGTCCTGGTTGACCGCGCTGCCGCGCACCAGGGCGAGGACCGGGTGCCCGTTGCGCCGCGCGTCGGAGAGCCGTTCGACCAGGAGCATCCCGACGCCCTCGCCCCAGCCGGTGCCCTCGGCATCGGAGGAGAAGGCCCTGCAGCGGCCGCCGGGCGCGAGCGCGCCGCCCTGCGCGGCGTCGGCGAACATGCTCGGCGTCGTCATGATGGTGGCGCCGCCCGCCAGCGCCATCGAGCACTCGCCGCGGCGCAGCGCGCCGATGGCCAGGTGCAGCGCCACCAGCGACGACGAGCACGCGGTGTCCACGGTCACCGCCGGTCCTTCGAGCCCGAACGTGTAGGCCAGCCGGCCGGAGATGACGCTCGTCGCGGTGCCGGTGAGCATGTGCGGGCGGGAGCCCTCGGGTACGTCGAACCGGCCGATGCCGTAGCCGGAGGTGGCCGTGCCGATGTACACGCCGGTGGAACTGGCGCGCAGCCGTGCCGGATCGACGCCGGCTCGTTCGAAGGCCTCCCACGAGGTCTCGAGCAGCAGCCGCTGCTGCGGGTCCATGGCCAGCGCCTCGCGCGGGGAGATGCCGAAGAAGGCCGGGTCGAATCCGGCGGCCTCGTAGAGGAAACCGCCCTCAAAGGTCCGCCGGTCGCCGGGCTCCTCGGTCTCGCCGTAGAGGGTGGCCAGGTCCCAGGCGCGGTCGGTGGGGAAGTCCCCGATGGCGTCGGTCTCGTCGGCGACGATCCGCCACAGCGCCTCGGGAGTGTCGGCCCCGCCGGGGAAGCGGCAGGCCATACCGACGATCGCGATGGGGTCGTCGTCGGCCGTTCCGGGGGTCGGGGCGGGCGGGGCCGGCGCCGCGGCGGCGGAGTCGCCGAGGATCTCCGTCACAAGGTGGGCGGCGAGTGCCTCGGGGGTCGGGTGGTCGAAGACCAGCGTGGCGGGCAGCCTGCGGTCGGCCGCCTGGCCGATCCGGTTGCGCAGTTCCACCGACGTCAGCGAGTCGAAGCCGAGGTCCTTGAACGGCCGCGACGGGTCCACCGCGTCCGGTGAGGCGAAGCCGAGGACCGCCGCGACCTGGCCGCGGACGAGTTCGAGCGCGGTACGGGCCCGGTCTTCCTGGGACAGGCGGCGCAGTCGCTCGGCGAGCCCGCCCGAGGCGACGGAACGGTCGGCGACCCGCCGGGCGGGTCGGGCCAGGCCGTGCAGCAGCGGCGGCAGCGCCGCCGGGGAAGCGGTGAGCCGGGCGATGTCCAGCACGGCGGGAAGCAGCGCCGGGCCGGGCAGTGCGAGGGCGGTCGCCAGCAGGCCGAGGCCGCGCTCGGGGCTCAGCGGCGGGAACGCGGAGCGGCTGATGCGGGCGGCTTCGGACTCGGTGAGGGTGTCGGCCATGCCGCCGACGCCGGTCCAGGGGCCCCAGGCGAGGGAGAGCGCGGGCAGTCCACGGGCGTGCCGGTGGTGGGCGAGCGCGTCCAGGTAGGCGTTGGCCGCCGCGTAGTTGGCCTGCCCGGGGCTGCCGAGGGTGCCGGATATCGAGGAGTACGTGACGAACGCGGCCAGGTCGGCACCGGCGGTCGCCTCGTGCAGAACGGCCGCCGCGGTCTTGGGCGCGAGGACGGCCGCGAGGCGGTCCTCGGTGAGCGAGTCGACCAGGCCGTCGTCCAGGACGCCGGCCGCGTGCACGACGGCGGTGAGCGGATGCTGCTCCGGGATGCCGGCGAGCAGGGCCGCGAGCGCTTCGGGGTCGGAGACGTCGCAGGCCGCGACCGTGACGTCGGCGCCCAGGGCGCGCAGTTCGGCGGTCAGCGCTTCCACGCCGTCGGCTTCGGCGCCGCGTCTGCCGGTCAGCAGCAGGTGACGCGCGCCGTGTTCGAGGACCAGGTGGCGGGCGGTGAGTGCGCCCAGTGCCCCCGTGCCGCCCGTGACCAGGACCGTGCCCGCCGCATCCCACTCCCGCGGCACCGACAACACAACCTTGCCCACATGACGCGCCTGACTCACGAACCGGAACGCATCCGCAGCCCGCCGCACATCGAACACCCGCACCGGAGGCAACACGAACACACCCTCGGCGAACAACCTCAACACCTCGACCAGGATCTCCCCGATCCGCTCCGGCCCCGCCTCCCCCAGATCGAACGCCCGATACACACACCCACCCATGGACCCCGGATCACGCACATCCGCCTTGCCCATCTCCACAAACCGCCCACCCGGAACCAACAACCGGGCCGACGCATCCACAAACTCACCAGCCAAAGCGTTGAGGACCACATCCACCCCACGCCCACCGGTCCGCTCCCTGAACACCCCCTCGAACGACACATCCCGCGACGACGCCAGACACTCCGCCCCCAGACCCGTCACCGACCACTTACCAGGCGAAGCCGTCCCGAAGACCTCCGCCCCCAGATGACGAGCCACCTGCACCGCCGCCATCCCCACACCACCAGCAACCGCATGCACCAACACCCGCTCACCAGCAGACAACCCCGCCAGATCCACCAACGCGTAATACGCCGTCGCAAAAGCGATCGGCACCGCCGCCGCCTCCACGAACGACCAACCCGCCGGCACCCGCGCAACCAACCGCTCATCGGTCACCGCCAACGGACCCATCGCCCCACCGAAGAACCCCAACACCCGGTCCCCCACCACACACCGGGAAACCCCCGGCCCCACCTCCACCACCACACCAGCGGCCTCACCACCCACCGCCACCTCACCCGGATACATCCCCAACACATTCAGCACATCACGGAAATTCACCCCCGCCGCACGCACCGCAACCCGCACCTCACCCACACCCAACGGCCCCACCACATCCGGCGCCGCCACCAAAGCCACGTTCTCCACCGCACCCCGCACCGACACCCCCACCCGCCACGCCCCCTCGGCGGGCGGTACGAGGCCGGGCCGGGCCTTCATCAGCCGTGCCGCGAGCACGGTGGTGCCGCGTACGGCGGTCTGCGGGTCGCCGGAGGCGACGGCGCGGGCGAGCGCCCGCTCGTCGTCCCCGTCGGGCGTGTCGAGGTCGACCAGCACGATCCGGTCGGGGTGCTCCGACTGCGCCGAGCGCACGAGGCCCCACACGGCGGCTCCCGCCACGTCGGGCAGGGTGTCGGCGGGGTCCGCCTGCACGGCGCCACGGGTGGCCACGACCAGGGTGGTGCCCGCGTACCGCTCGTCGGCGAGCCAGGACCGCAGCTGCCCGAGCACCTCGGAGGTCCGGGCGAGTACGGCCTGCGCGTCGGTGCGGGCAGACGTGTCCGGGCAGGCGGACAGCACCAGATGGGTGGGCATCCGGCCGCCCGCGGCGAGGTCGTCGAGTGTGCCCGCCCAGGTGACGAGCGGCTCCCCGCCCCCGAACTGGGCGAGTCCGGGCTCGGCCCCTGCCGCCGGGACCGGCATCCAGTCCAGCTGGTAGAGGTCGTCGGCCCGCAGCGGCTCGTCGCCGAAGGCGGGCGCCGGCCGGGTGACCACGCGGTCCACGGTGACGACCGGGCTGCCGGCGGGGTCGACCGCCAGGATGCGTACTCCGTCCCCGCCGTCCGCGGGCGAGATCCTGGCCCGCAGGGCGGTCGCCCCGGACGCCCAGAGCGTCACCCCGGTCCAGGAGAAGGGGAGGCCCGCCTCGCCGTCGTCACCGCGTACGGCGGCCGACTGGAGCGCTGCGTCGAGGAGGGCCGGATGCAGCCCGAAGCCGGTGGCGGCGCTTTCGGGCAGGGCGAGTTCGGCGAAGACGTCCTCGCCACGCGTCCAGGCGGCGGTCACTCCGCGGAACAGCTCGCCGTACTCGAGACCGGCGGCTCCGAGCCGCTCGTAGAGCGCGTCCGGGTCGGCGGGAGCGGTGTCCTGGGGCGGCCACACACCGACGAGTTCGGGGTCCTCGGCGACGACCCGGGGCCGGGGCGCGAGGACGCCGACGGCGTGCCGCGTCCAGGGGCGGTCGGGCCAGCCGTCGCCGGCGGCGCCGTCCTCGCGCCGCGAGTGGACGGTGACGCTGCGCCTGCCTTCGTCATCGGCCGCGCCCACCGCCAGCTGCACCTGCACGCCGCCGTCCTCGGGCACGGTCAGCGGCGCTTCAAGGACCAGCTCGTCCAGCTGCTCGGTGCCCGCCTGCTCACCGGCCCGCACCGCCAGGTCCACGAACGCCGTGCCGGGCAGCACGATCCGGCCGTGGACCCGGTGCTCCGCGAGCCAGGGCTGGGCGACCGGGGAGAGCCGGGCGGTGAAGAGGTACCCGTCGTCCTCCGCGAGCGCGATGCCCGCGCCCAGCAGCGGGTGATGGGTGACGCCGAGACCGGCGGACGTGACATCGCCCGCCCAGGAGACCCCGGACGGCCAGTAGCGGTCGGCGGCGAAGGCATAGGTGGGCAGCGCGATACGCCGGCCGCGACCGCGCGCGAACACGGCGGCCCGGTCTAGGTCCGCGCCGCGCGCGTGGAGACCCGCGAGAGCGCGCAGGAGGACGGCAGCCTCGTCATGGCCCGAGCGCAGGGCGGGGACGGCGGTGGCGTCCTCGACGACGTGCGGGACGAGCGCGGAAAGGGTGGCGTCCGGGCCGAGTTCGAGGAAGGTCCGGGTGTCGGTGAGCGAGGCGACCGCGTCGGCGAACCGGACGGGCTCACGGATCTGACCGACCCAGTAGTCCGGAGTCGCCAAGTCCCCAGGCGCGGTGGTGACGACAGGGATCGTCGGAGCCTTGTACGTCAACGACTTCGCGACGGTCGCGAACTCGTCGAGCATCGGCTCCATCAGACGCGAATGGAACGCATGGGAGACGGCCAAGCGCTTGACCCGTACGTTCTCCGCCCGGAGCCGCTCCTCCAGCGCACCGATCGCATCGGCGTCACCGGACACCGTCACCGAAGTCGGCCCGTTGACCGCCGCGAGGTCCACACCGTCGGGCAGCTCAAGCTCACCCTCGGCCGCCTCGACGGCGAGCATCGCACCACCCGACGGCAGCGCATCCATCAAACGACCACGCGCCGACACCAGACGGCACGCATCATCCAGGGACAGCACCCCGGCCACATGCGCGGCAGCCACCTCGCCGATCGAATGACCCACCAGGGCGTCCGGGGTCACACCCCAGGACTCCACCAGACGGAACAACGCCACCTCGACCGCGAACAGAGCCGGCTGCGTGTAAGCCGTACGCGCCAGAAGCTCCGCATCCTCGCCGAACACCACGTCCCGCAGCGGCCGTTCGAGGTCCACCCGCGCACACACCGCGTCGAACGCGTCCGCGAACACCGGGAAGGCGTCGTACAGCTCACGCCCCATCCCGACCCGCTGCGCACCCTGACCCGAGAACAGGAACGCCGTCTTCCCACCGCGCACCACACCGGACACGACCTGTGCAGAGGACTCGCCCGCGGCCAGCGCACGCAACCCGGCCAACAGCTCCTCGCGGTCGCCACCGACGACGACCGCCCGGTGCTCCAACGCCGCCCGCCCCGTCGCCAGCGAGTACGCCAGATCCGCCGGGTCCGCCTGGGCGGCCACCGGCAGGAGCCGGGTCGCCTGTCGGCGCAGCGCGTCGGCGGAGCGGCCGGCCAGCGGCCATGCCACGGGCCCGGCAGCGGCCGCTGCGGTCGACTCCTCGTCGGCAGGGGTCTGGGGGGCCTCCTCGATGATGGTGTGGACGTTGGTTCCGCTGACACCGAAGGAGGAGACTCCTGCCCGGCGCGGCCGCTCACCGCGGGGCCAGGCTCGCGCTTCGGTCAGCAGCTCCACCTCGCCCGCCGACCAGTCCACCTGCGAGGACGGCTCGTCCACGTGCAGGGTGCGGGGCAGCTGCTCGTGTCGGAGCGCCTGCACCATCTTGATGACGCCGGCGACGCCCGCCGCGGCCTGTGCGTGGCCGATGTTGGACTTGACCGAGCCGAGCAGCATCGGGCGTCCCTCGGGCCGGTCCTGGCCGTAGGCGGCGAGGAGTGCCTGCGCCTCGATCGGGTCGCCGAGCCTCGTGCCCGTACCGTGCGCCTCGACCACGTCCACGTCGGACGGGGAGAGGCGGGCACCGACGAGCGCCTGGAGGATGACGCGCTGCTGGGAGGGGCCGTTGGGGGCGGTGAGCCCGTTGGAGGCGCCGTCCTGGTTGACGGCCGAGCCGCGCACCAGAGCCAGGACCTCGTGGCCGTTCCGCTCGGCGTCGGAGAGCCGCTCCAGCAGGAGGACACCGACGCCCTCGGACCAGCCGGTGCCGTCGGCCGCGGAGGCGAAGGACTTGCAGCGGCCGTCGGCCGCGAGGCCGCGCTGCCGGCTGAACTCGGTGAAGACGCCGGGTGTGGCCATGACGGTGACGCCACCGGCCAGCGCGAGGGTACTCTCACCGCTGCGCAGCGACTGGCAGGCCAGGTGCAGGGCGACGAGAGACGACGAGCACGCGGTGTCCACGGTCACCGCGGGCCCTTCCAGGCCCATGGTGTAGGCGACCCGGCCGGAGATCACGGCGGTCGCGCCGCCGGTCAACTGGTGTCCGGCGGTACCCGGTTCGCCCGCAAGCAGGCGCAGATAGCTCTGGTCGTTGCTGCCCGCGAAGACCCCGGCGCGGGTGCCGCGGACCGACTGGGGGTCGATGCCGGCGTCCTCGAACGCCTCCCAGGCCGCTCGCAGCAGCAGGCGCTGCTGCGGGTCCATGGCCAGTGCCTCGCGCGGGGAGACGCCGAAGAAGTCGGCGTCGAACGCGGTCGCGTCGTGGACGAATCCGCCCTCACGCGCATAGCTGTGGCCCTCGCGGTCCGGGTCGCCGTCGAAGAGCCTGGCGAGGTCCCATCCACGGTCCGTGGGGAACCCGGAGATCGCGTCGCGTCCGTCGGCCACCAACTGCCACAGGTCATCGGGCGTGTTGATGTCGCCCGGGTAGCGGCAGCTCATGCCGATGATCGCGATGGGCTCGTGGTCGGAGGCCTCACGGTCGCGCAGTTTCTGCTTGGTCCTGCGCAGGTCGAGCGTGACCAGCTTGAGGTAGTCCCGGAGCGTCTCGTCTTCTGCCATTTTCCCGGTACCTCCCAGGCTGCCGCTCGGCCACGGTCCACCCGGAGCCGCCATGCCGCGGGTCCCGTATTCAGGACATCCGCGTCCGCGACGCTATGGACGGCCCGCGAAGGCGGGCAACCCCTACCCGGTGGGACCGCCCCTTATCTCGCCCGCTCACGCCCCGCACGGGGCCGCCACCGCGGCTCGCCTTGGCGCACGGGCTGCCGCCGCGCCCCGACGTGGCGCACGGCGCCGCCACCGCGGACCGTGGTGCTCAGCGCAGAGCGACAGGGAACTGGAGCATCCCGCGAATGATGAAGGACCCGCGTCGGCGCACCGGTCCTGCACGGCGGATCCCGGGCACCCGGGCGGCGAGCGCGGCCAGCGCTGTCTCCGCCTCCATCCGGGCGAGCGCGGCGCCGAGGCAGAAGTGGATCCCCGCCGAGAAGGCCAGGTTCTCCGGCCCGGGGTCCCGGGTGATGTCGAACCGTCCGGCGTCGGGATAGACCTCGGGATCGCGGTTGGTCCCGCCCGCGCAGATCGCCACCTCCTCGCCGGCGGCGATCAGCTCGCCCTCCAGCTCGAGGTCGGTGTGCGCGATCCTGCGGTACTGCTGCACCGGCGGGTCGTGGCGCAGGGTCTCGCGTACGACAGCGGGTGCCAGTGACGGATCGGCGACCAGCATGTCCCACTGCTCGGGATTCTCCAGGAGGGCGAGCAGGCCGTTGCCGATGAGGTTGACGGTGGTCTCGGTACCGGCCAGCGGAAGGAACATGCACAGCGGGACCATCTCGTCCATGGTCAGCCGTCCGTCCTCGACCGCCGGAAGCAGATCGCTGATCAGGTCCTCGCGGGGGTCGGCCTTCCGCTCGTCGATGATGTCGTGGAACATCACCGTCATCTCCTCGATGGCCGCCGCCGCGCCCCGTGCGGCCTGGACGGTGGCCACGCCGTCGAGCAGATAGGCCATGCGCCGGCTGAGCCGGAAGAACAGCTGCCGGTGGCGGGGCGGGATGCCGACCAGATCGCCGATCACGCGCAGCGGAAGCTGCTGGGCGAAGGCCCTCATGAAGTTGACCTGGTCGCGACCCGCCAGCATCTCGTCGATCAGTTCGCCGGTGAACCGCTCGACGTGCGGCTGCCAGTGGGCGAGCCTGCGCGGGTTGAGCGAGGGGGTGGCGAGCCGGCGCAGACGGGTGTGGTCCGGCGGGTCGAGTCCGAGCATGGAGTTGTCGAACGGCATGAACTCGGGGGGCTTGGCCCCGTCCGCCGTACGGACGCCGAAGCGCCGGTCCCGCAGGATCTGGTTGGCGACACGGTGACTGGCGGTCGTCCAGGCGCCCACTGCGCTGCGGTGGAGCGCCCCGCGCTCGCGGAGCTGCTCGTAGAGCGGGTAGGGACTGTCGGGTACCAGCAGGATGGCGGCGTACGGATCGCCCTCCGCCGCCGTCTTGCGCAGGTACTCCTGCACCACGGTCGCCTGGTAACGCGCTCTGCGCTCCGCCTCGAGTTCAGACATCCGTCACCCCACCGCGCGTGGGGCGGCCCGTCCGCCCCGACCGTCACGCTACGGCGAGACGCACCCCTAGCCTCAACCCCTACGTCCGCGGGATGCGCTGCGGGAGAGCCCTGAGACCCGGCGAGACGCGAAGGGTAGGGGTTTCCGCCGGTGGTCGTCCCTGCGTAGCTTCCGGTGAGGCTCAGCGTTCCGCGCCTGCACCCAGCGTTCCGCGCCGGCGCCACATGAGCCCGTCCAGGCGCCGGGTCGTGTCAGTCCCCCGTCACGGCCCGGTTTTTTTCCGCCCGTTTTGCTCCGTGGGGGTCGAGGCAGCGCAAGGACGATACGTCATGAAGGCACTCGTACTCGCGGGCGGCTACGGAACCAGGCTGCGCCCGCTCACCCACACTGGCGCCAAACAACTCGTCCCGGTGGCCAACAAACCCGTGCTCCACTACTGCATCGAGACGCTCGTGGACGCCTCCATCACCGACATCGGTGTGATCGTGGGCGACACCGCCGAGGAGATCAGAACCGCGCTCGGCGACGGCAGCGCCTTCGGCGCCAAGATCACCTACATTCCGCAGGACGAGCCGCTCGGTCTGGCGCACGCGGTTCTGGTGGCCCGCGACTACCTCGCCGAGGACGACTTCGTCATGTACCTGGGCGACAACTTCATCATCGGCGGCATCCACGACCTGGTCCGCGACTTCGAGGCCGAGAGGCCCGACGTCGGCATCATGCTGGCGCGCGTGGAGGACCCCACCGTCTACGGCGTGGCGGACGTCGCCCCCGACGGGCAGGTGCTCCGGCTGGTGGAGAAGCCCCGGGACCCGGCGAGCGACCTCGCCGTCGTCGGTATCTACCTCTTCACCCCCGCGGTGCATGAGGCCGTACGGTCCATCGATCCGTCGGCGCGCGGTGAACTGGAGATCAGCGACGCCATCCAGTGGCTCCTCGACGAGGGCCGCACCGTGCGCTCCAGCATGATCAGCAACTACTGGAAGGACACCGGCGGCATCACCGAGCTGCTGGAGGCCAACCGGGCGGTGCTGGATCTGCTGGAGCCCTGCATGGACGGGGACGTGGACGCGGAGAGCGAGATCATCGGCAGGGTCCGGATCGAGCCGGGCGCCGTGGTGTCGCGGTCGCGGATCGTCGGTCCTGCCGTGATCGGCGCGGGCACGGAGGTGACCGCCTCGTACATCGGACCCTCGACGTCCGTGGCGGGGAACTGCGTGATCGACGCCAGTGAGATCGAGTTCTCGATCGTGCTGGAGAGTTCGTCGATCAGGGGTGTCGGCCGTATCGAGTACTCGGTGATCGGCCGGGAGGCCCAGGTGACACGCGCGGAGACCCTCCCGCGCAGCCACCGTCTCGTCCTCGGCGACCACAGCAAGGTACAGATCACGCCATGAGAATCCTCGTCACCGGTGGTGCCGGTTTCATCGGTTCGTGCTTCGTGCGGATGGCGCTCGGTCCGGAGGCGCCCGTCCCGGTCTCGTCCGTCACCGTGCTCGACGCCCTCACCTACGCCGGCAACCGTGAGAACCTCGCGCCGGTGGCCGGGGACGGGCGTCTCGAGTTCGTCCATGGCGACATCCGGGACGCGGCGCTCGTGGGCAGGCTCGTGCCCGGTCACGACGCCGTGGTGCACTTCGCCGCAGAGTCCCACGTGGACCGCTCCATCGCGGGCGCCGGCGAGTTCGTCAGCACCAATGTGCTGGGCACGCAGACGCTGCTGGACGCGGCGCTCCAGGAGCGCACGCCGGCCTTCCTGCACGTGTCCACCGACGAGGTGTACGGCTCGGTGGCGGAGGGGTCGTGGACGGAGGAGGAGCCGCTGCGTCCCACCTCCCCGTACGCCGCGTCGAAGGCGTCCTCCGATCTGCTCGCGCTCGCGTACCACCGCACCCATGGGCTCGACGTACGGGTCAGCCGGTGCTCGAACAACTACGGTCCCTACCAGTTCCCCGAGAAGGTCATCCCGCTGTTCACCACGTCCCTGCTGGACGGCGGCACTGTCCCGCTCTACGGCGACGGGCTCAACGTCCGGGACTGGCTGCACGTCGAGGACCACTGCCGCGCGCTGTTCGCGATCCTGCGGGACGGGCGGGCCGGCGAGGTCTACAACATCGGCGGCGGGCAGGAGCTGTCCAACCGGCAGCTGACGGAACGTCTGCTCAGCGCGTGCGGGGCGGACTGGAGCAGGGTGCTGGCGGTCCCCGACCGCAAGGGACACGACCTGCGGTACTCGGTGGACTCGGGCAAGATCCGCGCCGAGCTGGGATGGTCCCCGCTCCACCGGTTCGCGGACGGACTGGACCGCACGGTCGCCTGGTACCGGGACAACCGTTCCTGGTGGGAACCGCTGACACGACACCTGGCGGACGCCACGCGGTAGCGGGCGCGGCGCCGCGCGAGCCCTACGCACGCCAGGTGCGCAGCAGTTCCGCGATGCCGGGGGCGGTGCAGCGGGGGTCGTACAGCTCCTCGGCCAGGGTGGTGAGCTGCTCCCGGCTGGGCTCGGCCGGGATCCCGCTCGCGTGGAGGTACATCACCGCGACGGCGCAGGCCACGGTCAGGTTGGACCGCTCCAGCCAACGGCAGCGGCCGAGCGTGTGCACGAGAGCGGCGGCCCGGGCGTACGGACCGCCGTACACCGGCTGTTCGAGGAGTTCCGCGCGGTGCCGGGCGACCGCCGCCAGGGGGACCCCCAGGTCATCGGGGGCCGGGTCGCCGTGACCGGCGCGTTCGGCGACCTCCAGGACCCACGCCATGTCGACGTGGGGGGACATTCTCACGCAATCGAATACCGCCCACGGACAGGTGCCTCAGGGCCCGTCCGCGTGCCGGGCCGCCGCCCGGCCCAGAAGCAGGGCCAACTCGCGTACGGATTCGTCGCTCCCGCCCCCCACCGCGAGCACGACCGTCGGCGGGCGGGCGCCGGCCGCGGCGGCCAGGCGAGCCAGCTCGTAAGCCCCCGCTCCCCCGCCCGAGAAGCCGCCCAGCGCATGCAGCCGCCCCTCGGCCACCACCGGGCGCAGCGCCTCGTACCAGGCCCGGGCGCCTTCGGGCGTCGGGTGCAGCAGGATCAGGGCCTCGGGCCCGGGATAGAGCCGGGCGAGCCGGGCGTACCAGGCGTGGGGCGTGTCCGGTGAGGGCGCCAGGCAGACGACCCCGCCCGTACCGGGCCGCAGGGTGACGAACGCCGCTTCCGGGTCCGTCGCGCAGGGAAGGGCGTCGAGGAGACGGGCGACGGTCGTGACGTCGTCGGCCCGGTCGGGGAACGCCCGCAGCAGACGGGCGCAGTGCGCCAGTACGCCGGAGGCGTCCGTGAGCCGGGAGCGGTCGTGATCGACGGTCAGAACCAGGCCGCCGCCCTCGTCGTCGTGCGCGACGAGCGTGACCGGGAACGCGGTCGCGGCGCCCGCCGTCTCGGGGGGCTCCACGCGGACGCCGAGCGCGGCGAGCGCGGGCTCGAGACCCTCGTGGGAAGGGCGCCGGCACTCGAAGACGAGCAGGCTGTCGGAGGTACGCGCGGAGGAGGGCGCCTGCCCCGTACCGGCACCGGAACCCGTCCCCGAATCCGTCCAGCCGCGGACCTGGCCCGCCGACACCCACTCGTACGCCGCCAGGTCGATCGCCCGGTCGCGCAGGCGGGCCAGCAGTTCTGGCACGGTGGCGCACGGGTCGACCTCGACCGATACGGGCACCGGGTTGCACAGGGCGCCCGGCAGGCGCTCCACCCCGTCGAGCGCGATCCCCCGGCCCGTGACGGCGACGCTGAAACGTACCGGCACCGGCCCCGCCACACCCGCCGCCCGGTACAGGAGCAGCGCCCACACGACCTGGAGCGCCCCGCTCTCCGTGGCGCCCCAGCGGGCCGCCCACGTCCGCAGGCGGGCCGCTTCGGCGGCGGTGAGCCGCATCCGGGTCCGGCCCGAGCCGGGTCCCTCGGCGACAGAAGGCGGAGCCGACGGGTCGGCGGTCACCACGGACGCGGCGCCGGGCACCGGCGCCGCGCTCAGCCAGAACTCCCGCGCCGCGGTGAGGTCCTGGCCGGCGATCCAGTGCGCGTGGTCGCGCAGGTCGGGTCGCCGGTCGCCGCCGGGCAGGGCTCCGCCGGCCACGTAGGCCCGGTAGAAGGCCTCCAGGAGCAGCCGCACGCTCCAGGTGTCGAGCAGCGCGTGGTGGTAGGTGAGCAGGACACGGGTGGGCGCCACCGGCCCGTCGTCCGGTTCGACGGGCGGCGGGCCGTCGACCAGGGTGACCCGCAACGGGCCCGGGGAGCGCGGGTCGAGGCCGCGCCGACGGTCGCCGGTGAGAACGTCGGCCCAGGACGACTCCCCGAGGGACAGCCGTACCACCTCGGGCACGACCCGGTCGTGGATGACCACGCGGGCATCGGCCGCGGCGTCGAAGGACGACCGCAGTACCGCCTCGTGGTCGAAGACCGACTGCCAGGCCGCGGCGAACCGCACGGTGTCCAGCGGCCCGTGCCACGTCCAGCTGAGCTGCTCGATCTGACGACCGGTACCGGGATGGGCGTCGGCGTCGGCGAGGAGCTCGCGCTGCAGCGGGGTCGCCGCGACCGTATGCGAAGGGGCGGTGCCGCGCGTCGCGGCGAGCGACCCGCCGGCGCTCTGCGCCAGCTCCTCCAGAACCTCCCGCAGTACGTCGAGGAAGCGGTCGACGGACCTTTCGGTGACGCCCTCGCGAGGAGCGGGGAGCCAGTCGAGCCCGACCCGCAGCCGCCCGCCGGACGCTACGCGGGCGGTGAGGTCGAGCGCGTACGGAGCGACAGGCCGAGGCCCCGGCGACACGGACGCGGGGGTGAACCTCGCCAGTACGGGGACGAGTTCGCGCAGCACGAGCCGGAGCGCGGGGTCGGGCGCGTGTTCGCGGCACGCGGCGAACGAGGCGCGGCCGACGACGGCGAGGCGCCGGGCGGCCCGGTCGACGAAGTCCCCTGCGTCCCCGCCGGGAGCGGCATCCATGAGGAGGACGGGCTCGGTCTCCGCGAGCGGTCCGACGGTCCGGGCGAGGGCGGGGCTGTCCTGACGGCCGTCGGTGTGGACGTCGAAGGACGCGTATCCGGTACCGCGCCACCGGGCCAGGGCCAGCCCCACGGCTCCGGTGAGCAGTTGGACCGGAGTGAGGCCGAACCGGCCCGGCAGGACGTCGGTCAGACGCGCGGTGGCCGCCTTGCGCAGGACGAAGCCGGGGTGCCGCATGGGGGCGGCGTCCGGAAGGGGGGCGCGGGGACGGAACGCGGAACCGGCGGCACGGCCCTCGGCGACGGTACGCCAACGGTCGGTCGTGGTCGGGTCGGCGGCCACGGCGGGCAACGAGGCGACCCACTCGGTGTACCGCGCGCCCTCCTCGCCGGGGACCTCCTCACTCTCCAGCAGCAGAGCCCTGAGACGGGCACGCAGAATCCCCGTCGAAGCCGCGTCGGCGACGAGTTCATGGGCGACGAGCGCGATCCGACGCCGCTTGCGCAGGAGTACGGCACCCAGGGTGCGGCCGGTCGCGGGGTCGAGCCGGCGGCTCGCTTCGGCGACGGCGGCCGCCTCGCGCGCCACGCTGACGTCGGCGACGGTGCACACGGCCTCGTAAACGGGCGGGACTGTGTGGATCCTGCCCCGGGCCTGCGTTCCGATCCGGGCGCCGAGCAGGGGGTGCGATCCGACGAGCGCGCGCAGGGCGTCGTCGACTCGCGCCGGGTCGAGCGGTTCGGGTACGTCGATCAGCACGACGGGGTGCCTCTCGGGCCCGGACTCCCGGCGCCGCAGCAGGGCGAGCTGGGCCGGGCCGAGCGGAACGCCGGACGTGTCACGGGAGGTGAGCAGATCCGCGACGAGCCCCGCCGGGAACGCGCTCCCGTCGGCCGTGCCCGCCACGTGCAGCAGATGATGTCCGGGCCCCAGCCGCTCCAGCCGGTGGTCCCAACGCCCCGCCCCGGCCCGCGCCCCGGGCCGCCCCGCGGCAGCACGCTCGAGCACCGCCGCCACTCGCCCCGCGGTCATCGGCCCCCGCAACTCAAGCATCGGCGTGGCGTCGTAGGGCGGCCGGCCGGGGTCGACGACCACGGACGTCGCCACCTCGCCCCGCATCCCTCCGAAGGCCGGGCCGCCCGGACGAAGGGCCTCGGCATCGCGCCCGTCGACGACGCCACGGAAGTCACCACGGAAGTCGCCACGGAAGTCGGCGTCAGGGAAGTGGTCACGGAAGTCGGCGCCACGGAAGTCGGCGTCACGGTCGTCGGTCATCGACACATCGGCCTGTGGCGGCCCCTCCCCCTCCCTGTCTCGGTGCGACGGGCGCCGCGCCATCGGCCCCCGCACAGGAGGCCACCCCCGCACTCGTTTGCGTACGCGGTCCTCCGGTCACGACGGCGCAGGTATCGGAGGATGACAGGCGCCCTCCCGGCACGGTAGTGGCCGGAGCGCGACATGCCGTTTTCCTCCAGCGACTCTGAAGCACGCCCCTTGCGGCTCTCGACCGGCCAGCGCACCGCGCCACGCCCACCGCCCGCTCAGCGCACCGCCCGCTCAGGCACCGTCCGCTCAGCGGACAGCCCCGCTCAGCGGACCGTCCGCGCGGGCCCGGGGACGGCGAGCACCCGCGGGGCGGACCGGGCCCAGGGGAAGCCGTGGTGCAGCTCCAGCGTCGGTTCCTCGCCGCCGTCCGCCATGATGGCGACGGCGGCCAGCACGCCCGGCACCGGTTTCAGCTCCACGAACCGCCACCGCCACGCCACGTCGTCGTCGGGCGGCCCGAAGCCCAGAACCCCGCAGTCCTCGGCCAGGTCGAAGGAGAACGTGTCGAAGGACAGGCCGAGTCCCAGGCCGCGAGCCTTGGAGTACGCCTCCTTCAGCGTCCACAGCCGCAGGATCCGTACGTCCCTGGCCCGGCCGGGCTCCACCCGCGCGACCCACCGCCGTTCCTCGGGCGCGAACGTCTCGACGATGGTGCCCAACCCCTGACCGCCGCGGTCGAGCCGCTCGACGTCCACACCGATCCTGCTGTGGCGCACGAGACCGAGGAGGTTGTACCCACCGGCGTGGGACAGGTTGAAGTCCAGCTCGGGGCCGCCGCGCGGGATCCCGCCCGCCGGTTTCTGCAGGAACGGCCGCCCGCGCGAGGAGCGCCAGATGACCGACTCGCTCTCGGGGATCCCGCATTCGAGGGCCAGGACCCGCCGCACGAGCACGTGCGAGACGAGGTACTGACGACGGTCGCGCTCGAACAGGAACTGCCCGGCGGTCTCCTGCTCGTGCTCGTCCAGCCAGTGCGCGGCGAGGGTCGCGGTGATCCCCGGAGCCAGCTCGTCGTTCGGGCAGAACCACAACTTGACCGTCCTGGGCGCCGTTTCCACGGCAGTGTTCATCCGTGGCGCTCCTGGCGTACCGGTGTCGCCCCGTCGAGCTCCAGCCACAGCGGACGGCGCAGGAACACCGAAGCGGGCAGAGGTATCGCGGCGTGAAGACGACCGCCGGACGATCCGCCCTCCAGGGCCACCCAGTCGATCTCCACCCCGGACAGCCAGAGGCCGGTCACCTGCTCGACGTGGCCGCTCCGCCACAGCGCGGCCGCATAGTCCGCGGTCTCGGGCAGCGCACTCAGGCCGAGCGGATCGCCGCGGCCGTCCCGCCGGTCCGTGGAGTCGTCGTCTGCCACGAACCGGCGCAGCGAAGCCACGAGTTGGGGGAGGTCACGGACGCGCAGGGCGACGCGGCAGGGGTGGGCGGAGCGTACGGCGCGCAGGGCGCGGGCCAGCTCGGGCAGGTTCACGGCGGCCGGTCCGGCGGCGTCCAGCCAGTCGGCCAGCCGCTGCGCGGACGCGGCGAGGTGCCGGGGCGTGGGCCCGGACAGCAGGACATGCTCGTCCCGCTCCTCGGCGTTCTCCGCGGCATCCCGGGAGGCGGGCGCGAGCAGCGCCTCGACGGCCGCGCGCGACTCGCACGGGACGAACTCCTCGACGACGAGACGCGCCCGAAGACCCCCGAAACCCTCACCCTCCCCCTCGTCGTCGTCCTCGGTGAAGGCGACGACCGCGTGCCGAGGCCCCTGCCACGGCTGTGCCTGGCGGCCGTGCGGCCGTGCCTCGAGCCCGTCCGGCTGTGCCTCATGTCCGTCCGGTACGGGAGCGAGCCGGCCGTGCCACAGCTGGAGGACGGCGGACGTCAGGGCGGCGATCCCGGTGGCGGCTCCGGCGTCGCCCACCCGGCGCACGGTGGAACCACGCGTCTCGCGCAGCCCGAAACCGGCGTGGGTGGCCGTCCGTACGGATCCACCCGCCGACGTGGCACGAATGACGGCGTACACCTGGTCGCCGTCGGCCAGCGCCCGCCGCAGCGGCTTGAGAACCACCGCACCCACGCCTTCGCCCGCGCCCGCCCGCGCGCGCGACGGATGCAGGAGCAGCTCCACCGCTCCTGCCACGGCAGCCGCACACTCGCCGCGCCGCAGTGCCTGCACGGCGTGGTGCACGGCGACGATCCCGGACGACCAGCTCGTGTCGACGGCCTGGGCGGGTCCGCTCAGGCGTAGCTGGGCGGAGAGGTGGCCGGCGATGCCCCAGTGCCCGCTGTAGGGCGTCCGGCGTCCGCCGCGTGCCCAGGACTCGGCGGCGAGCAGGGCGTAGTCGGCGGAGGTGGCGCCCACGAACACACCGACAGCCCGCGGCTGTCCGTCGGGACCGGTGAGGGCGTCGAGCCGGGGACCCGTACAGCCGGCGTCCTCCAGCGCCTCCCACGCGGTCTCCATGAAGAGCCGCTCCTGGGGGTCCATCAGGCGGGCCTCGACCTCGGTGAGCCCGAAGAACTCGGGGTCGAACTCGTCGACGGCGTCGAGGAAGTGCCCGCGCTCCCCGCTGCCGAGGAGCGGCGCTCCGGGGCGGTCCACCGGCCCCTCCGTCGCCGTGTCGCGGCCCTCGCTCAGGTTCTGCCAGAAGGCGTCGACGTCGGCGGCCTGCGGATAGCGCCCGGCCAGACCGACTATGGCGACGACGTCGGTGTCGCTGTCGGCGAAGTCCCCGGAGACACGCTCTTCGGCGGCCCCGACGGGCACCTCTGGCACCTCTGGCACCTCGGGCGCTGCGGGGACCTCGGGAGCCTCCGCTGCCGGGACCGTCTCGAACTCGCCGACCGCGAGCGCCCCGAGCAGCTGCGAAGCACTCCCCCGGTCCAGGGAGCCTTCCTTGTACCGGGTGAGGATCTCTCGTATGTCCATGGTGCGCGGCGGCCCTCAGCCGTGACGCGACAGCAGGGCGAGCGCCTCGTCGACGGTGAGCAGGTCGTCACGTACGGCGTCGAGGACCGCCTCGACGTCCAGGGGCGCGGTCCTCGGGGCGGTGATCCGGGCGATGTGGGCGGCGAGGGCGGCCGGGCTGGGGTGGTCGTACAGGACGCCGCTGCGCTGCTGGGTGCCGAAGACGCGGTTGACGGCCGCCACGAACTCCGCGCCGATGACGGAGTCGACGCCGAGGACGTTGAAGCCGGCGCGGGAGTCGATGTCCCAGGGGTCGCAGCACAGGATGCGCGCGAGCTCCTCGGTGAGCACGTCGAGCACCTCGCGGCCGGGGCGCCCGGCGGGCCGCACCGCGGCGACGCCCGCGGCAGCGGAGGTGGGGGCCATCCGCGGTGCGGCGGTGCGGCCCGCCCGCAGCTCGCGCGCGACGTACCGGGCGAAGGACAGCGGCTGGGGGTGATCGGGCAGCGCGCTGGTCTTGATACGCGTCCCGTACCGGGCGTTGACGCCCGCCACGAACTCCGCGGCCCGCAGGGAGTCGAGGCCCAGGGAGCGGAAGGACCGCCGGGGGTCGATCTTCTCGGGCTTCAGCAGGAGCACGTCCGCGAGGACCGGCACGACGTCGACCGCCGGTGCCGCCGACAGGCCGTCGGGCGGCGCGGCGGTCGAGGCGGCCGCACCGAACACCGCTCGGGCAGGAGGCATGACGGCGGCGGGTGGCCGGCGGTCACTGAGCATGGGCGTACTCCAAGGTCTCCGTCCCGGGGCGGGACGTGGTCAGGCGGCGGTGGTCGAGCTGGGCTCGAGTGACGCCGAGACGTGCGGAGAAGGGCTGGGCGGCCCGACGGGAGGCGGATCGATGCGGGGCGGATCGACCCGGGGCGGACCGGTCCGGTAGCGGGTCTCGTCCCCCGGCGGCACGAGGGCCGACAGCAACGGCTCCCACAACGCGCCCACGCGCCGGCGGAGTTCGGCGCACGTCATGCCGGTCCCGGACAGCGCCTCGATGCCGCAGACGGTCGCGGCGAGCAGAGTCTCCGGCCCCTCCGGGTCGGTCGCGCGGTCGGTACGGAGTTCCCCGTCCTCGCGGGCGCGGGCGAGCAGTCGGCGTATCTCGTGGATCCACGCCGCGCCGACGTCGGTGGACGACGACGGCTGGTCGCCGCCCCACTCGGCGGCTATGCGGAAGCCGGCCCGGAGCACCGGGTCCTCGTACAGGGTCCGCGCCAGCCAGTGGGTCAGGTCGACGAGCGCCTGGACGGGTGAGGCTCCGCCGCGCAGCTGTTCCTCGACGAACTCCCGCAGCATGGCGCGGCCGCGTTCGTTGACCGCTGCGGCGAGGCGGTCCTTGGAGGCGAAGTGGAAGTACAGCGCCCCCTTGGTCATGCCCGCGGCCGCGGCGATCTGTTCGAGGGTCGCCTTGGCGTAGCCGTTCTGGTGGAACATCTCGGCCCCGGCACGCATGAGCCTGTGTCGGGTCTGCTCGGACCGTGCCTGCATCGGCGCGCTTCCCCCTCCTTCTCGTTCTCCGGGCGGGCGGTCGTCAGCCGACGCGGGCCACGCCGCCCCCGCCGTGGGTGGCGAACGCGGGGGCGTCCTGGGCGAGTTCGGGGGTGGTCATGAGGATGGAGCGCTGAAGGCGCCGCAGCCCCACGGACGGCTCGAGGCCGAGCTCGCTGACCAGCGCGCGGCGCAGGTGCTGGTAGACCTCCAGGGCCTCGGTGCGCCGGCCGGACCGGTGCAGCGCGAGCATGAACTGACCGTGCAGCGTCTCGTGGGTGTGGTGCAGGCTGACGAGGACGGACAGTTCACCGAGCAGCTCCCGGTGGCGGCCCAGCCGCAGATCGGCCTCGATGCGCTGGTCGAGCGCGCAGAGCCGGGTCTCCTCCAGGCGGCGGGTCTCCATCGACAGCCGGGCCCCGGCCTGTACGTCGGCGAGAGCGGCCCCGTTCCACAGCGACAGGGCCTCGCGCAGCTGCCGGGCCGCGCCCGACAGGTCACCGGCGTCCATGGCCCGGTGGCCCAGGCCGGCGAGGCGCTCGAACTCGCGGACGTCGCTGGAACCGCCCGAGGTGTTCAGGAGGTAGCCGCCCGGCACCGTGACGAGGACGTCCTTGGCGGTGCGCGGCGGGGCGTCGGGGCCGTCGTGCGCGAGGGCGCCGGTGATCATTTCCCGCAGCTGCAACACGTACGTCTGGAGGGTGGCACGCGCACTGCGCGGCGGCGTCGCGCCCCAGAGCTCCTCGGTCAGGGAGGAGACGTAGACGACCTGGTCGGCATGGAGCGCGAGCAGGGCGAGCAGCTGACGCGGCTTGGGCGCCGTCGGCGTGATCGAGACTCCGTTCTCCCGAACGGCCAGTCCGCCCAGTACAGAGATGTCCATGGCGTCTCCCCTGTGCGCGCATGAGTGTGGGCGGTCCGAGCCCTGGCAGACCGGACGACTCAGCCACACCCCGAGTAAAAAACAGCACGGATGGTTTGTCAATCACAAACCGTCCGTGCCGTTTTAAATCTGGGGAACGTTCAGGGGTCGCTCAGAGGTCGCTCAGAGGTCGCCTGCGCTCAGCGGAGGCAGCATCAGATCCCAGAACCGCGTGACCGTCTCGTCGTCGAGCCAGGACCTGTCCCGCCCGCCGAGCACCTCGAAACCCACCGTCGCCGCCACGATGGCCTCGGCGGCCCCTCGCGTCGACACTCCGTCGGCGAGCAGGGCCTCCGCCTCCGCCCGGCCCAACATGCCCTCGATCCAGGCCTGCCACTCCCGGCGCGGATCGACGCAGCCGGCGGCATAGTTCCCGCCCGTCCCGTCCTCCGGCTCGCCGCACAGCGCGAACCCGGCCCGTACGACGACATCGTCGGCGAGCCGCTTCACCAGCCCGTGCGTGGCGTCGACCACTCCCTGGAGGGGGCCGCTGACGGCCTCGACGCCGTCGGTCATCCGCCTCACGACGTCAACGGCCTCCTGCTGGACGGCCTCGGCCAGCGCGCGCTTGCTCGAGAAGTGGAAATGCAGGGCCCCGTTGCTGACGCCCGCCCGCAGGCTGATCGTGGAGATCGAAGCACGAGCGAACCCCTGCTCGGCGAACACCTCGGCAGCCGAACGGATCAGCGCCTGCCGGGTACGGGCCGCTCGCTCCTGCTTCACCATCACGTACCTCCTGGCCGCGCCGAGGTGGCGACGGTCACCGACGACCGCCGCCACGCCCACCGCTCATCGCTCGCTGATCGCCTACTGGGGTGGGTTGCCGTGTTTGCGGGACGGCAGGTCCGCGTGCTTCGTACGGAGCATCGCCAGCGAGCTGATCAGCACCGCGCGCGTCTCCGCGGGGTCGATGACGTCGTCGACGAGGCCGCGTTCGGCCGCGTAGTACGGGTGCATCAGCTCGGTCTTGTACTCCTTGACCATGCGCGCCCGCATGGCCTCCGAGTCCTCGGCCTCGGCGATCTGCCTTCGGAAGATGACGTTGGCGGCGCCTTCGGCGCCCATCACCGCGATCTCGTTCGTGGGCCAGGCGTACGTCAGGTCGGCGCCGATGGACTGGGAGTCCATGACGATGTACGCGCCGCCGTACGCCTTGCGCAGGATCAGGCTGATCCGGGGCACGGTCGCGTTGCAGTACGCGTACAGCAGCTTCGCGCCGTGCCGGATGATCCCGCCGTGCTCCTGGTCGACGCCGGGCAGGAAGCCCGGCACGTCCAGGAGCGTGACGATCGGAATGTTGAAGGCGTCGCACATCGCGACGAAACGGGCGGCCTTCTCGCTCGCCTCGATGTCCAGAACGCCCGCCAGCGACTGCGGCTGGTTGGCGACGATGCCCACGACCCGCCCGCCGAGCCGCGCCAGGACGCAGATGATGTTGCGGGCCCAGCGCTCGTGGATCTCCAGGTAGTCGCCGTCGTCGACGAGCTCCTCGATCACCTTGTGCATGTCGTACGGCTGGTTGCCGTTCGCGGGTACGAGGTCGAGGAGAACCTCGGAGCGGCGGTCGGCGGGGTCGTCACACACCACAGCCGGCGGGTTCTCGCGGTTGTTCTGCGGCAGCATCGACAGGAGGTAGCGGACCTCGCCGATGCAGGTCTCCTCGTCGTCGTACGCGAAGTGCGCCACGCCGCTGGTCTCGGCGTGCACGTCGGCGCCGCCCAGGCCGTTCTGGCTGATCTCCTCACCGGTGACCGCCTTGACGACGTCCGGGCCGGTGATGAACATCTGCGAGGTCTCACGGACCATGAAGACGAAGTCGGTCAGGGCCGGGCTGTACGCCGCGCCGCCCGCGCACGGGCCGAGCATGACCGAGATCTGCGGGATGACACCCGAGGCCCGGGTGTTGCGCTGGAAGATGCCGCCGTAACCGGCGAGGGCGGAGACGCCCTCCTGGATACGGGCACCGGCGCCGTCGTTCAGCGAGACCAGCGGCGCACCGGACGCGATGGCCATGTCCATGATCTTGTGGATCTTCGTGGCGTGGGCCTCGCCCAGAGCGCCGCCGAAGATCCGGAAGTCGTGCGCGTAGACGAAGACCGTACGGCCCTCGACCGCGCCCCAGCCGGTGATGACACCGTCGGTGTACGGCTTCTTCGCCTCCAGACCGAAGCCGGTGGCGCGGTGCCGACGCAGCTGCTCCAGCTCGCGGAACGACCCCGGATCGACGAGGAGTTCGATGCGCTCACGCGCCGTCAGCTTGCCCTTCGCATGCTGGGCCCGCGTCGCCTTCTCGCCGGGGCCGGCCAGCGCCTGGGCGCGTATCCCGTGCAGTTCCGCCACGCGCCCGCGCAGGTCGGTCGGCCCCGGCTCGGTGAGTTCCGCGGCAGTCGTCATCGCCATGTCAGCCCTTCTTGGACAAGGGACTAGGGGACAAGGCCGAGGGGTCCGCCCCGGGTCCATACAGCACATTAGCAAACCGCACGTGCGGTTTGTAAGGAGGGGCGTGTCACCAAACCCCTGCTCAACGCCAGCTGGCGGGTGCCCTGTAGGCATCCCGCCGCCTCCACCAGTCGGAACCGGCCTCCGCCGGCTCCTCGCTCTCCACCGGTTCGCGGTCTCGGCACAGGGCGAGCAACACCGCGGCGACCGCCGCGAGTTCCTCATCGTCAGCCCGGCCACGCTCCACGCGGAGCACTTCCTCCCGGATCTCCATCCAGTCGATTCCCCCTTTTTCCCTGGGCTTTGGGAAATGATCGGTCAGCCTGCTCGAGAATCACTCCGGAACCGCTGGAGTTCCGGCGCATGGTGCGCCGGTCACCGCGCGATCGGACCTCGATTTCCCTGAGACAACGGCCGATTCCGGCGCTCGTGACCACCGCGTTGGGGGCAGAGCCGCAGGTCGGAGGTGGGTGAGGGGCAGGGCGGGGAACTCGCACATCTTTGCGGGCGGAGTGCCTTGTTCCGCTAGAAACTAAACCGGATGGTATGTAGTTTCACTAGCCGAGGGAACGTCAACCACGTTCAACACAACGCGGCTCAGGGGGACCCCATGTCTACGAGCACGTTCCGAAGCCATCACGCGACCGTCGGCACGGCCGACACGGCCGCGACGACGAAGGACACGACAGCGCCGCCGACATGGCACGGTGTTCTCCGCCACCCGACCCTGACGACCACCGTCCCCAAGGAGTTCGTCCACCGCGCCAGCGTCGCGGAGGTCATGCTCACCGACTGGGCACGCACGGACGACAGCCACTTCACCGTCGCCGCCCAATGGCCGCGCGGGCACAGCTTCTTCACCACCGTCGAGGGATGCCACGACCCCCTCATAGCGGCCGAGACGATCCGCCAGGCAGGCAGCCTCCTCGCCCACGCCGAGTTCGGTGTCCCCCTCGGCTACAACTTCCTCATGTGGGAGCTCGGGTTCGCGGTACATCCGGAGCACCTCCGGGTCGAGTCCACCCCCGCCACGCTCGACATCGAGGTCGCCTGCAGCGACATCAAGCGGCGGGGCGCCAACCTGGCGGGATTGAGGTACGAGGCGGTGGTGCGCCGGGACGGGTACACCGTCGCGACCGGGGGCGCCTCGTTCACGTGCACCTCGCCCCGGGTGTACCAGCGCCTGCGCGCCGAGCGTCTGGGCAGGGGCCGGCCCCAACCCCCGCTCACCGCCCCGACGGCGCCGCAGACAGTCGGCCGCGTCTCTCCCATGGATGTCGTCCTCTCCCCCACCGGTGAGCAAGGCCGGTGGCAGCTCAGAGTGGACACCAGACACCCCGTGCTCTTCGAACACCCCGTCGACCACGTGCCGGGCATGATGCTGCTCGAAGCAGCCCGCCAGGCCACGGCCGCGATCCTCGGATCCCCCACCCTCCCCCTCCGCGTCACCAGCACCTTCGCGCGCTACGCCGAACTGGACGCCTCCTGCATGATCGAGGCCCGCCGCCTTCCCGGGAGCGGCACGGACCGCGAGGAGTCCGTCCTGGTGACCGCGCAGCAAGAGGGTGAACTCGTCTTCCGCGCCACCGTCACCGCGGCAGCCCCGCGCACCATGTGACCACCAGGGCGGCTCCGTACGCCCATCTCCCACCACCCCACCACCCCGCCACTCCGCCACGCCGCCACTCCGCCACGCATCGGCCTCCTGGCCGGCCCTTCTCGCCGCCCAGGAGGCCGCCACCATGTCAGCCGCTGGCGCCCAGGGGCGATCCCGCATCCGCACGAGAGCCCACCGGCGCACCCGAGTCCGCACCCGCGCTCGAGCCGCCACCCGCACCCGCACCCGAGCTCCTGCCCTCGCGCGCATCACGCGAGTCCGCGCCCGAGCCCGTACCGGGGCCAGCATCACCGGACCCCGCGCCCGACTCCCCGGCGGGGACCGCACCGAACGCCTCCCGGTGATCCCGGGCCCACGCCTCGAAGGACCTCGCAGGGCGCCCCGTCAGCGTGCCGACCGTTGCGTCGACCTGCGCCTTGGCCCCCGCCCGCTGTCGGTCCGCACTCGCCAGAAGCGCCTCGACGACCAGGGCCGGATAGCGTCGGCCCCAGACAGCGCGGGCCTGATCCCGAGTCAGCTCCTCCAGCCGGAGCGGGACCCCCAGCGCCCGCCCGAGCTGCTCCGTCTGCTCGACCGCGCTGATCGCCGACGGCCCGGTCAAGGTGTACGCCTGTCCCACGTGCACATCCTCGGTCAGGGCCCGCACGGCGACCTCCGCAATGTCCCGGGGGTCCACACAGGCGTTGGACGACGTCCCGTACAACGTGCGTACGACGCGCTCGGAGCGGACGGAGGCCGCCCAGGACAGGGCGTTGGACATGAACGAGCGTGGCCGGAGCAGCGTCCACTCCATGCCGGACCCGCGCAGCAGCTCCTCGGCGCCGCGTTGCCATCGGGTGATGGCGTCGTCGGCGCCCGGGTCGAGGACGGCCGCCGCGGAGAGCTTCACGACCCGCCGCACACCTGCCGCGCGCGCCGCGCTGAGGAACACGGCGTCGTCGTCACCACCGACATCGGCCGTGACGAGGAACGCCGTGTGCACCCCCGCCGACGCACGCGCCAGCGACGCCGGATCGCGGTAGTCCGCGGCCACCGGCTCCGCCGTACGACAGGCACCCGCCAGACGCGCGGGATCGCGCGTCATGACCCGAACGCCCGGCAGAGCTCCCGGGCGTGCGGAAAGCAGCCGCACGACCTCCCGCCCCACGGTTCCAGTCGCACCGGTCACTAGAATCATCGGTCGTCCCCCTTCTCACGGTGAGTGCCCTGCGCCGGTCTCACGATCCGACCGGACCCGGGCTGCGGTCGGCCGCACCTTGTAAGATACGAACTGGGCGGTTTTTTTGTTGGGTCTCCGGGCTCACTGACTGAAGGAGGCCGACGTGGTGAAGCAGGAGCGGGCGATCCAGACTCGGAAGACGATCCTCTCGGCTGCTGCCAGGGTCTTCGAGGGCCGTGGCTACCAGGCGGCGACGATCAGCGAGATCCTCACCGCCGCCGGTGTGACCAAGGGAGCGCTGTACTTCCACTTCCCGTCCAAGGAGCACCTGGCCCAAGGCGTCCTGCACGAGCAGGACCAGTCACTGCCCATCCCCCCGCGCGCCTGCAAGATCCAGGAGCTCGTCGACACGGTCATGCTGCACGCCTACCGCCTGCAGACCGACCCGATGGTCCGGGCGGGCGTCCGGCTCTCGCTCGACCAGCAGGCCCACGGTCTCGACCGGAGCGGGCCGTTCACGCGCTGGGCCGAGATCGTGCGAGTCCTGCTCGAAGAGGCCCAGGCCCAGGGCGAGTTGCTCCCGAACGTCGTCCCGGCCGAGACCGCCGAAGCCCTGGTGGGCGCCTTCGCCGGCGTCCAGGCCATGTCCCAGGCCGTGTGCGAGTACCAGGACCTGCTGCGCCGGGTCTCCCACCTGCTGCGGCACATGCTGCCCAGCATGGCGGTCTCCTCCGTGCTCGCCTCCGTGGACTTCTCCGAGGGCCGCGGCGAGGCGATCTCCGACGAGCTGCGGGCACTGACGGCCGAGGGTCACGAGGCAGCGGCCGGCTGACGATCCCGCCGGGCATGGAGGGCGTGCCGGGCGTGGACGGCGTGCTAGGCGTGGACGGCGTGCCGGACCTGCCGGGTCAACCGGGTCAACCGGATCAACCCGGTCAACCGACGAGCCGAACGTGCCCGGCCTCCGCGTGCCCGCCGCCTGGCGCGGTGGTGGCGCCGTCGCCGAAGTAGGCCGACAGAGCAGGGTCCAGGCCTTCGCCGTCCGGCGCCCAGGCGATGTAGCCGTCGGGGCGTACGAGCAGCGCGTCGCAGGGCAGTTCGGGGGTGGGCTCGGCGTCCACCACGCGCACCATCCCGTACCGCCGCCCCACCCTGTGCTCGCCGTACTGCCGCCCCTGCTCGCCGAAACGCAACAGCAGCGGCCGCCCGGCACGCAGCAGCCCGATCACATCGGTCCGCCCCTCGGACGTCGTCAGGCCCACGTTGTGCAGGAATCTTCCCTCCCAGGGCGAGGCGTCCGCCGTACGCGCCGGAAGAGCAGTTCCCTGCGCACTGACCATCGAACCGAGGTAGGTGCTCTCCCCTCCCCCGGCACCTGACCCGGTCAACAGCTCGACGAACAGCGCCCGCAGCGGGTCGAGTTCCGGATCCGGCCGCATCAGGGCGAGCTGCGCCCGTGTGTGGTCGATAACCCGTTGCGCCTCGGGCCTGCGCTCCTGGTCGTACGTGTCGAGGAGCCCCTTCCCCGCCTTGCCGAGCACCGTGTACGCGAGCTTCCACCCCAGACCCACGGCGTCCAGCAGCCCAGTGCTCAGTCCCTGACCGCCGATCGGGAAGTGCACGTGCGCCGCGTCTCCGGCCAGCAGGATCCGCCCCGACCGATAGGAGTCCGCGAGCCGGGAGAAGTCACTGAACCGCCCCAGCCACCGGGGCGAGGTCATCGCGATGTCCCGGCCGGCGATCCAGCCGACCTCGCGGCGCAGCTCCTCCAGCGTGAGCGGCTGATGCCGCGTGCGGTGCGCAGCCGCGCAGTTGAGGGTCCGCAGACGCACCGTGCCGTCGGGAACGTCCTTGACGACGATCCAGCCGCGCGGTGTCCGGTGCCACCCCGGCCGCAGGGCGCCGGCCTCGGCCAGCCGGACGTCGCCCGCCATGGCGGACACGGTCGCCGGATACGTACGGGAGCCGATGCCGGCCTGCTCGCGGACCGTGCTCCGCGCACCGTCCGCCCCTACGACGTAGTCGGCCGCGCATTCCACGACCCGCCCTGCCGGCCCCTCCACGGTGACACGCACGCCGCCGGGTTCCCTCCGCACCTCGGTCACCCGGTGCCCGCGCAGGATCCGCGCGCCGACGGCCCGGGCCCGCTGCTCGAAGCGCCGTTCCAGCTGCTCCTGCGGACACTTGAGGAGGGGGTTGGGCTCGCCGGCGGGGGCCGACACGACGAGACCGGGGATGCCCGCGAAGTGGAAGGAGCTGTGCGTGACGGCCGCGCCCGCCCCGGAGCCGTCGACCCGCACGAGCCCGTCGAGATGACCGCGACGGGCCAGACACTGCACCGCCCGGGCGTGCAGGGTGGTCGCCTTGGGCCGCTCGGACACGGCGGTCCCGGTTTCGACGACCAGGGTGCGTACGCCGTACTCCGCCAGCTCGCAGGCGAGGAACATCCCCACCGGGCCGCCCCCGACGACCACCACCTGAGCCCGTATCTGGACATGCGCCTGCGACTGCATGGCGATTCCCCCCTCGGAGGGCCCACGCTCTAGGTCGTGGCACCGTCCAGCTCGCTCATCTACGCAGCACGAAAATATACCGGGCAGACGGTTCTTTGCAAGTACTTGACCATCCGCTCAAGCGTCCAGGGGCAATGAAGTCCAGGGGCAATGAAGAGGACCCGCGTCTCCGACGGGGAAGCGGGCCTCGGGAAGCGGCCGTGGCCGTAGACAGAAAGGAGAGGAAGGGGCCGCCACCCGGACGAAGACCGCCACGCGGCCCTGACACAGATCCGCCCGCGCACGTCACCCTGCCGCAAATCCCCCCTTGGACCGCTCGGTCTTGGTCCCCTTGACGCCCGGGGCGAGGGTGCGCGGATCGATGGCCTCGGCCGGCACGCCCGTCGCGTACAGCCCGTCGGGGTCGGTGTCGCGGTCGTGGGGCAGCAGCCAGAAGACCCGGCGACGGAAGGTCCCCGAGGAGTGTGACGGCCTGGCCCCGGGCCCCAGTTGGGCGTAGCCGATCATCCGGCCGTCGCGGTGGTAGGCGGGCTTGCCCCGGCGGGTCGGCAGCCGGTCCAGGCTCTGCCGTACGTAGTCGAGTTCGTCGACGCTCTCGAGCCACACGAGGGCGACCTCGTAACTGATCTCGTCCTCTGCGATGAGGGCACTCATGCGTCCTCCTCTTGGACGAGCAGCCCGATGCCCGGGTAGTACTTCCGCTGGTTGGACAGGATCATCCCCTTCGGGGACGCCAGGCCCACCGCTTCCCGGACCCGCGCGGCGAACGACCGGGACGACAGCGGAGAGGCGCCCTCATTCTGGCACCACACCTTGTACTCCTGGTAGAGCTGGGTCTGTTCGGCCCTCAAGTCCGGCTCGAGCCGACAGGACTCGGCGAGGAAGCGTCCGGTGTGGTCCTCGGTCTCCGCATAGGCGGTGGTCGCCACCCGGACGCGCTCGGGCCCGGTGAGGTCCTTGCCGCCCGCGAGGTAGCGGCGGGAGCCGTCGATGAGCCAGTTCAGGATTCCCGGTCCCTCCTCGGTGACGAGGAGGTCGGCCAGGTTGTCGATCTTGCGGTCGTCGGGGACGACCCGCGCGAAGGGGATCATGCGCATCCGGCGCCAGAAGGCGAAGCCGCCCGTGCCGACCTCGGGCCGGTGATTGCCCAGCAGCCACAGCTTGTGCGTCGGTTCGAAGCTGAAGAAGTCCTGGCGCATCCGTCTCGCCTTGATCCGGTCCCCTCCGGTCAGCAGTTTGACCCGGGCCTCGTCGAAGCGGTCACCCGGCTTCACCTCGGAACAGACGATGACACGGCGGCCGTGCAGCTCGGCGAGGTCCGTGGGATGCCCTTCGTAAGGCCGGGCCATCAGGAACCCGGGCGGGGCGGCGTCGGCGTAGTCGCCGAGGAGCTTGAGCAGGACGTCGAGCAGGACGGACTTGCCGTTCTTGCCGGAACCGAACAGGAAGGGCATGACCTGACCACCGACGTCTCCGGTGATCGAGTAGCCCAGCAGCACATGCAGGAAGTCGATCATCTCCGCGCCTTCGGCGCACTCGCCGAACGTGTCGGTGAGGAAGCGCAGCCAGCGGGGCGTCGGCATCTGCCGGGGGCTGACGGTGGTGGAGCGGGAGTGGAAGTCCCGCTCGGGCGAGCCCGGCCGGATCCCGCCGGTCCGCAGATCGACGATGCCGCCCGGGGTGCACAGGGCGTACGGATCGGCGTCCAGCAGCGCCGCGTTGAGGACCATGCCGGGGGCCGATCTGGCCTGCACCAGCATGGAGTTCATGCCGGAAGTGCTCAATGCCCGGCGGCGGTGCTGGTGGAGGGCCTGGGCGGTGTAGACGCCCCGCGGGTCGGTGGTGGCGATGCTCTCGGCGAGGTCGCCGGCCGCCCACATCACCGTGTCGTCCTGGTCGACCTGCCAGCGGGTGCAGTCCCACCGGTACCAGCCGAGGCCCGGTACGTGCCTGTAGTCGTTGGCATAGAGCTTGACGAACAGTTTGGCGTTGCCGCGATCGCTGAGCGTGTCGGGCAGCAGACCGGTCGCCGTCGCGTACTCGGAGCCCGGGGCGGGGACCTGCTGCAGCACTTCGCCCGGCGCGGGCCGCATGCCCGGGAGGGAGGGCGCGTTCGGGAGGGACGGCGCGCCCGGGACGGGAGGCGTACCCGGGACGGAGGGCGTGAATTGCTTGGGCACAGTGTCGGCGTACGCCACGATCTGGGCGGCCACGGCACGAGCGTCGAAGAGCCCGTCGCCGGGTTCGATGCTCACACATACCCCCTGAAGCACAGCGCTTGATGCTGCGGCACGAACGGGGGATGCGGTCGTGCCCGGAGCAGGACCAATGGACCACACCCGGGCTCTCGGGAATCGGCGCGCCAGAATTGCAGCCCATCGGCCATGTGTATCCCCCATCAGCGACCGAAGCGACCGTACCGATGCGTACACACTAGCGAAACTCGATCACCCAGCGTAGATCCCTACGAAAAAAAACCGTCCGGTCCGTCAGAATCTTCGGACGGCTGGCCTGATCAGGTGCCACGTCCGCATGGTGGACCGTTCGCCAGGTCGCGAGCGTGCGTCGCTTCGGTAGCTGCCGGCACGTGAACGGCCCACGCTCCGGCCGGGCCAGCGACCGGTGAAGCGCTCGGTAGCTCCGCCCTCAAGGAATAAAAGCCCAGCTCAGTGGCGGCACTTCGGCGACGCAGCGACCGAAGCGACCCAGAGTGGGAATATGCGAAACCATCCTGCGTGCGCCTGTGCGTCACAGATAGGAACCTTCAGTCGCTTCAGTCGCTGAATCCCCCGATCAACCGCCCTGACCTGCGGTCTTCCCCACACGAGGGTCCAGCGACCGACGACCTGTCAGTCGCTGCGCCAGGCCAGACAGTTGGCTCTCCTCACGGGGTGAGTCCGTAGGCGCGGCAGCGGTCCGCGAACACGTCGACCAAGACCCTTAATCGCCTGGACGACCTGCGGGGAAGGCCACCGGCGGAGATCACCACGGTCTCGTAGTGGCTGACGTTCCGAAGACGGCCGGCAGAGGTGACGTAACCCTGCCCTCGCGGACAGGGAGTCGAGGACTCGCAGGTTCATCAGAGCAGGTTCATCAGACGGCATTGATCCTTTGAGCCGTGGCCCCTGAGGGGGCTGGGGCCGGTGGTGTCCCCCCGCCCCCGGACGCGCAGCGTCAGGGGGACCGCCGTCCGGCGTCGCGGAGCGACGAGGGGACGTCGCGGAGCGACGGCACCGGACCGGACGGCCAACAGGAGGGTGCGGAGCGCCCGGCCAAGAAGTCCGGCGGCGCGCAGCGCCGAGGGCCTTCGCGAAGCGAAGGCCCGGTCCGGACGACCGACGAGAGCGGCCCGGAGCGCAGCGGAGGGCCGCGACCGGATACGACCGCGTCAGCCCCCACAGGCGTGAGCGCGCGCAGCGCGCGGCCCGGGGAGCGCAGCGGACCGGGCACGCCCCCGGGGGACACCACCGGCCCCAGCCCCCTCAGGAAGACACCCACCCCCGCCCCAACGCACCCGCACCGCTCCCCCGGGCGCCCACGCCCCTGTCACGCCCTCCGCCCCCTCGGTCCGACCAAGGGAGTCACGACGGAAGGGCGGGGGTGTGGTGCTGGGCCTCGGTGGGGCGCTGGCCGAGGGGCGATGGCGCTGGCGACAAGAACGTGCGCTTCGGCCAGGGCCACGCTGAGGCCCAGCACCACACCCCCGCCCGGGTCTGACGCTGGTCGTGGCCGACGGGCGGCAGGCGGCAGGCGGCAGGCGGCAGGCGGCAGGCGGCAGGCGGCAGGCGAGGAGGTGTTCGGCTGGTCAGTCCCAGTCGGACGCCGGCTGGTCGACTCGGCCGCCCTTGTGGGGTGTGGGGATGTAGTCGCGAGCACCGCCGGGCAGGGCGGCGACACACGCCGAGGAGCAGGCGCTGACCAGCAGGGGCAATACGTCAGTGGCCACGCGCAGCGAGATCCACACCTGCTGGAGGCCGCTCCGTGCCATCGGTCGGTCACAGACACTGCAGCTGTGGATGGCGGTGGCGCCCCAGCGCCCGGGAACCAGGTTTCCCGGATCGAGGTCCGCGACGGAGTCCGAGGAAGGCTGTAGCCGCGGGAACGGCGGCCGCATCTTGCAGTTGCCGAACAACGCGCGCGTACTCATCGTGCTGCGGGTCAGCTTCCGGCATCGGGTGATCTCGTAGGGGAACCAGTGCAGCCGGTAGGAGGTGTAAGGGGTGAACTCCTCCAGACTGGTCATGGCACCGATCTCGGGCGGGATCCGGACCAGATTGCTGCCGTAGAGCATGAGATGCCTGACCGCCGTCAGCCTGGCAATGCTCGGTGGCAGGGTGATGATCTGCCGCCGCTCTTCCGGGCTGAGCTCGGTCAGGGGACGGAACTCTTCGCGCCCGTCGGCGGCGGCCTCGTCGATCAGCTCCAGCAGGTGACGCCAGCCCCGAGCTGAGATGTCCTGCCGCTCGGCGTGAAATCCGACTCGGGCTCGCGGATGCGGCCTGGACTGGTCGAAGCACGAGCACGGGTCCTGGCGGGGCCCCCGCCGCTTCGGGGCCGGGTCCGACGTGTCGCCCCAGCGGTTCAGATCAAGCCTCGGCTCTGCCTCGTCCGTCATGGCGCCAAGATACGGAGGTTGCCGCAGGCCGTCTCAGGATTACCCGGGCGGGACCACGGACGACACCCATCGCCGTGCTCGACCGTTTGGCTAGGGAACCTGACGCTGCTGATGGGGAATTCCGTGGAGAGTCCACACCCACAGGGCCAGGACTCTCCACCCGGCGTCGACAGTGCCGCTCTATCCGCTGCGTCCTATGTGGCAGGTCGGGCCCGGCCCTACCGCGCACACGTCCCCCGCTGTACGCGGACAGTGCAGCACCACGGGTCGGCGTCGACTCGTCGTGGTCCGCAGCGGATGCGGGCGTGGGGGGCCTGCCGAAAGGCCGCTGGGCCGGTCGGGGGCTGCCAGAAGGTCGAAGCGCCGGCCCCGCCGGAACTGCCCTGAGTGACGCCGACTCCGGCTACCTACGGAGCGTGATTCGCCTCGACCGGGCAGTCACGAGGCCGCCCGGACAGGGGCCGTGGGTTGTGATGCCCCGCACGAGAGCCACGTCACGTCCTAAGGGAGGTAGTACACGGAGGACCCGCGATCCCGCGCCCAGGTGCAGCGCGGGAGGCCATTCCAGACATTTGCTGCCCGGTGGGGTAGTACGTCACATCCTTGCACTCGTCGCCGAGCGCCCCTAACCATGGCTGTCGTTCCGGGGATCCCGGTGCGGGACGGACAGCAGTGCAGGTTCGCTCGACCGCCCGCCCCTTGCGGAGTGCCGCTCCGCTCCCGCCGCACCGCATGCGGTCGGCATCCCCACCTCGTCCCCAGATGGAGAGTTACTCGCGTATGACCGCCCCCACGCAGAACACCACCAGCCGCATCGCCCGATTCCGCAAGCTGTCCGTCGCAGGCATAGCCACCGCTGGTGCCGCGGCTGCGGCGCTCACGCTGGCCCCGTCGCCCGCTCAGGCAGCCCCGGTACCGGCGAATGTCTCGGCGTCCCAGGTGGCTGCGGCGGACGCTCCGGCGGCGAAGAAGGCCAAGAAGGCGAAGAAGCAGTACGCCGACAACCTCGACGGCTGGATCAAGGAAGCTCTGGACATCATGAAGGCCGAGCAGATCCCGGGCAGCTACGAGGGCCTGCACCGCAACATCATGCGTGAGTCCTCCGGCAACCCGAACGCCCAGAACAACTGGGACGTGAACGCGCAGAACGGCACGCCGTCGAAGGGCCTGCTCCAGGTCATCCAGCCGACCTTCGACGCCTACCACGTCGACGGCACCCCGCACGACCTGACCGACCCGGTCGCCAACATCACGGCGGCCGCCAACTACGCGGCCGACAAGTACGGCTCCATCGACAACGTCGACTCCGCCTACTGATCCACCCTTCCCAACCGTCGGAGCAACCGAAGCCGTCGGCACAGGCAGGACCGGCCGGACAGCTCCTGGCTCGGCAGCCGTGGCGGGAAACGAGACGAGGGGCCCGGCTGAGCCGGGCCCCTCGTCTTTCGTAGCGGGGACAGGATTTGAACCTGCGACCTCTGGGTTATGAGCCCAGCGAGCTACCGAGCTGCTCCACCCCGCGTCGGTGACACCACCATACACAGTGACCCTCGCGCGGTTGCACGCACCTACCCCGTAGGTCCGCTGCGAACGATGTTCTCGGCCTACGGACCCTTCTGCCCCTGCGTCACGTCAACTTCGGGATGTAGGGGCTCATCCGGGTCCGTGGCCCGGGCGCCCGTAGGCTCGCAGCTGACGACGACAGGAGATCGGCATGTGGAAGCAGTCCCTCGACCGGGCCGGGGTCAGGGAGCCGGGGCTACGGCGGGACTACACGGAGCAGCGCCGGGCGGTGCGGAAGTTCGCGACGGCCGAGTACGCGGCCGCGCGACTGCTGCTCCCCGCCGCCCTGCTGCCGCACGTCGTGGCCGCCGTCGCGTTCATGCACGACACCGACGACCGGATCGACAGCGGAGCGCCGGCCGAACGGGCGGCCGCGCTCGAGGAGTGGGGCGGGCTCGTACGGAAGGCCTTCGCCGAAGGTGACTCCGAACTGGCCGTGCTGCGTTGCCTGGTACGCACCGCCGAACGCCACCCGAACGTGCGCGCCTACGTGGACGAGTTCCTGCGGGGCTCCGAGCGCGAGGTCGCGTGGCGGGCCATCGCGGACGACGAGGAACTGGAGCAGTACGTACGGGAGTACTCCCTGCCCGCGCTGATGCTCACGGCCTGTCTCCTCGCGCCCGCGGACCCGTCGGCGCGGGCGGCGTTCACGGACGGCTGCCACCGGCTCATCCGTGCCATGCAGCGCATCGATTTCCTGGAAGACCTCTCCGAGGACGTGCGTGTGGGCCGGCCGGGCGTCCCTGCCGACGCGGTGGCACGCCACGGCGCCGACCTCACCCGGCCCAGTGCGGCGCTGGGCCGGCTCGTCGAGGAGCAGATGGACCGGGCCGCCACCGACCTCGCGGCAACTGCTCCCCTCGCGGGCGTGGTGGACCCTTCGTACCGGCCCTTCGTCCGGGCCCTCGTCGGCGTCCAGCGCCTCCGCCTCGACGCGGTACGCCGCGCGGGCGCGTCCTTGGCCACGCGGAGCTCCGGCCCCGCGGCGCCGGCGGCAGCCCTACTGCTGCTGCGGGAGACGGCGGCACGGGCCGGGCTCCGTGCGACACAGAAGGCCCGGAAGGAACCGACCGGGGCGCGCCCCCAGCAGGAGTGATGCGAGGGTGAGCGCACTTCGGTGACGACCTGGCAGGCAGACTGCGCACATGCAGCTCCCCGCCGAAGCCGTTGCCGCCACCGCGCTGATCGAGGTCGTGAGGATCACCGCCCTACCGACCAAGCAGGGCACCCCATACCCCGGCGACGTGATCGCCCACTGGGCGGGGAACGAGGCCGCCGACGCCTTGGCCTTGATCGAGTCCCTGCCTGGCAGCGGACAACACCGCTGCGGCTTCTCGCCGGGCTGGAGTATCCGGGCGTACGAGCAATCCCTCGACCTGGCGCTGTTCGAGGCGGCGTTCTGCTTCAAGTGCCACGAGGTCCGCATGCACGGCACGGCCGTATCACCGGAGTTGGCCACGCAATTCTTCGATACGGACACCCCGCCGGCCCAAGCCCTGCTGGCCCTCTTCCGCGCCGCCTCCCCGTAGCCGGCGTACTGGATGACCGGGGAGCTGACGAAGGTCAAGGGCCTGCGGGGCCTCGGCGGGCGCGGTCCGAAACGCATGGTCTGCTTCGGCGGAAGGCAGGCCGGCTGGAAGGCAGGCCGGCTGCGGAACAGTCTCCCTCAGCGTGTGACGGGCCCGGGGGGTCCGCTGCCTGAATCCCGAACTGCGATTACCGAGATGAGCCAGGCCAGGTTCCGGTCAGGCGGTGCACGGTCGCAGCGCCGCCGCGGTCGACCGCAGCTTTGACCCCCGCGAAGATGGCACCCTGCAGAGTGGCAGCGATCAGGACTTCCTTCCAGCTGCGGTCTTTGTCGGTGGCGTCGGGGGCGTCCTGGTCGTGGCCGATGACTTTCCACACCTGTTTGAAGACCATGCCGGCCAGGGCGCCGCTGGCGGCGCCGAGCGCCAGGCCGACGGGTTTGTAGGCGACTTTGGATGCATTCATCAGCGCCTCCTGGTGCGGCGGACGAGGAAGACGACGGCGAGGGTGGCCACGCCCGCGGCGATCAGCACTCCGCGACTGCTGCGCACGGACTCTGCTGCGAGATGGACCTTCTCGCGCGTCGGCTCGGAAGTCCGGCTCTGGATCATGTCGCCCAGGTTGTGGGCGGTCTCGGTCAGCTGCTGCTTGGCGTGGGTGGCTTTGTCACGTACCGGCTCGGGAGTCTTGTCCTGCGCTGCTTGGAGGGCATGGGCGGCCTTGTCCTGGATCTGGGACTTGGCCTTCGCCGCCTTCTGCTGTGCCTGGGCTTTGATGTCGGTCCTGGCGGCCAGCGATTCGATTGTCTGGCCGAGTTCCTCGCGGGTGCCTTCCACCTGCTCGCGCAGTTCCTCAGGGGTGGGGGCGGTGTCGTTGTGGCGGGACTGGTCGGTCATGGGTGGGCCCTCTCCTTGATCTCGGTCACGTCGCTCTTGACACTTTCGATGGCTTGCTCCGGGACGGGCGGGCCGGCCTTCCTGACCTGCTTCTTACCCATGGCAGCAAGCACACCGGCTACAGCCGCCAGGACGGCCGTGACGGTCAACGCCGAGACCCACAGTGGCCAGACGAGGTCCAGGGCAACGATCGCGGTGGCGGCGAGTGCCTGCAGGGCGATGATGCCGATCACGCCGGCTCCGCCGAAGAGGCCGCCGCCGAGCCCGAACCGTTTGCCCTTCTGCTGCATCTCCGCCTGGGCCAGACGCAGCTCCTGCCGCATCAGCCGTGAGATCTGCTCCGATGCCTGCTTGACCAGCTCGCCCACCGATTCCTCGGCGTCCTGGCGCGCCGGGTGATCCACTGACCTGATCTTCATCGTGACCTGCCCCTTTCTGTTCGGCCATCCGGGGATCTTTCGGCTTGGTAGCCTCGCTTCCCGGCGGGTACCCGGGCCCCGCCAACCCACTCGCCCGAACAAGGAGCCCTCTCCACAGCGAGCCAAGGCGAGCTGCAGCGCCGCGTGGAGCAGCAGGCGGGGCGCGCGCGATGGAGGGGCCAGGCGCTGGCCAGGCCGATCGCCGCGCCCGCCGCCACGTCGCTGGGACAGGGCATCCCCAGCTCAGTCCCCCGTTCCGTCCTCCGCTGCCGACGTCCGAGCGCACAGCTCACACCCGAGTGGACGCCGGTTCACCCGCCCCCGCCCATCTCTCTGCGGTCGGCGTCACTCCACGTACGGGTGTCCCGGGGCTCGACGTAGGGCTCCTCCTCGGCGGGGTGGCCGCCGATGATCGCGCGTTCGCGCGCTAGCTCGGCATCGAATTCCAGGCCCAGCAGGATCGCCAGGTTCGTGATCCACAGCCACACCAGGAAGATGATCACCCCGGCCAGGGTGCCGTAGGTCTTGTTGTAGGAGCCGAAGTTCGCCACGTACAACGCGAAGCCCGCGGAAGCGATCATCCAGATCAGCAGAGCCAGGAAGCTACCAGGGGTGATCCACTTGAACCCGCGGACCCTTGCGTTCGGCGATGCCCAGTACAGGATCGCGATCATGATCGTGACCAGAAGGACCAGGACCGGCCACTTGGCGATCGACCACACCGTCAACGCGGTATCCCCCACCCCCAGGGCTGTGCCCACCTGCTTGGCCAGAGCCCCGGTGAACACCACGATCAGCGCGCTGACGCACGCAAGGATCATCAGCACCAGCGTCAGAACCAGCCGCAGCGGCGTGACCTTCCACACCGAACGCCCCTCGGGGATGTCATAGACGGCGTTGGAGGTGCGGATGAACGCAGCCACATAGCCGGACGCCGACCACAGCGCCAACAGCAGACCGACGATCGCCAGGACGGATCCGGTGCCGCTGCTGGCCTGCAGCTGGGTCACCGCGTCGGTGATGATGTCGCGGGCCGAGCCCGGCGTGAGCTTCGTGATGTTGTCCAGGACGCTCTGCGTCGCTGCCTTCCCCATGATGCCCAGCACCGAGACCAGCACCAGCAGGGCGGGGAACAAGGCCAGGATCCCGTAGTAGGTCAGCGCCGCAGCCCGGTCGGTGAGCTCGTCGTCCTTGAACTCCGCCACCGTCCGCTTCAGCACCCCCCACCACGACTTTTTCGGCATGTCGGTGGGCCGGTCCGGAGCCCTGCGCTCAACCTCCGGATCTGGTCCCGCGCCGCCAGGCACGTCATCTGCCTCACGGCCGGCGTCACGATGCCGACCATCCTGCTGGTCCTGCGCATCCTGCTTGTGCTGCCATATCCGTGTCATGCCGTGCGGGTAACCGCACAATCGGAGGCGAATCGCCAAACACCCTGAATTCCAGATTTTCCGCCGGGCCGGACCACTCGGACTGCCCCGGGAGCCTGCCGGCACCCCTCCTCGATGCCTGCCTGGCGAGGTCGAACGAGGCAACGGGCATCGCCGACCGCCGTACCTCGTACTCGATCACTCCGGCACCCTGCTCGTGCGCGGCCTCGATCACCCTGCGAGTCTCGTCGTCGCCCAGCGCCTACGGCAGGCAGATCGTCGGCTACGGCCGCCCTCGGCCGCCACATGAGAAGCTCCGGCGCAGCCCTTGCGCGTCCTCGCACGATCCTTCCGCCATGAAGTGACGGTGCGGCAGCACCGAACGCGCGGGCAAGACCGGGCGACGGGAATCGCGGGCCCGGTACGCAAGTCTCCCGTGACCTGTACCGATACCGAATCGCCTCCGATCCCTGCACAGCCTCGCCACGGCGGGCCGCAAGGCCGGATCACTTGGTGACGCTGTCGTAGCTGAGAACCTCGCGGGTCTCCTCATGGATGAGATAGACGGTGACCCTCCCGGCGCCTCCCGCCACGTCAGCGGGAACGGAGAACGAGATCTTGGCCGACTGGCCACACACTGGGCTGCTGCTTCGGCTCGACAACCAGGCCCCTCTGGCAGTGAAGGTGTCCACGAGGGTCCTGCGACAGGAGGTCGGGCTGACGGACTTCTGCTCCCCCTCGATGGCCACCGACCGGTTGTACCAAGTGACCGTGCCCCTTGTGTAGGTCTGGCCGAAGCTGGCGTCGAACGTGTAGGGAGCCGCTTCGGCAGCGGCGGCCGAAGTCGCCGGCACGGCGAGGAGCAGACCGGCGGTGAGGCTCATGGTGCCGAGCGCGGCAGTGACCTTCGTACGCATATGGTCTTCCTGGGGTGTCGTCGATGAACCGCCGGGGCGTGTTCCGCCCGGCGCGGACGGACGCACGCGCTCCAGTCTCGCGGGCCGGACCGGACCGGTCTACAGGGCGTCGACGAGGGCAAGTTGCCGCTTCAGAGCGGCGGTGCGGGCGGAGGGTGACCGATGCCGTCGGCGAGGGCGGGCCGTTGTGGGGGTGAGGCCTCTACAGCGGCGCGGGAGCCGTCACGTGGGCAGCGCCACAGCTGCGTGGTGGGCGCTTTCTGGCCTGGCGAGGAACACCCGTCGGGTTGGACGCTCGATTTCTGCGACGACGACAGCGATCTCCTCCCCAACCTCGAAGTCCTCTACCGGACTCGCCGCAGGCCGGCCGTGGACCTCTCTGAAGGGGACCAGCCCGACGACCCCGTCCCCGAGGTCGACGAAGATACCGATGGGAAGCACCTTCTCCACCGTCCCGCGGAGTTCCTGGCCTACCACTGTGCGGTCGGCGAAAGCCTGGAGGGGGTCGGGCTCCAGTGCCTTCAAAGACAGTCTGGCCTCCGCATTGAAGGTGTCGAACTGCAGGAACTCACACGAGACACGCTGCCCTACCTGGACAACATCGGTGGGAGCATCGATGTGCCGCCAGGACAGTTCGGGGACGACGATGAAACCGACACCGGGCAGGGTGGGATGGCAAGGCCCATCGTCCAGGGCAACGAAAACCCCGAATCGTTCGATCGCCGCGACGGTGCCGGACAGGATGTCGCCGCGGTTCAGGGACTCCAGGAACGCCCAGAGTTCCGCACTCTCAGGCTGCCAATCCATACCGGCCACCCTGGCACACGACGTCGCGTGCCAGCCATGCCCTCAAGCGGAAGCGACCGTCCGCAGTCCCGCCCCAACGGGGGCGAGGACGGCGAGAAGCTCACCTACAAGGTGGCGGGCAGCCCTGCGCGTTACGACACCTCCGTCGTGAGCAGAGGAGCGAAAGGTGGTCCTCACATACTGCGGCCCCGAGCTTCCCAGTCTCTTTCGGATCATGCTCAGGCAGCATCCCACTCTGCTTGCAGCCAGCTGAGTTGCACCTCGCTGAGCGGAGGCTCAAAACCTTCAGGGAACATGAGCGTGAGTGGCTGTGGCCACACGCTCTCGGGCCCGTGCTCTTCACAGTGCAGAGCCACGAGATGCGGCCCCTCCTCGCAAGCCTCGCGCTGGTAGAAGCGGTCATGCGACTGGCAGAAGTACGAGAACAGGCTGCAGTCGTCCTCGTCGGTCGGCTCGTAGAAACCGGGGTCACGGACGATCAGCGTCACCCGTTCCTGACGATCGAACCGGGGGATGGGCCGAGGATCACACCACAGCAGGCGAGGAGGAAGCACGCGATCATTCTGCGCCGAAGGCGGCTTCGAGTCAGCGTGCAGACCAGATGAAGACGCCCGCGAGCCCTGCTGCAGCATCGTTCGAATGCGTTGCGTCGCTCGTATGCCTCTCGGTCAAAGAGCGACGTGCGGCTTCGACCCTGCCTGAGATGGTGGCCGTCACGGACGAACGGAGGCGTTGCAGAGCCAGAGGGCGCCGAGGGCATCCCGGGCGTCTTCGGCAAAGGGCCGAGCCCGATTCGTTGTAGCCGGGGTTCTGCCCGTCGACCACCAATGGACGGCCCGACAGACGAGCGCGAACGTGGCGTGGGACGACATGCTGCCCGTGCTGACGCTGCGGGGATCGCCCGGTCGAGGGCTCGGCCCTGGACCGTCCGTTGCGGAGCCGCAGGATCGACTCGGTGCCGAGACGGAAGCCGCTCGCCTGGTCAGGAATCCAGCGCCCGGCAGCGGTTTCGTCGCCACTGCGTCCGCCAGGTCCGCGATCGTCCAACGGCCGTGCGACGCGTCCGCGGACTCCTTGCATTGAACGGTGAGTGACGTCGCGTCGGCGCCCACCAGCCCGCCGATCACTGCGACTTCGGGGAAGCCGGCAGGGCGGCGTGTCCGTCGCCCTGCCGGCCTCGTACCGCAGCGGGCGGTAGCGACTCGGGCATCCGCGTTGTTCGTGCGGGTCAGGACGGTGTCGCCGAACGTTCCGTCGTACGACTTGGCCCTCGGGCAGCGCCACGACGGCGAAACGGCGCCGTCACCCTTCCTCTCCCGAAACCCTGGCGTCGTAGCCCATCCATCGGCGTCGGCGCAGCGCTGCCGGGTCGCCTTCGCGTACGAGGGCGTGTCGGTTGTGCGAAGAAACGTGCAGAAGGGCAGTTACGCAGGCCCGCCACCTGATCGGGCTAGCGCGCCGGGTGGCGCGGACCGGCAGTGCCTCGGAGCCCGCAAGGGCTTGCCGTTGATCTTTCAACGGGTGGGTGTAGCGGGCAGTGAATGTCAGGACCACGCCCGTGGGGAATGCTTGATCGATACAGGCGACAGTTACGGAAATGTCCACATTCGGTAACTGGTCCCGGTTGGCGTTCCGATGTGTCCGGCGAGGCCGCAGAGTCTGAGTCCTCGGCCCGCACCGGACCGGGACCCGCACCGTTCTCACCAGCTCGTCGCAGCTGATGAGGCACCGTTCTCGAGGAGACATCACACATGTCTGCTTCTTCGACCGCCCGCCGTATCGCCGCCACCGCTCTCGCGGCCGGCGCCATGGTCTCCATCGCCGCTCTGCCGGCCTCCGCCCATGACGACGACCGTCACCGTCAGCCGCGGGTCGAGATCAGCCGCGTCCAGGCCGACAGCCCCGGGCGCGAAACCCGCAGCAACCGGTCGCTGAACGCCGAGTGGGTCGAGATCACCAACAACTCCCGCCACGCCGTGAACCTGGACGGCTGGACCCTGCGCGACAGCGACGGCAACCGCTACCGCTTCGACGACTACCGCCTCGCCGGCCGCGCCACCGTCCGCGTCCACACCGGCGAGGGCCGCGACACCCGAACCGACCTCTACCAGGACCGCCGCGACTACGTGTGGGACAACAACCGCGACAAGGCCACCCTCAAGGACCACCGCGGCCGCACCGTCGACACCGAGTCCTGGGGCAACCGCCACCACCACCGCCGCTAACCCGACACCCGGCCCCCTTGCTGTCCGCTCGTCCACAGTGGGCAGCAAGGCCGGCCGACTTCCCTGAGAAACGTGTGCGCCGGACAGCCTGAGCTGCCCGGCGCACGCATGCGTGAGCCGGGCTCCGTCCACCGCAGGGCAAGCTCAGCGAGGGGTCCTCCGACGTCACCGGCCCGCTGTCAGTGTGGGATGCGACCCTTTGCGGGCCCGGCGGCCGCCCATCACCCCGAAGCCGATGCTGCCGCCGGGCACTCCCGTCTCGAGCGGAGGACGGTCATGGAGACCTATTGAGCCAGTGGACACGGGACGGCAGGCGGTGGACGTCCGCCGTCAGCTACGGCCCCATGAGCGCCGAGCACCGCCAGACTCAGCTCGGGGCCGATGGCGCCACCGACACCGTCATCGAGATCGTGAACGTCACGGCGAGCGCGTAGCCCGCCCGTCGCCGACCCCCGCACGGGCAGCGCACAGGCGGGCCCGTCATATGCCGAAGACCTTTTCGTGCACGACCCTGTCGCGCCGCATGCTGCCGGTGGCAGTGTGTGCGCACGCGGTCCCCGCAGACCACCCCCGGAGAGGGATCGCGCCGCTGGTCCCGCCTGCCGCCTGGCAGGCGGGGCCGCGCCGCCCCTTCCCGTCTCCCCACGGGAAGGGTCCAGGCGCGCCCGGAACGCCGTACGGCACGAAGGGACTGACGCTCCAATTGGCAGTCAAGGCGCCCGAGTACCTGATGGTGGTCCGGTCAGGTTTGGTAGGGGTGAAGGGCGACGTTCTCCGATCCGACGCTGATCTCCACCCAGGACTCGTCCACGCTGCTGGGGATCGGTGATGCCAAGTCGAACAGCAGGGGCCAGTGGCTCATCTGGAGGCAGGCCGCGCCGTCCTCCGTGAGGCTGAGGAGGCCGCGCATGATCACCCGGTCGCCTTCCTGCCGGAGTTCCGCCTCGGCAGAGGAGGCTGGCCGGGTGCCATGGCCCTCCTGGAGGTATGGGCCGTGTACCGGCGCTTGGTCGAGGGGATCGCTGCGAAGGCCGGGCAGTCGTCGACCTCGTGGCCGCGCTGGAGGAGACGGCGCCAGAAGTCGGCCTGAACGCTGCGTATCGCAGGCGCCGCGCCGGAGGTTGTGCCGTGCATGGACGACTTCGAGCCCGCGACGGGTGACTATCCGGACGATCCCTGCTTGCCGTTGCTCACCGCGGCCGAGGCACGCGAGACGGTCAGCTACACCATGAAGTTGGAGGCACTGGACCTCACGGCACACGGCAGGGCTTCTGGCACCCTGGCCCATGAGCCGGCCGTGCATTTTCCCTCGGATGAGACGGCGCCTCCGACGGGCCGACCGGCCCCGGCTGGCACCGCATCAGGTGATCGTTGGGGGCTGGTCAAGGCAGGAGCGTTCGGGTCGCGTTCCAGGCGGTGAGTTGCTCGCGGACCGGGCCAGGTGCCAGGTAGCCGACCAGGCTTTCCAGGTGGGCCGTCAGGTTCTTGTGCCACCGCAGCTCGCGGATCTGCTCGATGGGAAGGTCGCGCCAGCCCTCGGCGAGACCGGCGGCCTGGGTTGGCGTCAGAGTCAGAGAGTCGAGCGTGTCGGACGCCAGCGCCTCGGGGCTCCAGTCGGGGTCGGTCCCGTCAGGGCCCAGCCGGTCGATCACCCTCATCCGGAGCATGAAGTCCTGCTGGGCCACCCGCGCAGAGGGTCCCTCGGCGTCGTCGAGCATGCGCCGGTTCGCGAGCAGCGACAGCTTCGCCCACTGGCGACGGGCTTCCCGGGGATGGGTGGAGTCGTAGGCCTGGCCCTGCGCTGCGACGCGTGCCGTCTCAAGCTGCCGGCCGCGGGCGTCTTGGATGAACGTCTGCAGCTGGTCGAGTGTCCACGTGCTCACATCGCGGCCCGATTCTTCTCGATATGCGTCGCTACTCAAGGTCCCACCTCCTGGGAGCGTCTGACCTCGACCACCGTTGCCGCTCCCTCGCTCGCCGCTCGCCGCTCGCGTACGCAACGAGCGGCAACATAGCCGCCACCCGTGACATTGCCCCTACGGGACCTGGCGTGAGCCGCCCCCGCCCGCGCCGACGGCCCATACAGAACAGCCAGAACGATCGAGGGCCGTCTACAGCGCTCAGTCACCACGTGTGTGAGCGCGATCGATGGCCCGTTCGGCCAAGCCCGTGCTCAGCCCCGGGTCAAGGCGTAGGCGAGGCGTTGGTGAGTGTCATCCAGTCCTGGACCGTCTCGTGGTGTGAGCCGCTCGCTGTGCTTGCGGCCACTGCCTGCGTGTCCTCGGCGGTGGATGGCGTTCCGGCGCGGGTGAGCAAGGTGAGCGGCCAGTGGGGGCCCGCACCGGCTGGTTCTTGGTCGAAGGGGGTCCAGTCCCAGGGCCCGTCGAACCGCCAAGCCCGGTCGGCGGCGTCTGCGACCTCGTCGCCCAGTTCGAGAGACGCGTACGGACGCATCAGCAGCTCGAAGGTGAAAGGGATCCCGTCGCCAGGGTGGAGGCCGTACCCGGTGCCGTTCAGATGGCTGTCGTCCGGGAACTCTCGATAGGACACACCACGGCGCAGCACGCTCACGGTCAGATGCGGACGGGGCAGCCGGCCGGTCTCAAGCGGCGGGTCGTGGTGGTCGACTGACGTCACGTGCACGACGGTCGGTGGCACTCCGACCAGGCAGATGTCGCCCGCCTCAAGCTGCTCGGGCGGCGGGTCGGTCCGGAACAGCTCCACCTCTGGTCCAGGTGCTTGCCCGCCGGTGTCCACGCCCAGGGCCATGATCCCGTTCCAGCGCATGAAGTCACTGCCTGTGTCGATGTCCCACCAGGGCCACCGCACCGAGATGTGGTCCCACGTCACACCCCGCTCGACTCGCGCCGGCGTGAAGGGGCAGGTGATCGACAGCACGTCACTGGCCCGGAAGTCCCCCGCATCCATCACTTGGCCAGGGTAGACAGCTTCTTCTGGAGAGCTGCACCGGCCTACCAGCCGGGGCGCACCGCTCGGAGACTGTGGGCGCCTACGGAAACGCTCCAGGCCGCGCACCAGGTGTCGCCCTCGGGATGCGCCCGCGCCTGCTTGATCGCTTCATCGAGGAGGCCGCGCTCGGCCGGGTAGGCCCCAGGCCGTCGTGCGCGCGCCTGTGATCGGCGTACAGGCGGACAGTGTGTGAGCGATCCGCTCCTCCCCGCCGCCGGGCGGGTCCGCGAGTGGGCGCATCACCTCGATCGCTCCTCCAGCACCTCGCCGAGGCGCCGCGCGGCGTGCCCGTGGTGCGCGGCCGCCGCGTACGCGCGTGGTTCCTCGAGAGGAGCCGGTGAGCCAGAGCGATGCTCCTGCCACAGCGGCCGGGGCCTGCGCTGTCGGTGAGCCGACCAGATTCACTGATCCCGCCTGCCGTTCCTCGGGGGGCAGATGCCCTGTACCCGCCGTATGCGCGTTCGGTTAGGCTGACCTTGCCTGGCGTACAGACCTGGGCGTGCGGGTTCGGGCTCCGGTGCCGCAGGTGGGAAACAGACAGAGGCAGGGCGCAGGTGAAAAACGGTTACCGAGCCTGGCGTCGTGCGCCCGCTGGGGCGGTACGCCCATGCACGTGACAGGGGAAGCGGGCTCCGGCGCGGCGCCCGGGACGAGGCGTCGTGGATAAGATCGCGCTCACGGCCGGAGCCCTGTACGCCATCGTCCTGCTCCGTGCTGGAGGGACGTTCGCCGTCGGGTGGCTCGCCGGCGCCGGTGCCCGGCGCAGCAGGTTCGCCGGCAGGATCTCCTCGGCGAAATTCCGGCGCGCCGAACGGGCAATCCAGCGGTGGGGCGCGCTGGTAGTGGCCGCCTCCTTCCTGACCGTCGGATTCCAGACCGCCGCCAACTTCCTCGCGGGCAGCATGCGCATGCCCTTGTCGCGCTACCTCCCCGCCCTGTTCGTGGGCGGAGCGGCCTGGGCGCTGATCTACGCGACCGCGGGGCTCGGCGTGCTCGAAGTGCTGGGAAGGCTCTTCGCCGAACGGACGGCCTTCGGGGTGTCCGCCGTTGCCGTTCTCCTCCTCGCGGTGTGCGGGGTGGTGGTGTACCGCAGGAGGAGGGCGGTTCCGTCCTCCAGCGACACCGTGGCCGACGAATCGTGAGCCCGCCCCGCGAGGGCGTGTGTAGGAACTGCTCTGAGTTATTGCACTGCCCTGCCTGCCCTGCGGATCGGGGGGCCGAGAACTCTGTCGACTTCCGCGGATGCGGCGTGGAGGAGTTCCTCACCGAACAAGCAGAGGGACCCTTCCCATGGGTGGCCAAAGCTGCCGAAGCGGAAGTCTTCCGCGAGGAAGATGACGTAGTCCCCGTCGGGGTACGGGCTCAGTGGCCAGGCCGGTTGCCCAGCACCGCCGACCTGCTGCGGTGTGAAGCGATACGACGTGTGCTGCCAGTCGAGGGCAAGCAGTGTGCCCGCTGGGCCGGCGCATGAGGCCAAGCCCTGCTCGACCACACCGACCAAGCGGTCCAGACACTCGTCACACGGATCGTCATCAAGTGCCGAAAGGTTCCAGGTAACCGATGCGCAGGGCTGCGTGATCGCCGGCCACTTCAACGGACTCATACTCGGCCGGAAGTCGAAATCCTCGTAGAAGCGGTCCCATACGCGTCCGTACTCCGCCTCCGACAACACCGTCACGGCACCTTCCACCATGGCGCGATCCTAGTGATCCACCTCAGTGGTGCTCGCTGAGAAGATCGCTCACCGCGCGCTTGCCATACGCGTAGCCGCGGCACGGTGCCTCTTGAGGCGGTTCATCGCGCGCTGGACCCACGTGGCGCTCGTGGTAGTCGGCCGGATCGAAGCGGGAGCGGTCGGCCGCCGCGGGACCCGAGTCCGACGGTTGTACGCCTGGTCAGCCAGGTCGGCCGCTCATTCTGCCCCGCGCACCGCGGCTCTTCTCACCAGCCAGCAGGCTCGGACCTGCGCTGTCGGTCCCCGCCGCTACCGTTCGCTCGTTCACGATCTTCAGGGAGGGGTGGCTCGATGGGTGCCAGCGGATGGGACTACGTCACCACGTACGACGGCGATGTCGAGGCGGCCTTGGCGACATTGCAGGCCAGGGTGTTCCAGGAGGAGTACGGCGACGATGCCCGATACCGAAGTCTGGAGGATCTGTACGAGGACGAGGAGCTCATGGGGACCGAGGGCACCCATACGATCCTCGACATCGACAGGGTTGTCGCCACGGATGACCCGCCGTCGTCCTCCGCCATGGCTGACTACGGCACCCTGCGCCCTCTGGCTGTCAACCGCGTGATGCACCACTTCGGCACAGACCGCCCGTCGGCCGAGCAGTACGAGGAACTCGCTGCTGCTGGCAATAAGGCTGCGAGCCACGAGGAGTACGAGCAAAGCCTGCTCGGCGAGTGCAAGATGCGGTGGACCGGCAACTACATCGTCCTCTACTCCGGCAACAGGCCGACTCACCTGGGAATCTTCGGATTCTCAGGAGACTAGGACCGCACCGGTGAGCATGCCATCCGCAAACAGATCATTCCTGATCATCGGTCAAGGGGGACACCGGTCGCTCGAAGAAGGTCTCCAGCACCACCGTGGCCTGAGTTCCGCTGACTCCCTCGATCGCGTAGATCCGGCGCAGTACGTCCTGGAGCTGCTCGGTGGTCGCGGTCCTGACCTTCACCAGGACCGATGCGCTGCCGGCGATGATGTGCGCCTCCAGGATCTCGGGGAGCGCTGCGAAGCTCTCGGCGGTATCTCCCATCCAGGACGTCGAGTCGACCGTCACGTAGGCCAGCACGGCGCCACCGACCGCCGCGGGATCCACCTCGGCCGCGGTACGTCGGATCACTCCGCGCTCTCGCAACTTCCGTACGCGTTCATGGGCGGCGCCGGCCGAGAGGCCTACGGCCTGGCCGAGCGCGGCGTAGGACAGGGTGGCGTCCTGCTGCAGATGCGCCAGCAGGGAGCGATCGATGTGATCCACAACTCTCCATTCGAACCGACCTTGCCTTCACCATATCTCATCCTGCAATCTTCCTGATGTGCCGAAGTTCGTTCGGCCACTGTCTGGATGGGGAGGGCCAGCATGACCAGTGAGCGCCCCGCGCTGTACGAAATGTTCGACGACCGGTTTCGCACCGGTCGGTGCATGAACGGCGATGAGGGCCTGGAGGTCCTGTACACCGGCTGCCGCTGGGCCGAAGGGCCGCTCTACCTGCCCGCCTGGCGGCAGTTGATCTGGAGCGACATTCCCAACGACCGGATGCTGCGTTGGGACGAGGAGACCGGAGCCGTCAGCATCTTCCGTCGCTCCGCCGGTCACACCAACGGCAACACCCTGGACCGCCAGGGCCGGCTGGTCACCTGCGAGCAGGGCAACCGGAGAGTGACACGAACCGAACACGGCGGCACGATCACGGTGCTGGCCGACCGCTGGCAGGGCAAACGTCTGAACAGCCCTAACGATGCGGCGGTCAAGTCCGACGGCTCCATCTGGTTCTCCGACCCCGACTTCGGTATCACCAGCGACTACGAGGGCCATCGCGCGCAGAGCGAGATCGGCTCCAACAACGTCTACCGCATCGACCCGGCCACCGGTGAAGTGCGACTGGTCGCCGACTGCTTCGGCGCCCCGAACGGCCTCGTCTTCTCGCCCGACGAACGGCAGCTCTTCGTCTCCGACACCCGGGCGGGCTTCATCCGGGTCTTCGACGTATCCGACGACGGCACACTGTCCGACGGCGAGATCTTCGCCGAAGCCGGGGCTCGCGGGACCGCCCGCTTCGACAACCTCCGCTTCGACGACGGCGGCCGGCTCTGGGTGGCCGCAATGGACGACGGAGTCCACTGCTACGACCCCGACGGCACTCTGATCGGGCGGCTCACCGTCCCGGAGACCGTTGCCAACATCGCCTGGGGCGGCGCCAAACGCAACCGTCTCTTCATCGCCGCAGAGACCAGCCTCTACTCGGTGGTGATGGGCGTCACGGGCACCCACCCGGCCGGACCCGGGCACCGGCCCTGGCTGGATTCTGAGTCCCGGTGACCCTTCGATGGGCCTAGCGACTTCGTTTCGGTCGCATGGCCGCAGTGGGGAGCCATGCGGCCACGCTGCCGGGGGGCCGCACGCCCTCGAACAGCAGGGACAGGGGCAGGCGTCACCGTTCTGCGCGCCGCGCCAGGAACCAGTCGGCCCCGGTCCGAAGCGTCGACCGGTCGGGCGCACCTCAGGGACGGGTGAAGCGGCGCTCGTCCCGGGACGGACGCGGCCTGACGGCTCATCACCACTGCTGTCACTGACGGGGGAACGCCCGCCGTGCCGCCTGCAGCGTGTTCGGTCCCCCCTGTCACACACCACCCGACGGGAACGGCTGTGCGATCATCTGGAACACGATCATGGGGAAGCCGGATCGCGAAGAGCGAAGTGCGAAGAGCGAGGAGTGCGGAGTGAACGCGGGCGGCGGGCGGGGCGGTTCTGCCGTGCCCGATGAGGAGTGGGAGCGGTTCCTTCGGGACTCCGTGGCCGGAGCGGCGGACGCTCCCAGGGAACCGTCGGCTCAGGAACGCGGCAGGACCGGGGCGTCGGCCGGGCGGCCCGCCGGCGGACCACCGGCCTGGCGCGCGTCCGCGCCGGCCCGGCCCCGCCGACGGGGGAAGGGATGGTACGTCGCCGGTATGGTCGCCGCGGTCGCGGTGCTGGCCGCATCGCTGACGCCTGGACTCCTCACCGACTGGTTCGGCACGGGGGACATCAAGCCGCTGGCCGTGGAATCGGAGCACCCGGACCAGGCACCCCCACCGGAGACCCCGCGCCGTCCGACGCTCGACGAGCCGTTCCTCGGCTCGCCGGCGGCGCGCTGGGCGGACGGCGCGGCCGGGATCGGCATGCCGCGACCCAAGGCGACGGGCTGGATGAGCAGCGACCAGGTCGGGCGCGCCCTGGAGCGGACGCGGGACTTCCTCTCCAGGTCGAACCTGGACCGGCAGGTGCTCGAAGGGAAGCACCCCGCCAGGGCGATCTCCCTGATCAACCCTCACCAGCAGGACATCCAGGCCTTCCTGGGCTCCGCATTCCGTAAGCCCGACCGGGAGAGCGACCCCGTGCTGCTCTTCAGCCGGTTCGACCCGTCGACCACCCGTCTCGTCGGTGACACCGTGAAGACCCGCGGCCGGCTCTCCTTCGAAGAAGGACCCCAGGGATCGGTGCGGGTCACGGGGGACGTCACGTACGTCTACCCCGTCGTCCGCGCGCAAGCCGGCAGCGAGGACGTCGTCCGGACGATCGTGCGGCGCGAGGTGGTCGTCAGCTGGGACGATCCCGCGAAGATCGTCACCGAGCCGGGGACGTTCTCCCTCGTCTCGTACAAGGTCGACATGACCAACGGCGGCTGCGGCCCCGTCACCGGCTACCTCACCCCCGACTTCGACCGTTCGCGCTCGGACGCGGAGGCGAACGGATCCGTCGTGGACCCCTATGACCGCAGCAGGTCGATGGCCGAGCGCACCGAGTCGGACGGGGGATGCGGGACCGCGACGCGGTCGTAGCCCCTCCCGCGCCGGGGCCACCCGGCGCGGGGCTGCACGGGCGGCGCCACCACGTCCGCCGGTGCGCGCCGCCACTGCCCGGTGCGGCATCGCGATCGGCATCATGCCCGTGGCCTCGCACCGTGACGCGCCGGTAACCGTCTTCGGACCGTCCCTTGGGACTGGAGGACCTTCGCGGACCGTTCAAGTACCTGGTTTCGGACATGCTTTGTCTTTCGGCAGCGAAGTCCTAGGTGCCGTCGGCAGACTGGCGAGAGATGTCGATCTACCGTTCGGGGGATGTGGAGCTGTGGCGCAGAAGCGCAAGGGGTACTACCGGGCTGGGCACTACGTGAAGCCTTCGACTGCGGTGAGCCGGTGGAAGAAGCCGTCCACGGGCGTGATCGTGGTAGTCGGTCTACTGGCCATCGCCGGCTGGAACACCTTGTTCGGGAACGACTCCGGCGTCAGCGAGAAGGATCCTCAGCCAAGCCCCTCCGGAGTCTCCGCCCCGGCTGATCCCCGTCACTGACCGCGGCCTCGCCAGAGGGCGGAGAACCGCCGCCGTGCCTTCCCGGGCTCCACGGTGCCACCAGCAGGCACGCCGGCGCCCTCGTCTCGCAGTTCCTGCCAGGCGCCGTGCCATTGCTCGATCTGGTCGGCGGGGACACCGCACGCGGCCAGGTAGGCGGCTGTGCTGTTCCATGTGGCCGGGAGCGTGTCACGGTTGATCAGTCTGCTGATCGTGCCCGTGGAGACCCGTCCGGCTGAGCGGCGGCTGACCTCCTGTTGGGTCAGTCCGCTGACTTCGCGCACTGCCGCGAGGTTCGTGAAGTAGCCGGTGACCGTGCGGATCGTGGTCGGGTCGGGCCAGAGGCGGTGCTCCGGCTGCGGATCTGCCGCGGTGGTGACGGGTGCGGTCTTGTGGGCCGCGTGATTTCGCGTCAGCGCGACCCGGGCGCCACTGTTGCGGTTTCTGGCCTGCGGCACAGGGTGCGCCCGCGCCTCCAAGGTCAGGCGCAGGTGCCGGTAGACGGTTTCCAGGTCCAGCAGTGGGGGCCCGCCGGGGATGCCGTGGCGGAGGGTGTCGAGCAAGGCTCCGGTGAAGGCTGTGTGGGTGTCGCCGATCGGGGCCAGAGCGGTGCGCGTCTCGGCCGAGGCGGCGAGCAGGAAGGTGCCTTCCACCGCGGCCTGGTCGGCGAGGCCTTGCGCTGCGTTCATCCTGCCGAGGGCGAGGCCGCTGTAGCAGCAGTCCAGGAGGACGATGTGCCGCTGTGCTCGGGAATCCAGGAGGATCTGCCGCAGCCAGTCGTAGCTGAGGCTGGTCTCGACTCGGCCGGGCCGTGTGTGCGGCAGAGCCAGGGCGAGGGCGTCGTGGGCGTCGATGAGGCCGTGGCCGGCGTAGTAGACGATCAGTGTGTCGGTGGCCTCGGCCGCCGCGTGGCGCATCGGATCCATCACGGTGCCGGGGTCGGGCGGATTCTCGACGACGGTCACGTGCGGTGCCGGCAGGCGCAGGGACAGGGGGCCGCTCAAAATGTCAGCAAGGGCGGCCAGGTTGTTGGAGACGGCCGGGAGTTGTTCCAGGTGGTCGTAGCGGCTCGTACCGATGAGTACGGCGCGTGAGGCTCCTGGGTCGGGCAGGACGCTCACGCGTCCCGGCCCTCGTTCGCCTCGGCTTCCAGGGCCCTGGTCACTCGTTCGATCTCCTCGGGTGAGCAGTCGGTGAGGATCATGACCGTGTCACCGCGGTGAATCTCCACCCGCGACCGTTGCGGACGGGACTGCCGCCACGCCACCAGAGCGAGCACGAACGACGCCGCGCTCCACCCGTTTCCCGTCACCAACTGAAGGACGTCGAGCGCGGCGCCCATCTCCCCCGGCCGCGGAGTGTTCCCCCGGATGTCGGTCACGGCCGTCCTGCGCACGTCCGGGTCCGAACGAAGCCAGCCCTGCAACGATCGGAGCTCCCCCGCGCCCGACTCCACCCGCACCTCTAACCGCACCCTGGCCTCCCGCCCACCGGAATCTACCCGCCTCGCCGGCGGTGTTCTGGCCCCATCCTCGCTCACCGGGCCGGTCTCTCGCCTCACGATTCGGCAGATGGGGCGGGTGGTGCGCTTCCAACGCCCGTGCCTAGGGCAGCGGTCGGGGATCGCAATCGTGGCATCAGCGGTGCCAGGGAGGTCCACTGCACGAGCCGGGCTCGTGGAGCCCTCAGCGCGACGAGACGTCTCCCCGGGTGGCGATCAGGCGGTAGGCGTTCGTCAGTCGTAGGCGGCCCGCGAGCGGGCGTGCCGTTGTCCGGTCCAGGGTGGTGGCCGCCAGGAGCAGCGGTATCCCGGCGAGCAGTACGGCCGTTCTCGCCGCCCGGCGCCAGGCTCCGGGCGGTGTGGGCAGCCACGGCAGGTCCTCCCGTGGCGCCAACGCGTCCAGGGCGACCCACGTGGCGGCCACCAGGTCGACCGCGTCGTGCGCCTCGGTGTGTTCCTCGGCCAGGACCGTGAAGCCCGTCTCGGTCAGCCGGCGGCGCAGATTGGCCGCCGGTGCGAGGTGCAGGTGCTGCGGCTGGAGCCAGGGCAGCCACCAGCGGCCCAGCAGCCGCGCGAACCGGCTTTCGGGATCGGGTACGTCGATCACCAGCAGTCCGCCCGGCCGCAGCGCGGTGTGCGCGGCTTCCAGTTCGCGCTGGGGGTCGGTGGAGTGCTCCAGGTAGTGGAACATGCTCACCACGTCGTACGAGCCGGCCATCCCTGCGGCCAGTTCGGGGAACCCCCCTCGGTGGCCCCGGCGTATGCGGCCGGCGCGTTCGGCGAGCTCCGCGCCTTCGGAGTGGTCCAGTCCGTCGAACGTCACCGCCGGGAGCATGGCTTGGGCGGTCGCGCAGAAGTGGCCGTGTCCGGTGCCGACGTCCAGCCACTCGGCCGCTCTCGCGAGGTACGGCCGTACGGACTTCGCCCGGGAGTGGTAGGTCGCGGTGCGCCCGCCGAACAGGCCGGCGAGGCGCTCCTCGCCAAGGCCGTCGTAGAAGTCCCGGTAGTAGAAGGCGAGTCCGCGCTCGTTCAGCCGGGGATTCTGGAAGACGTGCCCGCAGTCGTGGCAGCGGTCGAGGACGAAGACTCCGGGCTTGTGCTGGAGCAGGTCCGTGGTGCGCAGGCGCTCGCCGAGCCGGGTCGAGCCGCACCAGGGGCACAGGTCGGCGCGCGGTGCGAAGAAGGCGGCGGTGCCGTCGGCCAGTTCCTTCTCGTACGCGGCGCGCAGCGAGGCCACCTGGAGCGTACGGGCCTTGCGTGACGCGGAGCTCATGAGTCCTCCTTCCGGCCGTCGGCCAGTCGTTCCAGGTGACGGGCGGCTGCGGGGGCGCCGCCGGCGTCACGGAAGGCCCGCGCGATCGTGCGGGCCCCGGCTCGGGGGCCGGGGTCGTACAGGACGGTGTCGACGGCCGCGCCGATCGTGTCGGCGGAGGCCCGGCCGAAGCGGATCCGTACGCCTGCCCCGGCATCGGCTACTTGCGCGGCGATCACCGGCTGGTCGTCGCGGATGGGCGCGACCACCAGGGGGACGCCGTGCCACAGCGCCTCGCACACGGTGTTGTGCCCCGCATGGCAGACGACGGCGTCGGCACGTGCGAGCAACTCCAGTTGGGGAACCACGGGCAGGGCGATGACATCCCGCTCACCGGGTCCGGCAGCGGCGCCGGTGCCCAGAGCGCCCTCCGGGTCGACCACGACGGCCTGCACCCGGTCGGAGCGGGCCCTCAGCGCCTGGGCCGCCCGGTCCAGGAAACGCGCCCCCACGTCGGTGTTGGCGGTGCCCAGGGTGACCAGGACCAGCGACCGCTCCGGATCGAGCCGCTCCCAGGGGAAGGCGGAGGAGGGCCGGGCGGTCAGGGACGGGCCGACCCAGCGCACCCGGTCGCCGCCCCGTGCGGGGGGTCCTGCCAGCTCCGGTGTGCTGAAGGCGAGCACGAGGTGCGGGGAGAAGCGCGGGTCACCGCTTCCCGCGGGATCGCCGATCCGGGCCCGCAGTTCACGCAGCAGGGCCGCGTTCCAGGCGGCGACATGGGGCATGGACGCCAGGGCGTCGGTGAACTCGGCCGAGGTCGTCGCCGAGGTGGCCCACGGCAGCCCGAGGTCCTCGGCGACGAGGGCGCCCGCCAGCGCCTGCTGGTCGGCGACGACCACGTCAGGCCGGAAGCCGTCGACCGCCTGCCGGACGCCGGGGGCCATCGCCTCGGCGAGCGGGACGAGGAATCGCTCCCACAGGAACCGCAGCGCCTCCGGGCCGCGTATCTCCGCGGGGCGGGCGGTGTCCGAATCCGTCCCCTGACCCCCGGCGCCGGCTCCGGCCTGCGGGCACGGGTGGACGGTCGCATCCCGGCCCGCGAGGCGGCGTACGAGGGCCGGCTCGCCCGCCCATGCCACCTGGTGGCCCCTGGAGGTGAGCGCGGCCGCGACTCCCACGGCCGGGTTGATGTGTCCGACCAGCGGCGGCACGACGAACAGGAAGCGGCTCACCGGGCACGCCCCGCCCGGACCGCGACCGGGCGGGAATGCCGGCCGACCCAGTCCAGGACCAGATCGCGTACCCGGCCGGGCGCCTCCACCAGGACCGAGTGCTGGTGGCCGGGGAGCGACTCCGTCTCACAGTGCGGCAGCAGCGATCGCATACGGGGGGCCTGCGCGGCGAGGTCGGAGTCGGCGCCGTAGAGGGCGAGGACGGGGCAGCGGATCGCGCGGAGGTCGACGTCGTCCAGGACCGCGCTCGCCGGGATGTCCTGGGCGAGGGTGGTGTCGCGGACGAGCCGTCCCGCGGACTTCGCCAACCGGGCGGTGTGGCCGCCGTGGTGGGTGGCGATCCAGTCGAGGGCGGCGCCTTCGTTCGCGCTCATCTCGTGGCGGACCCTCTCCAGCAGCCCGGCGAGCTTGGCCGCCCAGGGCGGCGTGGCGGGCTCCGACTCGATCACCACCATGGCGGCCACCCGCTCGGGCCGGCGCAGCGCGTACCCGAACGCGACCGTACCGCCGTAGGAGTTGCCCACCAGGTGCACGGGGGTCCGGACGTGGAGCCGGTCCAGGAGTATGTCCAGGTCGTCGACGAACGCCCCGAGTGTGTAGCCCCGCTGAGGGCGCCCGCTGCGCCCGTGGCCCAGGTGGTCGTACATGATCACGTCCAGGCCGGCTGCCGCGAAGGCCGGGGCGACGGTGAAGTAGTAGCTGGCGAGGCTGTCGGTGAGAAGCCCGTGGAGCAGGACGACGGTGGCGTCCGGGACGGCGGCCGCTCCGGAGGCGGCGGGGCGGGCGGCGGCCAGGCGCTGGACGTGCAGCCGGACGTCGCCGGTGTCGACGATCGCCATGGCTCAGTCACGCCCCTCGGCCTTCAGGCACAGACAGACGTGTTCGACGAGCCGGCCGACACTGAGTTCGATGATCTCCTCCAGCTCCATGGAGGCCACGAACTCGGCGAAGTTGACCGCACTGCCGTAGCGGTCCTGGAGCAGGCCTGCGAGCGTCACGAGGTCGATGCTCTCCAGTTCGAGGTCACGGCCGAACCGGGTCTCCATCGTGATCTCGGTGTCGTCGAGCTCGTACCCCTCCAGTACCTGTTCGATCATGCCCGTCAGTTCGGCGAGGACCGCTGCCTCGTCGCCGGCCCCGGCGGGCGCCGGGCCGGAGGGCTGGGTGGTGGTCACGTCTGGTCCCTCTCGTCACGGGTGGTGCCCGCCCCCGGCTGCTCCGGGTCCGGGCCGGTGGTCCAGGCCACGACGTACGCGCGCGGCGGCAGCCCGGGCGGATTGGCGACCCGCTCGCACCTCACCCGGTACGTACGGGCGGGCGCGTCCGGCAGGCGTACGGTCACGGTCAGCCGGTCCGCTCCCGCGCGGGTCACCTCGAAGTCGCGTGGCCGCCCGCCCAATCCGGTGCCCTGGGCCTTGGCGACGGCCTCCTTCGCCGCCCAGAACCGGGTGAACCACAGCGCCGCCGGTTCCCCGCCGGCAGCCTGCCGGGCCGCCAGCAGCTCCTGCTCGGCCGGCGAGAGCGCGGTGGCCACGGTCGCCAGGGTGGGGTCGGCGACCTCCTCGATGTCGATACCCAGGCCGCCCCGCGCGGCGCCGGGGCCCTCGTCCGCATCCCATGGCCGGTGCCGGGCGATGGCGACACCGGCTTCGGCGCAGTGGGCGATGGACACGTCCAGCGGCGGTAGCTCCCGGCCGTGGCGTCCGGTGACGTACGGCCGTCCCGACGCCTCGTTGGCGACGAGGAGCTCGGCGGGGTAGACGGGACCCTCACCGCCCGCCCAGAGCAGGCGGCGTACGGAATCCTTGGCCGCGATCCGGCCGAGCAGCCACTGCCGGCGGCGGCGCGGCGGCCGCTCGGCGTACGCCGAACGTTCGGGGCCGCCCAGCGCGTTGCGCATGATCAGCTCGCGTGAGGCGAGGTCCGGCCAGCGCTCGAACACCAGCGACCAGCCGCCAGGGCGGTCGGTGGAGAGGGTGTTGCGGTCCGGGAAGCGCTCCACGGGCCGGGTGTGGGGGTCGTTGTCGAAGCGCCGGTCCTGCCAGCCGGTCAGTTGTGCCCACAGCCGCCCGGAGACGGTGAGCACCGCGTCCGCTTCGAGCACCGTGTCCGTGAGCGACACGATCCGGATCACGCACTCCACCGGTGTGCCGGGGGCCGGATGCGGGCCGAAGAAGCGCATGTGCCGCATCCGCACCGGGAAGACCACGGTGCGTTCGGTGTGGGTCGCCATGATCCAGTAGCCGAGCACCTGCCCCACGTTGTCCAGCAGGGCGCCTGGTGCGGGCGGCGTGGTCAGCGTGGCGCGGACGTGCCGGTCGCCGATCGCGGACAGCCGGGTCATGCCCCGGTACGACGGGCCGTGGAACATCCACCGCTCGTCGTAGACCTGCTCGGCGGTGTGGACGGGCACGCGCTCCGAGGCCGGGTCGGGGGCCTGTGGCGCGGAGGGAGCCTGGGGGTGGCGGGCGGCCAGCTCCACCACCGCGCGGGCGTGGGGACCGAACGACACTGCGACCCGGTCAGGACCCCGTGGCGTCACGGTGACGGGCACGTCCACGGGATCGGCAGCCGTGAGCCACCGGTCGAAACAGGCGTCGTGCACCGCCACGGCCACGCTGCCCGGTACGGAGCGCTCGGCCGCCTCCATCAGGTGCGCCACGATGGTGGTGGCGGGCACCACGGGCCAACGGTCGGCGACGTCGGGCCAGTCGGCACGCTGCGGGAAGAAGCAGTGGTCCAGCAGGTACGGCATCCTGTCCACGTCGACCCGTACGTACTCGTGCCGGACGGCGCGGGCGGCGTCCGCCGCGGTCGACGCGGGCGCGGGAGCTGTGGTGCCGGGCCTCACGGACGTGGCGGGCGGTGCGGTCATGGCCCCCGCCGGACCGGCGGACTGCGGTGCCGGGCGGCCGCGAACCGTACCGGCGGGCGGCCGGGTCGTACCCGCCGCGGAGATCAGAGTGGCGGCCGTCTGCGCGGTTTCGCGCAAGAGTGCTGTCAGTTCGGCCGCCATCGGTGACACGGACGCGGCCGGCGCGAGGGCGGCGGCCGGATCGCGGGTCAGCGCGGCCGAGAGCGCGGAGTCCGGCGGAACGTTCACCAGCGCGGCGCCCAGGTCGAGGCGTACGCGCTGCCGAGCCGGTTCCCGGGAGGGCGCGGGCGACGGGACGGGAGTCCCGGGCGCGTCCAGAACGCGGGGGTCGGTCTCCGCTCCGGCTGTCCACAACGCGGTGGCCACCCGTCGGAGCTGCGCCAGACCGGAGCGGTGCGGGGAGTTGGCGGCGACGACCAGGTGGTCGCGCGCGGCCAGGGTGTCCCCGACGAGAGAGCCGAGCTGCCCCGGCCCTGCTTGCACGAAGACGCGGAAGCCCTTCTCGTACAGGGCTTCGGTCAGGGAGCGGAAGCGCACCGGTTCGAGGAGGTGGCGGACGAACAGGGCGCGGACGGCGGCTTCTTCCGTGGGGAAGGGCGCCGCTGTCGTCCCCGACCAGACGGGTATGTACGGGGCCCGGAGCCGCATCCCGTCGGCGGCCTCCTTGAAGGGCCCCAGGCACGGTTCGAGCATCGGAGTGTGGAAACCGGAACGGAACGGCAGGACGCGCACGAGGACTCCCTCGGCGCGTAACCCGGCCGCGAACGCATCCACGGCCTCCGGCGGCCCGCACACCATCGACTGGTTCGGGGCGTTGTCGTGGGAGAGGACGACGGAAGGGTGCCCGCCGCCGGCCAGGACACGGGTCACCCGGTCCGCGTGGGCGCCGACGGCGGCGTACGCGAGGTCGGCGGCCCGTACCGTCTCGGGGTCGAGGGCGGCCATGAAGGCGTCGACGGCCGCCTCCTCGTACAGTCCGCCGACAGCCATGGCGGTCCATTCGCCGACGCTGTGCCCGGCGACGGCGTCGGGCACGACGCCGATTCGGCGCAGGGCGGTGGCGAGCAGCCGTCCGACGGCGACGACACCGAGGCCGTGCCGGCCGAGGCCGCCGACGGGCTCGCGCACGTGGTCGTCGGAGTGCGGCAGCGGGGCGGCGAGCGGCGGCCGGGGCAGCCCGAAGTGGTCGGCGATGTCGTCGACGCGGGGAGCGAACTCCCCTTCCAGGCCCGGGAAGAGGAACGCGGTCCTGCCCGCCCGGCCGTCGCCGAGGAGCGGGCGGGGACGGAACCAGACGTCGTTGCGACCGTGCCACGCCTCGCCCTTGGCGACGACGCGGCGGGCGAGTGCGAGCCGCTTGGGCGTGGGGCCGACGATGCCCAGCCGTACGGGTCCGGCGGTACTTACGGGTCCGGCGGTACTTACGGGTCCGGCGGTACTCGCGGGTCCGAAGGTACTCACGGGTCCGGCGGTACCCACGGGTCCGAAGGCACTCGCGGCACCGGAAGCAGCGTCGCCGGGCCGGGTCTGAAGGTCTGGGGCGTCCAGCAGGGCACCGAGCGCCTCGGGCGTCGCCGCGCTCAGGAGCAGCACGGGTTCCCGCTCCCTGACCACGGCCCGGCGGCCGGGCGGGGCGGCGGGGGGAACCGCCGTGGAGGATCGGCCGCCGGAGCCGGCGGGTGCCTGTTCCAGGACGACATGCGCGTTGATGCCGCCGAAGCCGAACGCGTTCACGGCGGCCCTGCGCGGGCGCCCGGGCGGACTCACCCAGGGTGCCGCCTGGGCGAGCGGGAGGAAGCGCGTCGCGGCCAGCGCCGGGTGAGGTTCCTCGCAGTGCAGGGTGGGCAGCAGTGTGCCGTGGTGGACGGCGAGGGCGGCCTTGACCAGTCCCGCGACGCCGGCTGCCGGCATCGCGTGCCCGATCATGGACTTCACGGACCCGATCACCGCTCCGTCCCCGGGTTGCGCCTGGTCCGCAGGATGCGCCGGGCCCGTTCCTGAAGGCGGGGGCGGTGGGCCGAACACCTCGCGGAGCGTAGCCAGTTCGGCGGCGTCACCGGCAGGAGTGCCGGTGCCGTGGGCCTCCAGCAGGCCGAGTGAGCCCGGCTCGGCGGGATCGAGGCCTGCGGCCCGCCAGGCCGCGCGGACCGCCCGGGTCTGCCCGGCGGGGTCGGGATTGACCAGCCCCGACGCCCGGCCGTCGCTGCTGACTCCGGTGCCCCGGATCACGGCGTAGACGCGGTCGCCGTCGCGCTCGGCGTCGGCGAGGCGCTTGAGGACCACCACGCCGGTGCCCTCGCCGATGAGGATGCCGTCGGCGCTCCGGTGGAAGGGCCGGATGCGCTCGCTGGGCGAGAGCGCGCGCAGCTGCGAGAAGACGCTCCACAAGGTGATGTCGTGGCAGTGGTGCACTCCCCCGGCCAACATCACGTCGCAGCGTCCGGAGACGAGCGCGGCCACCGCCTGGTCCACGGCGAGCAGCGACGAGGCGCACGCGGCGTCGATCGTGTACGCCGGGCCGCGCAGGTCGAGACGGTTGGCGACCCGGGAGGCGGCGAGGTTGGGCACCAGACCGATGGCGTCCTCCGGGCGGGCGGGACCGAGGCGATCGGTGAACGCCTCCCGTACACGCTCCAGTTGATCCGCTCCCAGGCCGGGCACCAGGTCGCCGAGCGTGCGTACGAGCTGCTGTGCCGTACGGACCCGCTGGTCGAGGCGGACCAGGCCGGGCGTGAGGTAGCCGCCTCGGCCGAGGACGATGCCGACCCGGTCGCGGTCGGGCAGCCGCTCAGCGCCGCCCGCGTCCGCGAGAGCGCTCGCGGCGACGTGCAGGGCGATCAGCTGGTCCGGCTCGGTGCCGGGCACCGAGTGCGGCATGATGCCGAACCGCGTGACGTCGACTTCCGCGACGGCGTCGACGAAGCCGCCGCGCCGGCAGTACACCCGGTCGGCCGCGGCCGGTTCGGGGGCGCTGCCCGGGTGGTAGTAGTCGCGGTCCCAGCGTCCCGGGGGCACGTCGCCGATCGTGTCGACGCCGGCGGTGAGGTTGTGCCAGTACGTCGCCAGGTCGGGCGCGCCCGGCAGCATCACCGCCATGCCGGTGATGGCGACGGGGGCGTGGGCGGCGCCGGCGTGGGAGGACGCTCGGTGCGCGGGGAGGCCCATCTCACCACTCCGTGGCGGTGTGGACGACCGAGCGGACCGTCTCCTCACCCCAGGCGAGTTCCCGCAGCAGGGCCAGGGCGCCCTCCTCAGGATCGATGAGCGTGATCCCGCGCTGTGCGTAGTGGCGGACCATCTCGGGACCGACCATGCCGGTGTGGTCCTCGGACGGCGCCCAGGGACCCCAGTGGACCGTCAGCGCGCGCCTTCCCGTCCGTGCGGCCCAGGCTGCGCCGAGTGTCTCCAGGGCGTCGTTGGCGGCCGCGTAGTCGGACTGGCCGCGGTTGCCGAGTACGGCGGCGATGCTGCCGAACAGCACGGCGAAGGACGGAGGTCGGGGCAGCTGTTCCACGGCGGCGAGCAGCGCCGCCGCGCTCTCGGTCTTCGTGCCGTAGACCCGCCCGAACGACTCGGGGGTCTTCTCCTCCATCAGCCGGTCCTCGAGGATCCCGGCGGCGTGGATCACGCCGTCGACGCGGCCGTGCTCGGCGTGGATCTCCTTGACCGCCTGGAGCACGGCGGCCGCATCCCGGCAGTCCACGCTGCGGTATCGGGCCCGGCTGCCCGCGGCGCCCAGCGCGTCCAGCGTCGCGGTCACCTCGCGCTGGGCCAGGATCAGGTCCGCGGCGCGGTCGATCGCCGCCGGGGTGTCGTAGCGGCCGGTCCTCGCGAGCACGGCCCGCAGGGCCGCGCGGTCGGGGGCACAGGCGGTCTCCGGATCCTCGGGGCCATTCGGCACAGGAGTGCGCCCCAGGAGTTCGATCCGGCACCGGGAGGCGTTCGCGAGAACGCCCACGCACCGTGCGGTGATCCCACGGGCTCCTCCGACGGCGACCACGACGCTGTCACGGTCCAGGCCCAGGGCCGCAGCCTCGGCGGCGCCCTCTCCGGAGGGACCCGCACCCGCGGCCCCGAGCGCGCCGAGCGGCGCGGCGGTCAGTTCGGGAGCGAACCGCCCGGCCCGGGTACGCAGGACGACGGGGAGGGCGTCGTCCGCGAGGAGTTCGGCCAGGAGCGCGTCCGCCGCGCGGGCGGGGGCCGTGTGGGCGGGAGCTGCGTGGGCGGGAGCCGAGGGGGCGGGAGCAGCGTCCGCCGTGTGGGCGGGACTCGTGTGGGCGGGACCCGTGTGGGTGTGTGCGGGAGCCCCGTCCGCCGCGTGGGCGAGAGCTGCGGGCGCCCCCAGGTCCAGAACGACGCAGCGTACGCCCACGGCCGGGTACTCGCGGGCGGCGGTCCGCAGGAGGCCGTCCACCCCGGCGGCCCTGACCCCGGCCGCGGCGCGGGCGAGGAGCAGCCGCCTCGGTCCGCGCCGCAGGACGTCCCGTACGAACGGGAACCCGGCCGGCAGGAACGGTGCACCGTCCTCCCCGAGGGCCGAGAGGACAACGACGCCGTCCATGGGCCCGTCCGCCTCGACCGGGGCGTGATCGGCCCCGAGGACGACCGCCTCGGCGCCGAGGCGGGTCAGGCGGGCGGACAGTTCCGCAGCAGTGCCGCGGAAGCCGCCGGTGCCGTCGCCGAGCAGGGCGTAGCGCGCCCCGGCGAGCCCGGCCGCTCCCGCCCGTGCCTCGGGCTCCGGTGCGGGAACCGGCGACATCCGTAAGCGACGGGGAGCGGCGATGTGGGGCCGGTCTCCCGGAGCACCGTCGGGCGCCGCCGACTCCCCCGGCGCGGGGCTGGCGACGGGACGGGCGACGGCGCCGGGGACCGGATCGGCGACAGCGCCCAAGGCTTCTCCGCCGGACAGACCGGTCGCGCCGACCGCTCCTCCGCCGGACAGACCGGCGGCGCGGGCGAACATCCAGTGCGCGATCGCCGCGGCGGTCCGGGCGCGGGTCAGCTCCTCCAGCTCCGCGTCGTCCAGGGCGGCCGGGGTGGAGTCCTCGGTGTTGCCCAGCCGTCTGGCCAGCTCACCGGCGATCTCGGCACGCTTGATGGAGTCGACGCTCAGGTCGGCCTCCAGGTCGAGGTCGGGTTCCACCATGTCCAGGGGGTAGCCGGTGCGCTCGCTGATCAGTTCCAGGACCGTGCGCAGCACCCCCTCCTCGGTGAGAGCCTCGGCCATGGCGCTTTCCGCCGCTGGCGTGCGTGTCTGGGGTGAGTCAGGGGCGGGGACCGCAAGCTCGGCGTACAGGAGTCTTTCCGGCTTCTGAGGCGCCGTCGGCTCTCCCGCGGAGGGTCTCTCCCCCGGGGCGGCGCCGAAGTAGGCGAGCAGGACGTCGCGTTGCGCCGCGATCATGTCTCTGCTGGTCCGGAGGAACTCGGCGACAAGGGCGTCCGCCTCACCGGCCGGCGGCTGACCGGGATTCGTTGTCACGGGGGTCTCCACGACTCGTCTGGCCGGCGCGAGGGCGCCGGGGAGCGGATCACCGGACGCGGTGCGGACGAGGTGTCCGTCCACCGTCCAGCCGGCGCGGCGCGGTGCGGATGTCCGGTCGATGTCGATGTCTACGGCGTCCCGGCCTCGGAACATCCAGTCCGTCACGACCGGCAGCCCGGCGGCGGCGAGCCGGGCGAGAGCTTCCAGGAGGCCGGGGAGGCCACTGTCGGCTCGTGGCTCGCAGGCCACGACACGGTGCGGGCGCCCGCCGAGGATGTCGGCGACGAGCCGGGTCAGGACGCTGCCGGGCCCCACCTCGACGAAGGTGCGCGCGCCGGCCTCGTACATCGCCTCGATCTGCTCCACGAAGCGCACCGGGGCGCCGATCTGGGCGGCGAGTTCGTCGCGTACGGCGTCGGGATCGGGCCCGTAGGGGCGGGCGGTGCGGTTCGCCCATACGGGGAACTCGGGTGATCTCAGAGCCTGTTGCTCCAGGACCCGGCGGAAGGGGGGACCTGCGGCGTCGAGCAGCGGGCTGTGGAAGGCGCAGGCGACCGGCAGCCGCTTCGCGCCGTGACCGGCGTCGCGCAGCCGACCCAGCGCCGCGTCGACGGCGGCCGTCGGCCCGGACAGGACGCTCTGCCGGGGAGCGTTGTGGTTGGCGACGACAAGGCCGTCCGGCAGCGGCGTGCCGAGAGCGGCCCGGATCTCCTCGGGGGTGGCGGCGACGGCGGCCATGGCACCGGGATCGTCGCCTGCCGCGCCGAGGACGGCCGCGGCGCGCGCGGCGCTGAGGCCGGGCAGGGCGTCGGGGTCGAGGACACCCGCCGCACACAGGGCGACGAGCTCGCCGTAGCTGTGGCCGGCGGCCAGGTCCGGGTGGACACCGGCGCGGGTGAGGAGCTCGTACGCGGCGAGTTCGACGATGCCCAGGGCGGGTTGGGCCGCCCTGGTGTCGGTCAGGGCCTGCCGGGCGCGCTCCCGCGCGGCGTCGTCGAAGGCGGCGGGCGGATAGAGGGCTCGGGGGACGCGGGCGCCGCCGGTCTGGAGCAGGCGTCCGAACTCGGGGAAGGCCGTGAACAGGTGTGCGGACATCCCCGGGCGCTGGCTGCCCTGCCCCGGGAACAGGAATGCCGTGAGGCCGGGGTCGACACTCTCCTCCGCCGCGAGGTGGACGCCGAGAGGCGGGCCACCTGGCGTGGTCGACGACCGTGCTCCGGCGGCGACATCACCTTGTGGGGAGAGGCGGGCGTCACCCGCCCCTGCCGCGTCGGACACCCGGGCCCCGTCGGACACTCCGGGCGCGTCGGACACTCCGGGCGCGTTGGACACCCCGGCCGTCTCGGGCGACCCCGCGTCCCTGGCGTCGAGGACATCGAGCGTGTGCCCGAGCCGCAGGCACAGGCCGGCCACGTCGTGGGCGACGAATGCGGCGCGTACGGGTCCGTTGGCCCGGCCCGCGCGGTGCGAGGCCGTGGCGGCCAGGTCGCGCAGCCGCCATGGAGCGGTTCCGGTCTCGGCCGCGGTGGCGAGGTCGAGCAGCTCGGCGACCGCACGGCGTGCCGCCGCGCGCGTGGTGCCCCGGAAGGTGAACAGCTCCGCCGGCCAGACATCCCTGGCCTGGGCCGGTGGAGGACCCTCGCCGCCGTGCGCGGCGAGGACGACGTGGAAGTTGGTCCCGCCGAAGCCGAAGGCGCTCAGGCCCGCGAACCGCCGCTCCGGCGCGGTGGGCCAGGGCAGCGCCTCCCGGTGGAAGACGAACGGGCTCTCGCCCTCCTTCCATACGGAGAGCGGCTGCTCCAGATGCAGCGTGGGCGGCCGTACGCCGGTGTGCAGGGCGAGCGCGGTCTTGATGAGCCCGGCCAGGCCCGCGGCGCACTTGGTGTGCCCGATCTGCGACTTCACCGACCCCAGGACGCACGCGCCGCGCTCCGCACCCGCCTCGTCGAACACCTCGGTGAGTACGCCCAGTTCCGTACGGTCGCCCACAACCGTGCCGGTGCCGTGCGCCTCCACCAGGGTGACCTGCGCGGGCGAGATTCCGGCATTGCGGTAGGCGCGTTCCAGAGCGGCGCGCTGGCCCTCGGGGCGCGGGGCGGTCAGCCCGAGGGAGCGCCCGTCGCTGGAGCTGCCGACCCCCTTGATGACGCCGTACACGCGGTCGCCGTCGCGTTCGGCGTCCGCGAGGCGCTTCAGGACGACGCAGGCGACGCCCTCCCCGAGGGCGATGCCGTCGGCGGTCTCGTCGAAGGGCCGGGAGCGGCCGGTGGGCGAGAGCGCGTGCACGGAGGTGAACAGGGCGTAGTCGTTGATGCCGTTGTGCAGGTCGGCGCCGCCGCACAGCATCAGGTCACTGATGCCGAGCACCAGTTCCTTGCAGGCGGCGTCGACGGCGGCCAGGGAGGAGGCGCAGGCGGCGTCGACGGTGTAGTTGGCACCGCGCAGGTCGAGGCGGTTGGCCACCCGCCCGGAGATGACGTTGGCGAGCATGCCGGGGAAGGAGTCCTCGGTGAGCCGCGGCAACTGCTCGTCCAGCTCGGCGGGGACGTGACCGTAGTAGGAGGGGAGTACCGCCCGCAGGGTGGCTGCGTTGGCGAGGTCGCTGCCCGCCTCGGCGCCGAAGACGACACCGGTCCGCGTACGGTCGAAGGCCCGCCCCTCCTCCCCGTACCCGGCGTCCTCCAGGGCGCGCCGGGCGGTTTCGAGGGCGAGGAGCTGTACGGGCTCGATGCTGCCCAGCGAGGCCGGGGGGATCCCGTACCGCAGCGGATCGAAGGGGATCCGGGGCAGGAAGCCGCCCCACTGGGAGGCGCTGGCGGCACCTGGCTCCGGGGAGTGGTGCACGGCGGGGTCCCAGCGCTCCGGTGGCACTTCGGTGACGGCGTCGTACCCGTCGAGGACGAGCGCCCAGTAGGCGGCCACGTCAGGTGCCTGCGGGAACATGCAGGCCATGCCCACGATCGCCACGTCGAGCGGGGCGGGTTCGGGCATGGGGGCGGTGGCGCCCGCGGCCGTGTCCGCACCGGGTGCGAGGCGGCCTCGGAACTCGGCGGAGCGCCGGCCGACGAGGTCGGCGGCGCCGTCGGTGACGGACGTGTGCAGGGCGGCGATCGTGGTGGTCGCGGTACGCAGTACCGCCACCTCGCCCGCCATGAACATCCCCTCGGCGTACTGGCGGGCCTCGTCCACGGGCGCCAGAACTCCGGCTGCGGTGCGTTCGACGCCCTTGCTGGCGATGCGCAGCCGCCCGACGTTGAGGCGTTCCAGCCGCTCCCACACCTCGCGGCCGGGGACGCCCTCGGCGCGCAGCGCGGCCTCCGCGTCGCGGAAACCGTCGCTGAACGGGCTGGGGACGCAGCGGGTCGCGTGTCCGGGGGCGGTGCGCAGCAGTGCGGTGCGCTCGGCGGCGAGGACCTGCCGTTGGAAGAGCGGCTGTACGGCGCCGCACGCGACGGCTTCGTCGGTGAACAGATAAGCGGTACCCATCAGGACGCCCACCGCGCAGCCACGTGCGGCGAGAGGGGCGGCCAAGGCGGCGACCATGGCCGCGGAGCGCGCGTCGTGGACGCCGCCGGCGAACAGCACCTCGACGCCGGCGGCGCCGTCCGGAGACCCGCCTTCGGCTTGGTCCATCCAGTCGCCGATCACGGCCAGTTGGGCTTCCCAGAGTGGGAAGCTGTTGCGGGGACCGACATGGCCACCGCATTCGGCACCCTCGAAGACGAACCGTCGTGCACCCTGGTCCAGGTACTGGCGCAGCAGCCCGGGCGAGGGTACGTGCAGGAAGGCCTTGATCCCGTCGGCTTCCAGGTCCCGCGCCTGCGAGGGCCGGCCTCCGGCGATGATCACGTGTGTGGGCCGGTGGGCGCGTACGGCCTCCAGCTGTGCGGTACGGGTCTCCTCGGGGGCGAAGCCGAGCACGCCGACGCCCCAGGGGCGGCCGGCCAGAGAGGCTCCCGCCTCGGCCAGCAGGGCGTGGGACTGGTCACGGCCGGCGAGGGCCAGGGCCAGGAAGGGCAGGCCGCCGCCGTCGGACACCGCCCGGGCGAAGTCGGCGCCGTCGCTGACACGGGTCATGGGGCCCTGGGCGATCGGCAGGCGGGTGCCCAGGGCGCGGCTCATGGGCGATCCCGAACGCAGGACGCCCGCGACGCCGTCCCCTTCGACGGCGGCCGATACTGCCTCGGTGACGGCGCGGACGGCGCCCGCGGCGTCGCGGAAGCGGTCGGCGAAACGAGCCGCGAGGAAACCGTCCTGACCCACGGGCAGCAGTTGCCTCTCCGGGTCCCGGCCGCCGAGGAGGGCCGCCACTCGCTTCGGGTCGGCGGGCACGTCATCCGCGGACACGCTCCTGGGAACGCGGCGGTGCAGGAACCGGTAGCCGGCCAGGACGGTGGTCTCGGAGCCGTCCATCCCGCGCAGCACGGACGCGACGGTCGCGGGAACCGCCGACTCGGCGAGGAGCGCGAGCTGGGTGTCGAGCACCACCCCTGCGGCCCCGCCCACCACGGCGGCGGCGGCCGTGCCGGGCGCCATGCCGCCCCAGGCCCACACCGGCGGGCCATCGGGGCCGACCAGGTCGAGGAGTTGCTGGAGCAGGACGAACGTGCCGAGCTCGCCGATCCGGCCACCGCACTCGCTGCCGCGGGCGATCAGACCGTGGACGCCCACGTCCAGGGCGGCCCGGGCCTCGTCCGCGCCGGTCACCTCGGCCAGTACGCGCACACCGTCGGGCAGCTGGCCGGGCCTCCAGGCAGCGCCGGCGCCGAGCATCACGGTGTGGGGCAGCACGCCGCCGCGAACCAGGCTGTCGACGGGTAACCGGCAGCGCGGCCCGACGCGGACCCCGTGGCGGGTGGGAAGCCACCTGCGCAGGTCACCCCACGCCGCCCGCGCCGCGCGGTCCCCGGTCCCCAGGTCCAGCACGCCAAGCCCTCCGCCGCGCGTGACGGCGGCCGCGAGCCGTGCGTCGGGCTCGCCGAAAGGAGTCAATCCGATGACCAGGTCCAGGACGTGCTCTGCCGACGTCATAATTCTCCGAATGTGCGATGCATTGCCCGGGAAAGAATTTCGGTCAAACAAAAGAGCCGAACGAAGGCATAGGGTCGCGCGGGCCCGCAACAGGAAGTCGGGCCGTTCGGTGGACGCAGCGAAACTAGCGGCAAGTTACTGAAGGGTCAACGCCGCTGCCCTGATCCGGAGCGTGCTCAGTGCCGGGCGAAGTGCTGCCGCAGGGCGGTCAATTCGAGAAACGAGGCTCCGCGCCCCGCGTGCTGCAGAGAATGAGAGGCGTGAATTCATTGCACACCCAGATGCTCGACCACGCCGAAAGTACTGGCCAGTAGGTCACCCCGACGCGGCGCCGCTCGTGCCTCTGTCCGATTCTCACCCACGACACACGGACTGCTCCTCCCGGTCGGCCCACGGCGAGTTGTTCCGGCCAAGCTCTTCGGCTCGGTCCCGCGCCCGGAACCCGCGCCGCCCGCCGCCCGGGCACCACGCCCGACGTCCCGGCGAGCTCCGCGCCACGGCACAAGGCCCCCGCTCCGCGACCGCGGAGCGGGGGCCTCGCATCAAGGACAGCGGGCCGCTTGCGGCGGCGAGGTCACGAGCCTTGGTGACGGCGCGCGCTGCGGGTGAGGCAGCCTTGGCGGAAATGTCGTCCACCTGCGTGGGACTCGCCCGCCGATGGCACCGGCGATGCGCGACCTGGTCAGCGGTAGTCGTTGAGCCAGTCGCCCGGGATCAGGTCACGTACGCGGTCCATGGCTTCCACCGTCCTGCCGCGAGCCAGGACGGCCGTGCCGTCGTCGTCGCGCAGAAGGGCGTCTCGGCCCGTGAACCACCGGGTCTCCTCACCGACCGGGTACGCCGGGAACGCGAGCCGGTCGAAGTGCGTCTCGAGCAGCTTGACGCTGTCGTCGTCCGGGTCGAGGAAGTCGCAGAGCTCTTCATCGGCCTGCAGGGACTCGGACAGAACGATTTCGACGAAACAGAGGGAGAGACGCTCCAGCCACTCCTCCCATCGCTCGGCGCTCTTGTCGGCAAGGTCGAGCCGGATGAACACCGCGGGATCGTCGTCCTGAAGGCTGTCGAGGAGGATGCCCCAGGATGCGGCCCCCTGGTTCTCATGCCGGAAGACGAGGGCCTCCTCGGCCACGTCGACAAACAGCTCTGCCGGTGCGAGCAGCACGTCGTGGTTGCTGGTGAGATCCTGTCGGCGTCCGAACAGCAGATACGCCTCACGCAACGCTGCAGGCAGTCGGAGACCCAGCCGCTCCTCGGCAGCGCCGAGATCGCCTTCCGCCCATCCGTCACGGCCGGCCAGAGCGGCACCGGCCCAGTGAGCGGCGAAGTCCTGGATGAAGGCCCAGGCACCGCTGCGGTTTTCCACGCCTCTGGCGAGCGACGCGCCGAGGTCGAACCCTTGTGTCATGCCAGGACGATAGCCGTCCCGCTCATCAGCCCTCCGGCCGCCCGAAATCCGCGCGCGGAAGATCCGGCGCCAGCGGAGATCGACCTGCCTGAGCTCGACTTGGCGGCCGTAGGCAGCGTCAGGATGCTTCTCACCGTCAGACGGCAAAGGCCTGAAGGCGACCGGGGCCCTGCCGGTCAGGACAGGCCGGTCGCTCTGCGAGGCGGCGGGACGGCTCGGAGCAGTTCCCACAGGGGGCGCGAACCCGTCGCCCAAAGGGCGAGGGTGTGGCGGTCGACGACGTGGAGGCGTTGCTGCTGGGCGAAGGTCACGGCCGGTGCGGTGACCCGGCCGTTCGTCACGATCAACGCGACGTCCGCGCCGTGGACCTGGCGGGCGGTGCCGTTGAGGACCTGGAGGTCCGGGGTGCCCACCGCGGAACCCGCGAGGCCGTTGCGGCGGTGCTTGCACTGGATCACCCAGCGCCGCCCGTAGGGGTCCGTGGCCTTGACGTCGGCGCCCAGGTCACCGCCGCCCCCGACGCGGACCGCGTCCTGGCAGCCGTCACGGTGCATCAGCTCTCGTACCGCTTCCTCGAACCGGGTGTGGTGGAGGGCGTCCAGTTCGGACAGGGCGTACCGCAGGCCCTGCGCCCGGACCGCCTGCCAGCGGTCCCTCTGGCGCTTGCGGTGGAGCCGGCCGCCGCCGGCCAGCACCGTGAGGACGCCGAGGACGACCAGGACCCACCAGTGGGCCAACAGCCAGTTGACGAGGGTCACCACGACGCCGATGGCCAGGGCCGCGGCCACAAGAAGAACGATCAGCCGGTCGTCTGCGCGTTGCCGCCGCCCGCCCGGCCTCCGAGTACGCCGCCGCGTCGGCGGGCGTCTTGTCGTCGCCCCTCGGCCCCTGCGCGCGCGGGGGCTCATCGGCCGGCCTGTGTGACGCCGCTCGCGAGCTCCCCCAGGACGTTCAGGATGCCCTGGCCGACCACCGTGGGGGCGAGCACGACGCCCAGCGCCAGGACGATGACGACGGTCAGCTTCTCGTCGAACCGGCTGCGGGCCTCCGTACGCCGCCGCAATCGCCAGAGCACGATGACCACGAGCAGCACGGCCACGTTGATGGTCAGCAACCGTCCAGTCCTCCCCCACAACCAGCCGGCACAGGCGGGGAGGCAGCGCGCCACCCCGGTCTCCTTGTGTAGCCGGACCTCAGTGATGTCGGAGGCAGGTTGCCGACAAACGGCACAAATGCTTCCGGTCCTGGCCGAAACCGCGCCACCGGACGGCTCCGCCCCGACCGGGCCGGGCCGGGCCGGGCCGGGGCAGAGGCCTGCGAGGGCAAGGGGGGCCATCCGTCCCACGCCGTCCGCCGGGTTCAGGCCGAGGCCGAGGCCGTCAGGCGCGGCAGCGCAGCATCTCGAACGCCGGGTTGGCGCGGTAGTCCGCCCAGAACGCGTCACCGTACGCGGCGATACCGGCGGGCGACACCTCCGTCGGCACCCACGTGATCTCGCTGAACCCCGCCTTGGCCAGACACGTCTCGAACACCTCCCGGCGCGCCAGGCCGGCGGTGAAGGAGATCGGCGCCCCCTCCAGCAGCGCGGTGACCTTCACCCGCGGCCCGGTGCCGCCTTCCTCGCCCGTCAGCTCGGTGAGGAATCCGTACGGGCGCGACGACGGCCCGGAGAAGTCGTAGTTCGGCGTCTGATGGAGCATGAAGAACTCTCCACCACTCCTCAGGTTCTCGTGCACCTTGCGGCACAGGTGCTCGAACTCGGCCACAGTCTCCGCATAGTTGAGGAACATCACCGCCGTGGCCACATCGAACGGCTCCTGCGCCGGCGACAGGTCGGCCACATCGCCGGCCTCGTAACGCACGCCCAGCGGGGCGGCCTGCTCGATTCCCTGCGCGGCACGGATCATCTCACCGGAAACGTCGATGCCGAACACGTCCACCGCGCCACGCCGTTTCAGCTCACGACTGTAGAAGCCGGTACCACAGGCCAGATCGATGACCTTCTTGCCGGAGACGTCGCCGACCAGGCCGAGAAAGCTCGGCGCCTCCACATACCGGGCCAACGGCAGGGACTTGAAGCCCTCGAACGCCTCACCGATCTCGTCGTACGTCTGCTGCGCGCTCATCGCACACTCCTCCCGTAGCGGTGTCCTGCGGTGTCCTTGTCCCGGACATCCGGCAGTCTCTCCATATGCGACAGCGCGCCCGCACTGGCAGAACCCACAAAGACCGAGCGACGCATCCGGCAGCCACACGAAAGCGATCCCCTCAACTCGGGTGGACGGGTGGGGCATTGCCGCATCGGCAGCGTCGTGTGACAGGCGACCGCCGACGAGGCCGGGCGATGAGGCCGGGCAGCGGGCTTGGCGTAGCCTGCAAATCCCGGCGCACGGATGAGGCGCGGCGGGACGCCACGAGGGTAGGAGAGCAATCATGGACAGCACCCTCTGGCTCATCGTGGCCGTGGTTCTCGTGCTCGTGGTGGCGGGCTTCGCGGCCGTTCTGCTCGTACGGGTCTTCCAGGCGCGCAAGCTGCTGCAGGACGCCGGCGTCCCGTTGCAGCACAAGGCCCTGTTCTGGACGGCGGTGGTGTACACGATCTCGCCGATCGACCTGATCCCGGACCCGGTCTACCTGGACGACATCGGCGTACTGCTGGTCGCCCTGCGGGCGCTGCACGCGGCGGCCGCCAAGACGGGGAACACACGAGACCGGCTCACCCGCCCGGGGGTTTAGTCGGGCGGCGCGAGCGGCCGGCCCGCGCGGCGGAAGGCGGCGCGGTAGGTGCTGGGGCGGTGGCCTGTGTGGCGGGCGAAGAGGGCGGCGAAGGTGCCGGGGTCCTGGTATCCGACCGCCGCCGCGACGGCGGCGACGGTGCGGTCGGTGGTCTCCAGGAGGTGGCGGGCGCGGCGTACCCGGGAGGCCTGCAGATGGGCCAGCGGAGTACGTCCGGTCTCCTCGGCGAAGCGGCGCAGCAGCGTGCGGGTGCTGACCCGGAAGGTGTCCGCGAGCGCGGCGAGGTCGTACCGCTCGGCGAGATTCTGGTCGAGCCGCCGCATGACCCGCTGGGAGAACTCGCTGCCGGGCTGCGGCAGGAGCCGCGGGTCCACGTACGGGGTCTGGGAGGTCCGCGCGTCGTCGACGAGCGCCACCCGCGCGGTCGTCCGGGCCACCCGGGCGCCGCTGTGCCGGTGGATCAGGTCCAGCGCGAAGTCGTACATGGCGCTGAAGGCGGCCGTGGTCGTCACGCCCGTGTCCGTGACGACCAGGTGCTCCGGCCGGACGTCGGCCTCCGGGCAGCGCCTGGCCAGCTCGCCGGCGTGCAGCCAGGAGGTGGTGGCCCGGCGCTCGGCGAGCAGTCCGGCCTCGGCGAGCAGGAACGCGCCGACGCAGAGGGAGACGACCGCGGTGCCGGCGTCGGCCTGCGCGCGGATCGCCGCGGTCTCGGGCGCCAGCGCGGCGAGGCGTGCGTCGAGGTCGGCGGCCGGGCCCAGCTCGAAACCGGGGACGACGAGGACGTCGACCTCGCGCAGGGGACGCACGTCCAGGCGCGCGCCGCCCGAGGCGGTGACCCGGTGGCGAGGCGAGACGATCGACACCTGGTAGCCGGCCGCCTCCGGTCCGGCGACGTGCGCGGCCATCGTCAACAGGTCGGGAACCCCGAAGACTTCGGACGCGAAGCAGCCGGGATAGGCGAGGACGCCGACCCGTAGCGCCCCCGGCCCGGCGCCCGGACCTCCACGCTCCTCCGCCCGCCGCGTCGCAGCCGCCTCCGGCCCCGCGTCCGCGTCCGTCATCGTCCCCCTGCCCCCGTCGCCCGTCGTCCGTCGCGTGCCGGTCGTCGCCCGTCCCCCGTCCCCCGTCTCAAAGCGTGCCGCTCGTCGTCGCGTGGCGAGATTACCCCTGGGCTTGGCGATCCTGCCTCTCAACGGCCCGTCGGGCGCCGGGCCACGCTGTCCCCATGACCGACGATCCGATCAGCGATCTCACCCGCAGGAGCGTGGCCGTGGAGGGGGTGGAGAAGACGGTGTACGTGGCCGGGGCCGGGCCCGCGGTCGTGGTGCTGCCCGAGATGCCGGGCATCAGTCCCGATGTCCTGCGACTCGCCCGCTGGGTGCGGGACGCGGGCTTCACCGTTTACGTGCCCTCGCTCTTCGGGACGGACGGCGCGTTCCCCATGGTCGAGGGCGGCCGGGAGGTCGTCCGCCGCGCCTGCGTCAGCGCGGAGTTCCGTGCCTTCGCCGGCGGCGGCACGAGCCCGGTGACGGTGTGGCTGCGGGGTCTCGCACGCCAGGCGCACGCCGCGTGCGGCGGGCCCGGGGTGGGCGCGATCGGCCTGTGCTTCACCGGCAACTTCGCCCTCACCATGGCCCTGGAGCCGGCGGTGATCGCCCCTGTGGTCAACCACCCGTCGCTGCCGCTCGACGACCCCGGCGGACTCGAGCTCGACGCGGCGGATGCGCGCGCGGTGCGTGACCGGCTCACCCGCGACGGACTCACCGTCCTCGCCTACCGCTTCGAGGGCGACCGCTGGTGCACGGGGCAGCGTTTCGCCGCCTACCGTGCGCTTCTGGGCGAGTCGTTCGACGGACGCGTCCTCCCGGACAGCGCCGCCAATCCGAGCCCGCCGCCCTTCTTCGCCGACCTGGTCGGCACGCCACACAGCGTGGTCACCGCCCACCTCGTCGACGAGGCGGGCCACCCCACGGTCCGGGCCCGAGACGAGATCATCGCCTTCCTCACCGACCGCCTGCACCCGCACGGACAGCCGGCCCCAGCGGAAGGGTGAGACCGCGAACGGACGCAACGTCAGGGGTACCTGGCCGGCGGCACTCCGCACGACGCGCACGGCGACCACGCAGTGCGCCCGAGTCCTCCACTTCCTCGGCGTCCTGCCGTCCTCCGCGTCCTGCCGTCCTGCCGTCCTGCCGTCCTGCCGTCCTGCCGTTCTGCCGTTCTGCCACCATGGGCCGGTGAGTGACACAGAGGCGGGGAAGGGCCCCGGGCGGCCGGAGACCGGCGCCCGCGGGCGGCGCCGGCGGGACCCGGAATGGACCTACGCGGCGCTGCTCGACGCGCTGCTCGGGCTGATCTCGGAGGGTGGCCGGGAGCCCACCCGGAAGGCGATCGCGGAGCGGGCGGGGGTGTCCGAGCGGACGGTGTTCGTGCACTTCGCCGACCGCGAGGCGCTGTACGTGGCGGCCGCCAGACGGCAGGCCGAACGGTGGCGCGCCCATGCGGAACCGGTGCCGCCCGGATGGGAGACGGGACGCAAGGTGGACGCGCTGCTGGCACAGCGCGGCCGGATGTACGAGGTGATGTCGCCGATCCGGAAGGTCGGGCTGGGTCTGGAACCGGACTCGCCGGGCCTCCGCGAGGTGATGGCGGACGGGGACTCCTGGTTCCGGACGGACCTCGCCGACGTGTTCGCGCCGGAGCTGGACCGGGTGCCGGACGCCGAGGAGGCCGGAGGGCTGCTCGACGCGCTGGAGGCCGGCTCCTCGTGGGCGGTCTGGGATCACCTTCGGTCCCGTCGGGGGCTCGACGAGGCGGCGGCACGTGCGGCGATCGGCCGCACACTGCGAGCGCTCCTGAGTCCCGGGCCGCACACCCCTTGACTCGTATTGCAGTCAGACTGCAATAGTGGGCGTCCCGACCGAGAAGGGCGTCACACTGCCATGACTCCGATGAACCGGCGCGGCTTCGTCGCGGCCGCCGCAGCGATGGGCGCCGCGGCGGCCTCCGTCTCCCTGAACCCGCAGACCGCCGAGGCACTCGCCGGGCGCCTGCCCGACGAGGTCAGGACCCCCACGCGAACGGGCGGGCTGCCGTACGACGACGATGCCGACTTCGCCGACGCGGACCGCGGGTTCATCGCCGCGTTCACCGGCGGACCGATCACCACCGCCGCCGGGAAGACCGTCTGGGACCCCGGCGCGTACGACTTCCTCGGCGAGCCGGCGAGGGGCCACGACCGCCGGAAGGGCCATGACGGCCCTGACACCGTCGACCCCAGCCTGTGGCGGCAGGCGCGGCTCCTGTCACGCCAGGGCCTGTACCGGGTCACCGACCGGATCTACCAGGTCAGGGGCCTGGACCTGTCCAACATGACGATCGTCGAGGGCGACACCGGCATCATCGTCATCGACCCGCTCATCTCCGCCGAGACCGCAGCCGCGGCTCTGCGGCTCTATCGCGCCCACCGCGGCGACCGCGCGGTCCGGGCGATGGTCTACACCCATCCGCATGGACCACTTCGGCGGCTGCCGGGGCGTGCTGCCGGACGGCGCCGAGGACGTTCCCGTTCTCGCTCCGAAGGGCTTCATGGAGCACGCGGTCAGCGAGAACGTGTACGTCGGCACGGCGATGGCCCGCCGCGCGGCCTACATGTACGGGTCCACGCTCCCCAAGAACGCGGGCGCGCAGGTCGGCTGCGGGCTCGGACTGACGGTCTCACTCGGCACCGTCGGCCTCATCGCCCCCACCCAACTCATTGGCACCACGGGAGAGGAGGTCGTCCTCGACGGGGTGCGGATCCGGTTCCAGATGACGCCGGGCACCGAGTGCCAGGAAGAGATGAACTTCCTCTTCCCCGACCTGCGTGCGGTGTGCATGGCGGAGAACGCCACCCACACCATGCACAACATCCTCACCCTGCGCGGCGCCCAGGTGCGCGACGCCCATGCCTGGGCCGCCTACCTCACCGAATCGATCGGCCTCTACGACGGCACCGTCGACGTCGCGTTCGCCTCACACCACTGGCCCACCTGGGGCAACGACGCGATCGTCGCCCTCCTCACCCACCAGCGGGACCTGTACGGCTATCTGCACGACCAGACCGTCCGGTTGATCAACCGGGGCCTGACCGGCACAGAGATCGCGGAGACCTTCCGGCTCCCGCCCCAACTGGAGGACGTGTGGGCGAATCGGGGCTACTACGGCTCGCTCAGTCACAACGTCAAGGCGGTCTACCAACGGTACATGGGCTGGTACGACGGCAACCCGGCCCATCTCTGGGAGCACCCGCCCGTCGAGGAGGCCCGCCTCTGGGTGGAGTCCCTCGGCGGCCAGGCCGCGGTCCGGGCCCGCGCCCGGCACTACGCCGACCGGGGAGAGCTGCGCTTCGCCATCACCCTCCTCAATCATGCCGTCTTCAACGACTCCCGGGACAGCAGGGCCAGGCGCCAACTCGCCGCGCTCTACACCCGCCTGGGGCGGGCCGTCGAGAACGCCGTCTGGCGGAACTTCTATCTCACCGGCGCGCAGGAGCTCCTCGACGGCGTCACACCGCACGCCTCCGCCACTCTCGGCCCCGACATGTACCTGGCCCTGACCGTCGGCCAGATCATCGACAGCCTCGCCGTCCGCGTCGACGGCCCGAAGGCCTGGTCACTGCAGATCGTCATGGACTGGCACATCGGCGCCGACTACTGGCATCTTCGCCTCGCCAACGGCCTGCTCACCTGGACCGTGGACACCCGGCCGGCCGCCGACGCGGGCCTGACCATGACGATGACCAAGCCCCGACTGCTCGCCCTGCTCGCCGGAAAAGGCACCGACGGCATCACCATGACAGGCGACCGCACGCTTCTGACACGTCTGCTCGCGGTCCTCGAAACCCCCGATCCGGAGTTCCCGATCGTGACTCCGTGAGACCGGTTCTCCCGCACGTGGTCGCCCCGAGGGATCATTCCCGGGGCGGCAGCAGCGGGCCGAGTGGGCCGAGGTCGAGGTTGAGGTCGGCGAGTGTGTAGCCGTGCTCGGCGCAGAGGTCGGCCAGGGCGTCGTGCAGGGCCATCAGCGTGGCGCCCAGCTCCTCCTCCTGGTCGTCGGTGAGGTCACCGGCGTCGACGCGCCGCAGCGCCTGTCTCTCGATGAGCTGGCGCACCAGCTCCACCAGCGTGAGAACAAGTTTGAGGAGGTCCTCCTCCACGGACTCGCGGTCGGCCCGTATGCGGCGTGCGGGGCGCGGCGGTTCGCCGGCTCGGGCGGGCGGTGCCTGGATGAGGTGGAACGCGTCTCCCAGGGTGGCGCCGACCTCGCGCAAGGGCGCGGAGGCGCCGCGCGGGGCGTCGGGGAGCGGCGCGTCCGCGTCCGCGTCAGGGGAGGCTTTACGCTCCCTCCGCGCCGCGCCCTCCCCCGTCACGCCTGCCTCCGGTCCACCGTCGTGAACGGATCCGACTCCGCGTCCACGGAGACGATCAGGGCCCTGAGCGAGATGCGGACGAGGTCGATGTCGGCGATCGACAGCACGATGTCGCCGGAGAGGACCACTCCCCCGCTGAGCAGCCTGTCGAGCAGATCGACCAAGGCGACCTGGCGGCCGGGCAGGGACTCGGTGGGCCGTGAGACGGTCATGGCGCTCGCCTCCCCCTCTCGGCGGACGGCTGCGAGGCGGACGGCGGTGCGGCGGGAGGCTGCGCGGCGGGCGGCGGTGCGGTGGACGCCTGCGCGGCGGGCGGCGGCGGCATGGCGAAGGAGTACGGGGCCCATGGCCCGGTCACCTCGATGCGTACGCCGTCGACGTCCTCCACCACCCCGGCGAGCGCGCTCCGGAACTCGTCGGCCCGGTCGTCCGGGACGAGGTAGGCGTCGTTGAGGACGTTCTCCTCCGGGCCCGCCAACTCGCCTCGTTGAGCGGGGTGGCGTACGCGGTGGATGCTGAACCGGGAAGCCAGCGCCTCGACTCGTTCGGCGGCGCGCTCGGCCATCTCGTAGCGGCTCTCCTGTGCGCGGTGCTGTGCCCTGCGACTTCGGAGATAGGCCTTCCCGGGGGAGAGAGAAGTAGCCTCCGGGGAGTCGGCGGGACTCCCGCCACCCTCCGCGGGTCCCGTGGGAGTGACGTACAGCTTGACGCCCAACTCGCTCCGGCCGCGCAGCAGGGAGAGCCGCTCGACGAAGGCATGCCTCTGGGCGGCGAGGGCCTTCCGGGCGCGGCCGTCGCTCTGGTACACGGTGGCCATGCGCAGCGGGAGGACGGTGTCGTGGCGGGCGACCGACTGGACGACTTCGTGATGGGCGCGGGCGACGCCCTCGAGCCACTCCAGATCCTCGAAGCGTTCCTTCAGGTTCGGTTCGTCGAATTCCTCCGGCGAGACGCGGCTGGTGACGAACACGACGGCATCAGGGCCACCGGGGGCGGTGTCGGTTTCCGCGTCCGTTTCGTGCTCGCCGAGGAGGAACACGGGCGCGCCTGAGATCCCGCGAACGCCGGTGAGGGATTCACGCATCGCCTGCGTGTCCGCGGCGACGGCGTAGACGTAGGTGAGTCCGTCCTGACCGTTCATGTCCCACGCCCTCGGGGCGCTCGGCGGCGGGGCCCTGGTCCGTCTTCCGGCCCCTCGTCGGTGCCCGTCGCGGTATCCGTGGTCTCCTCGGCGTCGGGCGACTCCAGACCGGTGTCCAGCGAGTCGTGCCGCAACGCCTCCAACTCGGCGCGCAGCCGACGGTTCTCCTCCGCCAGGGGGCCACCGGTGTGCTTCGAGGAGAGCGACGGGTCGTGCTCCCACCAGTCGATGCCCATCTCCTTCGCCTTGTCCACGGAAGCGACCACGATCCGCAGCTTGATCGTCAGCAGTTCGATGTCGAGCAGGTTGATACGGATGTCCCCGGCGATGACGATGCCCTTGTCCAGGACGCGCTCGAGGATGTCCGCGAGATTGGCGGACGAACCCGGCCCGTACGGCGCCGGAGCCGCGCGGGAGGGAACGGACCCGAACCGGTCGGGCAGGGGTTCAGACACGGCACCGTCCTCGATTCCCGGTCATGACATCCCCTGCCGATAGGCCGTGATCTCCTCCAGCCGGTCGATCAGCTCGTCCTCGCGCTGATCGAACGTCTCCTGATCGATCTCCCCGCGCACGAGCCGGCCCTCCAGGGCCGCCAGCTCCCGCCAGATGGGAGCGGGGTCGTAGTACTCCTCCTCGGCCTTCTCCGTCACGCGCTCGGCGACCCAGACGACGCCGCGCACCGGGGCGAGGGGGAGGGTGAGCAGCTGTGTCAGCAGTCCCATCCCGTTCGTTCTCCTTTCCGCATCGCTACCGTCCGCGAGATTGCGGAAGTCGTCACTGTACGAAGCTGTACGGTGGCAGAGGGCCGCTGAGCCGGCACTCGACTCCGCCGTCGATCTCACGGGCGATGTTCGACTGAGCCGTCAGGAAGTCGTCCTTACGGTCGTCGGGGATCAGCAGGGAGAGGTTGAGGAAGTCGGTGCCGGACGCCGGCCGCACGTTGTGCTCCCGGGCGAACGGGAGAAGCGCCTCGACCAGTCCGGATGCCAGAGCCTCCTGCCTTTCCTGTACCTGTGTCGCGACCAGCCGGCCGAGGGCCAACGGCAGCTGCGGGTCCTGGTCCCCGGCCCGTATCCGCTCGTTGAGCTCTCGGGCTTCGGGCGACTCCCACAGGACCTGCCGCAATAGCACCTCTTCGTCCTGGGAGGCTCTCAGGTGGTACTCGGCACATCCTTCGAGCCGTTCGAGGGTGGCGAGGTAGACGTCCTCGTCCCTGCGGAGCACCTCCAGCACCGACGAGTCGTCGTCGGCGGTGTAGCCGAACTGCAGGGGCAGGACGGGGCCGTCCCGCATCAGGCGTTCCTGCACTTCCTGGTGCGTCAGCAGGTCGCGCCGCTTGGGCCGGATCGTTTCGGTGATGTCGCTGACCACCGCGCACAGCGACTCGGACGCGACGGCGCGGACGGGAGGGGGATCGGATCCGACGCCGGTCAGTTCCTTCAGGTCGAGCGGGTGGTCCTGCGCGGTGATCGCGTAGACGTAGAGGGCCATCAGTCACTCCTTGTCCCGGCGCGTCGACCGTCGGGCCGGCCGCTTCCGCCTGGGAGCGGGCTCCTCCTCCAGCTGCTCCTCTTCCGGTTCCTCGTCGGGCTCCTCTTCCTCCTCGTCGCCGGACCCGCCGGTGAAGGACTCCTTCACGGCGTCGACGGCCCCGCTGAGCGCGCCCTTGGACTTGCCGTGGGCCCCGCCCTCCATCATGCCTCCGACGACCTCGGGGAGCTGGGCCGGTGCCTTGCGGCCCGCTTCGAGGTCGAGCCTGTTGCATGCTTCGGCGAAGCGCAGGTACGTGTCCACGCTTGCCACGACGATGCGGGCGTCGATCTTGATGATCTCGATGCCCACCAGTGAGACGCGCACGAAGATGTCGATCACCAGACCGCGGTCCAGTATGAGCTCCAGGACGTCGTAGAGACTGCTGGAGCTCCCACCGCCCCTGCTCACGGGGCCGCCGCTCTGCGGCACCATGGTCATGGCGCCTCCCTTCACGGCCAACCGGTTCTCAGGTCGGCCGATCGATCATTCCGCGGTTGTAGCGACGAGTTCGTTCGAAGGAGATCAACGCGCCTTCTTCGTCCAGTGCGACCTTGTAACTGGCCAGCACGCTCGTCGTGTCGGGGATGCGCTCCAGTTCCACCACCTCCACCTGTGCCTCCCACCCCGACTCGGTGGGTTTGAGCGAGGAGACGGATTCGGGCGGTCTGCCGAGCAGCTTCGCGAGTTGGCCTGCGGCCGAACTCATCGCCGACGCCGCGTCGACTTTCTTCGCCCGGCTCGGCGTGGAGCGCCGCCGAGAGGGTGGGCGCTCCTGCCGCCCACCGTCGGCGGCACGAGAGGCAGCCCGTCGAGGGCGAGCCGGATCTGCTGCGGCCATATGTCACTTCCAGAGGACGTACCGCCATTAGAGGCTAGAATTTCATCTTATAGGGGTAAATGTCATGCCCGGGAGCGCAAGCTCCCTACCGCCCGAGCGGCGGCCTATTGCGGGCGACGGTGCGGTTGCGCGGCCCGGGCCGGGAGCCCCCGTTCGAGGGGGCGGTGGGGCCGCAGACGCCCGGTGAAGGGACAGGTCATGCAGGACACGAGCAAGATCGCCCTGGCGGCCGCGGTGGCCGGGGGCTACGTACTGGGACGGACGAAGAAGGGTCGCCTCGCCTTCACCGTGGGGACCTACCTGGCGGGCCGGCGCTTCGGCCTCGAGCCGAAGCAGCTCGTGACGCAGGGTCTGAGCATGCTCAAGGACATTCCGCAGGTCGCGGAGATAGGCGATCAGCTGCGGGGCGAAGCCCTGGATGCCGGCCGTAAGGCGCTCAGTGCGGCGGCCAACCGCAAGCTCACCGACCTCGCCGACTCGCTCCACGAGCGCACGCTCGCGATCGGCAGCGGTGACGAGGACGAAGGGCGTCCCGAGGACGAGGAAGAGGGCGAAGAGGAGTACGAGGACGACGAGTTGGAGGATGAGGAGGAGCCCGAAGAGGAGGAGGAAGAGGAGCCCGAGGAAGAGGAGCCCGAGGAAGAGGAGCCGGAGGAAGAGGAGCCGGAGGAAGAGGAAGAGGAGCCCGAGGAGGAAGAACCGGAGGAAGAGGAACCCGAGGAAGAAGAGGAGCCGGAGGAAGAGGAGCCCGAGGAGCAACCGTCACGCCGGGCGCGCAGCAAGTCGACCTCGGAGTCCCGTACACGTAAGGCATCACAGGGCCGCCGCACCACGAAGTCGGCCACCCCCGCCAAGAAGTCAGCCCCTCCGGCCAAGAAGACAGCCGCCCCGGCGAAGAAGTCAGCTGCGAAGAAGACCGCCGCGAAGAAGCCGGCTGCGAAGACGGCGGCACCGAGGAAGACGGCAGCCAAGAAGAGCAGTGCGTCCGCGAAGAAGACCGCTCCCGCGAAGAAGACCGCCAAGTCCGCGCCCGCGAAGAAGACCGCGGCGCGCAAGACGACGGCGAAGAAGGCGCCCGCCAAGAAGGCGCCCGCGAAGAAGACCGCGGCCAGGAAGACGACGGCACGCAAGTCGGCAGCGAAGAAGACGGCAGCGCGCAAGCCGTCGACGCGGAGGTAGGTCATGGCATCGGAAGACCGCAGCCAGAAGAAGGAGTCCGGCTCCGGGATGGAGCGGTTGTTCAGCGAACTGGGCGACTTTCTGACGGCCCAGACCGGCCAACTGGCCGAAAAGGCCACCGACAAGCTCGGCGACGTCACCGACCAGCTCAACGACGTGACCGAGGGCGGCGGCAAACTCACGGACATCGGCGGTCGCATGCTCAAGGGGGACTCGCCGGTCAAAGCGATCGTGGGACAGCAGTTCGGTGCCATGAAGGACAAGGTCACCGATGCCGCTTCGAACCTGTTCGGCGGGGGCAAGGGCAAGCGGAAGAGCGGGACTCAGAAGATCACCAGCATCGTCGAGACGATGGATGTGGGAGCTCCGCTCCGCAGGGTCTACGACCACTGGACCCAGTACGAGGACTTCAGCGGATTCACCAAGGGCGTGCGTGACGTCTCGCAGGGCGACGAGACCACCAGCGACTGGAAGGTCAAGGTGGGTCCGTCGACCCGTAGTTGGAAGGCGACCGTCCAGGAGCAGGTCCCCGACGACTGCATCGTCTGGACCTCCGAGGGAGCCAAGGGATCGACGAGAGGCTGCGTCAGCTTCCACGAGCTTGGCCCGTCCCTCACCCGGGTCCTCCTCACCGTCGAGTACTACCCCTCGGGCTTCTTCGAGAAGACAGGAAACCTCTGGCGCGCCCAGGGCCGCCGGCTGCGACTGGACATGAAGCACTTCCGCCGTTACGTCACGCTCACCGACGACGAGCCGGAAGGGTGGCGCGGCGAGATCCGCGACGGCGAAGTGGTCCGCACGCACGAGGAGGCCCTCGAAGCGGAGGAAGCGGAAGGCGAAGAGGGCGAAGAGGGCGAGGAGGAGGAAGGCGAGTACGAAGAGGGGCAGGAGCCTGAGGAGGGGTACGAGGACGAGGACGAGGACGGCTACGACGGCGAGGAGGAGGACGAGGACGCCGAGCCCGAGGAGGAGTACGAGGACGAGGACGACGAGGACGACGAGGAGGAGGAAGAGGGCTACGCGGACGAGGACGAGGACGAGGACGAGGACGAGGACGAAGAAGAAGAGACAGCCGGTCGCCGCCGGCGTCGGCGCTGATTCCTTCTCCCGCTGCCCCCGGAACACGCTCGATCCGGAAGACGCTCGATCCCCACGGCAGAGGAGCGGCCCTTGAAGGGCCGCTCCTCTGCCGTGGGGATCGAGCTTCCACCGGATGCGTGGTCCGGTTCGGCGGGCCCGGTCAGTGCTTCAGCGTGTCCTTGGCTTTCTCAGCCGTCTGCTTCGCGTCCGCCGCGGCCTGCTCCGCCCGCCCCTTCATCTCCAGGCTCTCGTTCCCGGTCGCCTTGCCCGTGGTCTCCTTCGCCTTGCCCTTGGTGGACTTCGCCATGTTCTTGGCCTTCTTGCCTCCGGCCATGACCGTCACCTTTCCCAAGCCAATCGTGGAGCACCCGTCGTCTGGCGGGCGCGTCTGTTCGTCTACCCCCAGCACATTTCCATATGCCTGATTTATTCGCATCTCTGCAAATAGAGAAGGGTTTGTGCTGCGTCCAGGGCGTCCCGCTGCCCAGGCGCGCCTGGCGCGACCCGGGCAGCGGGACGACGGCGCTACGCCGGAGGGATCAGCGCTCGCGGCGCTTGAAGGCGTCCTTGCCCTTCTCCTTGGTCTCCCTGGCCTTGCCGCGTGACTCCAGAGCGGTGCCCTTCGCGGCCGTGGTCTTGTCGCCATGCATGCGACTGGTCTTCCTCATGGCCTTGCCGATCATCTGCTCGGCCTTGGCCTTGGCTTTCTCCTTGGCGCTCATGCCGGTCCCTTCCTCGGCGGTCTCATTCAGCCCCTACCCGCGACCTGCCAGCAGAATCTGAAGTTCCCTACGAATCGCCCGGGACGCATTCCCGGCTGCCGACGCGCCGCGCCCTGGACCGGGGCGCTCACGGGCCCGGTCGGCCCAGCGGACTCGTGTCGATGCCTCGGAGCAGTTCCGCCGCGTCCTCGTACACGGCAGCGGCTCCCGCCTTCTCCAGTTCCCCGCGGGACGTACCGCCGGTGAGGAGGGCGACGCAGGGCAGTCCGGCCCGGCCGGCGGCCTCGATGTCCCACACCGTGTCGCCGACGAAGACGGCGTTGTCCGCCTCGGCCCCCACCTTCTCCAGAGCCCGTTCCACCAGGTCGGGGGCGGGTTTCGTGGAGTCGACGTCGCCGCCGGCGGTGGCCGCCGCGATCACCTCGTCGGCGTCGAGCGCACGCCGGATCGCGGCCACCTCGTCCTCGGAGGCCGAACTGGCCAGGACCACTGTCCAGCCCCGGGCGGCCGCGGCCCGCAGCAGATCGGCCGCTCCTTCGAACGGGCGGAGGGCGTCGTACCAGACCGCGTAGAGGGTGCCGTGGGCGTCGGCGAGCGACTCGTCGTCCGAGCGCGACCGGCTCGGACCGATGAGCTCGTCGAGAATCCGGTCGGCGCCCATCCCGATCGCCCGGTGGATCCGTGCCATGGGGACCTCGTGGCCGTGTTGCCGCAAGGCCTGCCACCAGGCGAGTGTGTGCAGGTACGTGGTGTCCACGAGCGTGCCGTCGAGGTCGAACAGAGCCGCGCTCCGCCGTTCCTGTCCCGTGTGTGCAGCCATACCGGTCTCCTGTCTCTGTGCCGCTGCGGGTGCCCGTTCGGGGCGTCATGATGCGCTGCTCCTGCCCCAGCCGAGCGGGGCCCACCGCTCGATCGGCGCCTCCGCTCGTTGCCCGCTCGTTGCCCGCTCGCTCAGGGCTGGAAGAGCACCTTCACCGCTCCGTCGCTCTTCTTCTGGAACATCTCGTAGGCGGACGGGGCCTCGGTCAGCGGCAGCCGGTGGGTGGCGAACGAGTCGACGCCGAGCGGGTCGTCGTCGCCGAGCAGTGGCAGGAGGTCGTCGACCCAGCGGCGGACGTTGGCCTGTCCCATTCGCAGCTGGATCTGCTTGTCGAACATCGCCAGCAGCGGCATGGGGTCCGCCATGCCGCCGTACACGCCGACGACGGAGACGGTCCCGCCCCGGCGTACGAGTTCCACCGCCAGGTACAGGGCGGACAGCCGGTCGACGCCGAACCTGCGCATGAGCCGCGACGCGAGTGCGTCGGGCAGGAAACCGACCACCGTGTGCAGCCCCTTGACGAGGGGCGCGCCATGGGCCTCCATGCCCACGGCGTCCACGACCGCGTCAGGGCCGCGGCCGTCGGTGAGGTCGAGCACGCGGTCGACGAGTCCGTCGCTGTCGGCGGACAGGTCAAGGGTGTGGACTCCACGAGCCGCGGCGCGCGCGAGGCGCTCAGGGACCAGGTCGATCCCGATGACGGTCTCCGCGCCCTGGTGCAGGGCGATCCGGGCGGCCATGTCGCCGATCGGCCCGAGTCCGAGTACGGCGACGGATCCGCCGGGAGGGATGTCCGCGTAGGCCACGGCCTGCCACGCCGTCGGCAGTACGTCCGAGAGGTAGACGAAGCGGTCGTCGGGCGGGCCCGTCGGCACGGGTATCGGCAACTGGTCACCGAACGGGACCCGGAGGTACTCCGCCTGACCACCCGGCACCTGCCCGTACAGCTTGGTGTAGCCGAACAGAGCGGCCCCTGAGCCGTACTCGTGCACCTGTGTGGTCTCGCACTGGGAGTGCAGGCTGCGCGTGCACATCGCGCACGTACCGCAGGAGATGTTGAAGGGGACGACGACCCGGCTGCCGCTCCGCAGGTTCCGCACCTCCGGGCCCACCTCCTCGACCAGGCCCATGGGTTCGTGACCGAGGATGTCACCCGCGTCGAGGAACGGTCCGAGCACCTCGTACAGATGGAGGTCGGAGCCGCACAGCCCGGTGGTCGTGATCTTCACGATCACGTCGGTCGGCTTCTCGATCACGGGATCGGGCACCGACTCCACGGACACGTCGCGCTTTCCTTGCCATGTCACGGCCTTCACCGTTCCACCTCCTGGAGTCACCGCGCGACTGCCCCGGTCGGATCCCGCCATGCACGGCCGGGGCGCGCGCCCCGGTCAGGTGACGGGTTCGGGGGGCGGTACGGGACCGGGCAGCGGGCCGGGATGCGGCTGTGGCTCGGGCCGCGGACCGGGCTGCGGCTGGGGGTCGGGTTCGGGCTGCGGCGGCGCCGGCGGCACGGGATCCGGCCCGCCCGGCGGAACGGGGCCCGGGAGCGGACCCGGCTGGGGGCCTGGACCGGGGCCGGGCGCGGGGGTGGGACTCGGTGGCACGGGATCGTTGGGAGGCGTGCCCATGGTGACCACCTCGCTCGGTTCGGGCCTGGGCAGGGTCCCCGCCGGTGCGGGCGGGGCCGGGGGTGCTGCCCCGGACGGTGACGCGCCGTCCCCTACGGGGGACGGCCGGTGATTGCTGACCACTCCACTCATGCGTCTTCGCGTGCCCGCGAGCCTGCTGTTCATGCGGGGGTGCTGATGGTGGAGTCGCGCTGCGCAGAAGCCCTGTGGGGGCGGGGAGACATACTGGATGTGTGCCCTGGCCAACGCCGTACCTCGGCAGACTGCGCGAGCGGGCCGGTGAGTCTCTGCTGTACCGGGTCGCCGGCCCCGAGGCGCACCAGAAGCGAGCGCGCATCCACGGCACGCCCGGGCCCCGCTGGTTCGGCCCCGACCGTCCCGTACGGCTCGTACACGCGGACGCGTCGATGTACATCGGTGGCCTGGCCGCCCTCCTGCTCCAGTCGCTGCACCCGACCGCCATGGCAGCGGTCGCGGCGCACTCCGGATTCCAGGGGGACCCCTGGGGCCGTCTCCAGCGGACCAGCACGTTCCTGGCCGTGACGACGTTCGGCACGAGTGCGGACGCGGAGCGGGCAGTGGTCCGGGTCCGGGAGGTGCACGGGCGGATCCAGGGCAGGACGGACGCCGGGACGCCGTACAGCGCCTCGGATCCGCATCTGCTCGCCTGGGTGCACGTCGCCGAGACGGAATGCTTCCTGCGGGCCTACCAGCGGTACGGGAGGCAGCCGCTGGACCCGTCCGGGGAGGACGGGTACGTGGCCGACATGGCGCGGGTCGCGCGGAGCCTGGGCGCCGAGCGCCCGCCCGAGACGCGGGCCGAACTCGCGGCTCGCCTCGCCGAGTACCGCCCCGAGCTGCGCGCCACCCGGGAATCCCGCGATGCGGCGCGCTATCTGCTCTCCCACCCTCCGCTGCCGGCCCTTGCCCGGCTTCCGTACGGGTTCCTGGCAGCGGCGGCGGTCGACCTGCTGCCCACCTGGGCGGTGGACTGGCTGGATCCGCCCCGCGCCACACGCGTCATGCTGCCGCTGGCACGGCCCGGAGGGCGCGCGATCACCACCACCGTCCGCTGGGCGATGTCCTCCGTGCCACCGGTACAAGCGGGCCTCCGACAGAATCCCGCGTAGCCGGACAGCCTCACGTGATCGCCTGGCACGTCCGGGGCGTTCCGGCGTCGGCCCGCGGACGGTGGCGCTACCGCCGGCCGCCGCGCGCTCCGGCCGCCGGCTCGGCCATACGCCGGTGTGCGACCGCCTTCAGACGGTCCGGCAGGACGTGGTTGGCCACGCCTTGCGCCCTGGTCATGAGCGAGCCCGCCACGACCTTGCCCTTCCCCGCCATGAGCGCCTCGTAGCCCTGCTCGGCGACCTTGGCGGGGTCGTCCTTCTCGGACTGACCGACCTTGGTTCCCAGCATGTCGGCGCGGCGGAAGAAGTCCGTCTCGGTGGGCCCCGGCATCAGCGAGGTGACCGTGACACCCGTGTCCTTGAGTTCCTCGCGGAGCGCCTGCGCGAAGGACTGCAGGAACGACTTCGTCGCGTTGTACACGGAGTGGAAGGAACCGGGCATCGTCGACGCGATGGAGGAGGTGATGAGCAGCCTGCCGGCTCCCTGGGCGACCATCGAGGGCAGAAGGCGCTTGGCGAGGTGGACGGTCGAGGTGATGTTCAGGTCGATGACCTGCTGCTCGTCGGCCAGATCCGTGTCGAGGAACCCGCCTCCTTGGCCGACGCCGGCGTTCAGTGCGGCGGCGGCGACTCCCCGCCGCATCCCTTGGACCTCCGACATCAGCAGGTCGACCCCGTGCGGGTCGGCGAGGTCCACCCGCACGGCATGAACCTTCGTTCCGTAGCGGCGCAGCTCCTGCGCCGCGCTGTCGATCGCCTCGTCCTCCGCGGTGATCACCACGTCGAAACCGTGCTGTACGAACTGCCTGGCCAGCTCGAGGCCGATACCACGGGAAGCACCGGTGACGAGGGCCAGCTCATGAGCGTGGTTCGTGTTCATGCACGGCGGCTACCCAATGGGGAACGCGACAGACGCGGCCGGGATCGGCCTGCGGCCACCGGGATCGGCGCGGCCACGCGCGTCGACGAGCAGGCAGGCGGGGCGGCGTGCGGCCAGAGGTACGACGGCCTTCAGACAGCTCGCCAGATGTTGTCGAAGGCCGCCTGTTCGACGTCCCGGCGCTGCCGTACGGCCGCCAGCTCCAACTCCGCGTCTCCGACGGCGGCCAGCACCGCCTCCACGCTCTCCGGGAGGTCGGCGGAGTCCTCGGAGTCCGCGGCGGACTCGTCGCGGACCCCGACGGCCGCCGCGAGAGCGGTCAGGACGGGCTCCCGCGCTGTCAGGCGGTCGGCCGCGCGATGGCGCGCGGACGAATCGACGAGCTCCGGCTCGCCCTCTGCCTTGAACGGCGTCCAGCGGCTGCGCTGCCGCGTGAGCAGTCCCTCCGCCTCCAGAGCCGTCAGATAGGCCGCGGCCAGGTCACGGCCGCGCCGCCAGAGCCAGTCCTCCACCGTTTCGTACGGCTCCTCCCGTACCAGCGCCGACGCGGCAGCCTGCAACAGCGCGTCCTCGGGTACGCGCTCGTCGGCCGGCACGATGCGATCGCCGTCCAGGGCGGCGGCCCGGGCGGTGATCAGGTCGATCAGCTCGGCTCCCGCGAGCGCGAGGGACAGCTCACCTCGGTCCACCGTGCGACCGGATGCCGCGTCCAGGGCGGTGAACAGTATGTCGCGCGGTGTGGTCATGGGTCAGCTCCTGTTGTCTGCGGGCGAGGACCGGGTCGGCCGGCAGGGCCCGTTGGGGTCGCGGATCGGCGCGGTACGTGTGGCGCGGGCCTCCAGTCGTACCCCCCTCCGCCGTGCCGACGGCGAGGTCGCCACGCACGACGAGCGCGCCGTCCGGCCGGTGCGAGATCGTGGTGGGTCGCCCTCGCAGGACCTGGGCGTCGCGGCGTCGGTTGCGGTGCACGCACTCACCCCTTCCCGCCTGCGGCGAGTCTCACGATCGGTTCTGAAGTCTACGTCCGCGGTGCCGCGTTCGACGCGTGCGGCGTCGCCGCCGAACTGGTGGTCGTGGCCGGTCCGGGCGTGGTCGGCGTAACGCCACGGCCGTGCGAGCGAGGCGGCCGTGCGCGGCTTCCGGAAAAACTTCGGCCGGAGGTGAATCCTCTCCGGACCTGCCCGCCTCCTATCTCTGTACCGGCCGAACGGGCCGGCGGAACCGGGAGGAAACACCATGATGGTTACGGGCCTCGTCGTGATCGGAGTCCTGCTCGTGGGCGCGTGCAGCCGGCATCTGCTGCGGCGCTACAAGAGCCGCACCTGACCAGCGCCTGCCCACGGGCCCTTCCGGAGATGAACACCATGAACCCACGCTTCACCTGGCCGGACGACCGGCTGATCAAGGCCGCTCAGGACGGCGACGTCACCTCGCTCGCCACCGTCGTCATGGAATCGCAGCCTCATGTGCGCAAGTTCGCCAGAGCGCTGTGTGCCTCGCCGCAGGACGCGGAGGACGCGGCGCAGGAGGCGCTGATCATCCTCTACCGGAAGATCGGCACCCTGCGGGCCACCGGCGCTCTCGCCTCGTGGATGTTCCGGATCGTGCGCAACGAATGCCTCCGGCAGGTACGGCTGTTCGTCTCGCGGGGCGACGGGGCGGCGGCCGAAGCGGACGTGTCCGCGGAGCCGTCCGCCGAGGAGGCGGTGCTGCACAGGCTGGAGGTGGAGCGGCTCGCGGCCGCGGTCAGCGCTCTTCCGCGCGACCAGCGGCAGGTCCTGATCCTGCGGGACGTACAGGGGCTGCCCGGCAAGACCGTCGCGCGTTCGCTCGGTCTGAGCACAGCCGCGATGAAATCGCGGCTGCACAGGGCGCGTGCGGCGCTGCGTCACTCACTGGCGGCAACCGATCATGCCATCGACCCATCAGCCGGAGCGGACTCACCACTGTGACCACCGAAAGCACCGAGAGCACCGAGAGTTCCGCGAGCTCCCCCGTGAAGCCTTCACACTCCGCGGCGCCCGAGCGGGACTTCGCCAGCAAGTCCGTCCCACGCCATCTCGCGCGCGGCGCCGTCGGCTTCGGTCTGATCATCTGCTCGATCGTCCTGGTGCCCGTCGTCGGCCCGGTCAGTCTGCTGGCGGCGCCGTTGGCCCTGATCGCCTTCCGGGGCTGCCCCACGTGCTGGATGGTCGGTCTCGCGCAGACCGTCTCCCGCGGGCGGCTGGAGCGCCGGTGCGTGGACGGCGTCTGCTCTCTCACCCAGGCCCCTTCCCGCCCTCTCACCCCACCTGGAAGGTGATGTTCAGAGGCCGCAGGCCCGGCAGTTCCGTCGTGCGCAGCACCGCCTCGCCCGGTCCGACGGCGCGGACGTCCCAGGCCCGGAAGCCCGGGTCGGTCTCGTACTCGACCGGTACGAGGACGATCGCTGCGCCGTCGACGGAGGGTGCGGCCTCTCGCCAGCGGCCGGAGAGGCGCAGCTGGGTGGTGCCGCCGCGGCGGAGGGTGAAGGTGCGGCCCGTGTCCTCCTGAGTGAGGGCGGCCGGAGCCTCCGGCACCGGTGCGCCGGTCGTCTCCTCGGCAGTGGGGGTGGGAGCGAGGGTCGGGGTGGGAGCGGACGTCGCGGTACGGGTCGGCGTGGGCGGACGGTCCGGCGGGGAGGGGTCGTCGGTGCAGGCGGCCGCCGCCACCCCCAGGAGCAGGGCGGCGGCGGCGCGCGGGAGCGTCGTCCTTGTCATACGAGCGGGATGTTGATGCAGGTCAGGACAGCCGCCTGAGCCGAGAGCTGCTGTCGGGTGGCGTGGGGGTCGAGGCGCACCCTCTCGGCATTCTGCACGGCCTCCAGGAAGGGGGTGTCGGGCTTCAAGTCGCTGTTGGTGTCGACGAGTTCGTTCGGCTCGAAAGCCCCGTTGGCGAAGTTGAGCCATGCGGCGAGCAGTTGGCGGTCGAGTGAACGCTTCGGGTCCAGCGACAGGTTGAGGAAGAGCACGTCCGCGGCCTTGCCCCGGGTGGAGACGTCCACCTTCTCGGAGAACACCGCGCTCGCGTGTCGGACGATCTTCAGATAGCAGTCCAGCGTCGCCTTGCCGAGCCCGGTGAGGTCGCCCGTCAGGTACTTGACGTACCAGAGGTCGGCCGGCAGGGACAGCGGCGCGTTGCCCTGGACGATGACCGGCATCCTGTCGGTCCCCGTACCGCTGTCGTCGTCGCGCGCCGTGAAGGACTGGTCGTACAGGCAGGGCTTCGTGTACGTGTGGGCCTGGGCGTCCGTCAGGTCGCGCGGCTGGACGCTGGGGCTGCGGGCCGGATCGGGGGCGGGCGGGTTGACCAGCGAGGTTGTCGTGGTGGCAGGTGTCCCGTCGCCCCACGTCCAGGTCATGGTCTCGTCATCGCTGCCGGGGTCCGTGACCCGGGCCGTGTAGCGCGTCTCCTCGCCCGCGCGTACGACGAGTGTCCGCCCACCCGCGAGCGGCACGGCACGGGCCTTGTCGAGGGCGACGGTCGGGTCGACGTCGGCGACCGTGATCGTGGCCTCGCGGCAGGTCGTGGTGTCGTCGTCGCTGCCGCAGACCTTCACGGTGAAGGTGCCGTTGTCTCCGAAGACGAGTTCGCGGCTGAAGGTGAGGGTGGCGTCGGGACGGTTGTTCTCCAGCTGTCCGGGCAGGGGGACGGGTTTTCCGTCGCCGGGATCGATGGTGGCGGTGAGCGGGTCGAGCCAGCCCGGGTCGGTGACCGTGCCGGAGACGGTGAGCGTGCCGCCCTCCTCACGCGGCCCCTGGACGGTGAAGGTCACCGAGGGCGCCACGTTGCCGACGGTCACGGTCGCCGTGTCCGTGTCGGCCCCGGCGGCGTTGCCGATGCGCAGGCCGACGGTGTACGTGCCGTCCTGGCCGACGCGGTCGAAGAGCGGGCTGACACCGGTCGCGTCGTCGTACGCGCCGTCGCCGTCGAAGTCCCAGCTGTGGCTGCCGCCGCCCCCGGGGACGTTGGAGCCGCTCGCGTCGAGCCGTACGTCGGCGCCTTCCTCGGTGGTGTACGGCCCGCCCGCGTCGGCCGTGGGCCGGCAGCTCGCGGGGTGGTCGGTCGCCGGATTCGCCTGGGTCTGGCTCGGCGAGGTGGCACTCGCGCCCATGCCGCGGCGGGCGAACACGCCCCACAGCAGGCACTGGTCGGCGCCGCCGTTGCTGGCCCGGTCGGCGGCGAGGATGCCGTCACGGGCGTCCAGGAAGTCGGGTGTGGAAGGCGTCAGCTTCATGCCGTCGACCATCAGCTGCTCATGACGCTGCTTGCCGGTGGCGTAGCCGTACGCGCCGACGAGCGCGGTGCGCATGTCCCACATGGTGGTGGCCCAGATCTCGCCGTCGGCGTGCACCTGGCAGCTGCCGTCGTCGCAGAGGTCGGCATAGGTCAGGTTGCTGTTGTTGTACGCGACGCGGCGCACGCCGGTGGGCCGGCCGTTGTTGTACTCGCCGTACACCGGGTCGTTCCACATCGAGGTGGCCACCGCGTCGCCCCAGCCCTCGCCGAGCGCGCCGGTCTGCGCACCGTTGCCCAGCTCGCCGCCGCCGACGAGCCGGTGGGACAGGCCGTGGCTGTACTCATGGGCGATGGTGTCGCCGTTCATGGCCCGATGCATGTTGTGGTTGTTGCAGGAGGCCCGTCCGACGAAGAGCCGCATCGTCGGGTTCTGGCCGTCGTCGGGGGTGCCGAAGTTGGCGTTGCAGGCGGAGTTGCCACTGGCGTCGAAGTCGACGTAGACCTGGACGCGGTCGCTGCCGGCGCCGCCGTGGCCGAGGTTGTCCTCCTGGAAGTTGCCCGACGCCTCGTCGAAGCCGAGCGAGTAGAGATGGTCGTGCATGCGGTTGGCGTAGTAGAAGGCCTGGGTGACGACAGCGTCCCGGTCCGTGGTGAGGTCGGTGCCCCCGCTCGTACGGAACGCGTCCGTGAAGGTGTAGTTGAAGTGCTGGTACGCCGGGTCGCCGGCGGCGGGGGTCTGGGGCTGGTAACCGAGCGTCCCCTGGCCGTCGACGTCCTGGGAGACCTCGGCGTTGTTGCCCGTGGTGACCCGGCCGGTGACCCAGGAGCGGCCGAGGCCGCTGAAAGGGACGGTCGTCGCGCTGCCGAGGGTGGGGTTCTGGACGGTGAAGACCCGGCCCTCGGGGCCCTCGTTGCTGGTGCGGTCGGTGCGCAGGAGGACGGCACCGTTCCCGGCGTCGACGACGGTGTCGTACAGGTGGTGGTTGTCGGCGGTGAGGGTGGTCCGCCAGGCCGGGCGGGCGGTGCCGTCGGCGAGCGGGAAGGTGACGCGGGTGGCGGTCGCGGTCGCGGCGCCTTCGGAGTCGGCGTCGGTGTTGCCGGTCGCGGTGGCGGTGGCGGACGGCGTGTCGCTGCCGACGGAGGCCGCGGCCCGGTCCAGCGCGGCGCTCTTGTCGAGGGCCACCGGCCCGGTGGCGCGGGCGCCCGGGACGAGGTTGCCGGTGACGGTGAGGATCCGGCCTGCGGAGTCGACGGCCACCGAGAGGCGGGCCCCGTGGACCGGGACGCCCCGGTCGCTCTGACCGACGAAGACATGCCGTACGCCGTTGTGCTCGGTGCGGTACGACCTGACGACGGAGAGGGCGTCCAGGTCGGCGGCAGAGAGACCGTAGAGGTCCGCGTGGTCGCGTATGTGGTCCAGCGCGAGGGTGCGCGGGTCGGCGGTGCTGGTGGCGGTGAGGGCGTTACGGCCCTGCGGGGTGAGCAGCCTCGGCGTACCGAACCGGCTCCAGCGGATCGCCGTGCCGTCGAGTTCCTGTGCGGCGCGCAGCTGCCCGGCCGTGGGTTCGACGCGCCTGTCACCGCGTACGTCGATGTTCGGGTACAGCAGATCCGGCTCTTCCTGGGTCGGTCTTGCCTGATTCCCGCGGGTTTCTTGGGCTGTGGCGGCCGACGGCGTCAGCGCGACCGCCGGCAGTGCGAGCATGAGTGCTCCGATGAGCAGTGATCGTGCGCGCGTCGGTAAGTGTGTGGGTGCCATGGCTCTCTCCCCCGTCCGTCGGCTTCCTGACTCGGACCGGGGCCACGGTATGTGCACATGACAAGCCAGCGGAAGGGTGCATGCCGCCCGCCCCGCCGTCCGAGTCCGCCCGGCAGAGGCGTCCAGCGCGGCTGGGATGGGGGCGGGGCGCGCATGCCCCGCCCCCTAACACGGCGTGCGGTCAGCTCAGTTCGTACGGCCCTCCCAGGCCCGTGTGAACAGCGTGGGCAACGGGGCGGAGGGCACCGCGGCCAGGTGGCTCGTCGACCGGTGCTCCCTGGCCAGCGGCAACAGGCCGAGCTTGGCCACCTCGATCGGGAGGCGCGGCGGCTTCCGCTCCTGCCAGGCGCCCGGCACGAAGAGGGAACGACCCGCTCGCGACCTTGTGGCGTGCAGCACTCGGCCCGACGCGCCCAGTTCGGCCTCGGCCGCCTTGAAACGGGCGGGCTTCCACCCGGTCCACGCCTTGACGTTGCGGTCCGTGGGGTCCGGCAGGGCGAGCAGCATCAGATGGAGCGCCGCGGCGTCCTCGCTCAGTCCGAACGCCTCGGCGCACTCCTCGACGAGATGCGGCACGGAGCGCGCGGGGTCCTGCTCCCAGCCCGCGGGGCGCTCGCCGTCGACGGCGAGGTGCTCGCCGAGCGCGGCGAAGTCGTCGCTCAGCAACAGCCGCAGATCCGCGAGTGCGGGCAGCCCGGAGGGGCTGGGCAGCCACTGGGAGGGCAGAACGGAGTCGAGATACGCCTCCAGACTCTCCAGCAGCGGATCGTCGGGCCCCTTCAGGGCGGCGGGATCCACGCACAGGTGCCGCATGGCGTGCGTCGCGTCGGCCACCTCGGTCACCGCCGGATGAGCGGTGAGCGCTTCGGTGGAAGGAGGCGGCCCCATCAGGTAGTTGCTCTGCAGGGAGAAGAGCCTGAGGGGAGCGGAGACCGAGGCCCGCTCCTCGCACAGCCTGGCGATCGCCGCGCCGACCGCGGAGCGGATCGGATCGCCGGCAGGGGTGCGGTAGGCGATCCAGGCAGCGATCCTGGGGAGGGCCAGCGGCTGGGGTTCTCCCACCAGGCCCGCATCGTGGTGGTCGAGGCAGCGCGCCCCCATGGCGACACGGCCCAGCAGGGCGGGCAGCCGCAGATGGGGCCACCAGGTGGGGTTCTCCTCGGGCAGCTCCCGGGACAGCGCCGCCTCACCCTTGGGCAGGAGCGTCTCCTTGGTCGCGAGGGGCAGTAGCGCGGTGGGTACGGGCAGTGCGCTGCCCAGCTCGTCGTCCCACCATGCGGCGGCGCGGTCCACGTCGGGCCCGGTGGTCCACAGCTGCTCGGGGTCGTCGGGGAGGAGCTTGTCGTAGAGCGTGGCGATGAACTGGGGGTCGAGCACGGATGTCAGTGCGCCCACCGCCTGGTCCGCCTCACTCCACCGGATCTTCCAGGCCTCCACGTCGGCGGAGGGGTGACGGGACAGGTAGTTGCCCATCGTCGACTGGTGGGGCGCGCAGGAGACATGTGCCATGAGCAGCACGGTGGCCTCGGCCCAGGAGAGGCCCAACCGCTCGGCGAAGGCTTCGGCGAGCTCCGGACGGACCGGTGCGGGGCCGTGCTCGCGGTACAGCGCGACGAATCGCGCGAACCAGTCGGCCGGCCGCGCCGGCTCGAGTACTTCCGCATGCTTGAGCGTCACACCGGCGGAAGCAAGCGGGCCCTCCTCGGCGAAGGAGCCGTCGGGGGCGTACTCCCACAGGATCCGCCGGCGTTTGGTCCCTCCCCCGTCCAGTACGAAGGTGACGGATGTCGCCGTCCGGTAGACCTTCCCCTCGGCGAGGGCCTGCATGTCCGAACGGTCCTCGGGCGCCTCGCAGTGGAGGAATCGCCATCGGCCCGGTTCCCCGGAGGCGACGGGGTGGGCGGCGTACGTCATCAGCGACGCCGCGGCCGAGCCGCCCGGCCTGGAGGAGACGGCGCACAGGGCAAGTGGCACGGCGAAGGCGTGCGCCGACCGGAACAGGTCGTAGCGGAAGGCGCTGTCGAACGTGGTACTGGCCTGCCCGAGGTCACCTCCCCAGACGTCGGTCCCTCGCGTCGCGAGACCCATCATCCGGCGCCCGATCCCGGCGAAGGGCTCTTCCTGCCCGGCACCGGGGGCCCGCTTCTCGTCGTACACGTCGGGGGTGAAACGGCGGACGAGCCGCTCCAGGCCGACCCGGCAGTTGACGGCCATCACCAGGCAACGGGCGGCGGGACTGCTCATCGGTTCACCCAACTGCGGCAGTGCTTCCAGAATCCGTCCGCGATTGGGTCCTCGGACACCGTCCCGGTGGACGCTGTACGACTGGAGCCCGCCCAGCACCTCCTCCACCTGCGCACGCGAGACGGTGTCAGGCAGCTCGGCCATCAACAGCGGCATGACGTCCACCGCCGCGAACTCCGCTGCGGCGTCCGCGTCCTTGAGGAGCAGGTCCACCGCCACACCCACGTGGACGAAACGGCCGAGCAGCAGCACCAGCTCCTCGAAGCCGACCCCCGCGCGGAGCTTCGCCCGCTCGCGCTCGCACCAGGCACGGATCTCCTCGTGCCCGATCGGGTTGTCGAACGGTTCAGGGATCTTCTGCCAGCCCTTGGTCTCGTGCGGCTGGTACCAGCTGTTGGTCGCCAGATCCTTGGTGGTCATCTCCAGATCGGCGCGCACCCGTGCGCGAAGCTCGCGGGCGAAGCGCTCGTCCGCCTGAAGATGCTCCAACTTCGGTCGCCGGCCGAGCATGAGGTCGTACAGGTATGACGGGCCGAGGAGCTCGGGTGGGTCGGCGACGGGCGCGCCGTGCTCCAGCAGGAGGTCGATCAGGTCGAGCGGGGTCCGTGCGTCGCCTCGCTCGCCGAACATCCGGTAATCGAACTCCACGGGGACACCGTCGGCCGCCAGCCGCGGCGCGATCTTCTCGGCGATCTCGTACATGACGGGCAAGAGGCCGTCCCGGTGGCTGTTCGCCCGGACGCAGTCGGAGAGCCAGGCCGCGGCCTCACCCGCGGGGAGACCCTCGGCCTCGCCGGTCAGCTGTGCCAGCGCACCGGTGCGCTCCAGCAGCGCCCGCCAGAGTGTGGGGCTGTCGCCGAAGTGCCTCGGACGCAGCTTCAGCACCTGGTGGACCGCCGTGGAGGCGTGCTCGCCCAGGAGGTCCATGGCCCGGCCCTTGAGGCAGTCCGTCCAGAACTTCTCGTCGGACAGCGAGAGACCGCCGACGGCGAACATCTCGCCGAGCAGCGTGGCCAGTTCCCTGTCGGGCTCGAGGCCCGCGGCCTTGGCGATCTTGCGTATGTCGACGGCCAGCTGCGGGTACACCTCGGACGACGCCTGGACGCGCCGGATCGCCACCCTGCGGAAGCGGGCGAGGTCCGCCTCGGTCGCCACGCCCTTGACAGCCAGGTCGCCGGCCCAGGCACGCATGGCCGTGGCCGAGAGGGCCTTGCCGTCCGCGTGCGCGAGGTAGCGGCCGAGCAGCCACTCCTTGTCGACCTTGCGCGCCTGTACGCGCTCGTCCTTGCGGGCCCTCCCGAACCAGGCAGCGGCCGCCACCTGTTCGCTCCGCCGAAGGGCGTAGTCGGCCATCTCGTCGAGGAGAGTGATCAGCAGAGCGGGATCCGACTCCTCCACGCCGTGGAGGACCTGGTCGATGTCCGTCTTGAAGAGGTATGCCCACTCGGCGGTACATGCCTTCAGAGCGAGGATCTTTGTGGTCGCCAGTTCCTCACAGCCCGGATGGGCGGCGATGATCCGCTCGGGAAACGGCAGCGCACCGTCGGACGGATCCGGTATGCCGGTGGAGAAGAAGCCGTCCGGTTCCCAGTGCTCCTCGCGCATCAAGCGGTCGCGATAGGGGATGAGTTGCTCGGGGAGCAGCTGGGTCAGGGTGAGGCCGTCGAAGCCCGTGTACGTGCGAGCCCACAGGCCACCGTCGCCCAGCTCGTCGGTGACGTCGACCTGCTCGGCCTCCAGCGCCTCCCGCCACAGCGGATCGGCATCGGCCAGCGCACGCGGCGCGCACGCCCCCGTCGTCACCCATGCGCGCGCCTGCCGACGGCACTCCTCACGCTGCCCCCGCAGATGCTTCCGCGCCTCCATGAGCGCGCCGAGCCCCGGAGCGCCGACGATGGCACCGGGAAACTCCTTCAGCTCTCGCCCCCGTGGGTTGCGGTAGACGACCTCCAGATCATCCGTCAGTTCCGCTGTGTAGCCGTTCTTTTCGACACGCGTGCCCATGTGTCCGTCTCCCCGTGGTGCTGATCGACGACCACACGCTACGCGGCACCACTGACATCGCCGCAGGCACGTCGACAGGGGAACGCCGAGGAGGCGGCCCGGCAAGCCCGGCCAGGTCAGGTCAGGTCAGGTCAGCCGAACCAGACGACCAGGCGGACGTTCTCGTCTCCGTACTCGGCCGCCAGCCGGCGCATCGAGGCCCACACCGGCGCCCAGTCTCCGTCCGGCGGAACGATCATCCCGGCCGTGAGGACCACCGGACGGTACACGGCGCCGTGCAGTGGCACCTCGCCGCCCGGCGGCCATTCGGACGGGTACAGGTCCTCGCCGAAGAGCTCCTCCGCCGCGTCGAGCACCTCGATCGGCGCCCAGGGCACGTCGTGCAGGACGAGCTCACCGTCCTTTCCCGGTCGCCACTCCCCCACACGGTTCCCGTCAGGGCGGTCGTGGAGCGGCGCGTCCCAGTCGACCGCCGCGATCTCGGCCCACGTCGCGAACGAGTGGCTGTGGTGCAGTTCGTCGAACCGCCTCGGCACCTCGTCGCAGGCGTCCTCCGGCCACCCCCGCCCGCCGAACAGCGGCCGGCCCACTCCGAGGGCCCCGCCGTACCCGAACAGGCACTCGCGTGCGGCCCGCGCCTTCCCGAGTTCGAAGTCGAGCAGGTCCACCTCCATCTCCCATGCCCCGCCCGCCGTACGGGCCTCGATCAGTCCGTCGATGTACGTCCCCATGGACGCCGATGCTATGGAGGTCACCTCGGTCGACCCGAGCGGGTCCCTTCGGCACCGCCCCCTGAGTGATCGTGCGCCCCGCCGGCGGCCCGCGTGGGCTGTGTCGTGCCCGCGTGGTGGGTCCCGTGGCCGTCGTGGCCCGGGATCGTGCCGTCCGGTTTGGCCACCAGGAAGAGGCCGGCCATGCCCATGTCGGAGTGGCTCTGGACGTGGCAGTGGTACATCCAGGCACCCGCTCCCACGTGCTCGCCCGCGATGACCTGGAAGCCGAACGAGTCCGCCGGGCCGGTGATCTTGTTGTCGATGACGCGGCTCACGTCGTCCGGGCCGGCCAGCAGCCCCGTGCGGTTGTCGGCCCAGCGGTGACCGTGCATGTGGAACGTGTGGTAGTACTCGCCGTGCGTGATCATGATGATCTCCACCCGGTCGCCCACCGTGGCCAGGAAGTTGGGCGGATCGGCCGCCGGCCGGTTGTTGATCGTCATGTCGTTGAAGACGATCGTGAGCTGCTTGTCCGGGAGGACGTCGCCCTTTCGGCGCACCACCAGGCCGCCGTACAGGCCCTTGCGGATGCCTCCGGTGCCGTGGTCCGTACCCACGACGTGGTCGTGGTAGTGCCAGTACCCGGCACTGCCGGGGCGCCATGTGCCGTCGGGGCGGCGGCCGGGGGCATGGGTACGCCAGGTGTACGTGCGGCCGGCGCCCGGTTCGACGTGGCTGCGGCTCATCCTCGTACCGTCGTTGTCGATGTCGTAGTCGACACCGTGCGGGTGCAGGCTCACGGGGACGTCCATCAGGTTCTCGAACTCGATGTGGAGCGTGTCGCCCTCGTTGAGCTCGATCAGCGGGCCGGGCACGGTGGCCTTGCCCTTCTCCAGGCCGTATCCCATCTGCCCGTCGGCCAACTTCTCGGCGAACAGCTTGAGATGGCGTATCCGCCCGCCGGCCGGGGCAGTTCTCAACGTGGCTGCCGTGCCGGATGTGGCGCTTGAGGCGGAGGCGGGCGACAACGATGTCACGCCGGTCGCGGCGACTGCTCCGCCTGCGAGCAGGCGGCGGTTGAAGCTGCGTCTGTCCATGTCGAACTCTCCGCTTCTCGGTGGAGATTGACGGGGCGAAGGGCCCCCGGGGACGGCCCACACGGTAGCGGGGCGACTCTCGTTTCTCCACACCCAGGACAAAGTTCGTCCTGTTGTGGTCATAGGTATTGGCGAACCGTGCAAAGAGGTCTAGCTTCAACGGCTGTCGTTGTGACCTCAGAGGGATGGGTGACCCATGAAGCGCACACCACATCACCAATCGAGATCAAGAACAGGCCTGGCGGTGGCGGCACTTGGAGCCGCGTCCCTCACCGCATCCCTGCTCGGCGGAGACCCCGCATCGGCCAGACCGTATCCGGATCCTCCGTCGACCACCGCTTCGACAACGTTGTCGCTCCCCTCTCCGCCCGGCGGTGCGAACGTCCGCGTGCTCGTCTTCCACGGCTCGGCGACCGCGGAGCCGCCGACGGTCGACGCGGGCATCGCGGCCGTCGAGAGCATCGGGCTGACCGGTCCGGCCACCGGGCGCTTCCGTACCGAGGCCACCGACGACCCGGCCGTCTTCACGGATGCCAAGCGGCTCGGCCGGTTCAACGCGGTGGTCTTCCTGACCGGGGGCGGCGATGTGCTCGACCCGGAGCAGGAGGCAGGCCTGGAGGCCTACATGGAGGCGGGCGGCGGATTCGTCGGCGTCCACGAGGCGGCACGCACCGAGCCGTACTCCACCTGGTTCACCGGCCTGGTCGGCGCCCGGCCCACCGGCGCCCCGAGCAGCACGCAGCGCGCGGTGGTGGAGGTCGGTGACCGACAGCATCCGGCCACCAAGTCCCTTCCGATGGAGTGGAAGCGGCCCGACAAGTGGTTCAACTGGGACCGCAACCCGTCCGGCACCGTGCACACCGTGGCGCGGGTCCGGGAGGCCTCGTTCCAGCCCGTGGCCAAGCCGAACGGCTGGGACCACCCGGTGTCCTGGTGCCGTGACTACGACGGCGGCCGGTCCTTCTACACCGCCATGGGCGGCACCGTCGACAGCTACGCCGAGACCGACTTCCGCGACCATCTGCGCGGCGCGATCGCCTGGACCTCCCGTATCTCCCAGGCGGACTGCAAGGCGACCATCGACGCCAACTACACCGCCGAGCGCGTCACCAAGCCCAACCAGCCCGGCCAGAACGACCAGATCGGCGAGCCGCACGGCCTGGTCGCCGCTCCCGACGGGCGCATTCTCTACATCGGCCGCGGAGGCGCCGACTCCGGCGTCCCGGTGGTCACCGACTGGAACAACCCGGACATCGGCAAGGGCAACGGCGAGATCCACGTCTACGACCCGAAGACCGGGCAGGTCACCAAGGCGGGCGCACTCACCGTCTTCGGCAACAAGGGTGGCGGCGACGAACTGGTCAAGAACGAGGAGGGGTTGCTCGGTATCGAGCTCGACCCCGACTTCATGACCAACGGCTGGGTGTATCTGCACTACACACCGCACTCCCGGATCGACCGCGACGCCCACATGGGCGAGCGGCGGGTCTCCCGCTTCACCCTCGACCTGGCGGCGAACAGACTCGACCTTTCGAGCGAGAAGGTGCTGCTGAGCTGGCCGGTCCAGATCCACAGCTGCTGCCACGCGGGCGGAGGGATGGCCTGGGACTCCAAGGGCAACCTCTACATCGCCACCGGTGACACCAACTCCTCGGGTTCCAGCGGAGGCTACTCGGGCAACAACCCCGCCCCGAACTTCCGGGGCGTCTCCTTCGCGGACGCGCGCCGCACCGCCGGCAACACCAACAACCTCAACGGCAAGATCCTGCGGATCCACCCCGAGGACGACGGCACCTACACCCTCCCCGACGGCAACCTCTTCACCGGCGAGGAGACCGACGAGGGCGGCGGAAAGACGCGTGGCGAGATCTACGTGATGGGCGTACGCAACCCGGCGCGCATCTCCGTCGACACGAAGACCGACATCCTCTACGCGGGCTGGGTCGGCCCCGACGCGGGCGCGCCGTCGACGACCTGGGGACCGGCCAAGTACGACACGTTCGCCGCGATCACCAAGGCGGGGAACCATGGCTGGCCGTACTGCATGGGCAACAAGCAGCCCTACCGGGACCGCGGCCTGACCGATCCGGGCAAGCCGCTCGGCTGGTACGACTGCAACGCTCCGAAGAACGAGTCGCCGAACAACGACGGTCTGGTGAACCTGCCGCCGATCACATCGAACACCATCTGGTACTCGCCCCAGGGCGGCGGCGTCGACTACCCGAGGGACGCGAACGGCGTCCCGAGCTACAAGCAGGAGGAGCAGAAGCTGCTGCTCCCCTGGCTCAAGGGCGGCGGACAGGCGACCATGAACGGTCCGCTCTACCGCTACGACGCGGCGAGCGACTCGACCGTCAAGTGGCCGTCGTACTGGGACGGCAAGTGGTTCGTCGGTGACTTCTACGACGGGGAACAGCCGCGGCACGCCGTGCTGACCGACCCGAAGACCGTGGGCAAGGGCGGCCTGCCCGTGCACGCCGAGTCGTTGAAGAAGATCATCCCGGTCGGGCAGGGCGGCATCCGCAACCTGATGGACTGGAAGTTCGCCCCGGACGGTTCGCTGTACGTCCTCGACTACGGGCGGGGCTTCTTCACCTCGCACCCCGACTCCGCGCTGTGGCGCGTGACCTACAAGGGCGGCGGGCCCACCCCGGCCGCGGACCAACTGGCTCGGAAGGCGGCGCAGTGACCATGAGACACAGAGGCGGGAGGCCGTGGGCGGCGCTGCTGGCCGCCGTGGCGATGATCGTGGGGCTGACCTCGGCATCCGCGTACGGCAGGAGCGACGACGGACGGCGGTCCGCCGCCGCGCAGGTGCTCACCTGGAAGGCGGGCGACCCGATCGACCGCTATCTGGAGTTCCCCACCACGGCGGTGGCCGGCCCGACGACCATCGTGTTCGAGAACAGCACGGCCACCGGCAACACGACCGGCATGCCGCACACCCTCACGTTCGACGTCTCCGACCCCGAGTACAACAACGACGTCCCGCTCAACATCCTGGCCAACCCGAGCGACGCGAACGGCGGCCGGCACACGGCCGAGGTGACGCTGACCCCGGGCCGGTACCTCTTCAAGTGCACGATCCCCGGGCACGGTCAGATGCAGGGCATCCTCACCGTCACCGAGGGCGGCGGGGAGGACACCACGGCGCCGGAGACCAGCGCGAAGGTGGAGGGTGACCGCAACGCCGACGGCGCGTACGTCGGCCAGGCGACGGTCACACTCGGCGCGACGGACGCCGGGTCGGGCGTCGACAAGGTCGAGTACGCGGTCGGTGCCGACGGCCCGTGGCAGCCGTACACCGTCCCGGTCGTCGTCGACCAGGTCGGCGCGCACGCGATCCGTTACCGGGCGAGCGACAAGGCGGGCAACACGGCCGCCGAGAAGACCGCCGCGTTCACGGTCGTCGCGCCGCCCACCGACGACACGACGGCGCCGGAGACCTCGGCGACCGTGACCGGAGAACTGGACGGCCAGGGCCGCTACCTCGACATGGCCACGGTGACGGTGACCGCGTCCGACACCGGTTCGGGCGTCAACACCATCGAGTACGCGATCGGCGACGGCGCCTGGCAGCCGTACACCGCCCCTGTGATGGTGCACGAGGCGGGCACCCACACTGTCCGCTACAAGGCGAGCGACAAGGCCGGCAACGCGGCCGCCGAGAAGTCCGTCGACTTCACGGTCGTGACGCAGCCCGATCCCGACACCACCGCCCCCGAGGCGTCCGCCACGGTCGCGGGCGTGCGCAACTCGGACGGCGCGTACATCACCAGCGCCACGGTCACGCTCTCGGCGACCGACGCGGACTCGGGCGTCGACCGCATCGAGTACTCGCTCGACGGCGGCCCGTACCTCGCGTACACCACGCCGGTGATCGTCGATCGCGTCGGACACCACACCGTCCTGTACCGGGCGACGGACAAGGCGGGCAACACCTCCACGGCCAGGAGCACGGCCTTCACCGTCGCCGAGGGCGGCGGGGTACCGGCTCCCGACTGTCCTGAGTTCGACGAGCGGTCGACCGTCATCGTCGGGACCGTCGACACCGGCGTCCCGAACCGTATGACGAACAGCCGTTGCACCGTCAACGAACTCATCGAGGACGAGAAGGACTGGTCCTCGCACGCGCTCTTCCTCAAGCACGTGGACACCGTGATCGACCGGCTGCTCGCCGACGGCGTCATCGACACCCGCGAGCACCGGAAGATCTACCGCGCCGCCAAGCAGTCGGGCATCGGCAAGCCGGGCCAGACCGAGGGCTACCGCGACCTGTTCGACGGCACCGCCGCGAGCTTCTCGAAGTGGCAGCACGTCGGCGGCGGCACGTTCGCGCTGAGCGCGGACGGGGCCATGACCAGCAGCACCACCGTGCCGGGCATGGGCATGCTGTGGTTCCCGCAGCGGCAGTACGGCGACTTCTCGCTCAAGCTCCAGTGGCGCGACGACGCCCCCGGCGCCGGCAACGCCAATGGCGGTGTCTTCGTGCGCTTCCCCTACGTCCACGACAACCCGGAGGAGACCCGACCGGAGTGGGTCGCGATCAAGTACGGCCATGAGATCCAGGTCCTCGACCGCCCCGACGGCGACATGTACAAGACGGGCTCGGTCTACGGCTTCGACCGCGTGGGCCTCGCCGGTGCCGGGGTGACGCCCAAGGGCACGTGGAACGACTACGAGATCCGTGTCGAGGGCCAGCACTACTCGGTCTTCCGCAACGGCAAGCTGATCAACGAGTTCGACAACACCGGTGGCCAGGTCTTCCAGCCACCGCGTGGCGACGACCCGGGCACGGACGGCCGGCGCTACGCCTCGGGTTACATCGGCCTCCAGGTCCACGGGACGACGGACGTCATCTCGTACCGCAACATCCGGGTGAAGGAGCTGTAGCCGCTCCGGCCCGGTACGGGCCCCTCTCCCCCACGGCGGGGATGAGGGGCCCTTGCCGTGCCGCGGTGCGAGTAGTTGAGGAAGGTTTTTGACAGTTCGCCCGATCGGCGGCACGGTGGGGGGCTTTGTCGGAGGGTCTCGCGCGCCGGACAGCAGATTCTGGAAGTCCGTGCCCAATCCCCTTGAGTAATGGTCAAGAATCGTTGACCATTACTCCCATGCCTACCGACGATCTTCCCGAGACGTTTCACGTCACCACTGACGAGCAGCTGCGCGCCGTCTCCAATCTCACGCGCCACCGGATCATGGCCGTGCTCCGCTTCGAGCCGGCGACGATTACGCAGATCGCCGAGCGGGTGGGCCTTGCGAAGGGGAGTTCCAGCTATCACGTGCGGCTGCTGGAGCGGGCCGGCCTGGTGAAGGTCGTACGGACACGGAAGGTGCGGGGGGTCACCGAGCGCTACTACGCGATGGCCGCGCGGACGATCGCGCTGCCGGATCCGGGCGAAGGAGGGCCGGATGTGCTGATGCGGCATGCGGTGGCCGACCTGGAGGCGTCGCCGGCGGACGGCGAGCGGCACGTGCGGATGACGCATCTGCGGCTCACCGAGGAGCAGTTCGCGGAGCTGGGGGCGCGGCTGCAGGCACTGGCGGACGAGTACCGGGAGCTGTCCGATCCGTCGCTGCCGGACGCGTCACTCGTCTTCGCACTGTTCCACCCGGCATCGCGCGAGCAGGCCGAGGGGAGCGCCAAGTGACTTCAGGTGTTCGGAAGTTGCCGACCGGGTTCGGACGGCTGTGGACTGCGCAGACGGTGTCCTCGCTCGGTGACGGGGTGTCGCATGCCGCGCTGCCGCTGCTCGCGTTGACGTTGACGCGGGATCCGATGGCGCTCGCCGCCGTCACGGCCGCCGGGACGCTGCCGTGGCTGCTCTTCGGGGTGCTCGGCGGCGCGCTGGTGGATCGCTGGGACCGTCGGCGCACGATGTGGGTCGCGGACGCGGCGCGTGCGCTGCTGCTCGCGATACCGGCGGCGGCTGCCGCGCTCGACGTGCTGAGCATTTCGCTGCTCGCGGCCGTCGCTTTCCTGCTCGGCCTCGGTGGACTCTTCTTCGACACGGCCGCCACGGCCTATCTGCCGGATCTGCTCGGCCGCGACCCCGCACTCCTGGAGCGAGCCAACTCGCGCTTGCGCGGAGCCCAGACCGCCATGTCCGGCTTCGCGGGGCCGCCTGCGGGCAGTGCGCTGCTCGCGCTCGGGCGTGCGGTTCCGCTGCTCGCCGACGCGGTGTCGTTCATGCTCTCCGCACTGCTCGTACGTACGCTGCCCGCCATGCCCCGGCCCGTGCCGGAGGTCCGCGAGTCGCTGCTTCGGCAGGCGCGAGCCGGGGCCTCGTACGTCTTCCGGGACCGCTTGCTGCTCGGGCTCGCGCTCCGCCCGGCGGTCGGGAACGTCGCCTTCCTCGCTGTGGAGACCGTCCTCGCCCTCTTCGCGCACGACCGCCTCGGCATCGACACCTACGGCTTCGGCCTGCTTCTCACAGCGGAGGCCACCGGTGGCCTGCTCGGTGCGGGCATCGCCTCCTCCCTTGGCCGACGACTCGGCACCGGCACCGCACTGACCTGCACAGCCGCCGTCGAAGGGCTTGCCATCCTGGGCCTGGCCGCTGCCCCGAACCCGTACGTCGCCGGGCTGGCGCTCGCCGTCTGCGGGGCCGGCATGGGCGCCACGATGGTGCTCGCGCCCTCCCTCCGACAGTCGATCGTCCCTGCCCACCTGATGGGCCGGGTCGCCTCCACCTCCCGCATGCTGGCCATGTGCGCCGCCCCCATCGGGGCCTTTCTCGGCGGCTGGCTGGCCACCACCTACGACATCCGCACCCCGCTCTACGCCGCCGCCGGTCTCCTCCTGGCGATGACGGCCGTCACAGCATCCATGACCAGCAACCGCCGGGTCGAAGCGGCGCTGCGTGCCGCCGCCCCGGCCGGCGGTCCGGATCACCGGACGTCCAAGGATCCCGCCGAGGAGAGTGCACCCGACTTGTCGTGACGCCGGGGCGATCCCGGGGAGCATGGCCTCGGTGGTGGTCTTCAGCCAGGTCAGGAACTCCGGTGCGCCCACCGCGCCGAGTCTGTCCACGCTCAACCGGGCACGTCCCGCACCTTCGGGGACGACGGTCTGGCTGACCATGATCATCTCGGCAGTATTCTCTGTACCGCAACTGCTCACGCCCGGTGCTCAGGAGGGCAGGTTCTGCTCCGCCCAGACCACCTTGCCGGTCACGGTCCGGCACGAGCCCCACCGGCGGCACAGCATGTTGATCAGCTGGAGACCCCGGCCGCCCTCGTCGCTGAGGTCCGCGTGCTGGATCTGCGGCAGGTCCGGGCCCGTGTCCGAGACCTCCACGACGAGCCGTTCACCGCGCAGGAGCCGGAGCCGGCCGGGCCCGTTGCCGTAGCGCAGGGCGTTGCCCACGAGTTCGGAGACGACGAGTTCACAGACGTCGGCGAGCTCCGCCAGATCCCAGGCCGCGAGCTGCTCCGTGACCAGGCCCCGGGCGACGGAAGCGGCGCGCCCTTCCTGCGGCAGCTGCCATTCGCGCATGTCGTCGGGGGTGCGGGCGGCGGTCGTCGCGACGAGGAGCACGGCCTCGTCGAATCGGGGCGCGTCGGCAGGGGCACATCCGATCAGGTCACCCCGTTCGAGGGCCTCGGGAGGCAGGCCACGGGCCGCCGCCCGCAGGCGCTCCAGCTGATGGTCCAGGTCGGTGTGGCGGGACTTCACGAAGCCGTCGGTGTACATGACCAGGTGGCCGCCCGCCGGGACCTTCAGCACGATGGGGTCGTACGGGATCACTCCCGCGCCGAGCGGCGCGCCGATCGGTACGTCCACGAACTCGGCGGAGCCCTGTGCGTCGAGGAGCAGCGGGGGCAGATGCCCGGCGCTCGCGAGGGTGTACGTGTCGTCGGCCGGATCGAAGACCGCGCAGAGGAAGGTGGCGACCTGCTCGTCCTCCAGGTCGCGCGTGGCGAGGTCGAGGCGGGCCAGCACGCGTTCCGGAGCCATGTCGAGGGTCATCAGGGTGCGGGCGACCGCCCGCAGGCGCCCCATGGTGGCGGCGGCGGGGAGCCCGTGGCCCATGACGTCGCCCACCATGAGGGCCGTACGTCCTCCGGGCAGTGCCATGACGTCGTACCAGTCCCCGCCGACGCCGTGGTGGGCCGTCGCGGGGGCGTACTCGGCGTGGACGCGCAGCCCCGGTGTCACGGGGGTCGCGCGCGGCAGCAGCGTGCGCTGCAACGTGACGACGTGCTCGCGCTCACGCCCGTACAGCCGGGCGTTGTCGATGTAGACGGCGGCCTGGGAGGCCAGCTGCTCCGCCAGTGCGAGGTCCGTGGAGGAGAACGGGGGCGTTCCGCGGCCGCGTACGAAGTCGGCGCTGCCGAGCAGAAGGCCGCGGGCGATCAGCGGTACGGCGAGGTAGCTGTGCACTCCCGCGGCGCGCATCTTCGCGGCGGCGCTCGCCGTCGGAGCGACCTTGGCGAAGTCGTCGTCCCTCATACGGCTCACCAGCACCGGCCTGCCTTGGCGCAGGCAGTACCGGTGCAGCAGCGTCTCGTGGGCCTGCTCGGTCCGGACGAAGGTTTCGCCCACCGGGGTGGGTTCCAGGGAGGACAGCGACTCGACGGCGGACAGCGCGGTGGCCCGCATGAGCGGAACGCCCGTACCCGTCCACCGCGAGCCCTCCTCGCCCCGCAGGACACTCTCCAGGATGTCGACGGCGGCCCCGTCGGCGAAGCCCGGCACGGTGAACTCGGCGAGCTCCTGGGCGGTGCGCTCCAGGTCCAGGGTGGTGCCGATCCTGGAACCGGCGGAATTCAGCCAGGCGAGCCGGCCGCGCGTGGTGATCCGGTCGAGGGGGACCTCGCCCACGCTCCGGCTGCCGACCCGCCCGCGGGCACCGGCCGAACGGTGCACCGAGGCGCCCTGTCCGGCTGAGGCGCGGATGGTGAGGCGCCGTCTCCCGTTGCCACCGTTCACTCTTTCGGCCTCCAGACAGGAACTCGACCGCTGCTGGTGCACATCATGCACCGGGCTCCGCCTCGCGGCCGATCGGGTCGCGATGAGCGGCCGGTCGGCCTGGGCGGCGCGGAGCCCTGCGGGAGGTCGGCGCCGGCCGGTACGGCGGCTAGACGCCGGTCCGTCCGTCGACGAGCTCACGCACGATGTCGAGGTGGCCGTTGTGGCGGGAGGTCTCTTCGATGAGGTGGAGGATCACCCAGCGGAGGTCCACATGGCGGCCGCCGCTGATGGGGCGCTTGGCCGTCGCGTTCAGATCGAGGTCGGAGACCAGACGGCGATACCGGTCACTCTGCTCCTCGTACTCGGCGAGAAGCCGGGGCAGCGGGATGTCGACCGCGATCCGCATCTCGGGGTCGGGGTCGTCGTCGGTCGCCTCCGTGAGCGGCCCGACGTGTTCCTCCCCGAGGAAGACCACCTGCATCCAGTAGTACTCGACCCAGCGCAGATGGTTGATCAGGCCGCACATCGTCATCAGCGGCGAGCCCGGGAGGGGGGCCTTGCGGGCGTCTTCCGCGGTCACGTCCTCACATTTGGCGCGCGCCGTGTCACGGGCGTAGTCGAGGAAGGTGGTCAGCTGCGTGCGCTCGTCCCAGGCGGGAGGCGTATCGGTTCGTCGAGTCATCGCGGGAAGTGTGCCGCAGCGCGGGGAGGGTGTCGAGAGAATAGTGTCCTCGCCCTCCACCGGCAGGAGCCCAGGTCGTGGCACCAGAACTCCCCCCGCCCGTGCGGTCTTTCCTCTGCTACGGACCGCCCGGGACGATCACGATGTCCTCGGAGGGGTCGCCGAGCTGCTACTGGGTCCGTATCGCGCCGGCCGGGACCTCGAAGACGATGTCGAGCCCGTCGCGCTCGTTCCCGCGCTCGCCGACACGGGTGAATCCGAAGCCGGCGATGGTGGCCAGGGAGGCGGTGTTGTCGGACCGGATGGTGGCCCGCACGGTCCTGACACCGGGTTCGGCGGCGGCCCTGACGAGCAGCGCCTTCAGCATGGCGCGGGCATAGCCCTGGCGGCGGTACGCGGGTGCGACGGTGTAGCCGACCTCGACCACTCCGGCCTCGTCCGGCGGCCCGTGGAACCCGGCGTCGCCGACGACGGTACCGTCCGGCTCGGACACCGCGGCCCGCGCGATCCAGGGCGCGGCAGAGGGGTCCTTGGCGAGCTGGTCCGCGCGATAGCCGAAGATCCAGCGGGAGCGGTCGCTGACGAAGTACTCGTCAAGGGCGACACCGGCCTCCGCGCTGCCGCCGGCGAGATCACCGTCGGCGAGCGCGCGCAGGGCCGTGGCGCTGAGCTCGACGAAGCGGATGTGTCGGGGGCTGGAGAAAGATTCGCTGTTCATCGCCGAGATGCTCACCCGGCGCGGGGCGCGTGTCCACCGCTTTACGTCCTCGGCGGTCAGGGAGCCGCGCCCGTCGGCCCGCGTCAGGCACCGGCCTCTGCCTTGGCCTTGCGGGCGAGCAGGTGAACCTCCTGGAACTGCCGTCGGTCTGTGGGCCGAGGCTCACGGACCATCCGGGCCACCTCGGCGAGCCCGGACGTGCGCAGCATCTCGGCGAGGCGGTCCGGGCACCATCGATAGGCCGGCGCGACAGCGTGATCGAAGACCTGCGTCGTGTCGGACGGAACGTCGCTCGCCCAGAAGCCGACCAGCAGATGGCCGCCGGGCGCCAGCACGCGGTGGAACTCTGCCAAGACGGGGGCGAGTTCCCGCGGCGGGGTGTGAATGATGGACCAGCGGGAGAGTACGCCGCCCAGCACGCCGTCGGCGATGTCCAGGGCGGCCATCGAGCCCACGTCGAACCGCAGGCTCGGATAGGCCTCTCGGGCCAGCTTGATCATCGCAGGAGCGGCATCGACACCGAACGCCTCCAGCCCCAGCCCGTCCAGGTGTGCGGTGACGTGGCCGGGCCCGCACCCCAGGTCCGCGACCCGGCCGTCCCCACTCGCCCGTACGACCTCGGCGAAGGCCCCCAACATCGCACGGTCCAGGGGGCTGTCCCGCAGCGAGTCGCGGAACAGGCTCGCGTAGGTAGGGGCAGCGGCGTCGTAGGCCTCACGGGTGGCGGTGAGGGCATCGTGTTCGACCATGCCGGCGACAGTAGCTCCTGGCGCTGACATGAGCCGAAGGACGTCGTCGGACCCTGCCTCCGGGCCGGGACGTGAATCAGTCATCATTGCCGCAGACCAGACCGGACCGGGGGCGGGCGGTCGTTCCCGCGCGCCGCGTGGGGCGGCCCGTCGCCGGGCAGATCCACGGGGGCGTTCATGCGGGGCGACAGCGACAAGGTGCTGCTGGATGTGCTGGCCGGCGCGGCCGAAGCCGCGCCCGACCAGGGGATCGTCCATGTGCACGGCGACGGCGGCGACCGCACCGTCACCCATCGCGCGCTGCTCGCCGACGCGCTGTGTGTCGCGGGAGGGTTTCTCGCCACGGGTCTCGCGCCGGGCAGCCCTGTGGTACTGCCGGCGGAGCGGAGCGAGGAGTTCCTGCCGCTGTTCTGGGGGGCCGTCGCCGCCGGGCTCGTACCGGTGCCGCTCGCCCCGGACATACGGCGGGTGCTGCCCGTCTGGAAGTTCCTCGGGCGGCCCCCGGTGGCCCTCGGCCCGTCCACCGCGCCGCTGCTCGACGCGCTGCCCGACTCCGCACGCCCCTTGACGCTCGACGGGCTGCGGAACCACCCCGCTCCGCGCCGGCTGCCGGAGCGGGCGCCGGAGGACGTCGCGTTCCTGCAGTTCTCCTCGGGCAGTACGGGAGCGCCCAAGGGGGTCGAACTGACGCACGCGGCCGTGCTGGCCAACCTGGCGCAGATCCGTGCCGCCGCCGGCATCACTTCCGAGGACGTGCTGGCCACCTGGATGCCGTACTTCCACGACATGGGCCTCATCGGCACGCACCTCGTCCCGCTGTCGGCCCGGATCAAGCAGGTCCGGCTCGAGCCCCTGACGTTCGCCAAGCGGCCCGAGCGGTGGCTGGAGGCGGCGGCCCTGCACGGGGCGACCCTGCTCTCGGCCGCCAACTTCGCCCTGGCCCTCGTCGAACGACGCGTACCGGAGGACACCCTCGCCCGTCTCGACCTCACGCGTGTGCGGATGATCCTGGTCGGCGCGGAGCCGATCTCCCCGGCCGTGTGGCGCGCCTTCGTCCGGCGTATGCGGCCCGCGGGGCTCGCCGCGGACGCGCCCCAGCCGGTGTACGGCCTCGCCGAGGCCACGCTGGCCGTGACCTTCCCGCCGCCCGGCGAGGTGGCGCGTCCGCTCGTCCTGGACCGGGCCGCGCTCAGCCGGGGGCGTGCCGTGGACACCGCGCCCGGGCCGGACGCGGTCGAGCTGATGGACGTGGGCAGCCCCGTGCCCGGGTGCGCCGTACGGATCACGGACGACGAAGGCGAGGCGGTCGAGGACCGTCGCGTCGGCCACATCGAGGTGAGCGGGCCGCAGGTGGCCCGGGGGTACCACCGTGCTCCGGAGGCGACGGCGGGCGCCTTCGTCGACGGGTGGCTGCGCACCGGCGACATGGGTTTCCTGCGCGAGGGGCGGCTCTGCGTGACGGGCCGGTCCAAGGACGTCGTCTTCGTCGACGGCCGTACGTTCCACGCGGCGGATCTGGAGGAGGTGGCCGCGGACACTCCCGGTCTCGGGCGGTGCCCGGTCGCGGTTGTGGGCTCCACCGATCCCGCGGGCGGAGGTGAGCGGGTGGTCGTCTTCCTCGCCCCCGCGCCGCCTCTCGCAGCCGTGTCCCCCACGGTCCTGCGCACGGTGGGGGGCCGGGTCCGCGAGGCCCTGGGGCACGACGACGTCCGGGTGTTGGCGATGCCCGTACGGGGGTTCCCGCGGACGACCAGCGGAAAGGTCCGGCGCGGGGTACTGCGCGAACGCTTCGAGGGCGGGGAGTATCCGGAGATCGCGGGGCGTGGTGCCACCGGGGTGGCGGGAGGCGGATCCGATTCCGCCAGGGCCGCGGTCGCGGCGGCACGGACCGGGACGGCCCCCGCAGAGGAGCAGGATGACACCGCCGCGCGGGACGGTATCGCGCCGTCGCCCGCGCCCCGGTCCCGACGGGCGGTCGAGACCGTCCTGCTCCGCGTCTGGTCGCAGGCGCTCGGGCTGCCGGTGGAGGAGATCGGCGCGCACGACGACTTCCGTGCGCTCGGGGGCTCGTCGCTCAAGGCCATGGAGGTGCTCGCCGCCCTGGAGGACGCGTTCGGCGTGGCGCTGCGCCCGTCCGACATGCGCGACCACGCCACGGTGGCCGCGCTCACCGGGCTGATCCTCACGTCGGAGCGCTCCGACAGCCAGAGTTCGGACGGGTGCTCAGAGCAGGGCGCACGGGCGGACGGACGCCGCTACCCCGCTCACACCGCACCCGAGACGGGACCGGGCCACAACACCGCCGGGCCCGTCGTCGCCGTGACCGGCCTCGCCTGCCGCTTCCCCGGTGCCGACACCCCGGAGGCGTTCTGGGACCGGCTCGTCGAGGGCTACGACGCCGTCACCGGCGTACCGGACGGGCGGTGGCCGGATCCGGCGGACGGCGACGGCCGGTCGGGCGCGTTCCTCGACGAGCCCGCCGGATTCGACGCGGGGTTCTTCGGCATCGGGGAGGACGAGGCCCTGGCCACCGATCCCCAGGCGCGGATCCTTCTGGAGCTTGCGCACGAGGCCCTGGAGCGGGCGGGCTACGCGGGCGCGCGACGGCACGGCCGCCGGGTGGGCGTGTTCGTCGCGGCCGGGGACAACGGCTACCGGCAGGTTCTCGAACAGGCCTACGACGGAGGGGAGTTGCCCGCCGCGGCGCTGACCGGGAACCTGCCCAACATGCTCGCCGCCCGCGTCGCGCACTGTCTGGACCTGACCGGGCCCGCGCTCGCGGTGGACACCGCGTGCTCCTCCGCGCTGGTCGCACTGCACCTGGCGCGCCGCAGCCTCGAGGCCGGTGAGTGCGACGTCGCGGTCGTCGGCGGCGTCCACCTCAATCTGACGCCTACGGCCTACGCGCTGCTCGGGAAGGCGCAGGCACTGTCTCCGACCGGCCGGTGTCACGCGTTCGGCGCGGCGGCCGACGGTTTCGTCCCCGGAGAGGGCGGCGCGGCCCTCGTCCTGACCCGGCTCGACGAGGCGGAGCGGGCCGGTGACCCGGTCCTCGCGGTCCTCCGCGGCACCGCCGTGAACAACGACGGCCGCTCGCTGAGCCTGATGGCCCCCAACCCTCTGACGCAGCGTGAGGTGATCACGCAGGCGTACCGCGACGCGGGCGTCGACCCGGAGAACGTGTCGTACGTGGAGGCGCACGGAACGGGTACGCCGATCGGCGATCCCGTCGAGGTGCGCTCGCTCGCGCACGCGTTTCCGCCGCGCGCCGACGGGCGCCTCCGGCTCCTCGGCTCCGTCAAGACCAACGTCGGACATCTGCTCAATGCCGCCGGCATGCCGAGCCTGGTGAAGGTGGTCCTGGCACTGGGTCATCGACGCCTGACCCCCTCCCCGCTCCAAGGGGCGCCGGCGCCAGGGCTCGACCTGGCCGGTGCCGGTTTCGCCCTGGTGGAGGAGGTACGGGACTGGGAGGAGCCGGGCCCGCTCGTCGCGGGAGTCAACGCGTTCGGCTTCGGCGGCACCAACGCCCATGCCGTACTGGAGGAGGCTCCTGCCCGGCCCGAGGAGCATCGGACGCCGTCGGCCGGTCCTCGGCTGCTCACCCTGTCGGCGCACGGGCCGGACGCGCTGCGCGCCGCCGCTGCCGGACTCGCGGACCACCTGCGAGACCACCCCGACCTCGACGAGGGCGATGTCTGCGCCGCGGTCGCCGCCGCGCGGGACGAGGGGCCCGTCCGTCTCACCGTCGTCGCCGAAGGAGATCTCGCCGCCCGACTCGATGCTCGTCTCGGGGCTCGTCTCGGGGCTCGTGACGATGCCGCTGTCGATTCCCGTCTCGATACCTCTCTCGATACCCGTCTCGATGCCTCTCACGGTTCGTCCGGTGACGACCTGGGCGGTGCAGCCGTACGCTCCCGGGCGCGTCTGGTCCTCCTGCTTCCCGGGCAGGGCGTACGCCCTCACGGTCAGGCTCGCGCCCTGTATGCGGACGCGCCCGCCTTCCGGGAAGCGCTCGACGAGGCGTCCGACCATGTCGGCGTGATCGGCGGGCGCAGCCTCGCCGCCTGGTGCCTCGACCCCGACGTGTCGCCCGGCCTGCTCGCCCGAACCGACCTCGCCCAGCCGCTCCTCGTCGCCTACGGGGTCGCGCTCGCACGGCAGGTGCGGGCCTGGGGGATCACGCCGGACGCGGTCGCCGGACACAGCGTCGGCGAGATCGCCGCCGCGTGCGTCGCCGGGACGGTCTCGCTCGCCGACGCCGTACGGTTCGCCGCCGAACGCGGCCGGCTGATGGCGGAGTTGTGCGCCCCCGGCGCCATGGCGGCGGTGCGCTGCGACGAGGAGACGGTCACCGCCCTGGCGGCCGACGCGCGGGGCGCGCTGAGTGTGGCCGCGGTCAACGGTCCCGACCAGGTCGTCCTGGCCGGCACGGTGGCAGCCGTCGAGCATGCGGTCGCCGAACTGTCCGCCCGTGGGATCGCGGCACGCCGGCTCGCGGTGTCCCGGGCCTTCCACTCGGCCCTGATGGATCCGGCCCTCGCACCGCTCGCCGAAGCCGCCAAGACGATCACGCTCGGGCCATCGGTGACACCTCTGATCAGTACGGTCACCGCGTCGTGGCAGCCCGTCCTCGATGCGGCGTATCTGCGGGCCCATGCCCGGCAGCCGGTCCGCTGGGGCGCGGCGGTGGAGCGCCTGCTCGACGACGGTTACGACACGTTCGTCGAGCTCGGCGCCGACTCCCTCAACGGTCCCGTACGTTCCGTCGCCGCGGCGCACCCGCGCGGAGCCGGAGCGGCCGTGCTCGCCGCCGGGAACAGGGAAGGTGCCCGGGGGCTGCTCGAGACCGTGGGCCGGCTCTGGCAGCGGGGCGTCCCCCTGGACCGTACGGCCATGGATGCCGGCCGCGCCCGGATCTCCGTACCGACGTACCCGTTCCAGCGGCGTCGTTACTGGCCGACCGCCGCCGTCACCCCGCAACCCCGGCCGCTGCTGTACCGGTTCGGGTGGGGAGACGCCCCGCTGACCGTCGGCTCCGGGCCGCGTACCGTCCTCCTGGCAGGGCCGGACTCGCCGCTCGCCCGCGCGTTCGCCGACCGGCTCACGGGGCGAGGTGTCACGGTCCGGCGGCAGGGGGACGCGCCGCCCGACGGCTCGCCGGCACCTGCGGCGGCCGTGCTGCTCGCGGGTCCGGCCGAGGATCCGAACTCCGCCGCCGCGCTGGATGCGGCGCACCGCGCCATGGTGAGCGAACTCCAGGAGCTGCTGCCGCACCTCGCGCACCACCGCCCGCGCGTGCTCGTCGTCACCGAGGACGTCCACGTCACCGGCGCCGGGCCGGAACGCCCTCGCCCCACGCAGGCGGTGCTGACGGGCCTGACCTTGGCGCTGCCCGAGGAGTTGCCGGGCGTCGCCGCTCGCAGCGTCGACCTGTCCTCCTTGGACGGGACCGACGCGCGCCTCGACGCGCTCGACCTCGAACTCGCCGCCCGTCCGGCGCCGTCGGGCGACCAGACGGTCCAGGCCGCCATCGCCTGGCGGGACGGTCGACGCCTCGGCCGGACCGCCGAGCCGGTCGCCACGGACGCTGCCGCGCAGTCGCCGGAGGCAGCGCTGCCGGCGGACGGCGTGTACCTGATCACCGGAGGCACTGGTGGAGTCGGTGGAGCGCTGGCCCGTGATCTGGCGGCACGGGGCCGGCCGACCCTGCTGCTGACCGGCCGCTCGGCCGTGGCGCCGGCCGGGCTGCTCGCCGAACTGCGGGCGCGCGGCGCCACCGTGGCGTACCGCACTGCCGATGTCTCCCGCGAGGCCGACGTCGACGCGCTGCTGGCCGGTCTGCCGCGTCTCGACGTCCTGGTCCACGCGGCCGGGGTGGTCCGGCCCGGCACTCTGCGGGCGAAGACGCCCGATGAGGTGGCCGAGGTGCTGGCCGCCAAGACGCGCGGCACGGCGCTGCTCGCGCGCGGACTCCGCAAGCACGGCCTGCTCCCCTCCCTGTGCGTGGCCTTCTCCTCGGTCGCCTCGGTGCTGCCGGGCCTGGCGGGGGCGATCGGCGACTACGCCGCCGCCAATGCCTACCTCGACGCCTTCGCCGCCGCGGAGCGCGCGGCCGGCCGGCCCTGGCAGTCGGTCAACTTCGCGGCCTTCGCGGAGACGGGGTTGTCTGCCGGAGCGGGACTCGGCGCGGGTGCGGGTGCCGACTCGCAGGCGGGGCGCGGGCCCGCGCCGCTGGAGACCGGTGCGGCGCTGGAGGCTCTGCGGTGGGCCTGCGGCACCGACGCCGCGCAGCTGATGGTCGCCGGCCTGGACCCGGTCGCCGCCCGCCGTACCCCGACCGGCACCGACAGCGTCGTACCCGCGTACCGGAACACCATCCGGCCTCCCGCGCCCGCCCCCTCTCTGGCACGGACGGACCCGGGTTCCAGCCTGTCGGACGTCCTGCGGCAGCTGCTGTCCGAGGCACTCCTCGTGTCCCCGGACGACCTCGGTGACGAGGTACCGCTGCTCGGCCTGGGCCTGGACTCGCTCATGGCCGTCGATCTCGTGAAGCGGCTGGAGAAGGAGCTCGATCGCCCCCTCCCCATCACCTTGTTCTTCGAGCACCGGACTCTGGGGGAACTCGCCCGCCATCTCGGTTCCGAGGCCCTCTCCCCCGCCCAGGACTCCGCAGCACGACCTGCGGTGCAGGAAGCGGCGGCCGAGGACGGCGTCCCCTTCTCCCTGACGCCGGTCCAGCTCGCCTTCCACGCCCAGGGCGGGCTGTACCCGGCCGTCGCCGCCTACGGGTACGTGACTCAGGACGTCCGCGGCCCCCTCGACGCCGGCCTTCTGGGCGTGGCGCTCGGGCGGCTCGCCGACCGCCACCCGATGCTGCGCATACGGATCCACCCCGGGCAGGCGGCGGTGCCCACGCAGGTGGCCGTGGACCCCGTCGGCGACGACCGGGCACCTGACTGGTACGAGGTCCGTGACCTGCCCGGCGTCCGCTCGGTCGATGAGGAGCTGGCGCAGCTGGAAGAGGCCTTGTGCAACCGCCCGTTCGACCTGGCGACCGAGGCCCCCGTCCGCGCCGTGCTCGCCCGCACGGCGGACGCCGACGCCGCCCGTCTCGTACTCGTCGTCCATCATGGCGCCGCCGACGGATTCAGCCTGAACATCCTCGGCGAGGAACTCTGGGCCCTCTACACGGCGCTGTCGCGAGGACGCTCCCCGGAACTCGCGCCACTCACCACGCACTTCGGCACGTACACCGCGTACGAAGCGGCGGAACGGTCGGAGACCGCCCTCGCCGAGGACCGGGCGTACTGGCGTGAGGTGCTCGCCCACCGGGGCGAACCCCTCGCGCTCCCGTACGACGGCGATCCGCTCGCTCTCCCCGAACCCCCGCTCCTCGCCCACCAGGTGGCCCCCGGCGCCGACCTGACGGCCGGGCTTCGGGAGGTGGCCGCCGCACACGAGGTGTCTCTGTTCCACCTCCTGCTCGCCGCCTACGCCCGCTGCCTGTCCCGGTGGGGCGGTGGTCGGGAGGACGTCACCGTCAACGTGGCGCGAGCCCGCCGCGAGACCAGGCTGCCCGGTATCGACCGGCTGGTCGGGCCGCTGGCCGACACCCTGCCGATCCCGATCCACGTGGGACCGGACGACTCGGCGCTCGCGCTCGCGGCACGGCTGCGCGACGCGTGGCCCCAGGCGGAGCGCCACGGCCGGCTCACGAGTCCGGACCTCGCCCGGCTGCTGCCGGCGGACGGGGCCGGTCCGCGTACGGCGGGGCCCGCCTCGTTCAGCTTCGCGCGGTTCCCCGTCTCGCTCGACCCCGAGTGCCCGGTCGAGGTCCGCCCGTCCTCCGCCGGAACGGCCTCCGCCGCCACCCGGCTCAGCCTGCTGTGCTGGGAGTCCGACGGGGCGCTGTCCTTCTCCTGGAACTTCCCGGCTCGGCTCTTCGACCGCGCCACGATCGCCCGGCTGGCCGCCGAGCACCTGGCCGAACTCGTCACGGCGGTGGCCGCCGAGGCAGCCACCGCCGTGTCCCTCCCCGCCGGGCGGGCACCCGTCCCTGCCCGGCGGATGCCCGTCCCTGCCTCGCGGATGCCCGCCCCCGGCACCGTCCATGCCCCGGCACTCGCACACGAGTCGTCGGACATCGTCCCCCGCCTCCTCGCACAGTTCGGCGCGACACCGGACGCGGTGGCCGTCGACTCGGGCGACGGGGGCGTCGTCACGTACGCCGAACTGGACCGGGCGTCCGCTGCACTCGCCGCCCGACTGCGCGCCCACGGCGTCGCCGCCGGCGACCTGGTGGGGCTCCTGACCGAACCGGGCGCCGACGCCGTGGCGGGGGTGGTCGGCATCCTGCGGGCCGGTGCAGGCTGGATTCCGTTGGACGCCGCCCATCCCCCCGCCCGTCTGGCGGACCAGCTGGAGCGGTCCCGTACCCGCGTGCTGGTCTGCCACACGGCGACTCGCCCGGCTGCGACGAAGCTCGCCTCCGACGCCGGCATCACCCTCGTCGCGAACGTCGGACCTTCCTCCGAGCCCGAACCGTGGTCTCCGCGGTCGGACTGCACGGAACGCGCGGACCACATGGACCACACGGGCCACACCGGCCACACGGACCTTCCGGCCCCGGCCCCCGACTCCGTCGCGTACGTGATCTTCACCTCCGGCTCCACCGGACGCCCCAAGGCCGTCCCGATCACCCGTCGTTCGATGAGCAACTACCTCGACTGGGCGCTGGCGACCTTCGGGTACGGCGAGGGTGACCGGCTCGCTCAGACGGCATCGCTCTGCTTCGACGCGTCGGTACGCCAGCTCCTCGCGCCTCTGCTGGTCGGGGCCACGGTGGTCACCCTCCCGCGGCAGCTGCTCCGGGACCCCGAGGCTCTGCTCGACCGGGTCGAGCAGGCCCGGATATCGGTGTGGAGTTCGGTTCCGAGCCTGTGGTCACGGCTGCTCGAGGCCGCGGAGACACGCGTACGGGACGGCGCGCCGACGCCGGACCTGTCGGCCCTGCGCTGGATCCACGTCGGCGGCGAGGCGCTTGCGCCCGCCCATGTGCGCCGCTGGTACGACCTGTTCGGGCCCGGGCACCGGATAGCCAACCTCTACGGGCCCACCGAGGCCACCATCAACGCCACGTTCCACATCATCGACACGCGCCCCGCCGACGACGTCCGGGCGCTGCCCATCGGCACACCCCTCACCGGCACGGAGGTCGACGTGGTGGCGGAGGACGGCCGGCGCTGCGCACCGGGTGAGCCCGGCGAGCTGCTGATCGGGGGCGTCGGCCTCACACCAGGCTATCTGCACCAACCGGAGCTGACCGCCGCCGCGTTCACGGAGCGCGACGGGCGCCGCTGGTACCGCAGCGGGGACCGGGTCCGGCGTGACGAGGACGGCGTCCTCGAGTTCCTCGGGCGGCTCGACGACCAGGTGAAGATCCGCGGTCACCGGGTGGAACTGGGGGAGATCGAGTCGGTGCTGCTGACGCATCCGGCGGTCGCGCGTGCCGCCGTGGTGTACGGGGACGAACGGCTGAGCGCCTTCGTCCAGTGCCGCCCGGGCGCGACGACGCCCGATGCGACGGCTCTGCGCGCCCATCTGGCGCCGTCGCTGCCGGAGTACATGCTCCCGGCCCGGATCCACCTGGTCGACGATCTCCCCCTGACGGGGACCGGGAAGATCGACCGCGGCCGACTCAGGGCACAAGCACCGGCGACGGTGAAGGCGCCTGTGCCGGTGTCTCCGTCCGTCGATGCCATGGCCGCACGGACGCTCCCCGCCACGCCGACCGAGATCCTGCTGGCCCGAGTCTGGTCCGAGCTCCTCGACGGTGACGAAGTCCGTCGCGAGGACGACTTCTTCGCGCTGGGAGGCGACTCCCTCCTCGTCCTCCAGGTGTTCGCGCGACTGCGGGAGGAGATTCCGGTACGGGTCAGGCCCACGGCCGTGTACGCACATCGCACACTGGCCGCACTCGCCGCCGCGATCGACAGCGCGGCCCACGACACCGACGCCGGACCCGTCGGCACGGCGACCGCCCGACCGGCTGACCGACCGACTCACCGACTGGCTGACGGGCCGGCTGACCGACCGGCTGACCGATCGACTGACCGACCGGCCGACGGGGGCGACGTCCCCGCGCACGGCCCTTCGCCGTTCCCCCTCGCCCCCTCACAGCGCGGGTTCCTCCTCGCGGAGGCGATGGCGCCCGGGTCCCACACGGCATGGCTGGCGTGTCTGCGGGTCGACGGCCCGCTGCGACCCGAACTGTTCCAGCGGGCTGTGGACGCCTGCGTCGTACGTCATCCGATGCTGCGGACCGTGTTCCCGGCCGGTGCCCGACCTCCGATGCAGCAGGAACTGCCGCCCACGCTGCGGCTCCCCGTCGACTTCGAGACCCTCCCCGAACCCGGCCTCCTCGCCGACCGGCTCGCCGAGGAACGGGAACGGCGTTTCGAGTCCTGGGCGTGGCCGATGCTGCGTCTGAAGCTGCTCACCCTCGGGCCCGACGAGCACGCCCTCGTCGTCCATGCCCACCACCTCATCGGCGACGGCTACAGCGTGGCGCTGCTCGGCCGGGAGCTGCTCGCCGGCTACGACCGTCTCATACGGGGCGAGTCCGCCGAACTTCCGCCGCTGCGGGGCACCTTCCGGGACCATGTGACCCTGCAGGGACGCGTGACATCCTTCGACGCCCCGGTCAGGGCGCGACTCGCCGCGCCCTATCGGCGCCCGGCGCTCGGGGCCCACGGCGGGGCCGGGACGCCCCACAAGGAACGTGGGGCGCACCCGTACCACTCGGCCGGATTCACCGTGGACGCGAACCAGGTCACGGCCCTGCGCCGGATCGCCACGTCAGCTGGTTCGACGCTCTTCGCCCCGGTCCTCACCGCGTACTACCGGACGCTGGCCGCCGCGACGGGGCAGCAGGACCTGGTCCTCGGCCTTGCCGTGTCCGGCCGCGACGACGCCCAGCCGGACGCCCACCTGGTGTTCGGACCGTACGCCGCCGCCGTACCGGTGCGGCCGGGCCCGCTGCCGGGGGAAGGGACGGACCGTACGTTCGGCGAGGACCTGGGTGCGGTCGTGGCCGAGGCCGAGGCGGCCCGTACGCAGGGAGTGCAGGCGCCCCCGAGCGGCGGCAGGCTGCCGGCCACCGCCCAGTTCTTCTTCACCTTCCTGGACTTCTCGGCCCTCGGGCCGCTGAGCGGCGACACGTTGCGTGTGAGGTGGGACGACTCCGACGCCGTCCTTGCGCCGCCTCCGGTGGGGACGGACACGTTCCTGGCGGTGCGACCGGTCGGAGAGGGGGAGTTGAGGGTGACGCTGCGCGCGTCCGCCGCCGCGTTCCCGGACGAGTCGGCCTTCGCATCGTTCACCGACGCGCTACGGAAGGAGCTGGCCGAGGGCGCGAGCACCGCGGCACGCCCGCGCGTGACGACAGCCCAGCACGGTCCGCAGCCGGTGCCGACGGTCCTGGACTCCGCGCTCGTCGGATACCTTCCGCCGCCGGGTCAGCTCACGGCACTCGCGTCGGAGGGCTCGCTCGGATCGCTCGGCTCGCTCGGCGGATCGGGGGCCGAGGCGGCGGCGCGTGAGCACGTGCGCCGGCTGCTCTTCCCGGAAGGACGTCCGCGACTCGTGGAGGAGATCGACACTTCGCTCGGTCGGTCCGGTTTCGTCTGCCTTCCGCTGTTCGCCGACGAGCTGGCGTCGACGGCCGACCTCGCGGCGCGCACGGCCCGAGCGGTCGAGTACGCGTCTTCCTTGGGCGCACGCTGCGTCTCGCTCGCGGGCATGATCCCGTCTCTCACCGCGTACGGCTTCGAGGTCCTGCGCGAGATGGACACCTCGGCGGCGCTCACGACGGGGCACGCGGCGACCGCGGTGTCCGTGGTCAAGACCGTGCACGCCGCCCTCGCCCGTACGGGCCGCGAACTCGGCGGCCTCGTCGTGGCCGTCGCCGGCCTGGGCTCCATCGGCGGCTCGTCGCTCGAACTGCTCCTGACCCTCGCCCCCGAGCCGCCAGCCCGGCTGCTCCTGTGCGACGTGGCGGGCAGCGCGCCACGCCTGCGGAAGCTGGCGGAAGACCTGGTGACGCGTGGCCTGGCCCGGAACGTCGAGGTCCACGAGTCAGGTTCGACGCTGCCGACCGCGGTGTACGGGGCCGACCTCCTGGTCACTGCCGTGAGCGGGGGCGGCACGGTGCTCGACGTGTCGAGGCTCCGGCCCGGTGCGATCGTCGTCGACGACTCGTTCCCGCACTGCTTCGACACCACGGCGGCCCTGGCCCGCATGCGGGAGGGGCGCGACGTCCTGATCGTCGGCGGCGGCCTGCTGTCCGTCGGCTCGGTGGAACGCCGGACGGCCCCGGGGCTCCCCCAGGCGGTAGCGGAGGGCTACGCGGCACGGTCCTGGCTTCCCGGCACGATCGCCTCATGCCGACTGGAGTCCCTGCTCCATGCGACAGACCCGGAACTCCCCCTGGTCCGCGGCCTGGTGGACGCCAAGCTCGCGCTGGCGCACTGGCAAGGCGTGGAGGCTGCCGGCGTCGAAGCGGGTCCCCTGCATCTGCTCGGCCACGCGGTAGCCACCCAGGACGGCGACCTCGACGGCTTCCCGCCTCCGCCGGCGGTCGGTTCCGTCTAGGTCATCTGTCGAGAGGCGCCCTGCGCGCCGAGGGGCGCGCAGGGGCACGCCCCTCGCTGCACCCTCTGCTCTGGGCGATGCCCTGACCTTCGTTCCCCTCCGCGTCCCAGGCCGCCGGCACCTCCGTCGGTGAAGACAGGACGGCGCAGCGGTCAGGCCGCGCGGCAGAGCGCCGGCGTGGTGGGCGGGGCCGTTGTGCGGGCCACCGTCGCGGGCGCGTGGGCAGGGGTCGCGGGCTGTGAGCGGTTGCGGGCAAAGACGACGAGGCGCAGTAGGGCGAACCGCGCGGCACCGGCGAGTGCGGAGGCGGACAGGTAGACGACCTGTTCGAGCACCGCCCCGGGCGCCGCCACCAGCAACTGCAGGACGAGCATCGCCACGCAGGTGACCGCATAACCGGCCGCCGCAGATCCGGCGGACTGCGCATGCTGGCGCCAGGTCGCGCGTCCGCCCGCCCCGAAGGTGAACCGGGCGTGCAGCTCGGTGGCGAGAAGCGTGGAGACCACGGTGACCAGGGCGTTGGCCAGGGCCCAGGGAATCCAGGAGGCGAGAGCCGCCACCGCGAAGCTGGAGGCCAGCCCCACCCCGCCGCCGCAGACGACGAAGCGCGCGAAGGCGGCGAAGGCACCTGGTGCCGCGTGCCGCCGGCTCTGCGCTGTCTCCATGATCCGACCCCCCTTTTCCTGGCTCACCCCGCGACAGGCGCCGCTCCTCGGCCCACGGGGGGCCGAAGGCAGCGCGCCTTCCATGACGCCATCATGGCGCATGTATGGCGCCATTACCAGCCCAATATGGCGCCCAGTGGCACCCGTCCACGGGGGGCGGGGGGCGACATCGGGTCCGCTGCCGACGCGAGCCCTCGCCCTCGAGTCCGGGCGAGCCCGGCAGCTCCTAGCGGCCGGTGAGTGGCGCCTCTCGCCTGCGGACGCCGAGGCCGCGGCCCGCGTTCTCGCCCGCCTCACCGCCCCGCTCCCGACCCGGCACGGAGAAGCGGCGCGGACTCGGGCGACGGACCGGGACCGGCGACTGCAACGCGTCTTCCGGACGGCCGTCCACCACCTGGACGCCGGTGCGGTCAGCCCGCCCCTCGCCGCCCTGGTCGCCGCGGTCGCCCGCGCCCTTTCGGCCTGGCAGGCGTCTCCGAACCCGTCCCCCGCGGCGGCGGCCCCAAGGTACGGAACCGTGTCGGGGACGGCGCAAGGCGTGGCACCACCACCGACCGAAGCGGGCGAAGCTCTGCTCACTGACCTGGCCTCGCTGTTCACTGCCCTCACCGCGACCCACGCGCCCGGGGTCGCCCCGGTCACACCGCCGAGAGAGACCTGGCAGGTCCAGTACGAGGGCAGATTCCGCCGCTACGGCAGACCCGCGCCGGGGGTCTGGACGGCTGAGACCGTCGGCTGCCCGGAGTGTGGGGGCAAGGACGGCCCGTGGACCGTGACCTGCGATTGGCGGCGGGTCACGCTGGGCTGTCCGTGCGGGGTGGTGAGTGACGAGCACGGGCTCTCGCTCTCCGAGACCTGGCTCGTACTGCCGGAGACCTGACGGGACTTCCACGCCGGACCGTGGCGCACGAGGTCCGTCGTTCGGCACGCCCACGGCGCCCGACCGTCGCGTCCGGCAACCGCACCAGCCCCTCAAGGACTGGGCATGCTCCCGGGAGAGAGTCGAGTGTCCGGCGTCAGCGTCGCACCAGTTCGTCCGCCAGGAGGTCCATCAGCAGGCCGTCGTGCCAGGTGCCGTCCGCACCCTTCTCGTACTGGCGCATCACGCCGACCTCGCGGAAGCCGACCTTCCTGTAGCAGCGGATCGCCGCCGCGTTGTCGGCTGCCGGATCGATCACGAGCCGGTGGTAGCCGTGATCGTCGACGAGGTGCGCGGCCAGGGTGCGTACGGCCTCGGTGCCCAGGCCGATGCCGTGCACCGAAGGGTCGAGGAAGAGGTCGATGCCGGCGTGCCGGTAGTCGGGCTCCTCCTCGGAGTACCACTGGATCATCCCGACGATCCTGCCCTCGTGACGGACCGTCAGACAGCGGACATCGGGGTCCTCCAGATCGGCGGCGACCTCCGCCGCCAGGTCCTCCTCGCCGCGCCATCGCTCCCGTACCTCCGGTGTGGCCCGGATGGCCGCGAGGGCGGGGACGTCCTCGGCGACGGCGGTGCGGAGGACGACGGAGGCGCCGTACAACTCGGTCATGTCCCGGACTCTACGCCCCGGCATCCGGCGTCTCCCTCCCCGCTTGCACCACGCCCGGCGTCGGACCCGGCCCGGAACCGCGCCGTGACTCCTGCTCAGGTCGGACGGCCCGGGTGGGAAATCATCATCAGGGATCAGTCACCGACCGCCGGGCGGCGCCATGCTGGCGTTCGTGACAGACGAACTCGGCGAACTCGCACAGCGCACCGCGGACCGGCTCACCCCACGGCACGTCGGCGTGGTGGTGGCCGCCGTCGCCGGGGACCGCGTCGCGATCAGGGGCGCGGGTCGTACGGCTACGGACCACGGCGGCACTCCGGGCCCGGACACGCTGTTCGAGATCGGCTCGGTGACCAAGACGTTCACCGCGCTCGCCCTGGCTCGGATGGCGACGACAGGAACCGTACGGCTCGACGATCCGCTGTCCGAGCTGCTGTCCGGGCTTCTGCCCCACGGCACGGCAGTGCCGTCCCGCGACGGCGAGACGATCACCCTGCGGCATCTGGCCACCCACACATCGGGGCTGCCCCGTCTGCCCAAGGGCATGCTGCTCAAGGCGCTGTTGCGTCCCGGCACGCCGGATCCGTACGCCGACTGCACCGCCGACGTCCTGCTGTCCGGCCTGGCCCGCACCCGCCTCGGCGCCGCCCCGGGCCGGCGGTTCCGATACTCGAACCTCGGGGCGGGCCTGCTCGGCCTGGCTCTCGCCAACAGGTCCGGTAAGGATTACGAGCGGCTGATCACGGACCTGATCTGCGCCCCGCTCGGCATGACGGACACGACCGTGACGGTGGACGGCTCCCGTACGGCGAGAGCGGCGCAGGGACATGATCCCCGCCGACGGCCCCGTCCGCCCTGGCACCTGGCCGACCTGGCCGGAGCGGGGGCGCTGCGCTCGACGGCGGCCGACCTGGTCACGTACCTCAGGGCCCAGTGGGACGAGGCGCCCGCCGAACTCGCGGAGGCGGTCCGTCTCACCCGGGAGGTCGAGCACCGCCGCAACCCCTTCGCCTGGGTGCACCTCGGCTGGATGGCGCACCGGCTCCACCCCCGCCAGGGCGGCCACGTCCAGATCTGGCACAACGGCGGCACAGGCGGCTTCAGTTCCTTCGCGGGCTTCGATCCTGAGAAGAGCGTCGCCGTCGCCGTCCTGAGCAACACCCGGCGTACGGTGGACAAACCGGCGTTCGAACTCCTCCGCACGTTGCAGGCATCGCACACCTCGGAGCTTCGCCCCTCCGGAGACCCGCACTCCTGAGACCGCCCCCCGTTACCGTCTTCGTTGGCTCCGCAATGGGGCTACCGGCCTTCGGGTCCGGCATGACTTCCCCCCTTGTTGTTGATGATCCGGGGGTTGTGTCACCGGGTCCGGAGGCATCGACGGACCGCTGATGAGGGGCTTGAGCACCGGTTTCACCCAGGCCTGAAGAGCTCTCCGTAACGTGGATGTGGCAGCTCGGTGCCGAGGCGAGGCCGGACGAAAGCGTGATGGAGGGGCCTGCACGTGATCGACACCGGCGACATCGGCGTCTTCCTCAGCCTGGACATCGGCAAGGGCGAACACCACGCCACCGCCGTCACCCCGGCCGGGAAGAAGGCGCGTTCGACAAGCGGCGGCCCAACACCGAGCCGAAGCTCCGCGAGTTGTTCGCGAAACTGAAGGCGAAGCACGGGACAGTGCTGGTCGTGGTCGACCAGCCGGCCTCGAACGGCGCCCTGCCGCTGGCGGTCGCGCGGGACATGGGCTGCCCGGTCGCCTACCTTCCCGGTCTGACGATGCGACGGATCGCCGACCTCTACCCGGGTGAGGCCAAGACGGACGCGAGGGACGCGTTCATCATCGCGGACGCGGCCCGCGCGATGCCGCACACGCTGCGGGCGATCGACGGCGAGGACGAGACGATCGCCGAGCTGGATGATCGTCGGGTTCGACGACGACCTGGCCGGCGAGGCGACTCGGGTCGCGAACCGGCTGCACGGCCTGCTGACCCAGATCCATCCGTCGCTGGAACGGGTGCTGGGGCCGCGGTTGCAGCACCCGGCCGTCCTCACGCTGCTGGAACGGTTCGGATCACCGGCACAGATCCGCAAGGCGGGCCGGCGGCGGCTGGTCACCCTCCTGCGGCCGAAGGCGCCGAGGATGGCCGAGGGGCTGGTCGAGGACATCTACACCGCCCTGGACGAGCAGACGGTCACCGTCCCGGGGACCGAGGCGGCCGCGCTGATCGTCCCGAGCCTGGCCGCTTCGCTGACAGCGGTGCTTGAACAGCGGAAACTGCTGGCCGGGCGGATCGAGGAACTGCTGGAGGCCCACCCTCTTTCGAAAGTCTTGACGTCGATGCCGGGGGTCGGCGTCAAGACCGGAGCCCGCATCCTGATCGAGGTCGGTGACGGCAGCACCTTCCCGACCGCCGGTCACCTCGCCGCCTACGCCGGTCTCGCCCCGGCGACCCGGAGCTCGGGGTCTTCGATCCGCGGCGAACAACCGTCCAGGCGGGGAAACAAGCAGCTCAAACGGGCTTTCTTCCTTTCCGCGTTCGCGGCCCTGGGTGACCCGGCATCGCGGGCCTACTACGACAAGAAGATCGCCCAGGGAAAGCACCACACCCAGGCCCTGCTCTGCCTAGCCCGGCGCCGGGCCGACGTCCTTTTCGCGATGCTCCGCGACGGAGCCTTCTACGAATCCCGGCCCCCCACCTCAGGCTGATCGTCATCGCGAACGCCGCAGACCGGGCAGTCCCATTCGTCGAGACAGTCGATCACGACAGGGTGACTACAGAAGACGCACGGACGCATGCCCTCATCGACTGATACCTGCCCACGCGCTTCATCGCTCATGGCAGGCAGAGTGCCAGACGGCCTCCCGACCGGCACCCACCACCTTGACCAAACACATAGACCCCCCCCCGCGCCAGCACCCCTGAGACCGCACTTCCGAGCGTGGGTCCCTTCCTCGGGCCTCACGCGAAGCGCTTCTCGTAGATCCAGTTCCAGCGCGCCACCAGGACGAGTGCCCACACCAGCGCTCCCGGCGCCCACCTCCCGGCGAAGGCGGCGAGGAGCAGGGGCGCCGCGACCATGGGCAGTCCGACCGCCACGATCCACCGAGTGCCCCGCCCCGACAGCGCGCCGGCCAGCACCCCGACGCCCAGGAACACGGCGATGGCGCCGCACATCAGCCAGCGCATCCCGTGCGGCACCCGCCCCTCCGCGTGCTCCACGGCCCCGCCGAGCGCGGCGGCCAGGGACGCGAGGGCTCCCGTCGCCACGCAGTGCAGGGGCAGCGAGAACCGGGGTGGCAGCACCCCGGAGCCAAGGAGAGGCACCCCGCTCGACCGGCGTACCGCCAGCGCCCACAGCGCCAGCAGCAGCGCGAAGGAACCCACCGCCAGGGTGCACAGCCTCGCGTTCCACTCGGCCTCGGAGGCCGCGTCCACACCCTGCGCGACGCCTTCGCCGATCACGATCAGGGTGAACAGGCCGAGCCGCTCGTCCAGATGGCGCGGATCGAAACGGGCGGCCCGCGGGAGCGTGCCGGCCGCCTCGCGGCGCCGGGTGCGCTCTCCCTGGTCCTTCTGGAGCTGCTCCATGACCCGGTTCCTCGACAGGGCGAACGTGAAGCCGAGATCGATGAGGAGCCCGGCCGCCCACAGCCAGTACCGGTCGGGCCCGTCGGCCCACAGCGAGACGATCCATGGCACGACGCCGGCCGAGAGCTGCGCCATCGGCCAGTCCGCCGGGACCTCGCCCCGCGCCTGCCACACCCGTGAGGCGAGCATGCGGACGAGGACATAGGCCAGGGCGAAGGCGTCCGCGTGCTCCGAGCGGACCTCGGGCACTGCCGCGGCCATGACCGCGAGCCCGAACATGCCGGTGAGCACGGTGCGGGTGTGCACCTTGTCCGCCGCCACGTTCCCGTACGTCGTGAAGCACATCCACGCCGTCCAGAACGCCAGGTAGAGCACGCTGTACAGGGCGAGGTCGGCGTGGCCGGGGGTGCCGTGCAGCAGGTGCGCCAACTGGGCGACGCCTGCGACGGCAATCAGGTCGAAGAACAACTCCAGCCACGAGGCGTGCCGTTCGGACTCGCCGGTGGAGTCCGGGGGCCGGGCGGACGTGGCGGCAGGCTGAACGGTCATGACGGCGAGTATCGGACGAATCACCCGCGAGTCCCGGGCGGTGCGCCACTCGCCGCGCCGCTGTGGCCTAATGACAGAACCCGGGAGCGGCCGTCTCGGCGTACGGGGTCGCGGCCCGACAGACCAGGAGCGATGAGGGATCGATGACGCTGAACGAGGGACGCCGGGTGCGGCTGGCGGCCGAACTGAGGCTGACCGGCTCGTTGACCGTGGCCGAGAGCCCCCACGTCCGCGCGGATGTCTCCGCCGACGGGGACGCCTCGGCGAGCGGGGGCTCCGTCACCGGTTCCTTGTCCCTGGGGGCCGGTATCGAGGGCACCGTCGAACGGGTCGACTCGTACGAGAACGAGCAGAGTCACGAGGTCCGCGAGTACATCCGGCTCACGTCGCTCCTCGACGACTTCGGTCCCCAGATGCCCGTGGGGAGCCGAGGTCGACTCGAGGAGCAGATCGCCTCGTTGGAGCCTGCGTGGCAGGCGTACCAGGGGCAGAGGGACCGCGTGACGGTCCGTGTGCTTCTCGACAGCGGCTTCGTCCTCGATGACGTACCCGGGGAGCTCTTCACCACCCTCTGACCGCCGCTCCGGGGCTGCCTCGGCGGAGGCGGACCGGGGCGACAGCTGACGGCGTGTCGCGGGAGTGGTCCGACTCCGCATCGCCCGAACGGTGGCGATCTTGTGGTGAAACGTCCCGTCGCCAGCATCCTGAACACGTCGCCCAGGTCCATGGAGGTGTGTTCTCTCCCGGTCGGGGCACACGAGCGAGGCGCCCGACCGGAGAGGGAGTCATGAGCGGGGAATCGAATCCGGCAACCGTGCCCGGCTCCACCGGCACCGTGACCACCGCAGTTCCGGCCCGACTGGACCGCCTGCCGTGGTCACGCTGGCACTGGATGATCGTGATCGGTCTCGGCACCGTCTGGATCCTGGACGGACTCGAGGTCACGATCGTCGGTAACATCGCCGGCCGCCTCGCCGAGGAGGGCAGCGGTCTGGACATCACCGCCGCCCAGGTCACCGGAACCGCAGCCGCCCTCTACGTGGCGGGCGCGTGTTCCGGAGCACTGTTCTTCGGCTGGCTGACCGACCGTTACGGCCGCAAGAAGCTCTTCATGGTGACGCTCGCGGTCTATCTCGCGGCGACCGCGCTCACCGCCCTGTCGTTCGATTCCTGGTGGTTCTTCCTCTGCCGCTTCTTCACCGGCTTCGGTATCGGGGGTGAGTACGCGGCCATCAACTCCGCGATCGACGAACTGATCCCGTCCACGTACCGTGGCCGGGTCGATCTGATCATCAACGGCAGCTACTGGCTCGGAGCCATCGGCGGCGCTCTGCTCTCCATCGTCATGCTGGACACCGACATCTTCGCCATCGACATGGGCTGGCGGCTCAGCTTCGCCCTCGGGGTGGTCCTCGGGCTGGTGATCCTGCTGGTCCGGCGGAATGTGCCGGAGAGTCCACGGTGGCAGTTCATCCACGGCCGTGGCGAGGAGGCCGAGAAACTGGTCTCCTCCGTCGAGCGGGACATCGAGCGGGAGCACGGCCGGCCGCTGCCGCCACCGCAGAGCGAGATCACCATCCACGAGCGCCGCAGCATCGGGTTCGGACTGATCGCGAAAACGGTCTTCACCCGCTATCCGCGCCGCGCCGTGCTCGGTCTGTCGCTCTTCATCGGCCAGGCGTTCCTCTACAACGCCATCACCTTCGGCTTCGGCACGATCCTCACCACGTTCTTCGACGTACCGACGGGCAGCACGGGCTACTACTTCGCCGTCATCGCCGCCGGAAACTTCCTGGGCCCCCTGTTCCTCGGCAAGCTGTTCGACACGGTCGGGCGCCGCATCATGATCTCGTCCACGTACATCCTGTCGGGTGTGCTGCTGTTCGGTACGGCATGGCTCTTCGACAGCGACGTACTCACGGCCTCCACGCTCACCGCCTGCTGGTGCGTGGTGCTGTTCTTCGCGTCGGCCGGCGCGTCGAGCGCGTACCTCACCGTCTCGGAGGTCTTCCCGATGGAGACCCGGGCGATGGCCATCGCGTTCTTCTACGCCATCGGTACGGCCGCCGGCGGTATCAGCGGCCCCCTGATCTTCGCCAGCCTCACCGAGTCCGGAGTCCCGTCCGAGACGGTCCTGGCCTTCCAGATCGGCGCGGGCCTGATGTGCGCGGCGGGCCTCGTGGCCGCGTTCCTCGCCGTGAAGGCGGAACGCCGTTCGCTGGAGGACATCGCGGAGCCGCTGTCGGTGGCGCACGGCACGGATTCCACGAGGACGCCGAGCGGCTCGACGGGCTCGACGGGCTCGACGGGCCACGGCCCGCAGGGGCCGCCCTCGGGCGACGCCCCCACCGCATAGCGCCCCCTCGGCGCCCGCCTGGCCAGGACAGCCCGCGGCCGAGCGGGAATACTTGAGGGTGCGGGGGAACGGAGGCGAACCGAGGCGGTCGTCATGAGTCACCCCGCGGATGACCAGCGCATACTTGCCGAGATCGAGCAGGACCTCAGCCGCGACGATCCGGCGCTCGTGGCCTTGGTGGACGCGCTGAACCAGCAGTTCCCCAAGCAGCCGACGCCGTCCGGCGAGGTCCGCGCCTCACGGCGACATCGCGCGCGTGTCGTGGCGGCGGTCGTCCTGGCCGTCATCGCCATCCTTGGGCTGATCCTGATCGCTGTCCTGAGCGCCCCGGCCACACCCCCCGACGTGAACAACGGGATCCCTTCGACCTGGTGACCGTTCGCCCGCTCGGTACGAGGGTCGGCGGCCCGGCGACCGCGGAACGGCGGCAAGAGCCTGCGGCCTTGCCGGGCAGGGGCGGCTCGCCGTCCGCGTTTCGCGCGAACTCCTCCTGAACGGGGCCCGGTCGAGCCCTGACACCTCGCCTACGCAGGGCCAGGGCGGCTGACGACCGGTTCATGCCCCGTCGACCTCCGCCGACACGGTCCGGCGAGGAGCAGACCCGTCGCGTTCTCGCGGTCCTCCACGAGGGCTGCGCCTCCGGCCCCGGGATGGCCGTGGCGCCCCGCCTGGCGCCTCACCAGCCCCGATGCCCCGCCGACTTCCACGTCGGCCTCGCCCCGGCCACGCAGATCGCCGGGGCCTCACCCCTCGCGCGCAACCCCTCCCTGTCTGACCAGCCGCATGGCGGCCCCACCCCTGGTCGCCCGAACTGGCACTCCTGTCATGTTCGTTGGACCTACGCCATGCCTTCACGAGCGAGTTCCGGACTCCACCGCTACGCCCTTCCGCGCGTCGCCGACGACTCGTCACCGGACGGCCTGTTCCTGGTATGGACCTGACAAGCCATTCCCGTTAGCGTGGCGCCCTGAAGCGTTCTGAGAGCGCTCTCATGCGTACGACTCCCCCACATCTGGAGGCTTCGTGAAACGCACCATCAGACCCCTGCCCGCCGTCTTCGCCGCCCTGCTGATCACCGTCGGCCTCGGCGCCGCCCATGCCGTGCCGGCGCAGGCCGCTCCCCCGCCCGTGCCGCCCTCCGCGTCAGCCGGACTTCTGGACGCCATGCGGCGGGATCTCGGACTGACGGCCGAGCAGGCCGAAGAGCGGCTGCGGGCCGAGAAGGCCGCGGCGGGCGTCGAGGAGGACGCTCGCCGGGCCGCCGGCCCGGACTACGGCGGTTCGTGGTTCGACCCGGCGGCCGGCCGGCTCGTCGTCGCGCTCACCGACCGGTCCGAAGAGGCCGAGGTGCGCGCCTTGGGCGCCGGGACCCGGCTGGTCCGGCACAGTGCCGCCACGCTGGACCGGGCCAAGTCCCGGCTGGACGCGCTCGCCGCCCCGGCGGGCGTCGCCGGCTGGCACGTCGACCCCCGGGCCAACAGCGTCGTCGTCACCGTCGTCCGGTCCGAGCGTTCCGCGCCCGCCGTACGCGCGTTCGTCGAGCGGGCCCGCGCGACCGCCCCCGTGACCGTCACCGAGACGGCCCAGGCGCCGCGCACGTACGCCGCCGGAACGGTCGGCGGCGACCCGTACTACACCGGCAACGTCCGCTGCTCGATCGGCTTCTCCGTGCACGGCGGATTCGTGACGGCCGGGCACTGCGGACGGGCCGGGGCCGCGGTGCGTGGCTGGGACGGCTCCGCGATGGGCACCTTCCAGGGCTCCTCGTTCCCCGGTGACGACTACGCCTACGTGAGCATCCACAGCGGCTGGTGGACCGTGCCCGTGGTCCTCGGCTGGGGCACCGTCCCGGACCGGCTCGTCCGCGGCTCCGCGGTGGCGCCGGTAGGCTCGTCGATCTGCCGTTCGGGCTCCACGACGCGGTGGCACTGCGGCACCGTCCTCGCGATGAACGAGACGGTCAACTACAGCCAGGGCGCCGTCCACCAGATGACCAAGACCAGCGTCTGCGCCGAGGGCGGCGACTCGGGTGGTGCGTTCATCAGCGGGGACCAGGCCCAGGGTGTCACGTCCGGCGGTTGGGGCAACTGCTCGTCCGGCGGCGAGACGTGGTTCCAGCCGGTCAACGAGATCCTCGGCCGGTACGGCCTGACCCTGCACACCGCCTGACACACCGTCGGCAAGCCTCAGGGCCTCCCTGGAACGGACACCGTTCCAGGGAGGCCTGGGGGCGACCACGAACTGCGACGGCGGACGCGAGTGCCAGGCGCCAGGCCTCAGGCGTCACTCGGACTCGCGCACCGCCTCCACCGCCTCCCGGACCTCCGCGTGCACGTCGTCCGCCAGCGCGTCCAGCAGCTCGCCGACCCCCGGGGTGGACCAACCGGCGACCGCCCACACCAGGTCCTCCCGGACCCCGGGGTCGGGGTGGGCGGCGAGGTGGGCCAGTCGGTCGAGCGGGCCCTTGCGGCGCATCCCGAACCAGTGCAGTGCCTGCCGCAGCGCCGCGGGGTCGCCCGGGTCCCCGGCTGCCGCGATGCCGGCGAGCAGCATCCTGACCGGTGGCGGCGGGCCGTCCAGCGGGTGCGGCAGCCGCTCTCTCAGGCGCCGCGCCCCGTACCCTCCGCGCACCCGGCAGCCGAAGCAGGTGCAGGGGCGCGTGCCGTGCGCGTCCGGTCGGTACCGCCACCCCGCCACCTGCGGCGCGGTACGGATCCGGTGGACCTCGCGCGGCCGGATCGCCCGGGGTACGAACACCTCCCACCCACGCGGATCGTCCAGCGCGGCGATGCGCCGCACCGCCTGGGCGGCGGGAACGGTGGACCGGGTGTGCCGCGCCCGGTCCGCGTAGTGCCCGACCAGTACGTCCTCGTCGTCGTCCAGCCGTACGTGGACGGCCACAAGCCCGCCCCTGCCGCCGAACCGGGCCAGTTCACGGAGCCACTGGTGGGTGAGGGTGTAGGACGGCAGCACCGGGAAGCAGTAGACACCGCGCACGTCGCCCTGCCCGTGGCTCGCCGCCCGGATCCCGGACCGCCTGATACGGGGCGCGTTCGCCGCCGACGTCACGTGCACGAACATCGCCATGGCCTGGATGCTAGGCCACCGTACCCAGCCCCCCGCCGGCAGCCGATCGACTCCGGGGGCACCCCGTCGCGTATGGGCGGGCGGAGGCCAACCGGACGAGCCGGACGCGCCGGACCCGCCGGGGCGGGTGATGCTGGTGGTATGGGTGGCGTTCCCAAGCTGCGGCTGCCGGCCGCCTATGCGGCGACGGCACGGCGGTCGGTGCGGGTCACGCTCGCCGCGAGCGCCGGCTTCTACCTGTTCCTGTACGGCTTCGACTCCGCCGTCGCCGCCACCTACGCGCTCTTCGCCGCCGTCGCGATGGCCGGCCTGTCGCACATCCCCGGCACCGGGCGGCAGCGGGCCGCGATCCTGCTGCCTGCGGTGCCTGTCTGCTGGGTGCTGATCACGATCGGCACGTATCTCTCCGTACGGACGTGGAGCGCCGCCGTCGGCATGCTGGTCATCGGCTTCGTGCTGGCCTTCATCGCCGTGGGCGGCCCCCGCCCGGCCGGCGCCGCGCCGGGGCTGCAGCTGATGTACATCCTGCCGTCCTTCCCGCCGTACGACCCCGGCTCGCTCGGCGATCGCCTGGTGGGCGCGACGGTCGGTCTCGCCCTGCTGATCCTCGCCGAGGCGTTTCTGCTCCCCGATCACCCGCCGACCGTTCCGTACCGGGAGCGCGCCGCCCGGGCCGCCGACTGCGCGGAGCGCTTCGCCGGCGCGCTGGCCTCTCCGCCGTACGCGCTCTCCGAAACGACCCTGCGCGCGGCGCGGCCACTCAGCAACGGCCTGCGGTCCTCGCAGGTTCCGGAGGCCGAGCGGCCGGCGGGGCCGAGCGTACGGGACCGGGCCCTGGCCCACACCGGGCTTGCGGCCCGCACGCTGCTGGCGCGGCTGGCCATGCTCCAGCCACTGCCCGGCAACCCCACGTCCACGGATGTCGGGCTGGACGTGCTGCGCGCCGTACGGGACACCGCGCGGGAGACCGCGGTCCGCCTGCGGGGCGGGCGGTCCGGCACCGCCGCGCACGCCGAACTGTGGCGGGTGCGGCAGGCGCTGGCAGCGGAGCCTCCGGACGGGCGTGCCGTGCCCGCCGAGCTGCGCCGCCATGCGGCGGCCCTGGAGGTGGCGGACGCCGCGCTGGCGATGTCCACCGCCGCGGACATCGCCGTACGGGGGCGGGCGGCCGCGGCGACGGCGGCGCCGGGGCGGTTCTGGTACGCGCGGATGCGGGCGCCGGCGCTGTGGTGGCGGCGGCTGACGGGCCATCTGGGGCAGCGCTCCGTCTTCTTCCAGAACGCCGTACGCATCAGCCTGGCGCTGGCAGCGGCCCGGGCGATCGCCGGTCTCGACACGCTCCCGCACGGCTTCTGGCTGCTCCTCGCCACCCTCACCCTGACCCGGACGACGGCCCGGGAGACGAGGAGCACGGTGCGGGTGGCGCTCACCGGGACGCTCGTCGGTGCGCTGATCGCGGCCACGCTGCTGGCGCTCGTCGGGACGGACATCGAGGTGTACGCGGCAGCGCTGCCCCCGCTGATGCTGGTCACCTTCACCCTGGGTCCGGTGAAGGGCGTGGGCTGGTCGCAGGCGATGTTCACGGTCGTCATCGCCCTGGTCTTCGCGCAGCTGGCACCCGCGACCTGGCAGCTCGCGGAGTTCCGGCTCCTGGACGTGCTGGCCGGCAGCGCGATCGGCGCCGTGTTCGGTCTGCTCGCCTGGCCCCGGGGCGCCCATGACGAACTGCGGCGCTCGGTGGCGACCCTGCTGCGCCATGCCGCGGAGACCGCGGCGGAGACGACCGCCCAGGTCGCCGCGGGCGGGACACGCGTACCACTGCTGACGGCGCCTGGGCACCGGTCGCTGCAACACGCGCTGATCATGGCGGAGGCGGCGTACGCGCAGTACCAGAGCGAGCCGAAGGGGTTGGCGGTACCCTCCGGCCGGTACGACTGGCAGGCCACGCTCATGGCCGGCCACCACACGCTGTGGGGCGCCGATCGGCTGCTCGTACCGCCCGAGCCGGTCGTCGTGGCGCCGCTGGACCGGGATCCGACCGAGGCGGTCACCCGGATCGGAGACCGGGTGGCGGCGGGCATGCTGCTGGTCTCCGCGCGCCTGGACCCGACCGGCGACACCCCGGACACCACCGTGCCGCTCCGGGCCCGGACCTTCGACGACTTCTCCGCCGAACCGCCGGGCGCGCCATGGCAGTACTACGCGGCGGTGTCGTGGCTGGACTCGCTGGTGACGGACCTGGAACGGATCACGGGCGAGCTCGGGGACCGGAAGGATCGGGACAGCGCGCGGGCCACGGCAGCGGAGACACCCGACCGGGGTACGGAAACGTCCGCAAGCCGCCCGGAACGGCCGGACGGCGGAAAGGGCGCGGCGACGGGCCCTTGAGGCTCTGCGTCGCCCACCGGCGGCGCCACGACGGAAGGCGACTTCGGCGAGAGGGATACCGTGGGTGACGTGGCCGATTCCGTAAGCCCCCTGCCCCTCCTCTTCCTCGACGTCGACGGGCCGCTCATTCCCTTCGGAGCGGCGCCGCACGAGTACCCGGCGTACGAGGGTGGCCCCGCGCTGCGGGAGACCTCCGCGAACCCGCTTCTGGCCAGGATCGATCCCGCGCACGGACCTCGGCTGGCGGCGCTGCCCTGCGCGCTGGTGTGGGCCACGACCTGGATGTCCGACGCGAACGACTGCGTCGCGCCACGTCTGGGGCTGCCCCGCCTGCCCGTGGTGAACTGGCCCGAGCCGTCCGCGGTCGATGAGCGGGACGAGCGGAACGGTCTGCACTGGAAGACCCGCGCTCTGGCCGACTGGGCAGCGGGGCGCCCGTTCGTCTGGGTCGACGACGAGATCACCGACCGCGATCGCGCCTGGGTCGCCGCCCACCACCAAGGTCAGGCGCTGCTCCATCGAGTCGATGCGCGCCGGGGGCTCAGGGACGCCGATTTCGCCACGCTCCAGGTGTGGTTGGAGCGGGCGAGCGCGCTCGGCTGCCCGCCGGCGACGCTGCCGGGGTGACACCCCGGACGTTCGCGTGACGTCGGATATCGGCCGTACACGTCCGCTGGGGGGCGAATCGGCGGTCCGCGCGCTACCCTCCGGCGCATGATTGGCATGAGCATGCAGCGGCGGGGAGCACATGGGCGCTTCCGAACAGCCGCACCAGCACCCGGCCCACGAGCCGCCCGCGCCGCTTCCCTGCGAAGAACCGGCCGGTACTCCTTCGTACTCCTCCTCCTGTTGACCCTCCTGGGCACGCCTGCTCTGGCGACCGCCTCGGCTCCGGCGGCCGCCCCCTCCGCCGGATCCCAGGCCGCCGGAACCTCAGTCGCCGGATCCCAGGCCGCCGGTACCCCCGTCGGGGCCGCCTCGGCGGCCGCGCGTTGGGGCGACCGCCGCCTCGACGAGGTCTCCTTCCTCACCACCCACAACGCGTTCACCAACTACGAGGACTCCCGCTGGAGTTCGGCGAACCAGTCCGAGTCGATCCGCGCCCAGCTGAACAACGGCGTCCGCGGCCTGAGCCTGGACACGCACTGGTACGAGCGCAGCACCTGGCTGTGCGTGATCAGCTTCGGCAGCGACTGCTACCCCAGCGACGTGTACCTGTGCCACGGCGAGTGCAAGACCTTCGCCGGAGCCACGTACGCCCTTCCCCGGCAGTCCTTCCACGGCACGATGCAGACCGTGGTGGACTTCCTCGCCGCCAACCCCCAGGAGGTCGTGACCGTCTTCCTCGAGGACTACGTCGGCGCCGACCAGCTGCGGAACTCCCTCGGCAGGGTCAGAGGACTGCCCGAGCTGCTCTTCCGGCCCGACGCGTGGAACGTGCGGCAGCAGGGCTGGCCCAAGGTCGCCGACCTCGTCACGGCCGGGAAGCGGCTGCTGATCTTCTCCGACCGCCCGGACCGCGAGCACCTGGGCGTCATGTACGACCGGTCCTGGACGGTCAGCAACTTCTGGAGCCTCGGGGACATGGGCAACGACCTCGCCTGCGTCACCCGCTGGTCCGACGTGCCCTTGGACCGCCAGGAGCCGGGGTTCCGGCGGCTGTTCACGATGAGCCACCATCGCAACGTGCCGACGGTCCTCACGGCGGCCCTCGACAACGGCGCCAAGCTGAGGAACCGGATCGCCGAGCGGTGCCGGCCCGCGGCCGGTGGCCGTGACCCGAACTTCGTCTCCGTCGACTTCCACCGCCTCTCGGACAACAGCGGTCACACACCCGCCTCGATCGTCGCGGAGCTCAACGCGCGTCCCTGACGGACGACCGACCCTGGGGATCCGCCCGACCGGCGGACGGTCTGGCGGATCCCCTCCCCCTCCCCCGGGCCGGGTGTGGTTACCGGCTCCGGACGATCCCGGCGGGCATGCTGAGGGACACGACCGCGGAAGGGGATCGAGTGACCGAGCATGCACGGTCGGGGGCACCGTCCGAGGCCACGACCAGCACTCTTGCGAGCCGGCTCAAGGAGCGCATCTACGCGACGATCACGATGATCGCCGTGATCGTGGGCCTGACCGCCGGTCATGCCGGACCGGCGGGGGCGGCGGCGACCGTCGTGACGACGGCGCTCGCGCTGTGGATGGCCGCGTTCACCGCGGACCAGCAGGCCCACCGCACGGTGCACCGCAGCTTCGCCACGGGCAGCGAACTGCGCCGCATGCTCTACGTCAGCAGCCCGCTCCTCTCCTGCGCGGTGGCTCCGAGCGTGATGATCGCTCTCGCCGCGCTCGGGACCATGAGCCTCCACACGGCGCTCCTGACGGCGGCGGGGCTGGCCATCGCCTCGCTCTTCCTCTGGGGCTTCATCGGCGGCCTGCGCATGGGCGGCGGCCGGCTCCTCGCCCTGATCGCGGGCGCCGTCGACGCGGCGATCGGCGTGGCCATCGCCCTGGTGAAGGCCGGCGCCGGTCACTGAGCTCGCTGAGTCCCGCCGACCGGAGCTGAACGCTCCGCAGTCCACCCCCACGAGCCGTACACACTGTGCGAGGCTCTGGCCATGAGCGTCGAACCCAGCGAATTCGTCCAGCGGTTGCCGATCGGCGAGCGGATCTCCCTGCCGGAAGGCGGCATCCCGTTCTGGGAGGTCTTCCCTTACGAGGGTGACCTCCGCATCCGTGTGCTCGACGAGCCCGTACTGCCCGAACCGCCCCGCAAGGGCGAGGACGGCGAGGAGTGCCCCGGCTGCGTGGACACCGAGGGGCCGACGCTGTGGAGTGACGAGCACTGGAAGGTACGCGGCTTCGCGGAGCCGGCGGGCGTACCGGCGCAGGTGATGCTCCTTCCGCACGACCACGGCGACCTGGCGGACCTGGCGCCGGAACGGGCGGCGCAGTTGGGCGGCATGCTGCAGCGCGTGGAGCGCGCGCTGATGTCCCTCGACGGGATCGCGCGCGTGCACATCAACCGCTGGGGCGACGGTGGTTCGCACTTCCACGTGTGGTTCTTCGCCCGACCTGCCGGCATGCTGCAGCTGCGCGGAACCTGTCTGCCCCTCTGGAGCGACGTGCTGCCGAAGGTCCCGGCGGAGGAGTGGCAGGAGACGAACCGCCGCATCGCCCAGGCCTTGGCCGCCGAGGGAGGAACGGCTCACGTCGTCTAGACGACCCCGAAGCCGGCCGACGTGTCCGACCCGCAGCGCGGCTGCGGGCCGGTGAGCACGCGGACGTCGAAGTCGTCGAAGGGGAAGCTCTGCAGGAGGACGAGTTCCGCGCCCTCGGTGTCCAGGCTCCAGTAGTCGACGACCGGGGGCACGCCGTACTCGCGCAGCACGGAGCGACGGTCCGCGCCGGTCGGCGGCGGCAGGCCGGGGGCGGTGCCGAGCACCCGGCGGGCGCAGTCCAGCAGCGCAGGGTGGTACTCGTCGAGGCTGCCGCCGACCGTGCCGGCATCCTCGACGAAGTCGACGTCACCCGGCTCGTCGTAGAGGCAGCAGTTCACGCTCCGGCAGCGGCGGTTCCGTACGAGCTCCGCGTAGAGCCGGGGATCCGAAGATGCTGCTGTCGGCGATGACACGAAACAGGGACGCGTCGAGCCCCACGACGCCGGTGCCCTCGCCCGAGGTGGCGACCAGGGCCGTCACGACGTCCGCCGCGCCGTTGTCGATCACCGCCCGTCCGAAGCCGGCGAGGCCGGCGTCCGGCTTCGCGCTCTGCCGGGGCCGCGCGCGAGGTCGCGGATCCAGCGGACGAGTCCCGGGTTGGACATGACCGCGTGGATGAGCCGGTCGGTTTCCTCCGCCTGGCGCTGCTCCCGTCGCTCGCCCCGTACGTACTCCGCGAGGATCTGGGCCGGATCGGTGACGAACTGCTCCCGGAGGAGGAAGTCCGCCGCCATCGCCTTGAAGAGGGCCTCCACCCGTCACGCTGCCGCGGCATCGCTCAGTGCCGCTTCCCTCGCTCCTGAAGGCCCACGCCACGCCTGCTCTCACTCGTCGCAACGTCGCCACCCTCCCGCGCACCCGGCCGGGAGGGGCGGGCACGGCCGGTGCCCGACGGCGCCCGGCGGCGCCCGAACCGGAATGTGTCCACCGTGCCACGGTGAACAGCGCAGGCCGGACGGGTGGCCACGGAAGATTCGCAGGTGGACGTACCTCTGGCGCGCGGCCATCCCGCTTGCGGCGCCGCCCGCCCAGCCGCGGCTGGGCGGGCGGCGCTGCGGGCGAGCCCGGGAGCGCGGTCAGCGGACGACGTCGAAGACGTTCTTCTGCAGGCCGTTGGCGTACACCTCGTGCTCGACCAGCTTCAGCTTCTGGGCGTCCTTGTCCGTGGCGCTGAAGAGTCGCTTGCCCGCGCCGAGCAGGAACGGGAAGACCAGCAGGTGGTAGCGGTCGATCAGGCCGGCGTCCGACAGCGCCTGGTTCAGGGTGGCGCTGCCGTGGACGATGATCGGGCCGCCGTCGGTCTCCTTGAGCGCGGCGACGTCGTCGAGCGAGCGCAGGATCGTGGTCTCGCCCCAGTTCGTGACCAGGTCGTCCTCGGTGAGGGTGGTGGAGACGACGTACTTCGGCATCACCTTGTAGTCGGCGAAGTCCTCCATGTCGGGCCACACCGCGCTGAAGGCCTCGTAGCTGGTCCGGCCGAGCATGATCGCCGTGGCCTCCTTCTGCTCACGGCCCTTGATCTCGTACGCCTCGGGGAGGAACTCGATGTCCTTGAAGGTCCACCCGGAGTTCCGGTAGCCGGGCTCGCCGCCCGGCCCCTCCACGACGCCGTCGAGCGAGATGAAGGCGGTGCTGATCAGAGTACGCATCGTGGAATCCTCGGTGTCTCGTCGTGTGCCCGGCGGGTCGGCCGGTAACCCATCATGATCTCTGACTGCGGGTCACGGCGAAACTCATCGGTCGGCTCCGGACACCGTCTCCGTCCCGCCCGCCTCATTCCTCCGGCGGGACGCACAGCACAGGGACGGTCGACATGTGAAGGAGCTTGTGAGGCGTCGAGCCCAGCAGCGCGCCTCGCATGGGGCTTTCGCCCCAGCTGCCCACCACGATCACGCGTGCGCCATGGCGGTTCGCCGCGTCGATCAGGGCCGGCGCCGGCTTGTCGTCGATCACCTCGACGGTGGTCGGGACCCCCGCGCGGTCGGCCTCCGTGACCGCGTGTTCCAGGCCGATCCGGCCGGCCTGACGGACGGCCTCGTGGTGGGACGCGTACTCCTCGCCCGTCGGGCCGGGGGCCGCGGCGCCGTAGACCAGTACGAGCCGCTCGTCGAACGCGGCGGCCACCTCGACCGCGATGCGCAGCGCGCGGGCGGCGCCTGGTGATTCGTCGTAGCCCAGAACGACCGACATCTCAGGTCTCCTTGCCGTGGCCGTGGCCGTCGCCGTGGACCAGTTCGGGGTCCGCCACGCTCGGGCGCTCCTGCCAGAACGCGGGGGCCCGCAGGCGCCATACGAGCATGATGACCACACCGGTGACAGCGATGCCGATGCCGATGACGAGCGGCGGGCCGAGGCCGAACCACGACGTGCCGCTGTAGGAGTTCTCCGGGTCCGACATGTCGGAGACGGATCGCACGAGGAGCCAGATCAGCAGCCCGGCGCCGACCAGGGGGCCCAGGCCGATCAGCAGGAAGTTGTGGACGCTCTCGAAGAGGTGGCGGCGGTAGTAGACCGCGCAGGCCAGGCCCGTGAGCGCGTAGTAGAACGCGATCAGCAGCGACAGCGCGGTGAGCGAGTCGTAGAGGGCGTTCTCGCTGATCTGGCTCACCACGAGGTACCAGGCGATGGCGATCCCCGCGACCCACCACGTGCTGATGTCGGGGGTGCGGAATCGGGGGCTGATGTGACCGTAGTGGGCGGGCAGCGCACGGCGGCGTGCCATGGACAGGGCGGTGCGCGAGGCCGGGATGATCGTCGTCTGGGTGGAGGCGATGGCGGAGGTGGAGACGGCGAGGAGCAGGACCCAGTCCCAGCCGCCCAGTACGTCCCCGGCGAGCTGGGCGAAGATGAACTCCTCCTCGCCGGCGTTCTCGGCCAGGAACGTCGGACCGGCGTAGGCGACGACCGCGAAGCCCACGGACACGTACGTCACGAGCAGGATGACGGTCGACCAGAGGCCGGCCTTGCCCGGAGCGGTCGCGGAGTCCTCCACCTCTTCGGTGAGGTTGACCGCCGATTCCCATCCCCAGTAGATGAAGACACCGAGCAGGAGCCCGCCGGTCAGCGCCGCACCGCCGGCACCGAACGGGTTCAGCCAGCTGAATTCGGGGTCGACCGACGGGTACTTGCTCGTGCCGGCGTAGACGCTGTAGATCGCCACGACCACGAAGATCAGCAGGCAGGCGACCTGCGCCAGGATGAGGACGTTCTGCACCTTGGCCGACAGCTCGGTGCCGATGACGCACACGGCCGTCATCACCAGGATGACCAGCACGGTGAGCAGTTGGCGTACGAAGGTGTTGTCCACCCAGCTGTCGAGGCCGAAGGCGAGCAGGGCGAAGCTCACGGCCACGTCGGCGAGCGAGCCGACGACCAGGACTCCGGTCATCGCGATCGCCCAGCCGCCGAGCCAGCCGGCCCACGGGCCCATGGCGCGCGTGACCCAAGAGAACGTCGTACCGCAGTCCTGGTCGACCTTGTTCAGGTAGTAGAAGGCCGAGGCGATCAGCAGCATCGGCACGAAGGACGCGAACATCACGCCCGGCGCATAGATCCCGACCAGGGCGACGATCGGCCCGATGACGGCCGCGAGCGAGTAGGCGGGGGAGGTCGAGTTGAGCCCGATGACGAGCGCATCGACAAAACCGATCGCGTTGGCTTTCAGACCCTGGGGGCGCCCGGCGGGCGCGGCATCCTCGGCGGCCATGTTCCCTCGCTCCCGTCGAGCCAGACAGAACAGCGAGACCTGACGCCTTCATCGTAGGTAGGCCCGTCCGTCCCTGCATGCGCACGTGGGCCGACCGTGTCGGAGCGCTGTCACTGCTCGCGCATGCCCCATGGCGCGCCGTACTCCGTGAGCAGGTCGAGGAAGGGCTGCGGCTCCATCGCCTCGGGGCCGAGGACGCCCCGGCCGTGCCAGGCGCCGGACGCGACGAGTTCGAGCGCGGCCACGGGGTTGATGGCGGTCTGCCACACGACGGCCTGGGAGCCGTACTCGCGCATCGACCACTCGTTGTCGACCACGTGGTAGAGGTAGACCTCCCGGGGCCGGCCGTCCTTGGTTCCCTTCACCCAGGTGCCCGCGCACGTCTTGCCGCTCATCCGGTCGCCGAGGGTCGCCGGATCGGGCAGACAGGCGGCGACGACGTCACGCGGCGAGACGGCGACCTTGCCCGTGGCGCCGTCCACGGTCACCGGGTCCGTGCTGTCGAGCCCCAGTTTGTGGAGGGTGCGCAGGACGCCGATGAACTCGTCGCCGAGGCCGTACTTGAACGTGACCCGCCGGGCCTTCAGCCACCTGGGGACCAGCAGCACCTCCTCGTGCTCGACGTTGACGCACTCCACCGGTCCGATGCCCTCCGGGAAGTCGAAGACCTCCGGTTCGCTGAAGGGTGCGGTGGTGAACCAGCCGCGCCCCTCCTCGTAGACGACGGGCGGGTTGAGGCACTCCTCGATCGTCGTCCAGATGCTGAAGGACGGTGCGAAGTCGTAGCCGTGGACGACGAGGTCGGCGCCGTCGCGGATGCCGATCTCCTCGATCTCGTCGAAGAGCGTGTCGGAGGCGTGGCGGGCGAAGACGTCGGAGAGGCCCGGCTCCACGCCCATGCCCACGAGCGCGAGCCGGTCGGCCGCCTCCCACTCGGCCGAGCGAGCGAACTGCTCGTCCCCCAGCTTGACGCCGCACTCCTCGTACGGCCGCGAAGGGTGGGGCCGGGACAGGGACATGGCCATGTCGAGGTAGTGGGCGCGCTCGGCGAGCGCGGCCTCGAAGAGGGGCAGGACGAAGCGTGGATCGGTGGCGTTGAGGAGGACGTCGCAGCGGTGCTCGGCCAGGGCCGCCCGGACCCCGTGCGCGTCCGAGGCGTCGAGCCGGGCCGCGGAGAATCTGCGCTCGTCCGCCCCGAGGGCGGCGACGGCCGCCTCGGCCCGCGTCAGGTCGTAGTCGGCGACGACGATGTGTTCGAAGAAGGAGCGGCGGGCCGCGATCCTGGTGATCGCCGTGCCCACGCCTCCCGCCCCCACCATGAGGATGCGCATCGTGCAGCACTCCTTCGTTCCGCCTCCGCCCCGCCGGGGCGCGGCACGACCCCTCGCGTCACCTCCGATGATGCCGCGTCCTTCCCGGTTCAGCGCGTAGGCGTCGTACGCGGCGGTTCCGCGGAGGCGTCGCTCGCGCGGTTCCGCGAAGGTGTTGTACGTGTCGGTTCCGCGTCAGGTGTCGTACGCGGCGGTTCCGCGGAGGCGTCGCTCGCGTCGGTTCCACGAAGGTGCTGTACGCGTTGGTTCCGCGTACGCGTCGTACGCGGCGCTTCGCGTCCGGTGCGCAGTGGGGAGGGGAGCGGGCGTCGGCTCGCTCAGTCCACCCGGATCGCCAGCAGGCATGCGTCGTCCTCCTGGCCCGCGATCCCGGGGTCGGCCACCAAAGTGTCGATCAGCCGGGGTGGCTCCAGCGTGGCCGACGCCGCCACGGCGTGCGCCAGACGGTCGATCCCGACGGTCACGTCCTCGTCCCGGCGCTCGACCATGCCGTCGGTGTACAGCACCAGCAGGTCGCCGGTGCGAAGCGGTACCGACGAGGTCTCGTACGCGTACCCCGGCAGCGCTCCGAGGAGCGGGCCACGGTGGTCCGCGTCGAGCGGCTCGACGTTGCCGTCGCGCAGAAGCAGTGGGGCGGGGTGGCCGGCGTCGGCCCAGTGCAGGGTCTTGTCGTGGTCGATGTGGCCGGCCACGACGGTGGCCGTCTGCCCTGCCGGGTCGCTGCACACCAGTTCGTTCAGCCAGGTCGTGATCTCCCCGGCGGACGCGCCTGTCTGGGCCAGGCCCGCCAGGGCGTGCCGCTGCTGCGCCATACGTGCCACGGCTTCCAGACCGTGCCCCGAGGCGTCGCCGATCGCCACGAGCACCCGGCCGTCGGGCAGCAGCCTGCACTTGTACCAGTCGCCGCCCACGGCCGCGTCGGGCTCCGCCGGCCGGTAGGAGGCCGCCACGGTGAGACCGACCGCCGCCAGCGCCTCCGGCACCGTGGGGAGAATCGCCTCGCGCAGCGCGTCCGCGACCCTCCGCTCCGCCTCCGTACGCCTCCGCAGCAGGTCCGACTCCCGTTCCGTCTCCGCCAGTCGCCGCCTGCTGCGGATCTGCGGGGTGAGGTCGCGTGCCACGAGGTTGACGGCCCACGGCCGGCCGTCCGTGCCGGCGACCGGCCGCCCCAGAAGGTCGAGCGTGCGGAGCTCTCCGAGCACGAGGAAGCGGATCCGTGTCCAGGCGGGCTCTTCGCCCGCGAGCACCGAGGTGAGGAATTCGGAGAACGCCGTCAGATCGTCCGGCAGCAGCGCGTCGCACAGCTGCTCCAGTGACCACGGCATGCGTACTTCGGCGTGGAAGATGCGGCTGAGCCCCTCCGACCAGGTCACCTTCCCCGAGAGCAGATCCCAGTTTCCCCACCCCATCGACGCCAGGTACTGCGCGTCGATGGTGAGCAGTTCCGCCTGGCTCTGTACGGGTCGCCAGGTCGCCAGCACCTGTTCACCGCAGCGGGCCGCGGAGTAGAGCAGCGGGGTCCGGTGGATCCGGCCGAGCCGCTCCTCCGTGTAGTCGACCACCCGCCCGTCCAGGGGCCTGCCGGTGTCCACCACATCGGCCAGGGCCGCCAGCAGGCCGGAGTGCGCCGCGCCGGGGCGCGCCTCCAGGAACCGCTGTCCGACCAGGTGGTCCGGCGGCTCCAGCCAGTCCGCCGACCGTACGCGGTTGCCTGCCACGATCCGGAAGTCGAGGACGGCGTCGGCCTCGTCCCACACGGGTTCGAGGAGTACGGCCGAAGCGGGGATCGCGGGGAGCACCGTACACACCCCGCTGCCGCCCGGCTCATGTGTGCTGCACAGACACCGGGGTGCCCCGTCCGAGCCGACGTGGGGTGGCAGCACGGCCAGGGACTGCACCGGCGACGCCAGCTCCGTACCGGTCGGGCCGCCCAGCTGACTCCCCGTGGTCCGGCGCACCGTGGCGCGCAGGGAGGAGATCTCTCGGTCGATCATGCTTTTGAGGGCGTCGACGCTGTCGGGCAAGGGAAAACTCATCGTTCGCCTCCGCGAACCGCATGACGTGTCGCTCACCCCGAGTCCGGCGACCGTCGCTCGTCTCCACTGACCACTCGACTGCCGGCGGCCGGTGCAGAGAACTGGCCCCCTTGCCGCCACCAGGGCAGATACCCGCGCGACGCCCGTTCATGCGGCACCGCGGACCTCGCCGCGAGCCTCGGACCCCGCTGCGGACCTCGCCGTGGACCTCGCCGCGGACCGGCGCTCCGCCCGTCCGCCCGGCCGTCCAGTGAGACTCTGGGCTGCCGGGCGTCAGGGACATCGTGGTCGGCGCGAGGCCGGTGGCGTCGCTACAGCGGCTGTCCGCTCGGCCGGCTCTGCCAGAAGGCGCACCGGTGATCCGACGCGAACGTCGAACTGGGCTGTGTGGCCTGCGGGTTGAGCGTGAGCACGGTGGTCTCCCCGGAACCGCTCCCGGTTCCGGTCCGGGCCGCGGGCCAGGGGGTCTGGCCCGGTACCGTCGGCGCACCGAAGCGTGCGAAGGCGCCCCAGTAGCGCTTCATCCGCGTCGCGAGCGCCGTCTGGACCGGGGTCAGAGGCCGGTCACCCGCCGTGAAGTCGTGCAGGTACGCCAGCTCGGCGCTGTGCGCGTTCGACATGTCGAGACCGGGAACCTGCGCACCCGCCAGGGTCGGGGAATCGGGGTCGTCGAACTCGTAGAAGAACGTCGGCACCTGTGAGGCGAGGAGCCGCGCCGTCCACGCCGTGTGACAGGCGAAGGAGGAGTCGGTCATGACCGCCGACAGCGCCAGGTACGGCGAGCCGTACGCCGAGACCGGGTAGCGCGCGAGCACCTCCGGGCCTGCCGCCCCGTGACTCGCGAGGATCTGCGCCGTGTACTCCGCCTCCGTCAGGCGCGGCTGCGACAGCGCCACGAACAGCCGCGACTCGGAGCGGGTGCTCCCGATGAGCACGGGCACCTTGTTCCACTCCCCGCTTCCGATCGCCTCCGCCGGATCCACCGGAAGCAGCCCGTCGCCCGAGGCCGGTCCCGAGGTCGGCAGCGTGCGCGCCGCCTCGACCAGCGCGCCGGCGGGGGCGGCGCGCAGGCACGCGGCGACCCGGTCCGGATCGGTGCAACCGGCCGCTGCGGCGAACTCCCGGGCCTGTGTGGCGGCCCGCGCGCTGTCAGGCGTACGAATCAGGGTGCACGGCCCGCTCTGCAGCACGGCACGGTGGAAGAGTCCGGCCGCCGAGGGCGCCGCGAGCAGCCCGCACACCGAGCCGCTGCCCGCCGACTGTCCCGAGACGGTCACATTGCCGGGGTTGCCGCCGAACGCCGCGATGTTCTGCCGTGTCCAGCGCAGCGCCTCGACCTGATCCAGCAGACCGAAGGAGCCGGAGCTCCGCGCGTTCTCCCCCACGAGTTCGGGGTGTGCCAGGTAACCCAGCTGCCCCAGACGGTAGTTGATGCTGACCACGACACTGTCGGTGAGCTCGGCCATCGTCCGGCCACCGAACTGGGTGCCGGCGCCCTGGCTGTACGCACCCCCGTGGATCCAGAGGATCACCGGCAGCCGGGCACCCGCCCTGACTCCTTTCGGCCGGTACACGTCCAGGTACAGGCAGTCCTCGCTGACGGCCGACGGGTCGGCGAGGCCGAACGGCGAGAACTGCACACAGGCCGGTGCCTGGCGGTCCGCCTCGCGGACGCCGCTCCAGCGGCGCGGTTCGCGGGGCGCCCGCAGCCTGGCCTCCCCGACCGGGGGCGCCGCGTACGGGACGCCGAGGAACTCCTGCGCTCCGTCGTGGTTCTGTCCGCGCAGCTTGCCCTGCGCCACGGTGACCACGGGGCGCGGCCCCACGTCCGGCGTGGGGGCCGCGGTGGTGGGGGCGGCGGTGGTGGGGGCGGCGGTGGTGGGGGCCGCCGACGTGAACAGCGCCAGCAGCGCGAGGGCCGTACCGAGCAGGGGTCTTACCGGAGTGGGCCGCTTTCCGGGCCGCTTCATCCGTCCTCCTGAGTGGGTGGTGGTGGAGCGGTGGTCAGGGGCGCAGGCCTGCGATCAGGGCCGAGGTGGTGGCGTGGTCGGCGGGGCCGGTGTTCCAGTTGGCGTTGATCGGACTGACGGCGATCCGGCCGGCACTGACGGCCTCCAGGTCACCGCCCATCGCCGGCGAGCGCAGGTCCACCGTCACCTCGACCTTCCAGGTGCCGTCGCCGGAGTCGGTGAAGTCCGGTTCGAGGAGCGTCTGCGGATCCTGGAAGGTCGTGGACATCCCGGCGGCGGTGCCCTTGCCGTCGGCGCCGATGACGGGGTGGTTGACGTTCAGGCCGACGCCCTTGGGCAGCAGCGGCCCCGACTTCGCCCGTACACGCAGCCGGTCGATGAGCTTGACGGCGAAGTCGAGCGTCGGATCCATCGCGTTGACGGTGGTGACCGGATCGGGCACGGAGAGGCCGCCCGTGCTCAGTGCGATGGCGGGTACGCCCGACCCCAGCGCGGCGACGGCGCCGCCGACCGTACCGGAGTGGGTGGCGAGCCCGGCGACGTTCGGCCCGAAGTTGGTACCGGACACCACCAGGTCGGGGGCGTCGCCCTCGAACACCTCGGAGAGACCGAAGGCCACCGAGTCGCCGGGGGTTCCGTCGACGGCCCACACCTTCGGCTCGGGGTGCTTCACCGTGATCGTGGGCGCGTTCGACATCTTCGTGCCCGCACCGCTCTGATTGGTGAGCGGGGCGACGATGGTGACGTCGTGCCCGGCGGCTGTGAGCCGCTCGAACGCCTTGCGGATGCCAGGCGCGTTGTAGCCGTCGTCGTTGGTGAGCAGGATCCGCAGCGGGGCCGCGGGCCGCGCGGACGCCGGGGCGGTCTGCGGCGAGGCGACGGCGGATGCGACGGCGACGGCGGGTGCGGTACCGGCGAGGGCCGCCGTGCACAGGATCAGCAGGGCCGGCGGCAGAACTCGCTTGCGACTCACAGAGGGCTCCTTGATAGAGGGAAGGCAGGGTGCCGGTGGGGCGAGGCGAGGGTGGCGTAACTGGCGTAACTGGTTCGGCTGGTGGGGCTGGTGGGGCTGGTGGGGCGAGGGTGGTGGTGCTGAACCGGCGGGCACGTGACCCTCGGCATGCGCCCGCCGGGGCAAGGGCGGCCGGACCGCGTCGGCGCGGGATGCGTCCCCGCGGGCTGGGGCCCGACTCGGGCAGCAGCAGGCATGGGAAGCGGCCGGCACGGACCGGCCGGGATCAGCGCACGCCGCGGATCGGGAGGATGGCGAGCGCGCCGATCAGCGACAGGGCACCGCCGGCCAGGAAGAGGGGGGTGTACCCGCCCAGGCCGGTGACGATGGCGGAGGCGACGAACGGGGCGATGATCTGCGGCCCGGCGTTCGCGATGTTGAGGACGCCCATGTCACGGGCCGCGTCCTCCGCCCGGGGCAGGACCAGGGTGACGAGCGCGGTGTCGACGGCCATGAAGCAGCCGAAGGCGAGGCCGTTGAGGGCGCTGAACACGAGCATGCCGGTCCAGGTGGGGCTGACGACGGGCACCACCATGACCAGCCCGGCCAGCGCGGCCGACACCCCGACGAACACCTTTCGGCGGTTCCAGCGGTCGGACAGCAGCCCGCCCACGACGGTCGACAGTGCCACCGCGACCATCGACACCGGCGTGAGGATCGCCATCGCCGCGGGCGGGTTCAGCCCGGCGGGCAGCGCGATGTGGTCGCCCAGGATGTACAGCTGGTAGCCGACGACGGAGAAGTAGCCCAGGACCATCAGGGCGCGGCCGATGAAGGCCCAGCGGAAGTCGTGGTTCGCCAGAGCGGAGAGGAACGCCGCGAGTTGGGACCCCTTCGGGGCCTTCGCCACGGGCTCGGTGCGGGGAGTGTCGCGGCAGAAGACGGAGAGGAGCAGTGCGGCGACGGCGACGATCGCGCCGAAGATCAGGTATCCGGTACGCAGCTGGGTCGCGGTCTGCGAGGCGACGAGGACGCCGGCGGTTCCGCCGATCGGCATGCCGAGGCCCACCAGCGCCGATGCCGTGCCGCGACGGGCGGCGGGGACCCGGTCGGGCACGATCGCGGTGACCGCCGCCTGGTACGTGTTCATCGTCGCCTGGACCAGGCACCAGCCGATGCCGACGAGCAGCGCGGTGGAGACGCTGCCGAGGAAGGCCAGCGCGATCAGCGCGCCGATCGCGCCGCCGAGGATCCAGGGGTTGCGGCGGCCGCTGCGGTCGGAGAGGGCGCCCGCGATGGGGTTGAAGGCCGTCGCGAAGATGGCGCTGATGCCCCCGATCAGGCCCAGGACGGCGACCTTGTCGTCGGGTGCGATCGCGGCGACCTGGGTGGGCAGGAGAACGGAGCCGACTCCCATGTAGACCGCCATCATGGCGGAGTTGGCGACCAGCAGCAGGAGCATGAGCCCGCGCTGGCGCGGAGCTTCCGGTTCCGAGGCGGTGGCGGCGGTGGTACCGGTGCCGGCGGCGGGCGGGTCGATCGGATCGGTGAGCTCGTTCGTGGCCATGACGACTCCTGGGAGGACGGAGCGGGGAGATGGAGGTGTGCGGAACCGGGTGAGGCGCGGTGCTGGCGGGGGTTACGCACCGGTTCCGGGTACGCGGGTGGCGGTGGGGCCGGGTGAGGGAGACGCCGCGTGAGCGGTCGCGCGGGGGCGGCGGTGTCACCGGAAGCCGCCGCTGACGGCTGCGGCCGACATGATGTTGTTACACGTGTTACCCGCAGCGCTTGGAGACTGTGTAGCACCCATTTCCGGACTCGGCTAGAGCTTGTGCGGGGTCGTTGCGCAGATCGTGACCGAGGAGAGATTCGCACGTCGAGCACGTGTAACCACCCATCAGCGGCGCTGACCAGGGCGATCGTGTCTCGGAACCCTCGTGCTCTTGTGGCGGGGGTCAGACATCCGCAATACTCCGTGCCCACCGCGAGGACCCCCACGGCTCAGGCACTGCTCCGGCACACCTCCGGCAGCCCAGGCCGACCCGTACGGCCCGTGCGGCGTACACCCCCGGCCGTACGACCCTCCGGCCGCACAGCCCGGCGAGCGCGGCAGCCCCTTCCCCGCTGCCACCCCTCCCCCTCCCCCTCCCGCTCACCGGCTTTCGCGCACCCCTCGGGTGCGCCCCTCACCGCACATCCCCGTGACCGCCTTCCCGCGTGCCCCACCGCTCGGGGTGAAAGACCGTGAAAGGCCCGCCATGTCGCGTCCCTCCGACGCCCCCCTCCCCCGCGCCCCGCGCACCCTCCCCGCCCACCACCTCCCGTCGGCTCCACCGCGCCACGCGCTCGCCGCCGGAATCGCACTGCTCGCACTGTCGCTGCTGATCGGACTGCTGATCCGGGTCGGCGACCGGCCGTTCCTCCAGGGGCTCGACGACCGCTGGGCGGCCGCCATGGACGGCTCGCGCGCCGACGCGGCCACCGGATTCGCCACCGTCCTCGACCGGCTCGGCGGCCCGATCGGGGTGATCATTCCGCTCATCCTGGGCGGCTGCCTCTGCATCTACGGCCGCTGGCGCTCGGCGCTGTACGTCTGCGCGGCGGCCGTGCTCTCCAGCGTCTTCGTGGTGCTGCCGCTCAAGCACCTGGTCGACCGCCCGCGCCCGCCCCACCCCTGGGTCCTCGTCAACGACGGCTCGTTCCCCTCCGGCCAGGTCTTCAGCGCCGTGACGCTGATGCTCGCGGCAGCGATCGTGCTGTTCCCGCCGCGTGCGCGACGCTGGTGGTGGCTGTTCGGCGCCGCGTACGTCGTCGCCATGATGTGGAGCCGCACCTGGCTGCACGCTCAGTGGCTCAGCGACACCCTGGCCGGCGCGCTGGCCGGAGCCGGGACCTGCCTGGTGCCGTGGCGGGCCTTCGCGCCCCTCCTGAAAACGGAAGCGGAGCGGACGGCGAGCAACAGCCTCTGGCTGTGAGAGGCCGGACCCTCGCGATATAGCGAACAATTGACGGTCGCAAGTTTCTCGCAATACTCTCGAAGGGTTGGCGCTGTGCCCGGCGCGCGGCCCAGGAAGGATTGGCTCATGGCTCTCATCCCAGGCCCGGATCCCACGTCGGTCGATCTCCCCGCGGGGCGCCTGCGCGGCGCACTCGAAGGCGGGGTCGCCGTGTTCCGCGCCGTGCCCTACGCCGCTCCCCCGGTCGACGGCCTGCGCTGGCGTCCGGCTCGGCCACACCCGGGCTGGAGCGGGACCCGGGACGCGACCTCCGACGGTCCCAGCGCCCCGCAGCCATGCATGGAGGGTGGGGACCCGGTCCTCGGCGGCCATGGATCGCCGCCCTTCGACGAGGACTGTCTCACCCTCAACATCTGGACCCCGGCGGCCGACGAGGCCCGCCGCCCGGTGCTCGTATGGATCCACGGAGGCGGCTTCGTCTCGGGTTCGGGATCGCTGCCGAACTACTCCGGCGAGACCTTCGCCCGGGACGGCGATCTCGTGATGGTGAGCGTCAACTACCGCATCGGGCCGCTGGGTTATCTGTACACCGGACCCGAGGAGGGCAACCCCGAAGGCGCCGGCAATCCCTGGCTCAGCGACCAGCTGGCCGCCCTCCGCTGGATCTCGGCGCACATCGCCTCCTTCGGCGGCGACCCGGAGAACATCACCGTCGCCGGTCAGTCGGGCGGCGCCCTGTCCACAGCCGCTCTCGCCGGGCTCCCCGAGGCCGAGGGGCTGATCAGGCGCGTGATCCTGCAGAGCCCGCCCTTCGGGCTCGATCTCCCCGGGCCGGACGCGTCCGCGGACCGCACCACCGCGTTTCTGGAACTGGCCGGCGTGAAGACCGTCGCGGAGCTGCGCGAGCTGCCCTGGCCAGCGCTGATGGGCGCGACCGGCGGGCTCTTCGCCCGCACGACGCGCTGGGGCTACTGGCCGACCCCGTTCCTGCCCGTCATCGACGGCGTCACCCTGACACGCCATCCGGTGGAGGCCCTGCTGCACGGAGCCGCGACCGGCGTCGACGTGATGATCGGCTGGACCCGCGAGGAGGCCAACTTCGGCTTCGCCCTGGACCCCGGGTACGCCGCCGCCGACCGGGAGCAGGTGACCGCCCGGATCGCCGAGACCTTCGGGGCCGACGCCGCGCCCGGGGTCTACGCGGCGTACGAGCGGGCCCGGCCCGGCGCGCGCCCGGCCGATGTACTGATGGACCTGATCACGGACGAACTCTTCCGCGTACCCGCCGTACGACTTGCCGAGGCCAGGGCGGAGTCGGGGCGGCCCGTCTGGGCCTACCAGTTCGATCTCCCCACCCCGGCGCACGACGGCCGTCTCGGTGCCGCCCACTGCCTCGAACTCCCCTTCGTCTTCGCCAACTTCGACCAGTGGGCACACGCGCCGTTCGTGGCCGGGCTCGACCCAGCGGTCCGCGACGGCCTGGCGCGGACCATGCACCGGGCGTGGATCGCCTTCGCCCGCACGGGCGACCCCAACCATCCGGAGATGCCGGCATGGGACCCGTACGACCGTGAGAGCCGGACCACGATGCGCTTCGACTCGGTGGTGACCGCCGTAGGGGACCTCGCCGGTGACTCGCGCCGCCTGTACGGGACAGGCGCGTAGGACCCGGAGTCGTGACAGGTGGGCCGCGCGAATGTCACGCGCGGCCCACCTCACTCGTGATCTAACTCGTGTAACCTCGACAGGGAAAGGCAGGCACAACCGCAGACCGAACCCTCGCAAGGAGCGTCACGGGACGTCATGGCAGAAGAAACCCCCGTCCCCGCCTCGATCACGAGCGCCGATGTGGCACGCCTCGCCGGCGTGTCACGTGCCACCGTCTCCTTCGTACTGAACGACACTCCGGGCCACCGCGTCAGCGAGACCACGCGCGCCCGCGTCCTCGACGCGGCCGACCGGCTCGGATACGTCCCGCACGCCGCCGCCCGGTCCCTGCGTGCGGGACGCAGCAATCTCGTCCTGATGCCCGCGTCGATCTCCGCGATCGGCCGGCTCGTCAGCGACTGGGTCGACGACCTGCACAGCGAACTCGACCGCCATGGCTACACGGCCGTCCTCCACGCGGGTCGCTTCAGCGACCCCGTCGACGCGGCCCGGGCCTGGGCCGAGCTGCGCCCTGCGGCGGTCGTCGCCCTCGACGGCGACCGACTCACCCGGCAGGCCGCCGACCTGCTGCGCCGCGCCGGGGTGCGCGGCATCCTGGCCTTCGCGTCCCACCCCGTGTCCGGCGTCCACACCATCGGCTTCGACCACGCCCACATCGGCGCCGCGGCCGCCGAGCACCTGATCGCTCGCGGCCGGACCCGGATCGGTGTCGTCATCCCCCAGGAGCGCGGACTCGGCGCGCTCGCCGAGCCGCGCCTCGCGGGAGCGGAATCGGTGGCCGCCCGGCACATGGCCACCGTCACCCCGGTGGAGCTCGCCTACACCCGCGAGTCGGCGACCGCGCTCGCCCGGCGCTGGGCGAGCCTGGACCTCGACTCCGTCTTCGCCTACAACGACGAGTACGCCGCGCTGCTCCTGCACGCGCTCCAGGCCGAGGGGATCGCCGTACCGGACGAGGTGGCCATCGTCGGCTCCGACGACCTCGTCCTCTCCGGACTCCAGCAGCCCGCGCTCACCACCGTCCGTCTGGATCTGGCCTCGCCGGCGCAGATCGCGGACGCCCTGCACGAGCTGATCGAGACCGGTTCGACCGCACCCCTCCCGGCCATAAAGGCCGTACTCGTCCACCGCCAGACGTCCTGAGCCGCCGCATCCCGCAGGCGGTACGAGCCACGAGGGCGTTACGACCCACGACGGTGGTACGAGCCACGAGCCATGACGGCGCCCTGGCCCTGCGCGGGCCCGGGCGCCGTCGACGTGCGCGCGGTCGGCCGGACCGCGCGGTGAGGTCGGACGCGCGTGGTGGGGTCGGACCGCGCGCAGTGGGATCGGAGCGCGCGCGGTGGGTCCGGGCCGCGCGCGGTCGGTCGGATCTCGTGCGACCGAAGCGCGCCTGAGTAGGCGGCGGCTACGGGACCGCCGGGGCGGCGTCCGGGGCCGTCGCGGCCGCCCCCCGGCGGCCGCGAGCGGCTTCCCGGGCGAGCGCCGGAGCACAGAGCCACCACGCCAGCAGGCCCGCGCCCGCACCGGCGGCCGCACCGGCAGCCGTGTCGGTGAGCCAGTGCGCGTGTAGCCACGTACGGCTCCACATCATGGCCAGCGTGAACACCACGCCGCCGAGCCACCATGCCCGCCGCCGGGCGGCCGGGACCAGCAGCACCCCGACGAGTACGACGAGCAGCGCCGCCCCGGCCACGTGGCCGGACGGGAACGAGCCGTGGTCGACCCGGACCAGCGGATTCTCCGGTCGTGGCCGGTCCACCAGGTGCTTGAGCCCCTGGAGGACGAGCAGATTGCCGGCGAGGTAGACGCCGAGCAGGAAGCCGACGGAGACCCAGCGCCCGCGGAGGAGCAGGAAGAACAGCAGGGCGAGCGGTACGACGACACCCAGCGGGCCGCCGAACCAGTTCAGGGCCGCGGCGAGGACGGCGTACGGCCCGTCGTGCGGGCCGCCCATCCAGGCCAGCCACTGGTCGTCCAGGTCCTGGAACGGCGGGTCGGCCGGGTCGGGCCGGACGGCGAAGGCGGGCAACGTGGCGACGCCGAGCAGCAGGAGCCCCGCCACGAGGACACCGGGCCGGCGCGCCGACCCCGCCTCGGGCGGCGTGCCCGTGCTGGACGGCCTCTGGGCGAGAGGCGGTCTCTCGGAGTGCGGGGAAGGGATGACCGGATGGGTCGACATGAGTACCTCTCGCGACCGCGGGGATGGCCGCGGCCCTTGGGGGGTCGGCGTATCCGCAGGATCTGCGGGACGGGCCCGATTCGACGGGCGGACTGCCGACGGCAGCGGACGAAGGGTGAAAGGGAAGAAGTCGGAACAGGGGGAAGCGCGGGCAGACGGTGGCGCACCGGCTCGGGAGCCTTCCGGCCCCCGAGCCCGGCCGCCCAGCGGACTCAGACCTTCGCGTCCAGATGCCGGGCGAGGAACGCGACGCTCTCCGCGACGATCCCTGCGATGTCCGTGGAGCCGAGGAAGATGTGGTCGGCGCCCTCGACGGGTCGGAGGGTCACATCGCCGCCGGCCCCCGTGAGGGCCTCGGCGAGTGCCTCGCTCTGGCTATAGGGGACCAGGCCGTCCCGCGTGCCGTGGATCAACAGGAAGGGCGGCGGGGTCGCATCCGCCGCGTACGTGACCGGGCTCGCGGTCCGCGCCAGCGCCGGGCGTTCCGTCTCGGTTCCCCCGAGCAGGGCGTCGTACGGGTCGGGGAAATCGCCGCCGGGGGGCATCCCCGGGAGAGGGTGACCGGCCAGGGCGGCGAGGTCGGAGACCCCGTACCAGTCGACGACCGCCCGGACACCGGTGTCCCCGGCGCCCACACCGTGCGTACCCTCCAGCGCCTCGGCGTCGGCGCTGTCCGGGCCGACGAGGCCGGCGAGGGCAGCCAGATGGCCGCCCGCCGACTCGCCCCAGACGGCGATCCGGTCCGGGTCGATGCCGAGGTCGTCGGCGAACCGGCGGACGTAACGGATCGCCGCCTTCACGTCGTGCAGCTGGGCGGGGAAGGGGGCTTCGAGGCTGTGCCGGTAGTCGATGGAGACGAGGGCGAGCCCGGCGGCCAGGACCGATCCGTGCAGCAGAGTGACCGGCACGGTCGGCGGCGGATAGCGGCGGTCGCCGTCCAGCCATCCGCCGCCGTGGATCCAGACGACCGCCGGGAACGGCCCTTCGCCTGCCGGGACTTGAACGTCGAGGAGCCGCGGGCGGTAGCCGGGCGTGGTGGCATACGTGACTCCGTGGAAGCGGCGCACCCCGTGCTCGTCCGTCACGGGCGGCACCGGGGGCTGGTAGGGCGGGGGCGGCCAGGTCATGTCGGCCAGGTCGAGCTCGGCCGGGTGGGATTGCGTCATTGCGGCCCTTCTGCCGGCCCCGGGGTTCGGCACGCTTTGTCCGAAATGCTTGCGCCTGACACCCGGGGAGACGTAACGTGTTACACGTGTTATCAAAACTCTAGCGACGCGTTTCCGCTGACGACAAGCCCAACGGCTTTCCAACTCTCAAGTTAGTTACACGAGTGACCAGGCGGTCGCGTTGCGCATCCCCCTCTGGGAGCACGTCATGCTCGCCGCCACCGCTCATCCCGCACCCCGCGTCCCGGCCACTGGCCACCGCCCGGCCCCCACCCCGGCCCACGCCGCGCCCCGCACCCCGGGCCACACCCTCGCCGACTCCCCCGGAGCCGCCCCGGACCGCACCCAGGCCACCTCCACGCCCACGCGGATCTTCGTTCACTGGGTGCCCGAGCCCACCGCCGCGACCGTTCCCCTGGTCCGCTCGCGCGTCCGCAGCCTGCTCGAGGGGTGGCGGATCGCCGCCGATGTCGCGGACGCCCTCCTGCTGGCCGTCAGCGAGCTCGTCGGCAACGTCGTCCAGCACGCCGCCGCCGCGACCGGTCGGATGCGCGTCGCCGTCTCCCGCGGCGAGGGGTGGCTGTGCCTGCAGGTCACCGACTGCGCGGCCGCCCTGCCCCGCCTGCCCGAGCCCGCCGCCGAGGTCGACCCGGACGCCGAGGGCGGGCGGGGCCTACTCCTGATCCAGCTGATGGCCGCCGAACTGGGCGGCGAACTCGCCGTCCTGACACAGGAGTTGGGCAAGTGCGTGCGGGTGCGGGTCCCTCTCGCCTGAGCCGCTCGGGCGTCGCCGCGGAGCTCAGAGATATCGCGGAAAGTTGACGGCCGCCAAATTATCGAGATACTTGCCCCATCTCCCGCTGCTCCCTGATTGAGGTGCCGCCCCATGGAGCTCTCCCCTTCGGCGCACGCCGATTCCTTCTGCCGCGACCGGCTTCCCGACTTCTCTCTCTGGCCCGAACTCCACTTTGATCTACCGGAGTTGGACTATCCCGACCGGCTCAACTGCGCCCGCCGCCTGCTCGACGACGCGGTCGAGCGCTGGGGCCCCGACCGACCCTGTCTGCTGACCCCGACCGAGCGCTGGACCTATGGCGAGCTCCAGCGGCGCGCCGATCAGGTCGCCCAGGTGCTCACCGAGGACCACGGGCTCCGGCCCGGCAACCGCGTTCTGCTGCGCGGCCCCAACAACCCCTGGCTCGTCGCCGCGTGGTTCGGTGTCCTCAAGGCTGGCGGTGTGGCCGTCACGACGATGCCGCTGCTGCGTTCGGCCGAACTCGCCGAACTGTGCGAGATCAGCCGTCCCACGGTCGCTCTGTGCGACCACCGCTACGTCGCGGAACTCGACGCGGCTGACCCGCCGGGCCCACCGGGAAGCCCCGGCCCGCCGGGCCGTCTGCCCGTCATCCCCTACGGCGGCCCCGGCGCGGCTGATCTGACCGCTCTCTGTGCCACGAAGGAAGGCCGGTTCACCGCCGTCGAGACGGCCGCCGACGACGTGGCGCTGATCGCCTTCACCTCGGGCACGACGGGACGTCCCAAGGCGACCCTCCACTTCCACCGGGACGTCCTCGCCAACGCCGACACGTTCTCGCGGCACGTCCTCAAGCCCGGCCCGGACGACGTCTTCACCGGCACACCGCCGCTCGCCTTCACGTTCGGCCTCGGCGGGCTCGTGGTCTTCCCGCTGCATGTGGGCGCCGCGACCCTGTTGATCGAGCAGGCCGCCCCAGAGGAGCTGGCCGAGCTGGTCGCCGCACACGGTGTGACCGTGCTGTTCACCGCGCCCACCGCCTACCGGGCGATCATGGCCGCCGGCGTGACCGGCAAGCTGTCCGGTCTCCGTCGCTGCGTGTCGGCCGGCGAACCCCTGCCCGCCACCGTCTGGGAGGATTTCCACGCCTCCACCGGCCTGCGCATCATCGACGGCATCGGTGCCACCGAGATGCTGCACGTCTTCATCTCCGCCGCCGACGAGGACATCCGTCCCGGCTCCACGGGCCGGCCCGTCCCCGGATACCGCGCCGCCGTGGTCGACGAGCAGGGCGATCCGGTACCGGACGGGCAGCCGGGACTGCTCGCCGTGACGGGCCCGACGGGCTGCCGCTATCTCTCCGACCCGCGGCAGACCACGTACGTCAGAAACGGCTGGAACATCACCGGCGACACCTACATACGGGACGCCGACGGGTACTTCTGGTACGTGGCCCGCAGCGACGACATGATCGTCTCCTCCGGGTACAACATCGCGGGGCCGGAGGTCGAGAAGGCCCTCGCCGCCCATCCGTACGTCGAGGACTGCGGGGTCGTCGGCGCCCCCGACGTGCGGCGCGGCATGATCGTCAAGGCGTACGTCGTTCTGCGCGACGGCACGCCGGCGGCCGAGGACACCACCCGGGAGCTCCAGGCTCACGTCAAGCAGGCCATCGCGCCGTACAAGTACCCCAGGGCCGTCGAGTTCGTCGCAGATCTCCCGAGGACGGCCAACGGCAAGCTCCAGCGCGGTGAGCTGCGCCGGCGCGCGAGGGCCGAGGCCCGCGCCGAGGACACCCGCGCAGTACCGGCCGGCCCCGACGACACGACCCGTACAGAAGCCGCCGAAGTCCACGCGTCCCATACAACAGCCGACGTGGACGGGGGCAGTTGTGCCGCCGGGGCCGCCGGATCGCTGGTCCCACGCCTTCCCAGCGTCACGGTCGAGCGCCGCGTGGAGTGGCCCGACACGGACGCCGCCGGCCACTACCACCACTCCACCGTCGTGCGCTGGGTCGAGGCTGCCGAGGCCGTACTGCTGCGCCGGCTGGGCCTGTCGCACCTCTTCGGCAGTACGCCCCGCGTCCACTTCGAGGCCGACTACCGCGCCCGGCTCTGGTTCGGCGAGGCGGTCCGCACCGAGCTGCGCGTCACCAAGGTCGGCACGAGCTCCCTGCACTACGCCTTCACCGTTCTCGGCGAGGAGGGTGCGGAGGCCGCGACCGGCCGCATGGTCATCGCCCACTCCGCGGCCCGGGCCACCGGAACCACCCCCTGGCCCGCGGAGGTACGCGAGGTCCTCACCATGGCGGGCCCGCAGGCCCCCGAGCTCATCACCGGAACCACAGGAGGTACCCCGTGCGCGTAGCAGTCATCGGAGGAGGGCCCGGCGGCCTGTACTTCGCGGCCCTGGCCAAGCAGCTCTCCCCGGACTGGGAGGTCACCGTCTGGGAGCGCAACGCCCCCGACGACACGTTCGGCTTCGGGGTCGTCTTCTCCGACGAGACCCTGGACGGCATCGCCACCGCCGATCCGGTCGTCCATTCCGCGATGTCGGCGGAGTTCGCCCGCTGGAGCGACATCGACGTCCGCTACCGGGGGCAGACCCTCACTTCCGGCGGCCACGGCTTCGCCGCGCTGGGCCGCAGGAGCCTGCTGCGGATCCTCCAGGACCGCTGCGCCGACCTCGCCGTGGACGTCCGCTACCGCACCCAGGCACCGGCCGCGGAACAGCTGTCCGCCGAGTACGACCTGGTGGTGGCGTGCGACGGCGTACGCTCGGCCACCCGTGCCGCCTGTGCGGACACGTTCGGCCCGGATCTCGACGAGCGCTCCGGCCGCTATATGTGGCTGGGCACCGACAAGGTCTTCGAGGCCTTCACGTTCATCGTGGAGGAGCGGGAGTTCGGCACGCTCCAGGTGCACGCGTACCCGTACGACGACGAGCGCTCCACCTTCATCGTCGAGCTGGACGAGGACACCTGGCGGCGCGCCGGTTTCGCGGAGTCCGCCGGCCGCGCGTACCCGCCGGGCGCCAGCGACGAGGAGAGCATCAGGCGCTGCGAGGAGATCCTCGCCGGGCACCTGGACGGTCACCGCCTCCTGCCCAACAACTCCAAGTGGCTCCGCTTCACGACGGTACGCAACCGCACCTGGCGGCACGGGAACGTGGTGCTGCTCGGCGACGCCGCCCACACGGCCCATTTCTCCATCGGCTCCGGCACCAAGCTCGCCATGGAGGACGCCCTCGCTCTCGCGGCCTGCCTGCACGAGCACCCGGCGGACATCCAGGGCGCGCTCGCGGCGTACGAGGACGAGCGCCGGCCGGTCGTGGAGTCCACGCAACGGGCCGCGCAGGCCAGCCTCGAATGGTTCGAGAACATCGACCGGTACACCGGTCAGGACCCGCACCAGTTCGCCTTCAACCTGCTGACGCGCAGCCGCCGCGTCACGTACGACAACCTGCGCGTCCGTGACGAGGCCTTCACCAACGCCGTCAACACCACCGCACCCGTACCGCCGATGTTCCGGCCCTTCCGCGTCGGCGGGCTGCACCTGCGCAACCGCGTGGTCGTCCCGCCCACCGCGCTCGCCACGGCCCGTGACGGCGTCCCGGGCGACTTCGACCTCGTCCACCTGAGCACCCAGGCTCTCGGTGGGGCCGGTCTGGTCGTCGCCGGGATGACCGCCGTCAGTGCCGACGCCCGCCCCGGCCCGGGCTGCCCCGGCCTCTGGAACGACGAGCAGGAGGCCGCCTGGCGGCGCATCACCGGCTTCGTGCACGGGCAGAGCGACACGTGCCTCGGCATCCAGCTCACCCACGCGGGGCGCCGGGCTGCTACCGGGCCGCTCCTCGCCGCCTCCCCGCTGCCCTGGGACGAGCAGGGCCCGGTGCCGCGCGAGGCGACGCGCGGCGACATGGATCTGGTCCTACGGGACTTCGTGCGCGCGGCCCAGCGGGCCGACCGGGCGGGCTTCGACGCGCTGGAACTCCAGTACGGGCACGGGCACCTGATGTCCGGCTTCCTCTCCCCGCTGACCAATCGGCGCACCGACGAGTACGGCGGCGGGCCGGCCAGGCGGCTGCGCTTCCCGCTGGAAGTGCTCTCTGCCGTACGGGAGTCATGGCCCGCGGGCAAGGCGCTGCTGGTGCGGATCTCCGCGGCCGACTGGGCGGAGGGCGGTCTGAGCGAGGCGGACGCGGTGGGCATCGCCCGTGCCCTCGCCGAGGCGGGCGCCGACGCCATCGACGTCTCCACGGGCGAGGTCGTCCCCCACGAGCGGCCCCGCTTCGGGCGCAGTTACCAGACTCCGTACGCCGACCTGATCCGTAACGCCACGGGGGTGCCGACCATCGCCGTCGGCGCCATCTCGACGTACGACGACGTGAACTCGATCATCCTGGCCGGCCGCGCCGACCTGTGCGGGGTGGGCCGGGCCCAGCTGCACGACCCGCTGTGGACGCTGCACGCGGCCGCCGCCCAGGGCTACCGCGGCCCGGCCGCGCCCTGGGCACCGTCCTGGAGGGCGGGCAGCGGCCGACCGCCCGCGGGCCGTACGGACCGGGTGCCGCCGCGTATCGAACTCCTGCGGCAGCCCGTCGCGCCCGTGCATCAGCGCTGGCTGCCTCACCTCGCCACCGCCCGGGCCGACGCCCACGCAGTCGCGACGGACGGCGGGCACGCCGAGGTCGCCGCCGCCTCCCTCGCCCACTGAAAGGGGAGAACTCCCTTGCCTCAACCGCCTCTTGGCGATCTGCCCCGGTTCACGGCCGCCGCCGTCCAGGCAGCGCCCGTCTACCTCGATCCCGCCGCCACCGTCGACAAGGCTGTCGCCCTGATCGCCGAGGCTGCCGGCAACGGTGCCCGACTGGTCGTGTTTCCCGAGGTGTTCGTCCCGGGATACCCGTACTGGAACTGGACGATGAACCCGGTCCAGGGCTCGCCCTGGTTCGAGCGCCTCCAGCGTGCCTCCGTGGACATCCCCGGCCCGTACGTCGACACCCTGCGTGCGGCGGCCCGCCAGTACGGCGTGGTCCTGGTCATCGGCGTCAACGAGCGTGCCGCGCACAGCCTCGGTGTCCTCTACAACACCCTGCTCACCATCGGTACCGACGGAGAACTCCTCGGGGTGCACCGCAAGTTGGTGCCGACCTGGGCCGAGAAGCTCACCTGGACCGGCGGCGACGGCAGTTCGCTGCGCGTCCACCGGACGCCCGTCGGCCCGCTCGGTGCCCTCGCCTGCGGCGAGAACACCAACACACTGGCCCGGTTCACCCTCCTCGCGCAGGGCGAACTCGTCCACGCCTCCTGCTACATCGCGCTGCCCGTCGCCCCGGCCGACTACGACATGGCCGATGCGATCGCCGTCCGTACGGCGGCCCACAGCTTCGAGGGGAAGGTCTTCTCCGTCGTCGCCTGCTCCACCGTCTCCCCGGAGATCGTCGACGTGCTCGCCGGGGACGACGAGGAGCTGCGCGCCCTGTTCCAGCGGCCGCGCAGCGCGCTGTCCGGCATCTTCGGCCCCGACGGCCGCCCCGTCACCGAACCGCTCGTCGACGACGAGGGCATCGTCTACGGCGAGATCGACCTCGGCCGCTGCATCCAGCCCAAGCAGATGCACGACATCACCGGCCACTACAACCGCTTCGACATCTTCCGCCTCGAAGTCGACAACACCCCACGTCCGCCGGTGACGTTCACCGTGCCGCCGACGGGCCCCGTGACCACCACCGCTCCTGAGGAGGACGTATGACCATCGAGCAGGACGACACGATGCTCGGCCGCGCCCGGGTCTCCGACACGCCGGAACTCACCGCGTACTACGGCGAGCTCGAGGCGCTGGACGCCGGCGCGCTGTGGACCGTCGCCAACGACATCGAGCCCTGGTACCCGCAGCCCAGGTCCGTTCCCGTGCTGTGGCGTTACCAGGAGCTGCGGCCCCTGGTCCACAAGGCCCTCGGTCTCGTCAGGGCCGACGACGCGGGGCGCCGCGTCGTGATGCTGGTCAACCCCGGCCGCAAGGACGTCAGCGCGGCCGCCGGTCTGCTCTACACGGGTCTCCAGATCATGGGCCCGGGTGAGGCGATGACCGCCCACCGCCACCAGGCCGCCGCCCTGCGCTTCGTCCACGAGGGCACCGGCGCGTGGACGATCGTCGACGGCGAGAAGCTCAAGGTCGGCCCGCGCGACTTCGCCATCACCCCGAACGGCACCTGGCACGAACACGGCAACGACGGGACCGACGCTCCGGTGATCTGGCAGGACGGTCTGGACATCCCCCTGGTCAACGCCCTGGACGCCGGGTTCTACGAGGTGCACCCCGACCTCCACCAGACACCCGGGAAGGTGGTCGACGCCTCCGTCCTCACCTACTCCGGCACTCTGCTCCCGTACGGCGTGGAGAAGTGGACGCGCCCGTACTCGCCGCTGCTCGCCTACCCGTGGGAGCCGACGTACGAGGCCCTGCGCGGCCTCGCCGAGGCGACCGAGGGCTCCCCGTACGACGGAGTCATCGCCGAGTACACCAACCCGGTGACCGGCAGCTCGGTGATGCCGACCATGGGCGCCCACATGCAGCTTCTGCGCCCCGGCCAGGCCACCGCGGCCCACCGGCACACCGGCTCGGTGATCTACACCGTCGCCAAGGGCCGGGGCGCGTCGGTGATCGCCGGACGGCGCTTCGAGTGGCGGGAAGGGGACATCTTCTGCGTCCCGTCCTGGGCCTGGCACGAGCACCACAATCTCGACCCGTCCGAGGACGCCTGCCTCTTCTCGTTCAACGACTTCCCCGTCATGCGCTCGCTCGGCTTCCACCGCGAAGAGGCGTACCCCGACAACGGCGGCCACCAGCCCGTCTCCGCCGACCCCGCCGTCTGACCCAGAAGGAGCCCCTCCCATGCGTCTGCTGACCTTCACGACCACCACCGCCGCCGATCCCCGGCTCGGTGTCGAGACCGATGGTCATGTCCTCGACCTGACCGCCCTCGCCGACCACGCGCGCGTGCGGCTCCCGCACGACCTGCTCGGCCTGGTCCAGGCCGGCCCGGCCGGCCTCGACGCCGCGCGCCGGCTGCTCGACGGCGCCTACCCGGCCCACGCCGTCCACCGGACCGAGGACGTCCGGCTGAGCGCGCCCTTCCGCCCCGGCAAGATCATCGGGGTCGGGCTCAACTACGTCGAGCACGTCGAGGAGTCCAGCCGAAGCCTCGACACCGACAAGGAACTCCCACCCCGTCCCGTGCTGTTCAGCAAGCCCGCCACCGCCGTCACCGGCCCGGGCGCGCCCATCCTGCACAACGCCGATCTCACCACCCAGCTGGACTGGGAGTGCGAACTCGCCGTCGTCATCGGCCGGACCGCGTTCCGGGTGAGCGAGGAGGAGGCGTACGACCACATCTTCGGCTTCAGCATCGTCAACGACATCAGCGCTCGCGACCAGCGCCGCTCCGGTCAGTGGTTCTTCTCCAAGGGGCAGGACTCGTACGCGCCCTTCGGCCCCGTGGTCGTCACCGCCGACGCGATCCCGGACCCGATGGACCTGGACCTCTCGCTGCGCGTCAACGGCGTCACCAAGCAGAAGTCCAACACGCGGCACATGCTCTTCCCGATCGCCCGGCTGATCGCCGACATCAGCTCCGGCGTGACGCTGGAGCCCGGCGACGTGATCGCGACGGGTTCGCCGTCCGGGGTCGGAGCCGGCATGGTCCCGCCGGAGTTCCTCGCGCCCGGTGACACGGTGGAGGCCGCGGTCGAGCTGATCGGCACCCTCACCAACCCCGTGGTCGACGCCCGTTGATCCCCGTCGGACACCTACGTACGAGAACCGAGGAGTCACCCGTGCCGCCCCGTACCTACCGCATCGGCCAGATCGTGCCGAGCTCGAACGTCACCATGGAGACCGAGGTCCCCGCGATCCTGCGCGCCCGCGCGGCCGTCGCGCCGGACGAGCGCTTCACCTTCCATTCGAGCCGGATGCGTATGACCCATGTGACCCCGGAACAGCTCAAGGCCATGGACGCCGACTCCGACCGCTGCGCCGTGGAACTGTCCGACGCGCGGGTCGACGTACTCGGCTACGCCTGTCTCGTCGCCATCATGAGCATGGGACCGGGCTACCACCGGGTCTCCGAGGAGCGGCTGCACCTGCGTACGGTCGAGAACGGCGCCCCCGCGCCCGTCGTCACCAGCGCGGGCGCCCTGGTCCACGGGCTGAACACCATCGGCGCCAAGAAGATCGCCCTGCTCGCCCCGTACATGCGACCCCTCACGCGGACGGTGGTGGACTACCTCACCCGGGAGGGCATCGACGTCCTCGACCACCAGGCCCTGGAGATCCCGAACAACCTGGACGTGGCCGCCCACGACCCGGCCAGGCTGCCCGGTCTCGCCCGCGCGCTCGACCACGCCGATGCCGACGCGGTCGTCCTCTCCGCCTGTGTGCAGATGCCCTCGCTCGGCGTCATCGAGGAGGCCGAACAGCTCCTCGGCAAGCCGGTCGTGTCGGCCGCCGTGTGCACCGCCCATCAGATGCTGCGCGCCCTGGGCCTCCGGGCCGAGGCCCCCGGCGCCGGGCACCTGCTGTCGGGGGCGTACGCCTGACCCCCGTGGGCCCGGAGGGGGCATCGATATGATCGCGACCGCGTACAACGGAAGGCGATCATGTCGGACAGCCCCCTCAGGCCCAGCTCGTTGATCAACACGGTCTACGGTGCGTTCCTGCGCCGCCTCGGCGGCTGGATCTCCATCGCCGACCTGATCACGCTGATGGGGGAACTGGACGTCGACGCCCCGGCGGTGCGCTCGGCGATCTCCCGGCTGAAGAAGCGCGGGGTCCTCGAACCGGAGCGCCGGGGCGCCACCGGCTACCGGCTGAGCCCGGCCGTTCTTCCCGTCTTCGACGAGGGCGACCGGCGGATCTTCGCCAGCCTGGAGCCGGCCGACCTGGCGGACGGCTGGGCGATGGCGGTGTTCTCCGTACCCGAGTCGGAACGCTCGCACCGCTACCAGCTGCGCACCCGGCTGACCTGGCTCGGCTTCGGCAACATCGCCCCGGGCGTGTGGCTGGCGCCGGGCCGGCTCCTGGAGGACGCGCGGAGCATGCTCGTACGGCTCGGTCTCAGCGACTACGTCCACCTGTTCGCGGCCGAGTACGCGGCCTTCAGCGATCTGCCGGGCACGGTGAGCTCGTGGTGGGACTTCCCTGCGATCCAGACGCAGTACGCGGCGTTCACCGACACCTACGCGCCGGTGGCCGCGCGGTGGGCGGCGGCCGAGGCGGAGCCGGAGCCCGCGGAGGCCTTCCGCCACTACGTTCCGCTGCTCACCCAGTGGCGGCGTCTGCCGTACCTGGACCCGGGCCTGCCGACCGAGCTGCTGCCGGCCGACTGGAACGCGGTGGCCGCCCGGCAGGTCTTCCAGCAGCTGCACGGCATCCTCGTCGATCCGAGCCTGCGGCACGTCGCCGAGGTCACGGGGCTGCGGGACTGACGTCACGGGGCTGACATCACGGGGCTGACACCACGAGCTGACGGGCTGAGGGGCTGAGGTCTGCTCGAACGCGCCGGGACGGGTGTCGGCGTTTCGGCCAACAGTGCGTACGGGCGCGCCCGTTGCGGGGCCGGGGTCGGTGCATCCGGCAACGTCCGACGCGCGGGCGATTCCGGGGTTCGCGGTCCGTCCGAAAAACAGGCGTTCGAAATTCGGGCGGGGTCGTTGAGCCGGGTGACCCAGCCGCGACCGCCAAGGGGGACCCCCGTTGACCTCGGTCAGTACGCAAGAAGAGCCGCCCGCGGACGCAGCGGACGAGGAGTTCCGGTACCGGGACGAGTCCCGGCTCAAGGCCGGTGCGCAGATGACGACCGGCACCATGGCGCGGAGGCTGCCCGCCCTGGTCCTGAGATCGCTCGCGATGGCCTGGCGGGTGGACCGGGCCGCGACGGCCGGGCTGCTCGCGTGCCAGGTCGGCACCGGCGTACTCGCCGCCCTGGGACTGCTCGCCGTCACGGGCACCATCACCGCGCTCATCTCCTCGGGAGACATCGCCGACCGGCTCCGGGAGGCGGCACCGCAGCTGGCGGTCATCGCCGCGGCGGCCGGCCTGCGGGCGCTCCTCGGGGTCACCGTGACCTGGCTGACCGGCCGGCTGCGCCCCGTCCTGGCCCGGGCGGCGGAGCTCACGATGGTCGAGGCCGCGCTCGGCGCCGAGCTCGCGGCGAACAACAAGCCCGGCTACAACGACTTCTACGACATCGCCGACCGCGGCGCCCAGGTCACCCCGGACCTCGTCGACGAGGCCCAGAACGTGCTGGCCGCCACCGCCACCCTGGCCGCCGGGGCCACGGTTCTCGCCGTCCTGCACCCGGCGCTGCTGCCGCTGCTCCTCCTGGCGTGTCTGCCACAGGCCGCCGCGTACGTACGGGCGGCGCGCGTGCTGTACATGGCCGGTCTGGAGACGTCGGGGCGCCGCCGCATGCTGTACAAGCTGCGCTGGCACATGGCGTACACGGAGTCCAGCGAGGAGATGCGCGCCTGTTTGGCCGGGCCGTTCCTCACCGCCCGGTACCGCCGGCTCGCCGCCTCCGTGAACACGTCGGAGCGTGCGGCGGCGGACACGGGCGCGTGGATGGGGCTGGCCGGCGCCGCCGTCGGCGGGGTGGCGTCGGCCACGGTGTGGGCGGCGCTCCTGTGGCTCCTCGCCACGGGCCGTATGGATCTCGCGGCGGGCGGCAGCGCGGTGTTCGCCCTTCAGACGGCGACCGGATCCGTGCGCGGCATCATCAACGGCGGGGCGCGCCTGGTGCGTACGGGTTGGTACGTGCAGGACTGGCAGAAGTTCCTCGACAACGCCCACGGGCAGGCCATGGCGTCCTCCCGCGGCACCCGCACGCTCTCGGCGCCGCCGGAGCGGTTCGAGGTCCGCGACATCAGCTATCGGTACGACGGGGCTTCGAAGGACAGCCTGGCCGGGGTGTCCCTGCAGGTGCGGCGCGGCGAGATCGTGGCGCTGGTCGGGGAGAACGGGTCGGGCAAGTCCACCCTGTCGCGGCTGCTCTGCGGTCTGCTGCTGCCCACGTCGGGCGCGGTGGCGTGGGACCACGCGACGACGGCCGAGCTGGACCCCTGGGACGCGTGGCGGCATGTCGGCCTGGTCCCGCAGAAGTACACGTATCTGCCTCTGACCTTGCGGGACAACATCACCTTCGGTCAGGGCGACGTGAGCGACGCGGCCGTGCTCGCCGCGTGCGAGGCGTCGGGGGCGGCCGACATGCTGCCCGGTCTGCGGTCCGGTCTCGACACCCTGCTGACGGCGGAGTGGTTCGGCGGCCAGCAGCTGTCGGGGGGCCAGTGGCAACGGGTCGTCCTCACCCGGGCGTTCCACCGGCAGGCGTCCCTGCTGGTGATGGACGAGCCGACGGCGGCGCTCGACGCCCGGGCCGAGCATCGCATCTTCACCGGGCTGCGGGAACTGGCCAAGGACCGGGCCGTCCTGCTGATCACGCACCGCCTCGCCAACGTCGCCGTCGCGGACAGGATCGTGGTCCTCGACCAGGGACGCATCGTCCAGGAAGGGACGTACGAACAGCTCACGAGGGAGCCCGGGCTGTTCCGCTCCCTGTGGAATCTCCAGCAGCGCACGACCGGGCAGCAGCTCCGGTGAGTTCGCAGCCGCGCCTACCACCCGGGAGGACACCATGACGACGACCACCGACCATTGGGAGCCGCTGTGGGCGGCCGGCCGGCGCTACCGGCAGCCCGATGAGAACGAGTTCACGTTGCTGGCCGCGCATCTCGGCCCCGGTCGCGGGCGTCCGGCCCTGGACGTCGGAAGCGGCGACGGCACACTGGCCCGGCACCTCCACCACGAGCTCGGCTACCGCACCACCGGCGTCGACTGCGCCCCGAGCGCCGTGGCCCTTGCCGCCTCCCGCGACGAGGGTCAGGGTGCGGGCCCGGCCTGGCGGTGCCTGGACATCACCGCCGACGACCTCGACGGCCTGCCGGACCCCGCGTACGCGGTCATCACGTGCCGTCTGGTCTACCGGTGGATGGACGACAAGCCCGCCTTCCTCGATGTGGTTCGCCGGCTCCTGGCGCCCGGCGGCACCTTCTGGGTCGTCACCGAGATCGCCGGCCGCCGCAAGGAGAGCGACCCTCTCACGGAGCGCGGCCTCGGGATCACCGCCGCCGAGGCCGAGACGCTCACCTCCGGCTGGTCGCTCGTGAGCACCGCCGACCTCGACGTGCTCCGCCTCTACGCCCTCCGCCCCTGACCCTCCCCACCCGCTGGAGCACCCTGTGCTGGACATCGAGAAGCAGACCGCCGAAGCCTGGACCGCGTACGGCGCGCACCACCGGGCACGTGGCACCGACGTACCGGAGGTCGGCCGTCTCGCGTGGGGCTACTGGCCGCACGCGGGCCCGGGCGAGGAGGTCCTCGGCGACCTCACCGGCCTGCGCGTCCTCGACATCGGCAGCGGCCTCGGCAGGTTCCCCGCCCACCTGGCGCGCCGTGGCTTCCAGATCGACGCGGTCGAGGCCTCGCCCACACAGCACGCGCGGGCCGTCGCACGGTACGCCGGGGAGCCGCCGGGCCTCCGTCTGATCCGCGAGGACGCCGTCGACCACCTCGGCCGGGCCGTGCCGTACGACGTCGTCTACTCCATCCACGGCATCCCGTACATCGACCCGCACCGGCTGCTGCCCGTCCTCTCCCGCGCGCTCCGGCGGGGCGGCAGGTTCGTGTTCTCCGGTCTGCACACGAACTCGGAAGGCGACGGTCCCTCCTCGACCGTCGCCGCCCGGCAGGAACTCCTGAGCCTGGCCGGGGCCGAGCCGGTACGCGTCGGCATGTGGGTGCTCACCCCCACGCTCTGGGAAGACCTCCTCGTCGAGCACGGACTCCTCGTCGACCGGATCGACGTCCTCACCGCGCCCGACGGAGACAGCCCGCTGTCCTGCACGCTCATCCGCGCCCACCGCCCCTGACGCCCCCGTCGCGCCGCCCTCTCCCGAAGGAGACCACCACCATGCCGACCAGCGGCACCTGGCTTCCGCCCGAGGAGTACGCCGAGACCCTGCCGAAGGCGACCGTCTTCGGTTCGGTGTTCTTCACCGACGAGCACGACCACCCCGTGCACCTGCGAGCCGTCTACACGGCGGCTCACCCCTGGCAGTGGCCCGGCGGGGCGACCGAGCGCGGAGAGCGCCCGTGGGAGACCGCCGTACGGGAGTGCGAGGAGGAGACCGGGCTGATCGTTCCAGGACCTCCACGGCTCCTGGCGGCGGTGTTCGGGCTGCCGGGGACCGAATGGCCCTATGCCACCGCCGGGTTCGTCTTCGACGGCGGCCGGCTCTCCGCCCGGCAGCTGACCGGCATCCGGCTCGCTCCGGACGAACACGACGAGGTCCGCGCACTGCCCCTGCCGGAGTGGCAGCCGCTCATGCCGTCCCAGGATTTCGCCCGGCTGACCGTCGTGATGAACGCACGGCGCACGGGCACGACGGCGTACTTCGGCTCTTGGGACTGGGAGCCCTAGCGTCTGTCGCGACCGTCCTGGTCGCGGTCCGCGACGTGGGGCCATGACCAGGGAGTTACTGCCGGAGTGCTCTACTGCCGTCAGGTGGCGCCGCATAGCAGCGGACGGCCACCTTCTGACCGGGGCTCCACTGCTGGTCGACCGTGGCGAGCAGCTGCCAGTCGAGGCGCTCGTACAGAGCTGCCGCCGCCGTGTCGGAAGCCACCACGTCGAGCACGGCATGCGCGCCCCGGTCCCGTGCGTCCGCGACCGCCCGCTCCATCAGCAGCGCACCGATCCTCTGCCCACGGGCGGACGGATCGACGAACAGCCGGTTGACCACGGCGGTCGCGTCGACGCTCACACCTGCCCGTGCACTCCACAGACCGGGTGCGGCGTCTCCGGCGCCGCTGCGGGACAGGCCGACGTGGCCGACGACGCGGCCGTCCCGTTCCGCCACCCAGGATCCGACGAGTGAGGGCGGCGTGAGCCATGTCCCGGGCTGGTCGGGCCAGTTCACCGGGTAGCCGTCCCGCTCATGGACCGCGGCCAGCATCCGCACACAGTCGCCGAGGTCGGGGTCGGTCCGCGGTCGGACCCTCGGGGGTGCGCCGGCACCGGACACGCGTTCGCTCGTCACTGCGGCATGGAAACACAGTCCCAGGCGCTTGGACAGCGGCTCCCGCGGCCGGGGGATCTCATGCCGCGTTCGGCGTGGCGGCCAGGCTCTGCTTGACGTACCGGGTGGTGTCGTCGGCGAGGATCTCGGTCAGCCCTGCCTCGATGCCGAGCAGCGCCTGGGCGGCGACCTCGGCGGGGTCGGTCTTCTGCTCGGCGGGGACAGCCGCCGCCATGTCGGTGTCCATGTAGGCGACGTGGAGCGCGGAGACGGTGATGCCACGCGGCGCCAGTTCCTCCCGGGCCGCGCCGGTCATCGCCCATGCCGCGGCCTTCGCCGCCGCGTAGGACCCGAGGCCGGCCGGATGGAGCCAGGACAGTACGGACAGGACGTTGAGCACGGAGCCGCCCCCGTTGCGCTCGAGGACCGGGGCGAAGGCCCGTGTCACGGCGAGCGGGCCGAAGAAGTTCGTCTCCATCTCCCGGCTCACCGCGTCCAGGTCGCCCGCGATCAGCGGTGTCGAGGTGGAGATGCCCGCGTTGTTCACGAGCAGCGTCGCGTCGGATGCGATGCCGGCGGCGGACCGGATCGACTCCGCGTCCGTCACGTCCAGCTGAAGCGGAACAGCACCCGGCAGGTCGACCGTCTCGGGACGGCGAGCTGCCGCGTACACCTTCGCGCCCCGCTGGAGGAGCTGCTCGGCCAGATGCCGGCCCAGCCCCCGGTTGGCTCCCGTGACCACGGCGACAGAGTCCTTGAGTTCCATGTCTGCACTCCTGGCGTTGTGGGTCGGGCGGCGGCCGACCCATCTTAGATGACGGCCACAATCTAAATCGGGTGTAGGGTAGATGTCAATCGACATCCAATAGGGAGGTGGCTGATGGGCCGCGTGTCGCAGGCGCAAGCCGAGGAGAACCGCAAGCGGGTCGTGGAGACCGCCTCCCGGATGTTCCGTGAGCAGGGAACACAGGTCAGCGTGGCCGACCTGATGAAGGCGGCCGGATTGACCCACGGCGGCTTCTACAAGCAGTTCGCCTCCAAGGAGGCGCTCGTCGACGAAGCCACCGCGCACGCCTTCGAGGAGCTCACACGCCGCCGCACCGCCGGGCTTGAGCAGCACGCCGGGCAGCGGGATGCCGCCCAGCGGGCACTGATCGACGTCTACCTCTCCCCGGCGCACCGCGACAACGCGGCGGAAGGCTGCCCGGCCGCCGCCCTCGCCACCGACATGGCGCGGGAACCCGGAGACCGCGAGGCGCACCACGTCTACAGCGAGGGCGTGGCCGACTTCGCCGACTGGCTCGCCACCGACGACGAGGACGGCATCACCCGCCTGTGCACGATGGTCGGCGCCCTCGTCCTGTCCCGCGCCACCGCCGGCTCTCCACTCTCGGAGGAGATCCTCACCACCGCGCACGCGGCGCTCACCGCACCGCACTGAGCAGTCCGGTGCGACCACACGGTTCTGCCTCGATCTGCGGCGCGCGAAGCGTGGCCGGCTCTGCGTGGACGGACGGACCGGCCGACTGCCGCGGGCGCTAGGGGGAGGCGTCCAGGACCAGGAGTCGGGACGCGTCCTGCTTGAGGTCGGAGACGACGGCGAGCAGACGGCCGTCGCCCTGGCGGGCTCCGCCGACCGCCGGAACGGACACCGCGCCGCCTGGGCGGGGTGTCACCCCCTCAACCCGCACGCCCCGCGCTCAGCGTGGCGTAGACGACGGTGTTGGCCTGGTAGCCGGTGCCCTTGGACCAGGTGCCTCCGCAGGTGATCAACCGCAGTTCCGGGCGGCCGGAGTCGCCGTAGACCTTGTCGTCGGGGAACCGGCCCTTCTCGTGCTCCTCGACCGCGTCGACCGTGAAGAGGGCGGTACGGCCGTCCCTGCGGTCGACCCTGATCTCGGCACCCTGCTTCAGAGCTCCGAGCTGATGGAAGACGGCGGGGCCCGCGGGGGTGTCCACGTGTCCTGCCACGACCGCCGTCCCGAGCGCGCCGGGCGTGGTCCCGTCGGCGTACCAGCCGGCGAAGGCGGGGGCCGTCGCGGGTGGAGGCTGCAGCGCCCCCTTCGCGTCCAGTTCCAGGCGCATCAGGAAGGCGTCGACCCTGATGGCCGGGATCCGGATCCGTACGGGATCCGAGGCGGGCAGCGGGTCGGGGGCGGGGCGGTCGGGGGCGCCGTGCTCGGCGGTCCGCTCGGCGGACTGCCGGGTCTGCGTCGTCGGGCGCGGGGGGTGGTCGTCGCGCATCGCGTCGGCGAGCAGCAGAGTTCCGGCGAGCGCCGCCCAGGCGACCATCCTGAACGGCGAGGTGGCGCGCGGCGGCGGGCCGGTGGTCGTCCTCCTGGAGTCTTTCCTCATGGTGGTGGTGCCTTCGTTCGGCGCCGGAACACCTCCGTCCCCGGGCCTCCTCGCGGTGCCGGGGGACGGAGGGAACGGTGCGGACACACGGTCGGCCGGGGCCCCACGATCGGGTCGCCCGGCGTACGGTCAGGCCGACGTCCTGCCGGCCGTGGCGCGCCGGCGCAGGACGACCGCCCCGCCCGCGACGGCACCGCCCAGCAGCAGCCAGCCGAGGCCGGACTCCGTCTCCTTGTCGGCCGAGCCTCCGAAGCCGGCGTCGACGGGACCGTTCGGACGGCCGGCGATCTGGTAGGTGGCGGTCACCTTCGTCCGCGGCGGGCACTTGAGGGTCACGGTGTCCGTGCCGGAGGCGGCGCCGTCCGGCACCTTGAACTCACCCACCAGGACACCCTTCCGTTCGCCCGGGAAGAGGTGGAACTGCCCGGCGAGCGCCGACTCGCCCTTGCCGTAGGTCTCCTGGCCACAGGCCGAGGTGCTGACGGTGACGGTGGTGCCCGGGGACACCTTCCCCGGGGTGATACGGACGTTCGCCGCCGCTTCACCGACGGCGGACTCCCCCTCGGCGGCTGAGGCCACGGGGGCGGACAGGGCGAGGGCGCCGATGATCAGCGCGAGCGCGGGGCCGGTACGTGCGAGACGCATGTTTTCTCCTTCGGCGGAGCAGTTCTCGGCCGGCGAGTCTGCGCGGCACCTGTGCTGTGCTCCGTGCACGAGGCAAGCGCCAGCCCCCGAGCACCGCAACGCGAGCGGCCTGCGCGGGTGTCCCCCGGTCGGCGGCTTGATCGTCATCTGTCGCCCCGTCACCGCAGGTCACGGCGGCGGACCCGGCGCGGCGAGAACGACAGCGTCGAGCGGGCGAACGGGCTAGCCGGCCCCCGGGCGGCGAGGTCGGACAACCCGACCCGGCCGACGTTCGGGGGAAGCGCTGCCCAGCCGGGTGATCAGCGGTGGCGGGCCGGAACACCCCCTCATAGCTTCGGCATATGACCAAACGACAGATCGCCTACCTGGCATGCACCGTGGCTCTTGTGGCCTCGGGGCTGGGAGCCGCCGCCCCGGCGGCCGAGAACCGTACCGTGCACCGGGTCAAGCCCGGCGAATCGATCCAGCAAGCAGTGGACGCCGCGAAGCCGGGGGACACCGTCGTCCTCGCCCCCGGCACCTACCGTGAGAGCGTCCGCATCACCACGTCGAACGTGACCCTGCGGGGCTCGACCGTCTTCCCCACCGTCCTCGTGCCCGACGCGGCCGCCACCGACGCGTGCGCCAAGGCCGGCCACGGCATCTGTGTGACGGGCACCGACGGCAACCCCGTCGAGGGCGTCACCGTACGCTCCCTGACCGTCCGGGGCTTCGCCAAGAACGGCCTGTGGGCGTCGCGGACCGACCGTCTGAAGATCCACCGGGTGACGGCCGAGAAGAACGGCAACTGGGGCATCGCGCAGGAGCGTTCCGTACGCAGCGTCCTGAGCCACAACATCGCCCGGGACAACGCCGACGCCGGTCTCTTCGTGTCCAACACCACCGACACGGAGGCGGGAGCCGTCGACGCCCAGGGGACGGTGATCACCCGCAACCGTGTGTCGGGCAACCGGATCGGCGTCACGGTGCGGCGCCTGCGGAACCTGACCGTCGACCGCAACGAGGCGACCGGGAACTGCGCCGCGGTGTTCGTGGTGGGCGACGAGTCCACCCCGCGCGCCGGGGCCATGAGCCTGCGCCGGAACTACATCCACTCCAACAACAAGCACTGTCCCAAGACCCCCCGGCTGCCCTTCCTGCAGGGCTCGGGAATCGTCCTCACCGGCGCCGAGGAGACGCTGGTGGCGGAGAACAGGATCGAGGACAACGTGGGCGCCTCGCCGCTGTCCGGCGGCATCGTGCTGTTCAAGAGCTTCGTCGGCGCCCTCAACGAACGCAACGAGATCCGCGACAACGTCGTACTCCGCAACGGCTCGGCCGACCTGGCCAACCGGGACACCGGCAAGGGCAACACCTTCAGCGGCAACACCTGTGAGGTCTCGGAGCCCGCGGGCATGTGCTGACGGTCGGCTCCGCTCCCCCACCCACGGCACCACAGCACAGACAAGGCGACAGATGACGACTGTTGATCCGGCTCCCCCGCCGCCCATGCGGCTGAGGGAGCTCGTATTCGGGGCGGCGTGCGCCGCCGCCGTACGCGCGGCCGCCCGTCTCGGTGTGGCGGACGCCATGGACGACACGCCCATGACCGTCGAGGACCTGGCGGCGGCGGTCAAGACCCAGCCGCGGACCCTGCGCCGGCTCCTGCGCGCACTGTCCTGCCAGGGCGTCTTCATGGAGCACCCCGACGGCACCTTCGCCCACACGGAGATGTCCCGGCTGCTGCGCGAGGACGATCCGCACAGCCTGCGGTACATCGCGCTGTGGTGCACCGAGCCGTGGACGTGGGACGTCTGGCCCAAGCTCGACGAGGCGGTCCGCTCCGGCCGTAACGTCTTCGAGGAGGTGTACGACAGGGAGTTCTTCAGCTATCTCAACGAAGAGGCGCCCGAGTCCGCGTACGTCTTCAACCGGGCCATGACGACGTCGAGCCGGCAGTCCGCGCAGGACGTGGCCGACCTGCTCGACCTGGAAGGGGCCGCCTCGGTCGCGGACATCGGCGGCGGTCAGGGACACGTCCTGGCGAGTCTGCTGGAACGGCACCCCACCCTGCACGGCACGCTGCTCGATCTGCCGGGTGTGGTGGAGAACGCCGATCGCCGTCTGCGGGACGCGAGCGCGCTGGGCTCCCGGGTCCGCGTCGTGGCCGGGGACTGCCGCGAGGACATCCCGGTCCAGGCGGACGTGTACATCATCAAGAACATCCTGGAGTGGGACGACGACAGCACCCGCAGGGCGCTGGCCAACGTCCGGAAGGCGGCGCGGCCCGGCGCGCGCGTCGTCGTGATCGAGAACCTCGTGGACGACACTCCCTCGATGCGGTTCACCACCGCCATGGACCTGCTGCTGCTCCTCAACGTCGGTGGTGCGAAGCACACCCGGCAGAGCATGGTCGACCGGCTGACGGACGCGGGGCTGGTCATCGACGAGATCCGCCCGGTCAACGCGTATCTCCACGCCTTCGAGTGCACCGTCCCCGCCTGACAGGAAGACAGAGAAACCCGAGGCCGCCCGCTCCGCGTCGTTCGCGGGGCGGGCGGCCTCGGGTTTCTCTGTCGTGCCTGCGCTCGGGAGTTCAGGAACGGGCGTCCGCCTCCCAGCGATAGAAGCACTGCGCCATGGCGTCCTTGGGGCTGCGCCACGTCGCCGGGTCGTACGCGCTGACGTATGCCGACAGTTTCTCGCTGGCGTCCCGGAACTCGGGGTGCCCCGCGAGCTTCGCGATGGCCGGCGCCGGGTCCTGCTCAGCCTCGATGAGGTGCAGGTACACGTCGCCGAACTGGAAGAGGCGACGGCGGGTGACGCCGACCAGGTGCGGGAGTTCGCCGCGGTCGGAGGCGGCGAACACGTCGGCGATCGCCGGCGCCGAACCGGGCGCCATGCGGGCGACGATCAGGGCGTGGTGCATCGGGCATCCTTCCTCATGTGGTTCCTCATGCGGGTGGGTGTGCGGGTCCGTCTGCGCGGTGCGCGGGTCCGGGTCCGCGGGGTCAGCGGGGCAGGACCGAGGCGCTCCGGCGGTCGCGGGCGACCTGCTCGATGCGGTCCCGGATGAGTGACATCTGGGTGCGCGAGTTGCGGTTGATGTTGTCCGTCATCCAGTCGTCGTCGACCGGAGCCTCGGGCTTCATCGCGAAGTCCTGCACCCAGCGCATGTGGACACCGGCCGGCGTCTCCTCGTACTCCCACCGGATGTCCATGTGGGCGAAGGGGCCGGTCTCGACGCGGCGGGCACGGACGGTCCGCTTCGGGCGGTCGACGGTGCGCTCCGACACCCAGCTCCAGACCTTCCCGTTCTCGTCCGGGTGCATGGTCAGGCGGAAGGTGGTGGAGTCGCCCTCCCGGGAGAGCACCTCGACGGAGGCGTACTCGCTGAAGAGGTTGGGCCAGTTCTCGATGTCGTTGGTGATGTCCCAGACGAGGTCGAGCGGAGCGTCGATGGTGATGCTGTTGTCGGTGTGTCCGGACACGTCAGACTCCCGTCTTGAGGGTGGTGTTGACCAGGTCGACGAACTCGGCGGGCGTCTTGCAGCGCTCCGCGTCGGTGGGCAGCGCCACGCTGTACCGGTTCTCCAGCTCGCCGACGATGCCGAGCAGGCCGAGCGAGTCGAGGCCGATGGTGTTGAAGGGCGCGTCCGGCGCCTTCGCGAGTTCCTTGGGGTCGACCGTGACTCCGGCGGCCTGCTTCATCAGCGTGGCGAGCTCGTCGAAGGTCAGTGCGGTGGTGATCATGTGCGTTCTCCTTCCCGCCCGGTCCTACCGGGCGGAGTCGCCGCCGCGGCGCACGACCAGCGCCGCGTTGGATCCCATGAGTCCCCTGCTGAGGACGAGGGCCGTGCGCAGCTCGGCGGGGCGAGCGCGGGACATCACCAGATCGAGGTCGTGGCAGATGTCGAACACGTTGGGGGTGGGAGGCACCAGGCCGTGTTCCATGGCGAGCACGGCGGCCGCGGTGTCGAGGACGGGCGCCCCGCAGTAGGCACGGCCGATCCCGGTCTTGGGCGCCGTGACGGGTACGCGGGCGGCGTGCGCTCCCAGGGCGTCGGCGATGGCCAGCGCTTCGGCGCGGTCCGCCTCCGGTACGCCGAGGGCGTCGGCGAACACGACGTCGATCTCCTCGGGGGCGCAGCCGGCCTCGTCGAGGGCGCCCCGGATCGCGCGTGCGAGCCCCTCGCGAGACTCCTCCCAGCGGGAGGCGCCGGTGAAGGTGGCGGCATGGCCGGCCACCACGGCCCGGACGGCCGCCCCCCGGTCACGGGCGCGGTCCTCGTCCTCCACGACGAGCATGGCGCCGCCCTCGGCCGGGACGAAGCCGCAGGCTCCGGCGGTGAAGGGCCGGTAGGCACGGTCCGGCTCCTCGACGGTGCTGAGCTCCGGGTAGCCGAGCTGGCACACCATCGAGTACGGGGCGAGGGGCGCCTCGGCGGCGCCGACGATCACCGCGCCCGTGCCGCGCCGTACGGCCCGGGCGGCGTGGGCGAGGGCGTCAAGGCCGCCGGCCTCGTCGCTCGCGACCACTCCGCAGGGGCCCTTGAAGCCGCTCCGGATGGAGATCTGGCCGGTGCTCGCCGCGTAGAACCAGGCGATGGACTGGTACGGGCCGACGAACTTGGATCCCTGGCCCCAGAGCTTCTGCAGCTCCCGCTGGCCGAACTCGCCGCCTCCGGACCCGGCCGCGGTGACGACGCCGATGGAGAAGGGCTCCTCCGGGTCGTCCCGGGCGAGGCCGGCGTCGTCGAGGGCCAGGGAGGCCGCCGCCATGGCGTAGTGGCTGAAGCGGTCGGTCTGGACGAGGAAGCGCTCCTCGATCAGGGACGAGGCGTCGAAGCCCCGTACCTCGCCCGCCACCTTCAGCGGCAGCTGTTCGCATCCCTCGCGGGTGATCCGGTCCAGGACGCCTAGGCCTTCCCGGACGGACTTCCAGTACGCGTCCGCGCGCTGTCCGTTGGGGGCGATCACACCGATCCCGGTGACGACCGCCCGCCGTGGGCGCTCAGTGCTCATCGTGACCTCCCACCCGGCCCGTTCAGCAGGACCGCGGACTGGAAGCCGCCGAATCCGCTGCCGACGGAGAGGACGTTCCTCAGCTTCCGCGGGCGTGCGGTGCGCGGCACGTAGTCCAGGTCGCACTCGGGGTCGGGGGTCTCGTAGTTCGCCGTCGGAGGGACCACCTGGTGCTGCAGCGCGAGGACGCAGGCGACGACCTCGATCGCGCCGATCGCACCGAGCGAGTGCCCCACCATGGACTTGATGGAGCTCATGGGCGTGTCGTAGGCGTGCGCGCCCAGGGAACGCTTCACGGCGGCGGTCTCGTGCCGGTCGTTCTGCCGGGTGCCCGAGCCGTGCGCGTTGACGTAGTCGATCAGCGTGGGGTCGAGCCGGGCCTGGTCGAGCGTGTTGTCGATCGCCCGGGCCATTTCGAGCCCTTCGCTGGTCAGACCGGTCATGTGGTAGGCGTTGCCGTAGGTGGCATAGCCGCTGATCTCGCAGTACACGTGCGCACCGCGGGCCCTGGCGTGCTCGTACTCCTCCAGGACGAGGACCGCCGCTCCCTCGCCCATCACGAACCCGTTGCGGTGGTCGTCGAAGGGACGGGAGGCGTGCTCGGGGTCGTCGTTGTCGGGTGACGTCGCCTTGATGGCGTCGAAGCAGGCCATGGTGATCGGTGATATCGGCGAGTCGGACGCCCCGGCGATGCAGACGTCCGCCCGGCCCTCCTCGATGGTGTGGAAGGCGTAGCCGACGGCGTCGAGGCCGGAGGTGCAGCCCGTGGAGACGGTCTGCACCGGGCCGCGGGCGCCGAACTGTTCGGCGACGACGGAGGCGAGCGTGCTCGGCGAGAACGCCAGGTGCAGCTTCGGATCGGCCGCGCGGTGGTCCACGTCCCACCGCCGGCCGCCCTCGCTGACGAGGACGTAGTCGTGTTCGAGCCGGGTGGTGCCGCCGACGGCGCTGCCCAGGGAGACGGCGACGCGCCAGGGGTCTTCCGTACCGGTGTCGAGGCCGGAGTCGCGTACGGCCTCCTCGGCGGCGACGACGGCGAACTGGATGTACCGGTCGGCGTGCTGGCTCAGCTCCGGGTCCAGGCCGTGCGCCATCGGGTCGAAGTCGCACTCGGCGGCTATGCGGGAGCGCAGGCCGGTCGGATCGAACAGGGTGATGCCGCGGGTCGCCGTACGGCCGTTGGCGAGGAGGTCCCAGAACGCCTTCGCTCCGGTGCCGCCCGGAGCGACCACACCGATACCGGTGACGGCCACTCGCCGGGTCACTCGATGGCCCCGCTTCGCTCGGACACCTGGGCCGGGTCGTGCACGGTCAGGTGCGGCCCCGCCGCGGCGAGCTCGCCTTCCTCGGTGACCTCCGTGTCGACGTGGCCGAGGCTGGGGCGCGGGGCGAGCGGGCCCAGGTGGAAGACCATGCGGGCCTCCACGTCGCCGACGTTGCGGAAGCGGTGCCGCATGTCGATCGGGATCAGGAGCCCCTGGTCGGTCGTGAGCCCGTACGTCTCGCCGTCCAGGTCCACTTCCAGAGCGCCCGAGACGACGTACACGAACTCCTCGGAGTACGGGTGGTAGTGCTCCCCGATGCGCTCGCCGGGCTGCACGATGGCCAGGCCCATGAAGCCGCTGGTGGAGCCGACGGTGGCCGGCGTGAGCATGGCCCGCAGGTCACCTCCGCGCCTGCGGTTGGGTTCCGTCTCGCTCAGGGTCACGATGCGTGGACGCTGCTTGAGCATGGTTGATACCTCCGAGTGTGGCAGTGACGTGCGGGGGACGGCCGTGGCCGGGGCCACGGCCGTACGTCAGGAGTCCGCCGAGCTGCGGTCGGTGACGGGCAGCATGTCGGCGTGCGACAGGAGCCGGTTGATGTTGCGGTCGGTGTCCAGGGAGCCCTCGACGCCGATGGCGGCGCCGTCGAGGAGACGTTCGAGGACGGCCGCCTTGCGGGGGCCCTTGAGGCCGAGGGAGGCGATGGGGTCGACGTCGAGGTCGCCGGTGATGTCGATGAGGCGCACCACGATGTCGTCGCGCTGGAAGACGGTGCTGCCCCACACGGGGCTCTTCGGGTCGTCCGCCGCGGCCTCGTCCTGCTGCGCCAGCAGGCGGGCCAGGTCCATCCCGCGGCCTTCCTTCGCCGGGTAGTACAGCGCGTGGCGCCGCAGGCCGTCGGGGGCCGGCCGCCCGGACACCACGTGGTGCACGGCCGGGAGGGCCGCCCGGGTGAAGAAGACCCGCGCCGACTCGGGGTCGGTCAGGTCCCGGTCCTGCTCCAGGTACGGGTTGATGGCCTCCTCGACCGCGCGGACCTCGGGCTGCCGGGCGACGTGGCGCAGGGCCGCGAGGAGGTCGCCCTCCACTTCCACGGCGCGCACGACGCGGTTGCCGTGCATGAAGAGGGAGGTGCGGCGCAGACGGGTGTTCTCGTCAACCTGGGCCTTGGGCGACTGGTACCCGGCCAGGAGTTCCGCGACCTTCGACTCGGATCCCGGCTTGACGGTGAAGGTGAGGGCGTGGCGTGCCACACCGTCGCCGACCCGGGCCGCGACCTGGTCGCGCGCGGACGCCGGCTCGTGCGTGAGCGGCTGTCGGGGGCCGGTCTCGCGGACGATGCTGTAGCGCATCGACCGGGTGTCCCGGACGCAGCTGTGCATCGGCCTGACGGTCTCGACATGCTCCTCGCTGTTCACCCAGGCGAGGAAGGGCGGAGCGCTCTCCCACTCGCTGGTGATGAGCCACTGCGAGGGGTTCTCGATGGACTGGCAGAGCTGGTCGCTGATGTGTCCGGGGACGGAGGCGACCTGCTTGCGCATGAGCTCGTACGCGTCCAGGAACTGCTGCTGGGCGCCTTCGTACAGGTCGAGGAGCAGAATCACCCGCAGCCTGGAGCCGTCGAAAGCCGACTGAGATATGCGTCCCGAGTTGCTCATCCGGCGCACCTCTTCTCTCTTCACGGAGGGTCGGGAGGGACCGCCGTGCCCGATGAAGGCGCCGGGGTCGTCATGTGCCGATCGTCGGTGGGCACTCCGATCGACGCGAGCCCCACGGGGCGGACGAGTGAACCCCGCGTCAATCGGGTGCTCCGAGCGCGCGCACCGGTCTTCGGAGGGCATGCATCTGCATCCCACCCCTGACTCGCGTCGCAGGTGACGCTGGAGGCATTCAATGAACCGATCCGAAGACGCCGGCGAGGTCGTTCACCGCACGCCCGTCCTCATCGTCGGCGGCTCTCTGGTGGGCTTGTCCACGTCGCTTTTCCTGGGGCGTCTCGGCGTGCCGCACATCCTCGTCGAGCGCCACGCGGCCACCTCGATCCACCCGCGGGGACGCGGCAACAACGTGCGCACGATGGAGCTCTTCCGGGGCGCAGGTGTGCAGCAGCGCATCCAGGAGGCCGCGTCCGTCCTGGGGCGGAACAACGGCATCCTGCAGACGCCGAGCCTGGTCGGCGATGCCGGCGAATGGCTGTTCAAGGAGATCGATCCGGGCGGCGGGCTCGCCCGCTTCAGTCCCGCCGGCTGGTGCCTGTGCAGCCAGAACGATCTCGAACCGGTGCTCCTGGAGACCGCCCGGCAGCTCGGCGGAGACCTGCGGTTCTCGTCGGAGCTGATGTCGTTCGAGCAGGACGCCGAGGGAGTGACCGCTCAGGTCAAGAGCCGCGAGACGGGTGAGCATGTCACCGTCCGGGCGGACTACCTCGTCGCGGCTGACGGCCCGCGCAGCCCGGTGCGCGAGCAGCTCGGCATCGGGCAGAGCGGCCCGGGCGATCTGTTCCACAACGTGAGCGTCATGTTCGTCTCGCGCGGCCTCGCCGACGTCGTGGGTGACCGGCGCTTCGTGGTGTGCTACTTGACGAATCCTGAGGCCGACGGGGCCCTGCTGCCCGTCGACAACCAGGAGCACTGGGTGTTCCACGCGCCCTGGCACCCCGAACTCGGGGAGACGCTGGAGGAGTTCACCGACCAGCGGTGCGCGGAGCACATCCGGCGGGCCGTGGGTGTGCCGGACCTCGATGTGGAGATCAAGGGCCGAGCCCCGTGGCACGCTGCGCAGAGGGTCGCCCAACGGTACGCGGACGGGCGGGTGTTCCTCGTCGGTGACGCCGCCCACGAGATGCCGCCCACCGGGGCGTTCGGCTCCAACACCGGCATCCAGGACGCGCACAACATCGCGTGGAAGCTGGCCGCCGTACTGGCCGGCTGGGCCGGTCCCGGTCTGCTCGCGTCGTACGACGAGGAGCGCCGGCCGGTGGCGGAGGCGACGAGCTCCCGCGCCTCGTCGCGCTCGGTCGAGCACAGCCACCCCGGGTACGCCCCCGAGCCGGGAGCCGGCGGCCCGGGCGGAAGGAAGGGCGGGATCCTCAACGTGGCGCTGGGCTACCGCTATCCGCGGGGGGCGGTGCGGGGTGCCGACCTGACGGTGCCGGTCGTGCCCGACTCCCTGCGGCTGACGGGCGAGCCCGGGAGCAGGGCTCCGCACATGTGGCTGCATCGCGCCGGTGAGCGGGTCTCCACCCTCGACCTGTACGAGCGGACCCTGGTGCTCCTGAGTTCCGGAAGCAACGGGGCGTGGCACACGGCTGCGGCTCGCGTGGCGGAGAAGCTGTCGCTGCCCCTCGTCTCGTACCGGATCGGCGACGGGCCCGAGGCGGAGCTGTCCCCCGAGAGCCTGGACTGGGCGGAGGTCCACGGTGTCACGACGGACGGCGCGGTGCTCGTCCGCCCGGACGGGTTCGTCGCATGGCGCTCCGACGGGGCGGCGTCCGATCCCGAGGCGGCGTTGCGCGAGGTCGTCACGGCGATCCTCGACCACGGCTGACCGTTCCCGTGGCGCGTCACCGGCCGGCGCTCTCCGGGGCGCCGGCCGGTGACGTCCTGCTCCCGCTCCATCAGCCCTTGTTCACCAGCTGTTTGAGGGCGATGTTGAGCTTAAGGACGTTGACGCGCGGCTCGCCGATGAAGCCGAGGATCCGGCCGTCGGTGTGGTCGGTGACCAGCTTGTCGACCTGGGCGACGGTGAGGCCGTTCTTCTCCGCGACCCGGTGGACCTGGAGTTTTGCGTACTCCGGGGAGATGTGCGGGTCGAGGCCGGAGCCGGAGGAGGTGACGGCCTCGGCGGGCACGTCCTCGGGCCTCACCTTGTGGTCGGCGGTGGAGTTGTCCTCGACCACGGCAGCCTTGGCGTCCTGCACCCACTGGATCAGGTCCTCGTTGTCGCCCGAGCGGTTCGTGGCGCCGGAGAGGATGATCGAGTACTGGGTGTTGACGCTGTTGGTGCCCAGGCCGTTGGAGGGACGCGGCTGGAACCACTTCAGGTCCGGCGCGGCCGTCTCCTCCCCGTCCTCGAGGGGCAGGTTGTAGGTCTGGCCGATGAGTTCGGAGCCGACGACCTTGCCCTCGCTCTTGATCTCGGACCCGTTGGCCTTGTGGTGGAACGCCACCTGGGCGATGCCTGTGACGGCCAGCGGGTAGAGCACGCCCGTCACCAGGGTCAGGACGAGCAGGGCACGGAGTCCGGCCCGGAGCAGCCGCCCTGCGTTTCCTACGGAGTTGTTCATGATCAGCACGCCTTCGGATTAACGCAGCCCGGGGATGAGGGAGATGAGGAGGTCGATGATCTTGATGCCGACGAACGGCGCGATCAGGCCGCCGAGGCCGTAGATGCCCAAGTTCCGGCGGAGCATCGTGGCGGCGCTGGTCGGCCGGTACCGCACGCCCTTGAGCGCGAGCGGGACGAGCGCGACGATGATCAGCGCGTTGAAGATGACAGCGGAGAGGATCGCGGACTCGGGCGAGGCCAGGCCCATGATGTTGAGCCTGTCCAGCGACGGGTAGGCCACCGCGAACATCGCGGGGATGATCGCGAAGTACTTCGCGACGTCGTTGGCGATCGAGAACGTGGTGAGCGCGCCGCGGGTGATGAGGAGCTGCTTGCCGATCTCGACGATCTCGATGAGCTTCGTCGGGTCGGAGTCCAGGTCCACCATGTTCCCGGCCTCCTTGGCGGCCGAGGTACCGGTGTTCATGGCCACGCCGACATCGGCCTGGGCGAGCGCCGGGGCGTCGTTGGTGCCGTCGCCGGTCATCGCCACGAGTTTGCCGCCGGCCTGCTCGCGCTTGATGAGCGCCATCTTGTCCTCGGGGGTGGCCTCGGCGAGGAAGTCGTCGACGCCCGCCTCCTCGGCGATGGCCTTCGCGGTCAGCGGGTTGTCGCCCGTGATCATGACCGTCTTGATGCCCATGCGGCGGAGCTCGTCGAACCGCTCCCGCATGCCCTCCTTGACTACGTCCTTCAGGTGGATGACACCCAGGACGCGCGCGCCCCTACCGTCCTCCACGGCCACCAGCAGCGGCGTGCCGCCGGCCTGCGAGATCCGGTCGGTGAGCGCCTGCGCGTCCGCCGAGACGCTCCCGCCCCGCTCCTTCACCCATGCCACGACCGAACCGGTCGCGCCCTTGCGGACCTTGCGTCCGGCCCCGTTCTCGACGAGGTCGACGCCGGACATCCGGGTCTGGGCGGTGAACGCGATCCACTCGGCGTGGGACAGCTCCCCCTGGTGGCGCTCGCGCAGGCCGTACCTCGCCTTGGCGAGGACCACGACGGAGCGGCCCTCGGGCGTCTCGTCGGCCAGCGAGGAGAGCTGGGCGGCGTCGGCGAGCTCGGCCTCGGTGGTGCCCTTGACCGGGACGAACTCCGACGCCTGCCGGTTGCCCAGCGTGATGGTGCCGGTCTTGTCCAGGAGCAGCGTGGAGACGTCACCGGCGGCCTCGACGGCACGACCCGACATCGCGAGCACGTTGCGCTGCACGAGCCGGTCCATGCCGGCGATGCCGATCGCGGACAGCAGCGCGCCGATCGTCGTCGGTATGAGGCAGACGAGGAGCGCGGTCAGGACGATCATCGAGGTCTGCTTGTCGGCGCCCGCGTAGACGGCGAAGGGCTTCAGGGTGACGACGGCGAGCAGGAAGACGATCGTGAGGGACGCCAGCAGGATGTTGAGGGCGATCTCGTTCGGGGTCTTCTGCCGGGAAGCGCCCTCGACCAGGTTGATCATCCGGTCGATGAAGGTCTCGCCGGGCTTCGTCGTGATCTTGACGACGATCCGGTCGGACAGCACCTTCGTACCGCCGGTGACGGCCGAGCGGTCACCGCCGGACTCACGGATCACCGGAGCCGACTCACCCGTGACCGCCGACTCGTCGACGCTCGCGACACCCTCGACGACGTCGCCGTCGCCGGGGATGACGTCGCCGGCCTCGCAGACGACCAGGTCACCGATCTTCAGCTCGGTGCCCGGCACCCGCTCCTCGTTCGTGCCGGCGAGGCGGCGGGCGACGGTGTCGGTCTTGGCCTTGCGCAGGGTGTCGGCCTGCGCCTTGCCGCGGCCCTCGGCCACAGCCTCCGCCAGGTTGGCGAAGATCGTGGTCAGCCACAGCCAGGCGGTGATCGCCCAGCCGAACCAGTCCCCCGGGTTCTTGATCGCCAGGACGGTGGTGACCACCGAGCCGACCAGCACCACGAACATCACGGGCGACTTGATCATCACGCGCGGGTCGAGCTTCTTGATCGCGTCCGGGAAGGACGTGACCAACTGCTTGGGGTCGAACAGACCCCCGCCGACACGCCCGGCCGGCTCGTGTCCGGCGGACAGGTCGCCGTGCGGCGCCTGGGCCGGAGAGGCTGTGGTGGACACGCCGCCCTCTTGCTTCTTCACGTCGATGTTCATGCCGCGAGCCCTTCGGCGAGCGGTCCCAGCGCAAGGGCCGGGAAGTAGGTGAGACCGGTGATGATCATGATGGTGCCGACGAGCAGACCGGTGAACAGCGGCTTCTCGGTCCGCAGGGTGCCCGCGGTCTCCGGGACGGGCTTCTGCTCGGCGAGCGAGCCCGCGAGCGCCAGGACGAACACCATCGGCAGGAACCTGCCGAGCAGCATCGCAATGCCGATCGTCGAGTTGAACCACGGGGTGTCGGCGTTCAGGCCGGCGAACGCGGAGCCGTTGTTGTTGGCGCCGGAGGTGAAGGCGTAGAGGATCTCGGAGAAGCCGTGCGCCCCGGAGTTCGTCATGGAGTTCGCCGGAGTGTCCAGGGCGAACGAGGCCGCCGTGAAGCACAGCACCAGCGCCGGGGTGACGAGGATGTAGCAGGCCGCGAACGTGATCTCGCGGGTGCCGATCTTCTTGCCCAGGTACTCGGGGGTGCGGCCGACCATCAGACCGGCGATGAACACCGCGATGATCGCCATGATCAGCATGCCGTACAGGCCGGAGCCGACACCGCCGGGGGCGATCTCGCCGAGCTGCATGCCCAGCATGGTGATACCGCCGCCGAAGCCGGTGTAGGAGGAGTGGAAGGAATTGACGGCGCCGGTGGAGGTCAGCGTGGTGGCCACGGCGAAGATCGACGAGCCCCCGATCCCGAACCGGGTCTCCTTGCCCTCCATCGCACCGCCCGCGAGGTCGAACGCGGGGCCGTTGTGGGCGAACTCGGTCCACATCATCAGCGCGGTGAAACCGAGCCAGATCGTGGCCATCGCCGCCAGGATCGCGTAACCCTGCTTGATCGAGCCGACCATGCGGCCGAAGGTGCGGGTCAGCGCGAACGGGATGACGAGGATCAGGAAGATCTCGAAGAGATTGGAGAGCCCGTCGGGGTTCTCGAAGGGGTGCGCCGAGTTGGCGTTGAAGTAACCGCCGCCGTTCGTGCCCAGCTCCTTGATGACCTCCTGCGAGGCGACCGCGCCGCCGTTCCACTGCTGCGAGCCGCCCATGAACTGGCCGACCTCGTGGATGCCGGAGAAGTTCTGGATCGCGCCGCAGGCGACCAGGACGAGCGCGCCGACGACGGAGATCGGCAGCAGGATGCGCACGACGCCCCGGACCAGGTCGGCCCAGAAGTTGCCCAGCTCACCCGTACGCGATCTGGCGAAGCCGCGCACGAGGGCGACCGCGACCGCGATGCCCACGGCCGCCGAGACGAAATTCTGCACCGCCAGACCGCCGGTCTGCACGACGTGGCCCATGGCCTGCTCGCCGTAGTACGACTGCCAGTTCGTGTTCGCCACGAACGAGGCGGCCGTGTTGAACGCCTGGTCCGGGTCGATCGAGGCGAACCCGAGCGAACCGGGGAGCGACCCCTGCACCCGCTGGAGCAGGTAGAGGAAGACGACACCCACCGCGGAGAAGGCGAGGACGCCGCGCAGGTAGGCGGGCCAGCGCATGGCCGTGTTCGGGTCGGCGCCGATGCCCTTGTAGATCCACTTCTCCACCCGCAGGTGCTTGTCGGAGGAGTAGACGCGGGCCATGTGGTCACCCAGCGGCCGGTAGGCCAGGCCGAGAGCGACCACCAGGGCGAGGAGCTGGAGCACACCAGCGAGGACGGGACTCATATCCGTGCTCAGAACCTCTCCGGCTTGACGAGGGCGAGGACGAGATAGACCAGCAGGGCGACGGCCACGATCAGACCGACGATGCTCTCGGCAGTCACAGCTTGGCCACCCCCTTGGCGATGAGAGCCACCAGCGCGAAGATCGCGATCGTGGTGACGACGAAGGCCATGTCGGCCATCGTGGGCTCCTGGATGAAGAACGGATTCTCGGACGTGATGAGGAAACCGCCTTTCAGCCAGGTCATGGCGTCCGTTAACGGCTCCCATACGGGCCGCAGCGGGCTCTTTACGCGTCCTGTACGGAGCTATGGCGGGGGTCACGCGACCTGGGCGCGCGGGGTCCGACCAGGCTCGGCCGCCGGGAGCGGACGCCCGGAACGCTCGCGGTGAGGACGCGGACTACGCCGCCGGGGCGGTCGGCAGCGTGGCCGCGGCTCGCCGCCGCCGCATAGTGAGTCCGTAAAGTGCCGGGCCGGATCTCCGTTCCCCGTCCTAGCGTTCGCTCCATGGCACTCCCCTTCGTACCGTCGGAGAACCACTCGCCCCGTGCCGTACGCGACACGGGCCGGCCCTCGGACCTGCGGGCCGCCGTCGGGCTCGCGGTGATGCTGCTCGGCATGTCCCTCACCGTCGAGGCCGGGAACCACAGCCTGAGCCCCGTCCACGCACTGCTGTGGTGCGGGCTCTCCGCCCTGGTGTTCGTGATCCTTCTGCCGCCGCGGGTGGAGGGCGCACCGGGGCGGCTGACCGTCCGCGGCCTGACGTGCCGGCGTACCGTGCACACCGACCGTCTGACCTCCGTCGACTGGTCCCGCGGTGTCGCCCAGCGACTGATCCTGTGCGACACCGCGGGCGGTCGCGCCGAGGTCGATCCGCGCGTCTTCGTCGCCAACCCGCCCCTGTGGCACCTCCTGCAAGCGGACGCCCGAACCTCCCGTGCCCGCGGCACCCTGGTCCGCGGCGGCGCCGAACTGGAGCGGCTGGCCCGATGCCTCGACCGGGAGACGGCCCGTGCGGTGTTCCGGATCTCCGGCCTGGACGAGGGCCGGCCCGACGAGCGGTAGGACATCGCCTTGCTGCCCTGGCATCCGTTCGGCGATGCTGTGTCCATGCCAGGGCGGCGGAAGCGGAAGCGGCACCGGGGCGGGACGGAGCGGTTCGCACCGGCCTCCGGGCACTGGAGCGTGCTCTTCGAGACCCAGGACGAGTCGGAGTGGCGCGCCCACGTCCAACGGCTCCGGGCGTCGGACACGCGGATCGACTGGAGCGCTGTGCGGATCGACACGTTCTGCGGGCGCCTGGAGCAGCCGACGACCTACCGGTTGAGCCTCTTCGTACCTAACACCTAGAGGGCACCGTTCAGGCGCGCCTTCAGGGACTGAGGTGCGGTGTCGGCGTGGGGCCTGCTATCGGGCGTCCGACGGCAGACGCCGTGCGCCACGGCGATGCAGGGTGTCCAGGTCGGCCTGGAGGGGGCTGGGTGGCACCGCGAGGACGGGGCAGGGGGCGTGGGCCACGCAGTACCGGACCACCGAAGGCCGTAGGGCCCGCAGCAGCGGGCCGCGCGAGCCGGTACCGACGACGAGCAGGTCACCGGAGTCGCGGACCGCGTCCACCAGCGCGACACCGGGCGTGCTCCGCACGGTCTGCCCGACCGGCGTCACCCCCGTCCGCAGCCGCGGACGGCCTTCCTCGAAGGCGCCGAGGACCTCGCGCAACAGCTCGGCCGCCGCGTTCCGGCAGTCGGCGAGTACGGCGGGACCGCAGGCGGTCCGGCTGCCCGGGCCGCCGCCGGGCGGCTGCCAGGCCAGGACGACCAGCAGCTCCGCGCCCCGCGTCCGGGCCTGCGCCGCGGCCTCGTGCAGGACCGTCAGACTCCCCAGGGACCCGTTGGTCCCGACCACGACTCGTCCTCGCACCGTCTCCCGCCTTCCTGATTCGCTGTCCCTCAAGGGAAGGGCCACCGGAAGGCGCGGGGCGTAGCTGCTGACGGTCTTCTGACGCCGGGGACGACATCTCTGGCGGGCTTCTGACGCGATGCCCCCGTCGGCCGTCAGTGACGTGTACGGAACCGGTCGTTCGGCGTCAAGACGGCGTCAGAGCGCTGCTCCGACGGTACGGCGCCGGGGATAGCTTCGGTGGCGCCCCGGACCGCCCCACGGCGACCGGGTCCCACCAACCGTTCGCGGCTCCCCAGGGAGGGCCCCATGTGTCTGTTCCAGTACGACGACGACCCCGAGCCCGAAGAACAGGGCCCGGCCGGACCGCTGTACGTGCCCGTCCGGCCGGGAAACGGCGCGGAGACCGTGATCCGGCTGTTCCGCACGCCGCTCGGCGCGCGTACCGCGGTCGGCTTCACCAGTACGCACCGGCTGACCGCGGTGCTGGGCGAGAACCAGACGTGCATCCGGCTCTCGGAGGCCGTCCTGCGGGTCCTGTGCGAGCCGCTCGGCGCGCGTCTGGTCACCGTCGACCCGACGCTGTCGGCTCCCGCGGTCCCCGAGGAGGCCACACCCACGCCGGACCTGCCGCCGGCCCAGGCCCTCCGAGCCGTCTGATTAAGGGGACGAATTCCATGACCACAGCTCTGGTCTCCGAGATCGCCGCAGGCGCGGACGATCTGTCGGTGTGGCCGGCGTCCACCACCCCGCTCCCGAGCGGCGGGCTCGCCGTCGGCGGGGTGTCGCTCGCCGATGTCGCCGAGCGCTTCGACACGCCGGCGTACGTCCTGGACGAGGGCGAGGTACGAGCCCGCTGCCGGACCTACCGGGATGCCTTCCCCGACGCCGATGTGCTGTACGCCGCCAAGGCGTTCCTCTCCCGGACCATGGTCCGCTGGGTCGCCGAGGAGGGCCTCGGCCTTGACGTGTGCTCGGCCGGCGAGCTCGAACTCGCCGTCACCTCCGGTTTTCCACCGGACCGGATCGTCCTGCACGGCAACGCGAAGTCGCCGCGCGACATCGAGACCGCCCTGCGGCTCGGGGTGGGCCGGATCGTCATCGACAGCCCGTCGGAGATCGCGCGGCTCGCCGCCGCGGTGGGTCCGCGCGGCCGTCAGAAGGTGCTGGTGCGTGTGGTGCCCGGCGTCTCGGCCGGCGGCCACGAGAAGATCCGTACCGGCACGGACGGCCAGAAGTTCGGCCTGTCCCTCACGGACGGCACCGCGCAGCACGCCATCGCCCGCCTTCTGACCCAGCCTCAACTCCACTTGGTCGGGCTGCACTGCCACATCGGGTCCCAGATCACGCGCGTGAAGCCGTACGTCGTCGCCCTGCGCCGCTTGGTGGGCCTGATGGCCCGAATCCGCGACACCCACGGCCTGGTGCTGCCCGAACTCGACATGGGAGGAGGTCACGGCATCGCGTACCGCCCGGGCGAGCACGCCCTCGACCTCACGGCCCTGGCCCGCGGGCTCCGCACGGAACTCGCCGCGAGCTGTGCGGCGGGCTCGCTCCCGGTACCCCGGCTCACCGTCGAACCCGGGCGGGCCGTCGCGGGCCCGGCGGGCGTGGCGCTCTACCGGGTGCTGGCAGTGAAGACCACCGGCGATCAGGTGTTCGTCGCCGTGGACGGCGGCATGAGCGACAACCCGCGCCCGGCGCTGTACGGGGTGCGGTACGTCCCTCGTCTGGTCGGCCACCACTCCACCGCCGGCGCCCGGACGGCCACGGTGGTCGGCCGGCACTGCGAGGCGGGCGACATCCTCGCCGCGGACGTCGAGCTGCCCGGTGACATCCGGCCCGGCGATCTGCTCGCGGTGCCGGTGGCGGGGGCGTACCAGCTGTCCATGGCCTCCGGTTACAACATGGTCGGCCGTCCCCCGGTGGTCGCGGTGGACGGCGGCAGGGCTCGTCTCCTGGTACGGCGCGAGACGCTGGACGACCTCCGCAACCGGGACGTCGGCGAGTAGGCGCCCGCCCCGTCCGTGGTGAAACCCGCCGGATCGTCGCTCCGAGAGCGACGATCCGGCGGTCGCCGTACGCGCCGCCGCCGGGGCAGCCGGCCGGGGGGCCGCTAGGCCGGGGGCCACGAACCGGGGCGGCCGGCCCGGGAGCCGCAAGGCCCGGGAGCCGCAAGGCCCGGGAGCATGGCCGAGAACGCCCCGCCTGCCGATGGTCGGCAGGCGGGGAGGTGTCAGCGCTCGTCGTCGGTGATGCGGAAGCGGAGGCGGCAGATCACCGCATCGGTGTCGCGCCGCACGGCATGCGCGACGACGGAACCGCGCTGGTTCTGGAGCAGGCGCTGCCAGAGGTGGGCGGGCTCGGTCTCCGGGATCAGTACGGTGATCTGGGAGGCGGGGTGCGTGTCGGCCAGTTCGCGGACGTACCCGGAGACCGGGCGGCCCAGCGCGCGGGTCGGTGAGCCGAGCTCGACGAGTTCGACGCCCGGGTTCCACAACTCCCAGTCACGGCGCAGCGCTTCCGTGGCACGTCGGTCCTCGGGCGCCGGGTGGGTGACGGTGATGGCGACCACCTCGTCGCCCAGCGAGCGGGCCGCGGTGAGCGCCTCGCAGGTCAGCTTGGAGAGGCCGGAGACGGGGACGACGACCTGCGAGTGGGCCCGCTTCGGGGGTTCGGGGACGCGGCCCAGCTCCAGGCGTTCGCCGATCAGGCCGTACGCGCGGTGGACCTTCTCGAAGCCGAGGACGAGCAGCGGCAGGGCGAGGACGATCAGCCAGGCGCCCTCGGTGAACTTGGTGGCGGTGACGACGACCGCGGCGACGCCGGTGAAGAGGGCGCCGAGCCCGTTCAGTACGGCCTTCGCCCGCCGGCCCTTGCCCCGCTCGCCGTACCAGTGGCGGACCATGCCGACCTGGCAGATGGTGAAGCCGACGAACACGCCGATCGCGAAGAGGGGGACGAGGGTGTTCGTGTCGCCGCCGGAGACGACCAGCAGCACGGCGGAGACGACGGCCAGCGCGAGCACGCCGTGCCGGTGCACCTGACGGTCGGCCTTGAGGGCGAAGAGGTGCGGCAGATGGTTGTCGCGGGCCAGCAGGCTCATCAGAACGGGCAGACCGCCGAAGGAGGTGTTGGCGGCGAGCGCCAGCAGCACCACGGTGGCGAACTGGACGACGTAGAAGGCCGCGTTGTGCCCGAAGGAGGCGTCCGCGAGCTGTGCGAGGACGGTCACGCCTTCGACCGGCTGGAGATGGAAGCGGCCGATCAGGACGGACAGGCCGACGAGCATCACACCGAGCAGTGCGCCGAGCGCCACCTCGGTGCGCTGGGCGCGGCGGGCGGCCGGGGCGCGGAACGACGGTACGGCGTTGGCCACGGCCTCGACGCCGGTGAGGGCGGAGCAGCCGGCCGCGAACGCCTTGAGCAGGAGCAGGGCTCCGACAGCGGTGGCGCCTTCACCGAGCGCCGAGGCGTGGCCGTCGGCGGAGGCGGTGCTGGCGGGGGCGTCGCGGAAGAGGCCGACCGTGATCATCGTGAGGATCGAGCCGACGAAGAGGGCGGTCGGCAGCAGGAACGCCTTGGCGGAGTCGACCACGCCGCGCAGGTTGACCGCCGTGACGACCACGAGGACGCCCAGGCAGATCCAGGTCCGCTCGCCGTGGAGCTGCGGGAAGGCCGAGGTCAGGGCGGCGACACCGGCGGTGACGGAGACCGCGACGTTGAGGACGTAGTCGAGGATGAGCGAGCCGGCGGCCACGAGGCCGGTTCGTCGGCCCAAATGCCGCTTGGCCACGGCGTACGAGCCGCCGCCGTCCGGGAACGCGGCGATGACCTGGCGGTACGAGGCGACGAGGACGGCCAGCAGGGCGCCGATCGCGAGCGTGACGGGGAGGGTGAACCCCATCCCGTACGCTCCGGCCGCCGCGAGGACCAGGACGATGGACTCCGGCCCGTACGCCACCGACGCCATCGCGTCCAAGGACAGCGCGGCGAGACCTTGGAGCGCGGTGAGTCTGTGCCGCTGACCGGTCCCGGTATCGGGCGGTTCCTTCGTGCCGGTGTCCTCCGGCGCCGGGGTCGGTTTGCCTGTGTGCAGGGCCATGGTGCTGGTTCCTTCGAACGGGACGGATCGAGGAACAGCGTGGAGGCCGCACGGCGGGGCCCCCAGCCCTCTTGTCGGCGTCCATACGCACCGCGTCCCTCTCTTCACGCTTCCGATACGAGGGGCCGGGAAGACGGGGCGTGCCGTGGACGCAGGGCGGTACGGAGCGAGTTGGGCGTGGCGGAAGCAGTCGGTGGTGTGGTCGTTGGTGAGGCCGGCGGCCCGCATGAACGCGTACGCGGTGGTGGGCCCCAACCCGGACCACCGCGGCTCCCCGCTGCTGACCCTGACGCCGCCCGCGCCTGCCCGGGCCGGGGGGGGAACGCCGGTACAGCCGTTGCCCTCCGAACTCAGGGCCTCGGGCCCGCCGGCAACGGTGCCGTGCGGGCTCTCGGAGGGCCCCCGGCCGCACTGCGGCGGCGCTTCGCGATCCCTGGTCCAGCCACCCCAGGGCAGTCGCCCACTCGCCCGCCCGCGGCTTCGAGGAAACAGCTCTGACCTGGTGTTTTCCTGGGGTTCGCCTAGCCTGGGACGTTCTGCCGGACACCATCGGAGGGGACATCGTGAGCGAGGAAGCCAGCCGGTACGACGCCAGCCGCATCCAGGTACTGGAGGGGTTGGAAGCCGTGCGGAAGCGGCCCGGGATGTACATCGGCTCGACGGGCGAACGCGGCCTGCGCCACATGGTGTTCGAGGTCGCCGGCCGGGCGGTGAACGAGGTCCTGGCGGGCCGTGCCCGCTCCGTCGACGTCACCCTCATGTCCGACGGCGGCGTGTGCGTCGCCGACGACGGGCCGGGCGTTCCCGTCGACGTGGCGGTGGGCGCCGGCGGTCCCGGGCTCGAAGCCCTGCTGACCCGCCCCCAGGTCGGTACGGGACCCGGCGGGCGCAGCGACGTGACGCTCGGCTTCTGCGGCGTGGGGCCCTTCGTCGTCAATGCCCTGTCGCGGCGGATGACGGCCGAGGTGCGGCGCGAGGGAGTCCGCTGGGTCCAGGAGTACGCGCGCGGCGTGACCGTCACCCCGCTCACCGAGGCGGGAAGAGCGACCGGCAGCGGGACCACCATCGCCTTCTGGCCCGACGCCGACGTCTTCGGAGCCACGGATTACTCGTTCGACGGACTGGCGGAGCGATTCAGGGAACTGGCCTTCCTGAACCACACCCTGGAGATCTCGCTGACCGACCGGCGCCACCCGGCCGAGTCCCGTGCGGTGCAGTTCCGGTCCCCGGGCGGGGCGCGTGACTTCGTGGCCTTCCTCGACGGCCGCACCGCCGCGCCCGCCCTCACGGACACCATCGCCTTCGAGCGCGAGGACCCGCGGATGGCGGGGGTGATGGAGGTCGCCTTCCGTTGGCGCGGCCCTCGTGAGGAGCTGGTCCGGAGCTTCGCCAACAGCCGGCCCACCGTCGACGGCACGCACGCACGGGGCTTCCGCGACGGGGTGGCGGCCGCGGTCACCGCGTACGCGCGGGAGCGGCGGCTGCTTGCGGCGACGGATCCCGACGTCGGCGCCGATCGGATCGGCGAGGGGCTGACGGCGGTCGTGTCGGTGAAGCTGGACCGTCCCGAGTTCGGGGGCTCCACACGAGGCGTGCTGGGCAACTCCGCCGTACGCGCCTGCGTCGGACAGGCCGTCCAGGAACACCTCGGCGGGTGGCTGGAGCAACACCCGGAGCGGGCCGCGGCCGTCGTCGGCCGGATCGTCCGGGGAGCCCGCCGGGACTGACCGGCACTCACTCTTCCAGCGGCGAGCGCCGGACATACCCCTGGTCCTCGGCGCACTCCCGGTCTCCGGCGCAGACCTCAGCGGCATTCAGGGGGCAGCCCAGTGCCCCCGGTGGGGTCCGTCCGCGCATGGTCGTGGACGGACCCCGGCACGAGGTGCGCGGGTGGGCTACTCGGCCATCTCGTAGGTACCCGAGAGCGCCTCGACGCGCTGCCAGACGCGGTCCGAGCGCGACTCGTCGACGACCGGGCGGCGCACGGCCCCCAGCGACCAGGCCTGCTGCTGCTCGGTGGCGGAGTCCTTGCCGTGCAGCTCGACCGCGTGCGCGGAGAAGTCCCGTACGAGGACGGCGAACAGCTCGTCCAGGACGTCCTCGTCGAGCTCCGTGAGGCGCGCCTGCTCCAGGACCAGCTGGCCGTGGACGACGAGCGCGAACAGCTGGCCCACGGCGAGGAGGAGGTCCAGGTCGCGGCTCTGCTCCTCGTCGGGCGCGGCGGTGCGGACGAACTCGCACAGCGCGTCCGCCTGCTCGCGGAAGCGGCCGACGTTGGGCAGGTGCGCGTACGTGTCGTACGCCGGGCGCCAGTCGTGGAACCGTACGGATCCCAGACCGCGGGCCGGGCCCTGGCGGAAGAGGAACGTGTCGTCGGCCTCGTCCAGGCGGGTCGGGACGGGCTCGTACGCCGCCGGGTCCAGGAGGTGGTTCCGCATGAACTTCAGGATCAGCGCCAGGTTGACGTGGACCGTGCCCTCCAGCTTGGGGAGGCCGCGGATCTCGATGGCCGCCTGGGCGAAGTAGTTGTCCTTCTCGAAACCCTTCGCGGCGATGACGTCCCACATCAGGTCGATGACCTTCTCGCCCTCCGTGGTCACCTTCATCTTCGTCATCGGGTTGAAGAGGAGGTAGCGGCGGTCGTCGGGGCCGGCGGAGCGGAAGTAGTCGACCGCCCGGTCGCTGAAGAGCTTCATGCCGACGAGACGGACGTACGCGTCGGTCAGCTCTCGGCGCACGTGCGGGAAGGCGGTGACGGGACGGCCGTAGAGGATGCGGTTGTGGGCGTGGGTGACGGCCTCGTACATCGCGTGCTCGCAGATGCCGATCGAGGCGGTGCAGAGGTTGAACTTGCCGACGTTGACGGTGTTGAGCGCGGCGTCGAAGGCGGCCCGGCCGGTGTGCAGGACGTCCTCCGCCGCGACGGGGTAGTCCTCCAGGCGAAACTCGCTGACGAACTTCGAGGAGTCGACGACGTTCTTCACCAGGTGGTACGCGGGGTGGCGGCTGTCGGCGGCGAAGAAGACGTAGCCGTCGGGGCCCTCGACGTCCGTGCGGCGGCCGAAGACGGAGACGAGCCCGGCCGCGTTGCCGTTGCCGATGTAGTACTTGGACCCGGTGGCCCGGAAGCCGCCCGTACCGTCGGGCTCGAGCAGCATGTCGGTGGAGTAGATGTCGGCGCCGTGGGTCTTCTCGGAGAGGCCGAAGGCGAACACCTCACCCTGGGCGAGGAGTTCCGCGGCGCGGGCGCGCGCGGCGGCGTTGTCGCTCTGCCAGACCGGGCCGAGGCCGAGGATGGTGACCTGCCAGGCGTACCAGTAGTCGAGCCCGTAGAAGCCGAGGATCTCGTTGAGGGCGGCGATACGGGCGGTGTCCCAGCGCTTGTCCCGCTGTCCCTCGGCGGCCTCGGCGGAGGGCGTCAGGAAGGTCTCGAAGAGCCCTTCCTTGGCGGAGAAGGCGAGGAAGTCCCCCAGCCAGGCACGGGTGCGGTAGTCCTCGATGAGCCGGCGCTTTCCGCGCTCCTCGAACCAGTCGACGGTGGCGCGCAGCAGTCGGCGGGTCTCGGGGTCGAAGTGTGCCGGGTCGTAGGTGTGCGGGTTGAAGAGCAGCGAGTCGGCCATGAGCTCCGTCTTTCGGTCCGATGAGGGTGCGGTGGGCAGGGTGGCGCGGGTGGGGTGGCGAGCTTGGGGTGGCGCGGGCGGGTGGCTCGGGAGGTACGGTCAGCGCCCGGCGCCGAGCCGGTGGAGGGTGGCCAGGACGTCGTCGAGCCAGGCGAGCGTCATCCGTTCGTACGCGATGCCTCCGCGCAGCACGACGTGCTGGAGCTCCCTCCCCGCGTCGAGCGAGCCGCCGGACGCACGGGCCGGGCTGCCGGACGCACCGGGCGAGCCATCGGCCGTCGCGCCGGGCGAGTCGCCGGCCGTCGCACCGGGCGCGTCCGGTCCCGTGAAGTCGCGTTCCTCGCCCGCGAGGTAGCGGGCGAGGCGCTCGGTGTGCGTCTGCCGGTGCCGCTCCACCTCGCCGATCAGCGCGGCAGGGTCGTCGAAGGCGGCGCCGCGGATCTTCACGGCGAGGTCGTGCCGGATGCTCTCGGGCTCGATGGGCTCGTGCAGCCAGGTGGACAGGGCGGTCCGTCCGAGGGCCGCGACGGAGTACTCCTTCTTGTCCGGACGGCCCTGCTGCGGGACGTCCTGGACGTCGACCCAGCCCTCGCTCTCCATCCGCTTGAGCACGCGGTAGATCTGCTGATGGCTGGCGGTCCAGAAGTACCCGATGGACCGCTCGAAGCGCCGGGCCAGCTCGTAGCCGGAACCGGGCTTCTCCAGCAGGGACACAAGAATCGCGTGTTCGATCGCCACACCCGAATCCTTCTATGCAACTCGTTGCATAGGCAAGCGCGACTGCCCGGGTGAGACGCGGCTCACCCGGGCTGCCGGGCGACGAGGGCGTCCAGGACCCCGGCTCCAACCGTCGTGAACCACGGCTCGGTGCGGGCAGGCGCCGGAAGCCGGTGGTGGGGTCCGGCACCTCCACCGGCTCCTGCCGAGCCCGACAGAGCCCGGACGCGCCGGTCACCCGGCCTCAGTCGCGGGCGGCGGCCTTGTCGAGTTCCTCGTCGAGGGCCATCGCCGCCGTGATCAGCGCGAGATGGGTGAACGCCTGCGGGAAGTTGCCGAGTTGCTCGCCCGTCGGGCCGATCTCCTCGGCGAAGAGCCCGACGTGGTTGGCGTAGGTGAGCATCTTGTCCATCGCGTAGCGGGCCTTGTCCAGGCGGCCCGCACGGGCCGTCGCCTCGACGTAGAGGAAGCTGCAGAGCGAGAAGGTACCCTCGGAGCCGCGCAGGCCGTCGGGGGACGCCTCGGGGTTGTAGCGGTAGACGAGGCTGTCCGTGACGAGTTCGCGGTCCATGGCGTCCAGTGTGGACAGCCACCGGGACGACCTCGGGGAGATGAAGCCGACCAGCGGCATGAGCAGCAGCGAGGCGTCGAGGACCTCGCTGTCGTAGTGCTGCACGAACGCCGCGCGCCCTGGGTTCCAGCCGCGTTCCATCACCTGGGTGAGGATCGCGTCGCGCTGCACCGTCCAGCGCGCCACGTCGGCCGGACGGGCGTACTCGTTGGCGAGGCGGATGCCGCGGTCGAGCGCGACCCAGGACATCACCCGGCTGTACGTGAAGTGCTTCCGGCCCCCGCGGGTCTCCCAGATGCCCTCGTCGGGGCGGTCCCAGTGGTCGCAGAGCCAGTCGAGGAGCGCGGCGAACCTCTGCCACCCCTCATAGCCGGCGAGATCGGCAAGATCCGGGGAGTGGGTCATCGCGTAGGCGAGCTCGCCGTAGATGTCGAGCTGCAGTTGCTCGGCCGCCCCGTTCCCGGCCCGTACGGGAGCGGAGTCGCGGTAGCCGGACAGATGGTCCAGGGTCTCCTCGGTCAGGTGCGGGTCACCGTCGATGCGGTACATGATCTGCATCGGTTCGCCGCCCGGCGAGCGGGGCGCGTGGGCGCGCAGGCCGAGCCAGCGGCGGAAGGCGTCGGCCTCCTCGACGAAGCCGAGGTCGAGCAGGACGCGTACCGAGAGGGACGCGTCCCGGATCCAGGTGTAGCGGTAGTCCCAGTTCCGCTCCCCGCCGATCTGTTCGGGCAGGCCCATGGTGGCGGCGGCGATCGGCGCCCCGGTCGGGGCGTAGATGAGCAGTTTGAGGGTGATGGCCGAGCGGTTGACCATGTGCTGCCAGCGCCCCTGGTAGCGGCAGCGGCGGATCCACCGGTGCCAGAAGGCGTGGGTCTCCCTGACGTCCCCCTCCAGTGTCCGTGCGGTGACCGGGGCGGGGGCGGCGGCGGGCGGCGCTCCCGAGGAGGGCGACGCGGTCTCCAGCACGATTCCGGCGATCTCGCCCTGCCGGAGGGTGAGGGTGGCACGGACGTCCTGGCCGTCGGCCTCCAGAGGCACGGTGCCGCGCAGATGTACGTCGAGGCCGGGGCCGTGGAACGTGGCGGCATCGCCGTCGAGCGTGAGCGTGTGCGGTGCGCGGCCGTAGTCGAAGCGCGGCCTGCACTGCACATGGAAGGTGAGGGTCCCGCGCACCACGCGCAGCGCCCGCACCATGCGGTGCCGGTCGGTGGGTACGTCCGGCTGCTCGCTCACCGGCATGAAGTCGACCACCTCGCCCACCCCTTCGGGGGTGAGGAAACGGGTGATCAGGACGGCCGTGTCGGGCAGGTAGAGCTGGCGGACGGTCACGTCGTCCGAGGGGGGAGCGATGGTGAAGTGGCCGCCGCGCTCCAGGTCGAGGAGGGAGGCGAAGATGCTCGGCGAGTCGAAGCGGGGTGCGCAGAACCAGTCGACCGCTCCGCCGGCGGAGACCAGCGCGGCGCACTGGAGGTCGCCGATCAGTCCATGGTCCGCGATCGGTGGATAGCCGGGCACCCGGGACCTCGCTTCCGCCGCGGCTCGGGCGTTCCGGTGCCGCGCGCCGTCTCGATCCCACGCAACCCGCCGTCGCCCGATTCGGCAACAGGGAGCCACCGACCGGGCGAACGCGCGCGGCGGCGCGAGCCGCCGCCCGCCGTACGGGTTGCGCGCACCCTTCCCGCCGGTCCGACCAGTCGGTATGTTGCGCGGAACCGTCGAGGAACCCCTGGAGGACGTCATGCCCGAGCCCGACCCGGTCCGTTCGCACGCCCCCGCGATCGAGGGTCACTGCGATCCCCGTTTCGCCGCCGTACGGGACGCCTTCGAGGCCAACTTCCGTACGAGGGAAGAACTCGGCGCGGCGGTGACGGTCCAGGTCCACGGCGAGACCGTGGTCGACCTGTGGGGCGGCTGGGCGGACGCCGCTCGCACGCGCCCCTGGGAGCGCGACACGGTCGTCAACGTCTGGTCCACGACCAAGGGCGTGACCGCTCTCTGCGCCCACCTGCTCGCGGACCGCGGGCTGCTCGACCTGGACGCGCCGGTCGCCTCGTACTGGCCAGAGTTCGGCGTGGCGGGCAAGGAGACCCTTCCCGTACGCCATCTCCTGTCCCACCGCGCGGGGCTGTCCGGCCTGCGTGAGCCGCTCTCCCTCGCGGAGTTCTACGACTGGGAGGTGACGACCGCCCGGCTCGCCGCGATGGAGCCGTGGTGGGAGCCCGGCACCCGCTCCGGGTACCACGCCATGACGTACGGCTTCCTGGTCGGCGAGGTGATCCGACGCGTCACCGGTGAGCTGCCCGGCGCCTTCCTCCGCCACGAGATCACCGGACCGCTCGGCATCGACTTCACCATCGGTCTGCCGGAGAAGGAGGCGGACCGGGCGGCCGAGCTCGTGCACCCGCGGACCTCCGCGGCGAGCGAACAAGCGGCGATGTTCGCCCAGTTGGAGCCCGCGGCACAGGCCGCCCTGGCCAACCCGCTCGTCGGCGCCGACCAGGCCAACAGCCCCGAGTGGCGCGCCGCCGAACTGCCGGCGGCCAACGGTCACGGAACGGCCCGGGCGGTCGCGCAGCTGTACGGCGTCTTCGCGGGGCGTGGCCGGTACGGCGATCACCGGATCCTCTCCGAGCAGACCGCCGAACGGGTCCGCGAGGGCCAGGGGGTCTGTCGCGACCTGGTGCTCGGCGCGGGCTTCGCCCACGACACGGAGTGCGCGCTCGGGCTGTGGCTGAGCGGCCCCAACGCCTCGTACGGCCCCAATCCGCGGGCCTTCGGGCATGACGGCTTCGGCGGCTCCTGCGGCCTCGCGGACCCCGAATCCGGGGTGTCCCTGGGATATGTGATGAACCGCATGGGCCCCCACATCGCGGACGATCCACGCAAGACGGCTCTGACAGCCGCCGTGTACGAGGCGCTCTGACACCGGGAACCGGACACCCGGTCGGCCGGGACGGAAAGAACGAATGCGGGGCATTGAGGGGCGCCGGGCACCTGTACCACTCGGCGCCCACCGGCATCGGAACGGCCGCCTCACGGCCGCGCACTCCGGGCCGGCCACACGCCCCGCGCAGCTCGACTCGCGGCCGGATCTGTGCGCCCGCTACCGCTCCCGCGCCCGACCGGGGCCCCGCCCGGCGGTGCGTCACCGGCGGGCGCGCGGAGGCGCGGAGGCGCAGACGCGAGGACGGCCCTGGTGGGTGAACAGGGGAAACGGGGCGTCGCCTTCCGCTTCCTGGACTCCCCCGTCCGAACCAGCCCGACCTGGGAAGGCTTCCCCTGAAGGGCAGTCAGCAAATTGCCGCAAGCGTTTGCACCTGCGCGACCCCGCACGCCGGACGCCGCGACGGATCCGCTCGTACGCGACCCCCGTCCACGCTTCGGACCGCATGGACGCGCGTAGATCGGCCGAAAGGTGTTCTTGCCGCCGCGGCCGTCGGATTCGAGGATTCCCCTTGTTGAGTTTGACAGGTCCATGGCGGTGTTCCTGAACGTCCGTCCTCCGCCCTGAACCTGCCGGCTCCGCGGCAAGGGTCCGCCCACCCAGCGGGTCCCCCCACTCCCCCCACCGGAGGATGTAGTGAACCTCAAGCGTCTGTCCCCCCTCGGCGGCGTCGCCAAGGGCGCCCGGCTGATCGCCGTGGCCTCCGCGCTGCTCGCCGCCTCGGCGCTTGCCGCCCCCATGTCGTCCGCGGCGACGGTCGACGACGGCCGGGCCACCGCCACCCAACTCGCCGCCGCCGACCAGGCCGTACGCGGAGCGGACGTGCCCGGCACCGCGTGGTACACCGACGCGGCGACCGGGAAGGTCGTCGTCACCGCCGACTCCACCGTCTCCGCCGCCGAGATCGCCAAGATCAGGAAGGCGGCGGGCGACCGCGCGGCCGACCTGGAGATCAAGCGGACGCCCGGCACGTTCACCAAGCTCATCGCGGGCGGCCAGGCCATCTACGCGGGCGGCGGGCGCTGCTCGCTCGGCTTCAACGTCCGCAGCGGCTCGACCTACTACGCCCTGACGGCCGGTCACTGCACCAACATCGGCAGCACCTGGTACACCAACTCGGCCAACACCACCGTGCTCGGTACCCGGGCCGGTTCCAGCTTCCCGACCAACGACTACGGCATCATCCGTCACTCCAACGCCTCGGCAGCCGACGGCCGGGTCTACCTCTACAACGGCAGCTACCGCGACATCACCGGCGCCGGCAACGCGTCCGTGGGTCAGTCCGTGCAGCGCAGCGGCAGCACGACCGGCCTGCGTGGCGGTACGGTCACCGGCCTCAACGCCACCGTCAACTACGGCGGCGGCGACGTCGTCTACGGCATGATCCAGACCAACGTCTGCGCCGAGCCGGGCGACAGCGGCGGCGCCCTGTTCTCGGGCACGACCGCGCTCGGCCTCACCTCGGGCGGCAGCGGCAACTGCAGCAGCGGCGGGACCACGTTCTTCCAGCCGGTGACGGAAGCCCTCAGCGCGTACGGCGTGAGCGTCTTCTAGCGCGCCGACGAACCACACGGGCCGGCGGTCCCCTCGCGGGGGCCGCCGGCTTCGCCCATGAGTCGTCTACGGACCCCCGACGGCGGAGAATGGGCCCGTGAAACGCCTGCTGCACCTCGACCGTACGCTCGACGAGCTGGACCCTCCCCGCTGGGCGGAGCCGGCCGCGGACGCGACGCATCTGGTCCGCACGGTGCACGCACTGCGGCGCGTACCGCTCCGGGAGCTGGCCCCCGCGGATCTGCGGACGCTCCTCGCCCAGCAGGTGGCCCTGCCGTTCGTGCTCCCTCCGGCGGTGCGCCTGCTCCTCGAAGAGCCGCTGCTGGACGCGTACTTCTACGAGGGTGACCTGCTGCTCGCGACCGTCACGGTCCCGGAGACGGCGTGGGACCCGCTGCCGGACCTCGCGGACGAACTGGCCGCCGCGGTCGCGGCCCTCCCCCGGGCCGCGTTCGCCGATCTGCCGCGCGGCGCGCCCGACGACCTCGGCCGCTTCGTCGCCCGCTACGGATCGTCCTCCTGACCCGATGCGACGCCGCCGCCGGAGGAGGTGCCCGTCCGCGACGGGGTGGGCCGAGCCTGGTGGTGACGACACCAGGCCCGGCACACACTCCCTCCCGCCCCCGCGTCCTGCGAGGGTGGCTGCCATGAACCAGCGCACCACTCTCATCACCGGCACCACCCAGGGCATGGGCCGGGCCCTCGCTCTCGACCTGGCCTCGCGCGGCGGCACGGTCCTGCTGCACGGCCGCAACCGCGCGCGCCTCGACGCCGTGGCCGCCGAGGCCCGGGCCGCGTCCGCGGACGTCACCGTCCGCACGTACCTCGCCGACCTGTCCGATCTGGACCAGGTGCACGCGATGGCCGAGCGGATCCGCGCGGCGGAGCCGTACCTCGACGGCCTCATCAACAACGCGGTGGCGGGCGGCGGCTCCCACCCGCTCACCCGCGAGCTGAGCCGCCAGGGGTACGAACTCCGCTTCGCCACCAATCACCTCGCCCCCTACGCCCTCACCCGCGACCTGCTGCCCCTGCTCACCGCCTCCGCCCCCGCCCGCGTGGTCAACGTCGCCTCGATGGGTCAGGAGGCCATCGACTTCGACGACGTCATGCTGGAGCGGGACTACGAGGGCCTGCGCGCGTACTGCAGAAGCAAGCTGGCCATGATCATGGCGACCTTCGAACTGGCCGCGGAACTGGAAGGCACCGGAGTCACGGTGAACGCACTCCATCCCGCCCACCTGATGGACACGGACGGCGTCCGCGCCTACGGCCTCACCCCCGTCACCGGAACGGACGAGGGCGTCCGGCCGACGGTCCGCCTCCTCCTGGACCCGGAACTCGCCACCACCACGGGCCGCTACTTCGACCGGTTCACGGACGCGCCCGCCCACGAGCAGGCGTACGACGCGGAGGCCCGCAAGCGCCTGATGCGGCTCACCAGCGAGCTGATCGTCTAGCCCTCGCGACGACGTACGCGGTCCCCGGGAACCAGGGCCAGGACGCTCAGGCCGAACATCAGCACGCCCAGGGGGACGTGCCACGACGGAACGTGCGCGATGCCCAGGCCCACCTGCGCCGAGGCGAGGGCCAGGAAGCCGGTGGCGTACAGGATGGGGCGGGGCGATCCGCCGCCCGGGCGCCAGGCCAGGATCGCGGCGAGCAGGTAGAGCATCGAGGCGCCGTACATCACGCGCGCTCCGACGCTGTGCAGCACCTCACCGTAGGAGGCGGACAGCAGCAGACCGGCGCTGGCCGCCTGGAAGAGGAGGGACAAGCTCTGGAGGGCGCTCGCGACCTTCAGGAAGGTGAAGCCGCTCTGTACGGTCGTCGTCTCGGTGGCCATGACGTGGTCCCCTCATCTGCCTCGCGGCGGTGGATCGGTACTGTCCCGGAAGTCCGACGACACAGGGCCATGGAATGTGAGGCCGACGCGGCGCTCGCCTCACATTCCGGTGCGCTGTTTCGTCGAAGAGGGCGAGAGCGGCACCGGACCAGGGCACGAGGGAGCGGTCACGAACATGAGCATCACCCCGTCGGAGCCGGAGCTGAGCGCGGTCGTCGGCGAGCGGCGACAGCTGATCAACCTCGCCTACCGGCTGCTCGGTTCGGTGGCCGAGGCCGAGGACGCCGTACAGGAGACCTACGCCCGCTGGTACGCGATGTCCCGGCCGCAGCAGCAGGCCGTCGAGTCGCCCGGTGCCTGGCTGACGACCGTGGCCGGCCGTGTCTGCCTGGACATGCTCGGCTCCGCGAGGGCCCGGCGTGAGCGGTACGTCGGTGCGTGGATACCCGAGCCCGTGCCCGACCGTACGGAGTGGACCGGTGGGCGAGCAGGGGCCGGCCGGGCCGAGCCGGCCGACCCCGCCGACCGGATCACCCTGGACGAGTCGGTGAGCATGGCCTTTCTCGTCGTACTGGAGTCGATGACGCCCGCCGAGCGTGTGGCGTTCGTCCTGCACGACGTCTTCCGGTATCCCTTCGCCGAGGTCGCCGCGATCGTCGGCCGGTCGCCCGCGGCCTGCCGGCAGCTGGCGTCGTCCGCCCGCCGGCGTGTCAGCGCCGCGAGGGCCCCAGGGGCGCCGACGGCCGGGCAGGCCGGTCTGGTGCGGGACTTCAAGGAAGCGTGGGAGGCGAGGGACATCGCGGCGCTCGTCGAGCTCCTCGACCCCGGCGCCACGATGACCGCGGACGGCGGCGGTTTGGTCGGCGCCGTGCTCCGCCCGGTCGAGGGCGCCGAGCGCATCGCCCAGTACCTCATCCATATCGCCGGCAAGGCGCCCGGTCTGACGCTTCTGGAACGGACGGTGAACGGCCGTCCCGGTCTGGTCGCCCAACACGCGGGCGTCACCGTGACCGTGGCCGCGTTCGGCGTCGCCGGGGAGCGCGTCACCCGTATCTGGGCGGTCCGCAACCCGGAGAAGCTCCGGGCGTGGAGCGCCGACGGAGAGGGCTGATCCGGCGGGAGGCCCGCGCCGCCCCGCGCGGTTCCGGCGGATCGCCGGACACGCACGGGGCTGGACACCGTTCCCAGGGGTGACTTAGGTTAGGCTTACCTTAGTCAGAGTCGGTCGCCGTCCGCTCCGGATGCGCCCCGACTTCCACCGCCCCGCGAGGAGTTCCGTTGAACGCCGCCACCGACACCGCCCCGCACGAGCAGGCCGCGGCGGAGCTGGTCCGCTCCGTGCTCGCCCGGGCGGTCTCCCTGTCCCTCACCACGGACGCGCAGTGCTACGACCTGATCGGCATGCACTCGATCGGCCGCAACGGACGCATCACCCTCACCCCTCAGGCGGACAGCCCCCTGGAGGCCGAGGTCGCCGTCGCTCCACACGGAAGCCTCGCCGCGCTGCTGGAGTTCACCGACATCGCGCCGACGCCCCTGCGCGACCGAGTGCGGGCCAGGGTGACGATCTCGGGCCGGCTGACCCCGGCCGGGCCGGAGGGTGACGAGGACGGGCTCCGCCTCGACCCCGCGCGCGTCACCCTGCGGACCGCGGCCGGCACCCAGGACGTCGGCCTCGACCGGTTCGCGCTCGCACAGCCCGACCCGATCGCCATGGAGGAGGCGGCGATGCTCACGCATCTCGCCGACGCCCACGCGGACATGGTCGCGGATCTGATCGTCCTCGTCGGCTCGCGGCTGCCGTTCGGCGTGGTGCGGGCCCTTCCGCTCGCCGTCGACCGGTACGGCATCACCCTGCGCTGCGAGTACCGCGAAGGCCACTGCGACGTCCGCATGCCGTTCCCCGTCGAGGCGCGGGACGCCGCCGAGGCCGGGGAGCAGGTCCGCAGGCTCCTGACGACCCCCTCCTGCTCGCACCACCGTCGCCCTTCGAGCCGGTCGTGACGTCAACTCGCCACATCTGAAGAACAGTTGTGCCACCTCTTCGTCTTAACTTAGGTTAGGCTAAGCTAAACCATCTGCGAGAGGTGGCGGCGCTGACGCACGCACGCCACCCGGGGGGAGGAACACCATGGGCCTGCCAACCGTCGGCCCCTACCCCCTGCCCGACCGCGCGGCCCTCCCCCGGTCCTGCGCCTCCTGGTCCATCGATCCCGGCCGCGCCGCGCTCCTGGTCCACGACATGCAGAACCACTTCGTGGAGGTGTTCCCGGCCGGGCAGAGCCCGGTGGTGGAGCTCGTCGAGAACATCACGGCCCTGCGCGAACTCGCCGGGGCCCTCGGCATGCCCGTCGTCTTCAGCGCCGAGCCGGCCGCCCAGCGGCCCGGTCAGCGCGGGCTCGTCGCCGACATCTGGGGCCCCGGGATAGGCGACGAACCCGAGGCGGCGGCGATCATCGCGCCGCTCACTCCGCGCACGGGCGAGCATCTGCTGCCCAACGTGCGCCAGAACGCGTTCCTCCGCAGCCATCTCGGGAGGCTGCTGCGTTCGGAGGGCCGCGACCAGCTGATCGTCTGCGGGGTGTACGCCCATCTCGGCGTCCTCCTGACGGCTGCGGACGCCTTCATGAACGACATCCAGCCCTTCGTCGTCGCCGACGCCATGGCGGACTTCTCCCTCGAGGAACACGCCATGGCGCTGCGGTGGGCCGCCCGCAGCGGTGTCGTCTGCACGACCGAGGCCATGCTCCGCGACCTCCTGCTCAACAGGGTTCCACCAGCCGTTCACCGGGACGCGTGACCGGGTCCCCCTGACGGCGACCTGCGGCGCCGACTCTGTCACCGCAGCCCCCACACGCACAGGGAGAGACGAAGAAGATGACCGTACGGGTCGCCGTGGCCGGTGCCAGCGGCTACGCGGGCGGAGAGATCCTCCGCCTGCTGGACGCCCATCCCGGAGTGGAGATCGGCTCGCTCACCGCGCACAGCAGCGCGGGCCGCCCGCTCTCGTCCGTACAGCCGCAGCTGGCCGCGTACGCCGACCGCGTTCTCGACGAGACCTCGGCGGAGTCCCTGCGCGACCACGACGTGGTCTTCCTGGCCCTGCCGCACGGACAGTCGGCCGCCCTCGCGCGGGAGCTCGCCCCCGAGACGGTGATCGTGGACTGCGGAGCGGACTTCCGGCTCCGTGACCCGGCGGCCTGGGAGCGGTTCTACGGCTCCGCCCACGCCGGCACCTGGCCCTACGGACTGGCGGAGCTCCCCGGCGTACGCGAGGAGTTGAAGGGCGCCACCCGGATCGCGGTGCCGGGGTGCTACCCCACGGCGGTCACGCTGGCGCTGTTCCCCGCGTACGCGGCCCGCCTGGTCGAGCCGGAAGCGGTGATCGTCGCGGCCGGCGGTACGTCGGGCGCCGGGCGCGCGCTCAGACCGCACCTGCTGGGCGCCGAGGTGATGGGCTCCATGAGTCCGTACGGAGTGGGCGGCGGACACCGCCACACCCCCGAGCTGACGCAGAACCTCTCCCTCGTGGCCGGCGAGCATGTGACGGTCTCCTTCACCCCGACCCTGGCCCCGATGCCCCGCGGCATCCTCGCCACCTGTTCGGCCCGCCTCCGCCCGGACACGTCCGCGGAGGACCGGGTGCGTGCCGTCTACGAAGCCGCCTACGCCGACGAGCCCTTCGTGCGCCTGCTGCCGCCCGGGCAGTGGCCCTCAACCGCCGCCGTCCTCGGATCCAACAGCGTCCAGGTGCAGATCGCCGTGGACCCGGACGCGGGCCGGCTGATCTGTGTGAGCGCCGTCGACAACCTGGTGAAGGGCACCGCGGGTGCCGCGGTGCAGTGCATGAATCTCGCCCTCGGCCTGCCGGAGCGGCTGGGCCTGCCCACGAATGGAGTGGCTCCGTGAGTGTGACCGCTGCCCGTGGATTCCTTGCGAGCGGCGTGGCCGCCGGCATCAAGGAATCCGGTGATCGCGATCTGGCCCTCGTGGTGAACCGTGGGCCGTCACGCGCCGCCGCCGGCGTCTTCACCTCCAACCGCGTGCAGGCCGCGCCCGTACGCTGGTCCCGCCGTGCACTGGCCGACGGCAGCCTCACGGCCGTCGTCCTCAACTCCGGTGGCGCCAACGCCTGTACGGGACAGGCGGGCGCGGTCGACGCGCTGCTGATGGCCGAGCGCACCGCGCGGGCCCTGGACGTGGACCCGCACGAGGTCGCGGTCTGCTCCACGGGTCTCATCGGCGTCCGGCTGCCGATGGAGCGGGTCACGGTCGGCATCGACACCGCCGTGGGCCTGCTGACGGGAGACGGCGGGGAGGACGCGGCCGTCGCGATCACGACCACGGACTCGGTGCACAAGACCGCCGTGGTGTCCGGTGACGGCTGGACGGTGGGCGGCATGGCCAAGGGCGCGGGCATGCTCGCCCCCGGGCTCGCCACCATGCTGGTCGTCCTCACCACGGACGCCGACGTCGACGCGGACGCGCTCGGCTCGGCGCTCCGCCGGGCGGTGCGAACCACGTTCGACCGGGTGGACTCCGACGGCTGCATGTCCACCAACGACACCGTGCTGCTGCTCGCCTCGGGCGCCTCGGAAGTCGCCCCCGATCCCGCGGACTTCGCCGAGGCCGTGCACGCGGTCTGCCTCGACCTGGCCGGGCAGCTGGTGGCGGACGCGGAGGGCGCGTCCAAGGAGATCGAGGTGACGGTCGTCGGCGCGGCCTCGGAGGAGGACGCCGTCGAGGTCGGGCGGTCCGTGGCACGGAACAACCTCCTCAAGTGCGCGCTGCACGGGGAGGACCCGAACTGGGGCCGGGTGCTGTCCGCGATCGGCACCACCTCGGCGGTCTTCGACCCCGACCGGCTGGACGTGGCGATCAACGACGTCTGGGTGTGCCGGAACGGCGCGGCGGGCGAGGCCAGGGACAAGGTCGACCTGTCGGGCCGCCGGATCACGATCACGGTGGATCTGAGCGCCGGGGACTCCTCCGCGGTGCTCTGGACCAACGACCTCACCGCCGAGTACGTCCACGAGAACAGCGCGTACAGCTCATGAAGGGGCAGGGGACCACACGGATGAGATCGCTCTCTCCCGAGCGCGTCGACGCGACCGCCGGCCGGACCGCGGGCCGGAGGGCCGACGACGGGACGACCACCGGCCTGAACGTCGCCGAGATGCCGTGGCTCGAGGAGCTCCAGGGCCGCACGGTGGTCGTCAAGTTCGGCGGCAACGCCATGGTGGATCCGGCGCTGCACCGGACGTTCGCCCAGGACGTCGTGGAGCTGTGGCACGCCGGGCTGCGCCCGGTCGTCGTGCACGGCGGCGGACCGCAGATCAGCGCGATGCTCGACCGCCTCGATCTGGAGACCCGCTTCGAGGCGGGTTTACGCGTCACGACGCCGGAGACGATGGAGGTGGTCCGCATGGTGCTGACGGGCCAGGTCCAGCGGGATCTCGTCGGCGCCCTCAACGCCCACGGGCCGTTCGCGGTGGGCATGTCGGGCGAGGACGCGCACACGATGACGGCGGTGCGACGCCCGGCATGGGTGGACGGACGCCCGGTGGACATCGGCCTCGTCGGTGAGGTCGTCGCCGTGGATCCCGGGACGGTACGGATGCTGCTCGACGAGGGCCGTATCCCGGTCGTGTCCCCCGTCGCGCGGGGTGCGGACGGGGAGATCTACAACGTCAACGCCGATCTCGCGGCGTCGGCGCTGGCGGTGGCGCTCGGGGCCGAACGGCTGGTCGTGCTGACCGATGTCGAGGGGCTGTACGCGGACTGGCCGCGCAGCACCGAGGTGATCTCCCGGCTCACGGCCGGTGAACTGGACGCCCTGCTGCCGGTGCTCACGAGCGGGATGCTCCCGAAGATGGAGGGCTGTCTGCGGGCGGTACGTGAGGGTGTCCGTCAGGCCCATGTGCTGGACGGCCGGGTGCCGCACGCCCTGCTGCGCGGTGTCTTCGCCGAGGAGGGGCCGGGTACGACGATCGTCCCCGACCGGCATCCCGATGCCGAGGAGCCCGAAGCGGCCGAGGAGGTCCACGAGAACGAGAGAACCATGGAGGACCGGACGTGACCGCCGACGACGGCGCCGCACCCCTCGCGCACCGATGGAGCGCGGTCATGATGGACACGTACGGCACACCGCCGCTCGCGCTCGTCCGGGGCGAGGGCAGCACCGTCTGGGACGAGTCGGGGCGCGCGTACACGGACTTCACCGGCGGGATCGCGGTCACCACACTCGGCCACGCCCACCCCGCCGTCGTCTCGGCCGTCACCGCCCAGATCGGCCGGCTGGCGCACGTCTCGAATTTGTACGTCTCCGAGCCGCCCGTGGCGCTGGCCGAACGACTGCTCTCTCTGCTGGGCGGGCGGGAGGGCGGCCGGGTGTTCTTCGCCAACTCCGGTACGGAGGCGGTCGAGGCCGCCTTCAAGATCGCCCGGCGGACGGGGCGTCCGCACCTCGTCGCCGCGCAGGGAGGGTTCCACGGGCGCACGCTGGGGGCGCTGGCCCTGACGGGTCAGCCGGCGAAGCGGGCCCCCTTCCTGCCGCTGCCCGGCGATGTGACGCATGTGCCGTTCGGGGACGTCGAGGCACTGCGCGCGGCCGTGTCGGAGGACACCGCGGCGGTCGTACTCGAACCGATCCAGGGTGAGGCCGGTGTCGTTCCGGCGCCGGACGGATATCTGCGGGCCGCCCGCGAGATCACCCGGGCGACCGGGAGCCTGCTCGTCCTCGACGAGGTGCAGACCGGGATCGGCCGCACCGGCCGCTGGTTCGCGCACCAGTCGGCCGAGGGGGTGGACCCGGACGTGATCACGCTCGCCAAGGGGCTGGGCGGCGGGCTTCCGATCGGCGCGACCGTGGCCTTCGGTCCGGCCGCCGAGCTGCTCGAGCCCGGCCAGCACGGCTCCACCTTCGGAGGCAACCCGGTGGCGTGCGCGGCCGGCCTGGCCGTGCTGGACGCCATCGAGGCCGAGGGGCTGCTCTCCCATGTCGTACGGGTGGGTGAGCGGCTGCGCCACGGCATCGCGGCGGCGGCGCATCCCCGGGTCGCCGAGGTGCGGGGCGCGGGCCTCCTCCTGGGTGTCGTCCTCGCCGAACCGGTGGCCGCGTCCGTCCAACGGACGGCTCAGGACGCCGGGTTCCTCGTCAACGCGGCGGCGCCGGGCATCGTCCGTCTCGCCCCGCCTCTGACGGTGACGGAACATCAGGTCGACCACCTGGTGAAGGCGCTCCCGGCGATCCTCGACGCCGCCTGACCCGCACCGCGCGGCCTTTCACGAAGGGCGGGCCCGGAGCCGTACCGGCTCTCGGGCCCGCCCTTCGCGCTGCTCGCCCGTGGAGCTAGAGGGCGCGGGCCAGGATCAGTGCGTTGCGGCGGGGGTCGAGGGACTGCGCCCAGGCCGCCGGTGCGAGGCTCGCGCTGGCCGGTGCGAAGCCGTGCCGGAGGAAGAGATGGCCTTCGCCGGTCGTCGCCGTGAACAGGCTCCGCAGGGACCGGCTCCGGGCGCGCGCCAGTGCGGCGTTCAGCAGCCGGGCTCCCATGCCGCACCCTTGTCGCCTCCCGGCGACACAGAAGTTGTAGAGGACTCCCGCGGCGGGCCGGCCGGCCGACGCGTCGGCGGCGTGGGCGGCGAGCCCGATGCAGCCGTCCACAGTGCCCCCGGGGGTCTCCGCGACGAGGAAGTCGGCGGCTTGTCGGGCGTACAGGGAGAGCGGGCGTTCTCGGAGCGCTCCCGCGCGGACGAACGGCCGGGAGAGTTCGGCGAGCGCGGCGGCGTCCTCGGGCCGCGCGGGCCGCAGGGAGACCGGGGGGAGGCCGGGAGAGTCGAGTACGCGAGGCGACAGCGTGGCCTGGCGCGGCGTGGCCGTGGTCAAGGCTTTCCTTCCTCGGTTCCACCGTGTGTGACGGGGCGGTGGGATCGCGGCCCAACCCGGTGAAACGGTTCAACTAAGGGTAGCCTTGGCTAAGTTGATGGCCAAGTCGACGTGCCCGGAGCCGCACGAGAGCCCCTGCCTGAGGGGCTCGCGTCAGCCGTCCTGCCCTTCGGGCATCCGGGTCGCGCACGCCGCCGCGTATCCCGGAGGCACCGGCACGTCGCTCAGCGACCAGCCGGGAACAGCGGCCGGGACCCTCCCCGTCCCCACGAAGGTGACGGACGGATCCTCACCGAGGCCGATGCCGACCCCCTTGAGGTACGCCTCCTTACGGGCCCAGCAGCGTCCCGTGGCGGCGGCGCGGGCCGGCTCCGGCAGCGCCGCCAGCTCGGCGCGCTCGGTGCGGTGGAGCGCCCCGGCCACTTCGGCGGCGGCCTGCGTGGTCGGCACCGCTTCGACGTCCACGCCCACCGCAGTGTCCGCGAAGCCCAGCAGGACCACGTCGCCGGAGTGCGAGAGCGAGAAGTGGAGCGGTACGTGCAGCAGGGCCGGGGCCACGGCCGGGCGGCCGTGCGGGCCACCGCACCCGGGGCACGTCTCGCGGACGAAGCGCAGCTGCGCCGGGTCGCGCTCCAGGTACGCGCCGAGCAGCTGCCGCAGAGCGACGTGCGCCACCCGGTAGCGGGCACGGTCGGCGGCCCGTACGAAGCCCTGGAGGCGGGTGCGTTCGTCGTCGTCGAGCAGCTCGCGCAGCTCGTCCGCCCTCGGCCCGTACGCGCTCACGGGCACGATCCACAGTCGCGGCCCCTGTCCGGTGCGCCAGGGCCCCGGCAGCGGGTCCTCGCCCAGGCGGGCCGGGGTCGTCCCGGTCAGCACGGCCGGCCCGGGTAGTCGTCGCTCTCCGGCGCCCCGGCCTCCCGCATACGGCGGACGACCTCCGGCAGAGCCGTGTCGTCCACGTCGACCGGGATGTTCAACTCCCGGTCGAACACCATGACTTCGTCCTCCCGCACGTGCCAGACGACCCAGCGGGGCGGGGCGGCGGGAGCCTGCCACAGGACGGAGTGCCCTGCCAGGGGGTCGGTCGGCCCGCTCACAGCTTCCGTCCCTCCGTCGCCTCTCGTCCGTCCACGAAGGTGGCGACGACCTCGATGTCGCCGATCCGCGAGGGGTCGACGAGGTGCGGGTCGTCGCCGAGGACGACGAGGTCGGCGCGCTTGCCGGGGCTGAGCGTGCCGGCGCTGTCCTCCCATCGGCAGGCGTAGGCACCGGCGACGGTGTAGGACCGCAGCGCCTCGTCGACCGTGATCGCCTCGTCGGGGCCGACGAGCTGCCCCGACACGGAGGCGCGTTCCACCATGAACTGGATGGCCCGCAGCGGCGATCCGTCGGTGACGGGCCGGTCGGAGCTGCCGACGAGCGTCACCCCGTGGTCGAGGAAGCCCCGGCCGCGGTACATCCAGGGCGCGCGCTCGGGGCCCATGACGGCCGCGTAGTCGTCGCCGAAGTAGCGCAGGAAATTGGGCTGGACGACGGCGCTGAGTCCGAGCCGGGCGAAGCGCGGGAGCTGATCGGGCCGGATGAGCCCGGCGTGCTCGATGCGGTGGCGGGCATCGGTGCGGGGCCGCAGCTCCTGTGCCTGCTCCAGCGCGTCCAGGGCGAGGTCGGCGGCCCGGTCGCCGATGGCGTGGACGGCGAGCTGCCATCCGGCGAGATGGCCGTCGACGATGAGCGAGGTGAGGCGTTCGGGGTCGTCCTGGAGCTGGCCGGTGTGGCCCATGCCCTCGTACGGGGCCGTGAGGGCGGCCGTCCGGGCCATCATGCCGCCGTCGGTGTAGATCTTGAGGGCGCCGACGGACAGCCAGTCGTCGCCGAACCCCGTGCGCAGGCCGAGGTCGAGCCCGCGCGGGATGCCGTCGCGCTCGTGCGCGCCCTGCGGCCGCAGCGTGTCGCCGCCCGGCATGAGCTGGACCCGCAGGGGCAGGCGCCCCTGGTCGCGCAGGAGTTGGTAGGCGCCGAGCTCGACGGGGCTGTGGCCGAGCAGTCCGCCGCCGATCCCGGCCTCGGCGCAGGCGGTGACGCCTTCGGCGAGGCAGACGCGTCCCGCGTACTCGATGGCGTCGGCGAGCTCCTCCTGCGCGTACGGCAGGCGGAGCCTGCGTACGGCACCCATGGCGCTCTCCACGAGGACCCCGTCGTCGTGCGGGACCTCGGGCGGGAGCAGGTCGAGCACGGCGCTGTTGACCACGCAGGCGTGACCGGAGTCGTGCATCACGAACACCCGGTGGCCCTGGCTGACGCGGTCGAGTTCCGCGGCCGTCAGGTGTCGCCCGAGGGTCCGCTGGTCGTACCCGCCGATGCTGACCCACGCGCCGGGGGTGCCCCTGCGGGAGACGGCGTCCGCCACGACGCCGAGCACGTCCTCGACGCGATCGAGGCCCGTGATGCTCGGGGAGCTCGCCCTGAGGCCGGTCCACGACAGGTGGACGTGGCTGTCGATGAAGCCGGGCAGGACGGTGGCGCCCTGGAGGTCGACGACCTCGCGGGCCGGCAGGGAGGTCACGGCCTCGTCCAGGCCCACGATCCTGCCCTGCCAGATGCCCAGGTCGTGGGCGACGGGGTGGTCGGGGTCCAGGGTGAGGATGCGCGCGTTCGTCAGCCTCGTGCAGAGCATCATGCGCTGTCCGTCCTAAGAGGTTTCGGCGAGTACGGCGGCGCCGGCCGTGTCCGGTGCGGGGGCCGCTCCGGTCTCCGGGGCGAACCGCCGGGGCGCGGCCGGGACCATCAGCGGGGTCCCGGTCTCCGGGTCGTCGATGATCCGGCAGGGCAGGCCGAACACGTCCTCGACGAGTTCGGCGGTCATGACGGTGCCAGGGTCGCCCTGGGCCGCGATGACGCCGCCGGGCCGCATCACGATGAGGTGCGTGGCGTACCGGCACGCCTGGTTGAGGTCGTGCAGGACCGCCACGACGGTGTGGCCCTTGCGGGCGTGCAGCTCGGCGCACAGGTCGAGCACCTCGACCTGGTGGGCGATGTCGAGGAAGGTGGTCGGCTCGTCGAGCAGCAGGATGGACGTCTGCTGGGCAAGCACCATGGACAGCCAGACGCGCTGCCGCTGACCGCCGGAGAGGTCGTCCACGGGACGGTCGGCGAGTTCCAGTACGCCGGTCTGGCGCATCGCCTCGACGACAGCCGTCTCGTCCTCGGCGGACCACTGCTTCAGCAGTCGCTGGTGCGGGTACCGGCCGCGGGCCACGAGGTCGCCGACCGTGATGCCGCCGGGTGCGCTGGAGGACTGCGGGAGCAGACCGAGCCGCCGGGCGACCTCACGGGAGCGGTACGAGGAGATGGCCGCGCCGTCGAGGTAGACCTGGCCGGCCTTGGGCCTGAGCATCCGCGCGAGCGCCGTGAGCAGCGTCGACTTGCCGCAGGCGTTCGGTCCGATGATGACCGTGAAGGAGCGGTCGGGGATGTCCACGCTCAGCGACGACGCGACCGTCCGCTGGTCGTAGGAGAGCGTCAGGTCCTCGGCGCGCAGCCGGGGCTGCGGGGAGTGGGTTCCAGTCATGCGCGGCTCTTTCGCGACTCGGTGATCAGCAGCCAGATGAGGTAGAGCCCGCCGATGGCGCCGGTCGCCGTGCCCACGGGGAGGAGCGCGGGCGCGAAGACCCGTTGCACGACGAGGTCGCTCAGGGCGAGCAGGAGGGCGCCCATCAGGGCGGACGACAGCAGCGCGGGCGCGGAGGACCCGGTGAGTCTGCGGACCACCTGGGGCGCGGCCAGGGCGATGAACCAGATGGGGCCGGTCACGGCGGTGGCGAACGCGGCGAGGGCGACGCTGATGACGAGGAGGATCGTGCGGGTCCGCGCCACGTTGACGCCGAGGGCCATGGCCGTGATGTCGCCCATCTCGACCATGGCGAGGCGGCGGGTGAGGAGGAACGCCGGCGGCAGCAGGACGGCGACGGCGATGCCGATGGCGTTGGCGTGCATCCACAGCCGGTTCCCCAGGCTGCCGATCAGCCAGGCCTGGGCCTCCTGGGCCTCCTGGAAGGTCGCCCGGGTGATCAGGTACGAGTTGGCGGCGAGCAGCAGGGCGCTGACGCCGATGCCGATGACGACCAGCCGGAAGCCCTGCAGCCCGCGGCCGATCAGGAGGAGATGGACGGCGAGGGCGGTGGCGAGGCCGCCGACGAGCGCGCCGAGCGCGATCTGGGTCATGCTGCCGTGCAGCACGATGATGACGACGAGCGCGCCCACGGCCGAGCCGTTGGTGAAGCCGATGATGTCGGGGCTGCCGAGGGAGTTGCGCGTCAGGCTCTGCAGGATCGCGCCGCTGACCGCGAGGGCGGCACCGACGAAGACCGCGGTCAGGATGCGCGGCATGCGCAGGGTGTTGACGACGAAGTCGGCGGCTCCGGAGCCGTTTCCGGTCAGGGCGCCGACGACCTCGCCGACGGTGAGCGGGAAGTCGCCGGTGGTCAGCGTGATGCCCATGACGACGACCAGCAGGACGACCAGCAGGGCGGTGACGGCCACGGCACGGCCCTGAACGCGCAGCGAGAGACCGCCCGTTCGGACGACCCTGCCGCTGATGACACGGGGGGCGGCGGGGGCCGTGGGGACGTCGTTCTTCGTGGTTCGGGGCACGGAGCCTGGCGACTCCCCTACGGCGCTCACAGCATGACCAGCTTTCGACGACGGCACAGAGCGATGAACAACGGGGCCCCGATGAAGGCGGTGACGATGCCGACCTGCACCTCGCCCGGCGCGCCGAGCACCCGGCCGATGACGTCCGAGCCGATGAGCAGGACCGGGGCGAGCACCATCGAGTACGCGAACACCCAGCGCTGGTCGGCCCCCACGATGAACCGGGCGATGTGCGGAACGGCCAGGCCGACGAAGCTGATCGGCCCGGCGGCGGCGGTGGCCGCCCCGCAGAGCAGCATCACGGCGACCGCCGCGAGCACGCGGGTGCGGCCGACGTGGACGCCGAGGGAGCGGCCCATCTGGTCGCCCATGGCCAGGGCGTTGAGGGACGGGGCCAGCAGGAAGGCGACGATCAGCCCGACGACGACGAACGGCAGGACGAGCAGCACGATGTCGTAGTAGCGGCCCGCGAGGGATCCCACGGTCCAGAAGCGGAACTGGTCGAACGCCTCCGGGTCGAAGAGCAGGACGGCCCAGTTGAAGGCGTACAGCACGGCGGTGACCGCCGCTCCCGCGACGACGAGCCGGTCGGGAGTTGCCAGCTTCCGCCCCGAGGAGCCGAGGAGGTAGACACCCACCGACGCGGCGGCGGCGCCGGCGAGGGCGAACCACAGGTATCCGAGCGGCGCGGCGACACCCAGGAAGGCGATGGCCACGACGACGCCGGCGGAGGCACCCAGGTTCACGCCGAGGAGTCCGGGGTCGGCGAGCGGGTTACGGGTCAGCGCCTGCATCAGGGCGCCGGAGAGTCCGAGGGCCACGCCGACGAGAAGGCCGAGGAGGGTCCGGGGGATCCGGTAATCGTGGATGATGACGGCGGCTTCCGAGCCGTCAGGTGTCCAGAGGAGGTCCCAGGTCGCGGCGAACGGGATCCCGCGGGTGCCGACCCAGACACTGAGCAGCGAGATGAGGACCAGTGCGCCGAGCGCCACGAGGAGCCCGAGGCTCCGCAGCGCCACCGTGGCCGGACGTGCCGTGGGCACGCCGGGTTCGGCGGGTCCCACGGTCTCGCTTCCGGGCGCCGCCCGGGTTTCGACGGACAACGACCACTCCCCTGGCGGCGGAATCGAGCGCCCCGCGGGCGGCGCGAAGCGTGGAGCACGGTGGTGGGCAGACGGCATGGCACCCCACCGATCGAACTTAGGTGAGCCTAACCGTACGCCGCGAACTGGTCAACGTGGCGGCATCGCACGCCACTTCAGCCGCACGCACGGCCGCCGCGAGAGCCCCCGGCACCCTTGGCAGCAGCGATGTTTAAGGTAGCCTTACCTAACTATCGAGCTCTGTTTCTGTGGAGGCGTCGCATGCCCGCTGGAGGACCAACGGGAGGCTTCGTCCTCCGTAGAGCACTCGCCGATCAACGGCGCCGTGTCACCGGAGCCTCGCTCCTCGGCATGGCGCATCAGGCGTGCGAGGCTCTCGTCCCGGTCGTCGTCGGTCTGGTCATCGACGAGGCGGTGGCGACCGGTTCCTCCGGCGCACTCCTGCGGTGGCTGCTGGTGCTCGCCGGCCTCTTCCTCGTTCTGTCCACCTGCTACCGGAACTCGGCGCGGCTCGCCGAGGGCGCGGGCGAGTCTGCCGCGCACCGGATCCGGCAGGACCTCGCCGCCCGGGTGCTCGACCCGCGTGGCGGCGCCGACAGCGGGCGGCTGCCCGGCGCGTTGACCGCCGTCGCGACCGGTGACGCCAAGCGCGTCGGCTCGGTCGCCGCCGCACTCCCGTACACCCTGTCCGCCGTCGCCGGACTCGCGATCAGCGCGGTGGCGCTGCTCCGTATCTCCGTACCGCTCGGCCTGCTGGTCCTCCTCGGGGTCCCGCCGCTGCTCTGGCTCGGCCATGTCATCAGCCGCCCGCTCGAGCGGCGCAGCGAGGCGGAGCAGGAGCACGCCGCCCACGCGTCCGGGGTCGCCGCGGACCTGGTCGCCGGTCTGCGCGTGCTGAAGGGCATCGGGGCCGAGGCGGCGGCGGTCTCCCGGTACCGGGAGACGAGCCGCAGCTCGCTGGCCTCCGCCCTGCGGGCCGCGACGAGCCGCGCGTGGCACGACGGCGCGATCCTCGCCCTGACGGGCATCTTCATCGCGGTCATCGGACTCGTCGGCGCGCATCTCGCGATGAGCGGCACGATCAGCGTCGGGGAACTGGTGGCGGCCGTCGGCCTCGCCCAGTACCTCCTCGGCCCCTTCCAGCTCCTCACCTACGTCAACGGCGAGTTCGCCCAGGGCCGGGCTTCCGCCGAGCGGATCGCCGAGGTCCTCGCCTCGCCTCCCGCCGTCCCGGCGGGCACGGCCACGCTGCCCGACCCGGTCACCGGGCGGCTGCGCCTCCGGGGGGTCACCCAGGGCGCGCTGCGCGGTGTCGACCTCGACATCGCGCCCGGCAGCCTCGTCGGTGTGGTCGCCCGTGACGCGGCCGCCGCGAACGACCTGCTGCTCTGCCTGGGCCGCGAACTCGACCCCGCCGAAGGGAGCGTCGAGCTCGACGGCGTACCGCTGAGGGACCTCGGCCCCGACGACGCCCGCCGCGCGATCCTGGTCGCCCACCACGACGCCGACCTGTTCGAGGACAGCCTCCTCGCCAACGTACGGGCCGGGGCGGGGCCCGACGGCGGGGACGTGGGCCCGGCGCTCGCCGCCTCGGCCGCGGACGACGTCGCCGAGGCCCTGCCCGACGGTGTGGACACCGTCCTCACCGAGCGCGGCAAGTCGCTCTCCGGCGGCCAGCGCCAGCGGGTCGCGCTCGCCCGGGCCCTGGCCGCCGACCCGCCGGTCCTCGTCGTCCACGACCCGACCACGGCCGTGGACACCGTCACCGAGGCCCGCATCGCCGGCCGCCTGCGGGACCTGCGCCGCGGCCGCACCACGGTCCTGGTCACCACGAGCCCCGCGCTGCTCGCCGGGACGGACGTGGTGGTCATGCTCGACGACGGCCGGGTGGCCGCCGAGGGCAGCCACCCGGAGCTGGTCGCCGCCCACGAGACGTACCGCACGGCGGTGCTCGCATGACGGCCACGCAGGACCGAGACGCGCAGGACCCGCAGGGCCGCGACGCGCACGACCGAGACCCGCAGGACGAAGGACGGACGATGAGCGGACCCGGCACACCCGAACGCGAGCTCCTGCCCACCGCCACCGGCGCCCAGACCCTCGCCGTCGTCCGCGAGCTGCTGCGCCGTCACCGGCTCCTCGCGGTGGGCTCGGTGACCGTCCTGGTCGTGGGCACGGCCATCGGGCTGCTCACCGCGCCCCTGCTCGGCCGGATCGTGGACCTGGTCGTGGACAAGAGCGGCGCGTCCGCGCTGACCGTGCCGATGGTGCTCCTCCTCGCGGTCGCCGTCGCCCGGGGTGTCGCGACCGCGATCGGCAAGTCCCTCGTGGCCAGGCTCGGCGAGACGGTCCTGGCGGACCTGCGGGAACGGTTCATCGCGCGGGCGCTGCGGCTGCCGCTCGAACGGGTCGAGCAGGCCGGGTCGGGCGACCTCACCGCGCGGGTGACGGGGGACGTCACACTGATCGCGAGGGCGGTGCGGCAGGCCCTTCCCGAGTTCGCCGGCGCCTTCCTCACCATCATCCTGACGCTGGTGGGTCTCACCGTCCTCGACTGGCGCTTCCTTCTCGCCGTGCTGGTGGCCGTCCCGGTCCATGTCCTCACGGTGCGCTGGTACATCCCGCGCGCAGCGAGCATCTACGGCGAGCACCGGGTGGCGACCGGCGCCCTGCAGCACCAGTTGCTCGACAGCATCGGCGGCGTCCGTACCGTACGCGCGTTCCGGCTCAACGACCGGCACGCCGAACTCCTGGAGCAGCGGTCCCAGACGGCGGTCGACCTGGCTGCGCGCGGAATGCGCCTGGTCTCGGGCTTCTTCTCCCGGCTCAACATCGCCGAGTTCATCGGCATGACGTCCATCCTCCTCACCGGCTTCTTCCTGGTCGACAGCGGCTCGGTGAGCATCGGTACGGCGACGGCGGCGGCGCTCTACTTCCACGGCCTGTTCAACCCCATCAACGCCGCGCTCTTCCTCATCGACGACGCCCAGTCCGCGGGGGCCGGCCTCGCCCGCCTGGTCGGCGTGTCGAGCCTCCCGGCCGAGCGGGAGACCGACGAGCGGGCCGCCGTACCGGTGGACGGCTCGGTCAAGGTGACGAACCTCGGCCACGCGTACGTGGACGGCCATCCGGTCCTCACCGCGGTGGACCTGGAGGTCCGGGACGGCGAACGCGTGGCTCTGGTCGGCGCGAGCGGCGCGGGCAAGACGACGCTGGCGAAGTTGATCGCGGGCGTGCACGACCCGTCGACCGGAGCGATCTCGCTCGGCGGCGTGGACTCCCGGGAGCTGGGCCCGGCCGGGGTCCGGCGGGCGGTCACCCTGATCAGCCAGGAGGTCCACGTCTTCGCCGGACCGCTCTCCGAGGACCTGCGGCTCGCGCGCCCCGGGGCGACGGACGAGGAGCTGCGCGCCGCGCTGGCCCATGTCGACGCGCTGGAGTGGGTCGACGGGCTGCCGGAGGGGCTGGCCACGGTCGTGGGCGAGGGCGGTCACCGCCTCACGGTGACCCAGGCCCAGCACCTGGCCCTGGCCCGGCTGGTCCTCACCGACCCGCCCGTCGCGATCCTCGACGAGGCCACCGCCGACGCCGGAAGCGCGGGAGCCCGCGTCCTCGAGTCGGCCGCGCTGCGCGCCCTGGAGGGCCGTACGGGCCTGATGGTGGCCCACCGCCTCCCCCAGGCGGCGACCGCGGACCGTGTCGTCGTCCTGGACCAGGGCCGCGTCGTGGAGACCGGCACGCACGAGGAACTCGTCGCGGCGGGCGGCCGGTACGCCGAACTCTGGTCGGCCTGGTCCGACAGCCGCCGCGAGCCGGCGGTCCCGGCGTAACGCTGCCGCGCGTCGCCCGAAAAGGCTCCCGCCCCGGTTTCCGGGGCGGGAGCCTTTTCGTCACCGCAAACGGGCCCCGGGGCCGCCGATCCGGCGCCGCCGAACCGGCGAAGCGCGAGCGTCAGCCGGGCCGGTGGCACGCGGGCCCGCGCCCGTGAGGCGCCGACGCCGGCCGGGCACGGGCCGCGCGGCCGCACACGCGAGACGCAGGCGCCGTCCCGCCCGTGGCCACGCAGGGCCGTGGCCTTACCCGCGAAGCGCGAGCGGCAGCCGGGCCGGTGGCCCTGCGGAGCCTGTGCACGCCCGTGTCCGTGAGGCGCCGGCGTCGCCGGGGGCCGTGCGTGGGCCCGCACCCGCGCGCCGCGGTGCCACGGGGAGCCCGTGCGGGTGCGTACCCCGCAATGCGGGCGGCCGTGTCCCGGGCCGCAGCCGGGGGCCGCGTCGGTCGGCTCGCCAGGGGGCTGTGACGGGGGCCCGGAGTCTGCGCCGGGGCCCGGGGTGGGCGGCGTGCGCGCCCGTGCGGGCCGTGCCGGCGGCGGGGTCGGCCCGGGCCACGCGGGCGAGACCCCGCACACGAACGCCGCCGCCCGTGGAGAGGTCTCCACGGGCGGCGGCGTTCAGGCGGATGCGTCAGGCCCGCCGGGCGGCGAGGCTCGCCGGGCGGAGGTCCGTCCAGTGTTCCTCGACGTACGCGAGGCACGCCTCGCGCGTCTCCTCGCCGAAGGCGGTGCGCCAACCGGCGGGAACCTCGGCGAAGGAGGGCCACAGCGAGTGCTGGTTCTCGTCGTTGACGAGGACCAGGAAGCGGCCCTGCGGGTCCTCGAACGGGTTGGTGCTCATGCGTCGTCACTCCTTGTCGAACGCGCGGTCATGGCGGTGAACAGCTCTGAGAGCGGCGGTCCTGGATCGGCTGCCACGGCGTGCAGCAGCCTCTGAAGTTCGTCGGCGAGTCGCCGTGCCTTGGCTGTGCCGAACAGGTCGGTGGCGTGGATCAGGCCGCAGTGGACCGGCCCGTCGCCCCGAGGCTCGTAGAAACTGAGGGTCAGCCGCGCCCTGGTCGAGCCGGTCGGCACGGCGTCGAGGGATCCGACCCCGCCCTCCAACTGTTCCAGGTCCGCCTGCTCATGGTGGATCACCATGACCTGCGGGCCCTCCTGGGGCAGTCCGGTCGCCCGGACGACCTCCTCGAACGGGACGTCCTGCCGGTCGAGGGCGCCGAGCGTGGTCTCCCGTACGCGGGACAGCAGTTCCGCGAACGTCGGGTCGCCGGCGGTGTCGGTGCGCAGCACGACCGTGTTGAAGAAGCAGCCCACCAGATCGGCCAGTTGGTCGTCGGTACGGCCGGCGACCATCGTGCCGATGGGCAGGTCCGTGCCCGCGCCGTGGGCGGTCAGCAGCGCCGCCAGGGCCGAGTGCAGCACCATGAACATGCTGGTGCCGGTCGCCCGGGCCAGGTCGTCCACGGCCGCGTGCAGCCGCTCGTCGAGGACGAAGCCCACGTGGTCCGCGCCCGGCGTGGACGAGCGCGGGCCGTCCGCCGGGAGGGCCAGCTCGGTGGGTGCGTCCTTCAACGTCTCGCGCCAGTAGGCCAGCTGCCGGCCGCCTCGGCTGTCCGGGTCGTCCAGGTCGCCCAGGACCTCGCGGGCCCACTGGGCGTAGTCGGCGTACGAGACCGGCAGCGGCCGCCACTCGGGCGCGCGGCCCTCCGTACGCGCCGCGTAGGCCACCGTCAGGTCACGGAAGAGCGGGACGACCGACCATTCGTCCACCGCCAGGTAGTGCATGGTCAGGAGCAGCGCCTGCTCGCCGGTGGCCGCCGTCAGCAGGCGGGCGCCGAGCGGTGCCGCACGGTCCGGCTCCGGTGCTCCGGCGGCCAGTTCGGTCAGGCGCGCCTCCAGGTCCGCGGACTCCTCGAGGACGAGGACCGGGGGCTGGACGGGCCGGTGGTGGAGCGCGCGGTCGTGCTCCGTGAAGGCCGTGCGCAGGGGCTCGTGACGGGCCGCCACGTCGGCGAGCGCCGCCGACAGCACGTCCGCGTCCAGGCCTCCGGGCGAGCGCAGCACCAGCGCGTGGTCGAAGCGGGGCGTACGCAGGTAGGCGTCCCACTGCCAGCGCTGGACGGGGGCGGCGAGGAGCGGCTCCGGACGGGCCTGGGCCGGGCGCAGTGCCGGGCGGGCCGTCGACGCGCCCTTGAGCTTGCCCTCGATGCCGGCGACGGTCAGCGCGTCGAAGACGTCCCTGATGCTCAGTTCGACGCCGAACTCGGCGCGGATACGGCCGAGGAGCCGCATGGAGGCCATGGAGTGGCCGCCGAGCGCGAAGAAGTTGTCGTGGACGCCGACCCGCTCCAGCTTGAGGATCTCGCCGAACAGCGCCGCGAGCCTGGCCTGTGTCTCGTTGGCCGGCAGCGCGTCGCCGGTCATCGCCGCCCAGTCCGGCACGGGTAGCGCCTTGCGGTCCAGCTTGCCGTTGGGGGTCAGCGGCAGCGGGCCGTCCAGCGGCACGACGAGCGCGGGGACCATGTACTCGGGCAGCAGCCCGGCGACGTGGGCGCGCAGCTCCTGCGGGTCGAGCTCCACGGACTCCCCCGCCTCGGGGACGGCGTAGCCGACGAGTCGGACGATGTCGCCGGCGCGGTCGGGCAGCACGGCTGCCTGGGCGACCGAGGGGTGACCGGCGAGGGCGGCCTCGATCTCGCCCAGCTCGATACGGAAGCCGCGGACCTTGACCTGGGTGTCGACGCGCCCGAGGAAGTCGAGGTTGCCGTCCGCCCGCCAGCGGGCGCGGTCGCCGGTGCGGTACATCCGGCTGCCGGGCGGGCCGTACGGGTCGGCGACGAACCGCTCGGAGGTCAGCGCGGTCTTGCCGAGGTAGCCGCGGGCGAGGCCGCGTCCGGCGACGTACAGCTCGCCGACGACGCCCGGCGGGACGGGCCGCAGGTGCTCGTCCAGGACGTAGCAGCGGGTGTTCGGGTCGGGCCGGCCGATGGGCACCCGGCCGGACGGGCGGCCCCCGTGCTCGCGCGAGGGCCACAGCGTGGAGTTGACCGTCGCCTCGGTGAGTCCGTAGGCGCAGATCAGGTGGGCCGTGGCGCCGAACCGTTCGAAGACGTCCGGCGGCACGGTCTCCGTCCCGACCAGGACGGTCGATCCTTCGGGCAGCTCGCAGCCGGGCGGCAGGGCCGAGACGAGGGACGGGGGCAGGATCATGTGGGTGATCCGCTGCTCCGCGAGGAAGTCGGTGAGCGCCGGTCCCGCGACCCGCGCCTCGTCGGTGACGAGGACGAGCCGGCCGCCGTGGCAGAGCGCCATCGCCAGTTCGAAGGCGAAGACGTCGAAGCCGATCGACGCGAACTGCAGAACATGGCTGTCGTGCTCCAGGCCCATGCGGTCGACGGCGGTGGCGACGAGGCTGGAGATGCCCTCGTGCGGGACGACGACACCCTTGGGGCGGCCGGTGGAGCCGGAGGTGTAGATGACGTACGCGGCCTGGTCCAGGAGGACCGGCTTCCCGTCGAGAGCGGTCTCCGGCAGGGTCTCCAGCTCGGCGGCCACCGACGGCTCGTCGAGCAGCACCACCGGCACGCCCGCCACCTCGGGGATCTTGCCCGCGACCGGCTCGGTGCCGACCACGAGCGCCGCCCGCGAGTCCTCGATCATGTACGTCAGCCGGTCGGCCGGGTGGACCAGGTCGAGGGGCAGGAACGCGGCGCCCAGCTTCAGCGCGGCAAGGACCGTGGCGACCATGTCGACGGAGCGGGGCACGGCCACGCCGACGACGCCCTCGGCACCGACTCCGCGCGCCGCGAGGAGTCGGGCGAGGCGGTTGGCGCGGGCGTCGAGCTCCGCGTACGTCACGGACCGGGCGCGGTCGACGACGGCGACCGCGTCGGGGCGCTCGGCGAGCCGCCGTGCGAACAGCGCCGGGAAGGACTCCTCGTCGACCTGGCGTGCCGTGCCGTTGAAGCCTTCCAGGACCAGCTGCCGCTCGTCGTCGCGGAGGATCTCCGCCCGCGAGACGGGCTGCTCGGGCGCGGCGACGAGGGCCGCGACGAGCGCCCGGAGGCGATCGCCGAGGCGCTCGGCGGTGGTGTGGTCGAAGAGCTCGGTGGCGAACTCCAGCCGGCAGCCGAGCGAGCCCGTGCCGCCGTCGGCCGGTGTGTGCTCGGTGAAGCTGAACACGAGGTCGAACTTGGCCGAGCGGATACGGAAGGGGACGTGGTCGGCGCTGAGGCCGGACAGTTCCAGTCCGTCGCCCGTGCGGGCGTGGTAGCCGACCATCACCTGGAAGAGCGGGTTCCGGGAGAGGGAGCGGGTCGGGTTGAGCTTCTCCACCACCGACTCGAACGGAACGTCCGCGTGCGAGAAGGCGGCCAGGTCGGTCTCCCGGACCCGGGCGAGGAGTTCCGTGAAGCTCGGGTCGCCGCTCAGGTCGGTGCGCAGCACCAGCGTGTTGACGAAGAAGCCGACCAGGTCGTCGAGGGCTTCGTCACCGCGCCCCGCGATGGGCGAGCCGAGGGGGATGTCCGTACCGGCGCCCATGCGGTGCAGCAGGGCGGCCACGGCCGCGTGGACGACCATGAACATGCTGGCGCCGGACTCGCGAGCGAGCCGCTTCAGGCCCTCGTGGACATCGGCGTCGAAGGCGATGTCCAGCTCGGCGCCGGAGAAGGCCGGCCGGGCCGGCCGGGGCCGGTCCGTGGGCAGTTCCAGCTCTTCGGGGGCGCCGTCCAGGGTCGTGCGCCAGTACTCCAGCTGCCGGGCGGCCAGGCTGTCCGCCTCCGCCGGGTCGCCGAGCAGCCGCTGCTGCCAGAGGGCGTAGTCGGCGTACTGGACGGGAAGCGGTTCCCACTGCGGGGCCGCGCCCGCGACGCGGGCCGCGTAGGCGGTGGCCAGGTCGCGCAGGAAGGGTCGGTCCGACCACTCGTCGGTGGTGATGTGGTGGAGCAGCAGGACGACGACGTGGTCCTCCGGCGCCAGCTCCACGACCGTGGCGCGCAGCGGCAGTTCGGTCGCGAGGTCGAAGGGCCGGTTGACGGCGGCCTCGACGAGGTCGGGGACCTCGTCCTCGGTTCCTCGCAGCCGCTCCACCACGGGCCGGGCCTCGTCGGCGGGCAGCACGCGCTGGACGGCCTGGCCCTCGTGCTCCACGAACACCGTGCGCAGGGCTTCGTGCCGGGCGGTCACGTCGGCGAGCGCCGTCCCCCACGCGTCGACGTCGAGGGCGCCGCGCAGCCGCATGACCAGCGGGAAGTTGTACGCGGCCGAGGTGCATTCGATCTGCTGGATGACCCAGAGCCGCTGCTGGGCGTGCGAGAGCGGCAGCTCGTCGGGGCGCTGCCCCGCGGTCAGCGCAGGTCGGGCGGCGCCGCCGGAGCGGTCCGCGCGCTCGACCAGTTCGGCCACGGTGGGTGCCTCGAAGAGGTCACGGATGGCGAGTTCGGCGTCCAGGGCGGTACGGGCCCGGCTGACGAGGCGGGTGGCGAGCAGCGAGTGGCCGCCCAGCTCGAAGAAGTCGCTGTCGATGCCGACGCTGCCTTCCGGCAGGCCCAGCACCTCGGCGAAGAGCGTGCAGAGCGTCTCCTCCCGTGGTGTGCGGGGGGCGCGGCTCGTGCCGGTTCCGGCGAAGTCCGGCGCGGGCAGGGCTCGTACGTCGAGCTTGCCGTTGACGGTGAGCGGAAGGGTGTCCACGGGGACGAGCGCGGAGGGGACCATGTAGTCGGGCAGCACGGCCTTCAGGTGGTCGCGCAGCCGCTGGAGCAGGTCCTCGCCGGGCTCCGTGCCGTCCTCCGGTGCGAAGTAGCCGACGAGACGCTTGGTGCCGGTGCTCTCGTTGACGACGACGGCGGCGTGGGCGACCTCGGGGTGCGAGGAGAGGGCCGTGGAGATCTCGCCGAGTTCGATCCGGTAGCCGCGGATCTTCACCTGGTCGTCGGTGCGGCCGAGGAAGTCGAGCAGCCCGTCGGGCCGCTGCCGTACGAGGTCACCGGTGCGGTACATCCGCTCGCCCGGCTCGCCGAAGGGGTCGGCGACGAACCGCTCGGCGGTGAGGCCGGGGCGGTCGTGGTAGCCGCGGGCCAGGCCCGTGCCGGCGATGTACAGCTCGCCGGGGCAGCCGGGCGGGACCGGGCGCAGCATGGAGTCCAGGACGTGGGCGCGGGTGTTGCGGATGGGCATGCCGACCGTGGGGGTCGCGCTGTCCGTGGTGGAGGCGCCGAGGGTGTTGATGGTGTATTCGGTCGGCCCGTACAGGTTGTAGCCGTAGGTGCCCTCGGTGCGGCGCAGCGTGCTCCACACGGTGTCGGACACGGCCTCGCCGCCGAGCAGGACCAGCGCCGGGCGGTGCTTTCCGGTCGTCTCGTCGCGGTCGAGGAGTCCCTCCTCGATGAGCAGCTGGGCGTAGGTGGGGGTCACGTTGACCACGTCGACCTGGTGCCGGTCGCAGTAGGCGACCAGTGCCTCGGCGTCGCGGCGCAGCTCCTCGTCGCAGACGTGGACCTCGTGGCCCTCGACGAGCCAGAGCAGCTCCTCCCAGGACATGTCGAAGGCGAAGGAGACGGTGTGCGCGATGCGCAGTCGCCGTCCGCCGGCCGAGGCGATCGCCGGGTCGAAGATCTCCTTCTGGTGGTTGAGCTGCATGTTCGTCAGACCCCGGTAGGGGGTGACGACGCCCTTGGGCCGGCCGGTGGAGCCGGAGGTGTAGATGACGTACGCCGGGTGTTCGAGCCGGTCCGGGATGTCGTGGGCGAAGGCGGGCCGCTCGGCGTCGGTGATCTCCTCGCCGGGCAGGGCGGCCAGTTCGGCGGCCAGGGCCTCGTCGTCCAGCAGGAGTTCGGGGGCGACGGCGCCCTGGGGCCCCCGGAGGGTCGGGGCGACGGCCGTGGTGGAGACCAGGCACAGGGGTCCGGTGTCCTCGACCATCAGCCGCAGCCGGTCGGCCGGGTGGTCCAGGTCGAGAGGCAGGTACGCGGCGCCGGTGCGCAGCACGGCGAAGAGGGCGGCGACCATGTCGATGGAGCGCGGCAGTGCGAGTGCCACGACCTTCTCCGGGCCGGCTCCCCGGGCGAGCAGCAGCCGGGCGATCCGGTTGATGTGCGCGTCCAGTTCGGCGTACGTGAGGGCGTGTTCGCCGAAGACGAGCGCGACCGCGTCGGGGGTACGGGCGACCTGGGCCGTCAGCATGTCGGCGATGGTCTCGTTCGGCACGGGCTCGCGGCTGCCGGCCCGCTCGGCCGCGAGGGCGGCGCGCTCCGGCGGCAGCAGCAGGTCCACGCCGACGGTGAGCGCGGAGACGGCGTCCGGGGCGGCGAGGAGCTCGACGAGCCGCTCCAGGACGGTCGTGAACCGGCCGAGGATCGTGGTCGCGGCCTCCGCCTCGAACAGGTCGGGCCGCGCCGCCAGGGTGACCCGCAGCCGGGTCTCGGGCGTGACGATCAGGGTGAGCGGGAAGTGGGTGCCGTCGACGTTGGAGACGTCGGTGATGCCGTGCCGCTGCCGGAGCGCCGCGGCACGGTCCTCGCCGTCGGCGGAGCGGAGCACGAAGAGGGTGTCGAACAGGCGGCGGTGGCCGGTCTCCTGCTGGAGGGTGCCGAGCCCGACGTACTCGTACGGCATGACGCCGGCCCGCTCGGACTGCATGCTGCGCAGCAGGTCGAGCAGCGGCTCGTCGGGCGCGAACGCGACGCGTGCCGGAATGGTGTTGAGGAACATGCCGATGATGCCGGCGACGTCCGGCACGTCCGCGGGGCGTCCGGCGACCGCGGTGCCGAAGGCGACGTCGCCGCGGCCCGTCATCGCCGAGAGGACCAGGCCCCAGGCCGCGTTGAGCACCGTGTTCAGGGTGAGGCCGTGCCGGCGGGCCAGGGCGCGGAGCCGGTCGCTGGTCTCCTCGGTCAGGACGGCGTCGAAGTCGGCCGGGATGACCGGGCCCGCGTCGCGGCCGGTCGGCGCCACGAGGGTCGGCTCGTCGAAGCCGGAGAGCGCGCCGCGCCAGGCGTCGAGGGCCTGGTCCGTGTCCTGCCGGTCCAGCCAGGCCAGGTAGTCGCGGTACGAGCCGGGGGCGGGCAGACCGGTGGTGTCGCCGGCCCGCTCGTACAGCGTGAACAGCTCCTCCAGGAACAGCCAGGCGGACCAGCCGTCCCACACGATGAGGTGGTGGGTGACGACGAGCCGGTCGCGGCCGTCGCCGAGCCGGATCAGCTGGAGGCGGCAGAGCGGCGGCGCGGACAGGTCGAAGCGCTGCCGGCGGTCGGCGGCGAGGAGCGCGTCCACGCGGGCGCGCCGCTCGTCGGCGGGCAGCGCGGACAGGTCGGTCTCGGTCAGCGGGATCTCGGCGCCGTCGGCGATGAACTGGACGGGCCGGGGCAGGCCGTCGCTGGTGAACCCGGCGCGCAGGCTCGCGTTGCGCTCCAGGAGTGCCCGGCAGGCGGCGCGCAGCCGGTCGGCGTCCAGGGGGCGGTCGAAGTCCAGGGTCTCCTGCGACAGGTAGACGTCGAGGGCGTCACCGGTGTCGTAGGTGGCGTGGAAGTACATGCCCTCCTGGAGCGGGGAGAGCGGCCAGACGTCGGCGACCGGGAGGCCCGCGACGGCCTCGATGCGTGCGGTCTCCTCGGCGGTCGGTTCGAGGCCGCCGAGCGGGGCCGGGGCCGGGGGCTCCGCCGGGGCGGCGGCGGTGAGCTGGTCGAGCAGTGCCTGGAGGGCCGGGTCGACGGCCGCGCCGGACTGCTGCTGTGCGGCGAGCATCGCCTGGAGCGCGGCGGCGGCCTGTCCGGCGTCGGTGGCGGACACGGTCACCCCGGCGGCGGGCGCTTCGGCAGCGGCCTCGACGGCGGGTTCGTCCGGCACGGTCGCGGCCGTCGCGGCAAGCGCGGCGGGCGTGCGGTGCTCGAACACATCGCGCGGGCTGATGGTCAGTCCCCTTTCACGGGCCCGGGTGGCGACGGCGATAGAGGTGAGACTGTCGCCGCCGAGTACGAAGAAGTCGTCGTCGGCACCGATCCCGGCCATGCCGAGGACATCGGTGAAGATCTCGCAGAGGGCGCGCTCGCGCTCGTCGCGCGGCGCGCGACCGCCGGCCCGGGGGGCGACGGACGGCGAGGGCAGGGCGTTCTGGTCGAGCTTGCCGCTGGGCGTCAGCGGCAGCTCGTCGAGGGCCACGACGGCCGTCGGCACCATCGCCGCGGGCAACGCGTCGGCGAGCGCCGCGTGGAGGGCCTCGCCGTCCGGGGCGGCGCCGCCGGGAGCCGGGACCGCGTAGCCGAGGAGCGTTCCCTCGCGGACGACGACGGCGGCCCGGGCCACACCCGGGAGGGCGGCCAGGGCGGCCTCGATCTCGCCCAGCTCGACACGGTTGCCGCGCACCTTGACCTGGCGGTCGGTGCGGCCGAGGTACTCGACGGCGCCGTCGGCGCGCCTGCTGACCAGGTCGCCGGTCCGGTACATCCGGGCGCCGGGCTCCCCGAACGGATCGGCGACGAACCGCTCGGCGGTCAGTCCGTGCCGGTCGTGGTAGCCGCGGGCCAGCTGGACGCCGGCGAGGTACAACTCACCGGGCACACCGTCCGGGACGGGGCGCAGGAAGGCGTCGAGGACGTGGAGGCGTGTGTTCCAGACGGGGCGGCCGATCGGGACGGCGAGCTCGTCGCCACCCTCGTACGGGAAGTACGTGACGTCGACGGCGGCCTCGGTGGGGCCGTAGAGGTTGTGCAGCGGCACGGGGCCATGGCCTCGGCGGGAGGTCAGCTCCGCCCAGCGACGGGCGTCGGGGCCGGTGAGGGCCTCGCCACTGCAGAACACGCGGCGCAGGCTGGTGGCCCAGGCGGGGGCGCCCGGGGCGGCCTCCATGACCTGGACGAACGCGGCCAGCATCGACGGCACGAAGTGCGTCGTCGTGATGCGCTCGGTCCGGATCAGCTCGGCGAGGTACGCCGGGTCGCGGTGTCCGTCGGGCCGGGCGAGGACGACGGCAGCGCCTTCGACCAGGGCCCAGAAGAACTCCCAGACGGACACGTCGAAGCTGGACGGGGTCTTCTGGAGCACGCGGTCGTGGACGGTGAGTCCGTACTCGTGCTGCATCCAGGCGAGTCGGTTGACGATCGCGCGGTGTGTGACGGCGACGCCCTTGGGACGGCCGGTGGAGCCCGAGGTGTAGATGAGGTACGCGGGGTGGTCGGGTCCCGCGGGGGCGGCCGGCGTGTCGGCCGCGTCCTCGTCACCGTCCACCAGGACGTGTGCGAGCCCGGGTACATCGGGCAGCCGCCCGGCCGCGTCGCCGGTGGTCACGACCGTACGGGCCCCCGAGTCGGCGAGCATGAACGCCACCCGGTCGGCGGGGTAGTCGAGGTCGAGGGGAAGGTAGGCGGCGCCCGCCTTGTGGACGCCGAGCAGCGCCACCATGAGCTCGGCGGAGCGGGGCACGGCGACCCCGACGAACCGCTCGGGGCCGGCGCCCCGGGCCCGCAGCCGCCGGGCCAGCGCCTCGGCGCGCCGGTCGAGTTCGGCGTAGGACAGGGTGGTGCCCTCGAAGACGACGGCGGGGGCGTCGGGCGTCCGTGCCACCTGTGCGGCGAAGAGGGAGGCGAGGGTGGCGTCCGCGTCGGGCAGCGGGTGGGCCGTGTCGTTGAGAGCGGTGATGCGCTCCCGCTCGCGGTCGGAGAGCGTCCCAACGCGGGCGACCGGGCGGGACGGGTCGTCGACGAGCGTCCGCAGCAGGGCCTCGAACCGGTGGGCCACGACCGCCACGGTCAGCTGGTCGAGCCGGGCCGCGTCGTACTTGAACCGCAGCGAGAGGTGGTCGCCGTCGTGCTCGACGATCAGGGCGAGCGGGTAGTGCACCGCGTCGAAGACCTCGGCGCCGGTGACACGCAGCGTCTCCTGGGCCTGTGCAGGGTCTCGGGCGGTGTCCTGTCCGGTGGGCAGGTCGCCGGAGGGGAAGTTCTCGAACACCACGAGCGTGTCGAAGAGTTCCCCGCCGCCCGCGAGCCGCTGGATCTCGGCGAGTCCGAGGTGCTGGTGGTCCAGGAGGGCCGCGTGCTCGTCCTGGACGCGCCGCAGCAGCTCGGCGAGCGACTCGCCGCCGTGCAGGGTGACGCGGGCCGGGACGGTGTTGATGAACAGGCCGACGGCCGAGTCCAGGCCTCTGACCTCGGTCGTGCGTCCGGAGACGGTGGTGCCGAACACGACGTCCTGGCTGCCGGTCAGACCGCCGAGGAGCAGCGCCCAGCTGCCGTTCAGGACGGTGCTGAGGGTGAGCCCGTGGCTGCGGGCGCCGGCCGTGAGTTCGGCGGTGAGCGACTCGGACAGCCGGACGTCGACGTGCTCGGGCCCGGCGACCGGCGCGGCCTGGTGGTCGCCCGTGGCGGAGGCGAGGGCGGGCAGCCGGGTCGGGCCGTCCAGACCGGCCAGGGCGTGGTGCCACGCGTCGCGGGCGGCGTCGAGGTCCCGGCTCGCGAGCCAGGCCAGGTACGCCCGCGGGGCGGGCGCCTCGGGAAGGGCCTCGCCCTGGTAGGCGGCGGTCAGTTCACGCAGCAGGACGGCGACCGACCAGCCGTCGGCGATGATGTGGTGCAGCGTGAGCAGCAGCCGGTGGCGCTGCCCGTCGCGGATCAGGGTGGCCCGCATCAGCGGCGGCCGGGCGAGGTCGAAACCCTCGGCGCGGTCCTGCCGCAGGATGCCGTCCAACGAGGTGTTGGCGGTGTCGGCCTCGCGCCACGGAAGGTCGGTGCCGTCGGCGATCCGTTGGACGACCTCGCCGCCGGGAAGCTGGCGGAAGGAGGCGCGCAGCAGCGCGTGCCGGTCGAGGAGCAGTTGGAGCGACCGCCGGAGCCGGTCCGGGTCGACGGTGCCCGCGAGGTCGAGGAGTTCCTGGACGACATAGAGGTCGGCGGAGTCCCGGTCGAACTCCGCGTGGAAGAAGAAACCTTCCTGGAGCGGGGAGACGGGCAGCGCGTCCTCGTCGAGCTCCACCGTCCGGGGCTTCTCGGGGGACGCGTCGGCGGTGAGCGGTGCGGCGGTCCTGGCGAGCGCCGCCACGGTCCGCTGCCGGAAGACGTCACGCGGGGTGATCGCGAGCCCGGCCTCGCGGGCGCGGTTGACGAGCTGGATCGCGACGATGCTGTCGCCGCCCAGTTCGAAGAAGCTGTCGTGGACGCCGACCGAGGGAAGGCTGAGCACCTCGGCGAAGAGCGCGGCGAGCGCGGTCTCGGCGGGGGTAGTGGCCACGTCGCCGCCGGCCGTCGCGGTCCACCGGGGCTCGGGCAGGGCGCGGCTGTCGAGCTTGCCGTTGGGCGTCAGCGGCAGCGGCCCGTCGAGGCGTACGACGGCGGACGGGACCATGTGGTCGGGCAGCGTCCCGGCGACCCGGGCGCGCGCCTCGGTGACGGAGGCCTCGGGGTCCCTGCCGGCCTCAGCGACGAGGTAGGCGACGAGCCGCTTGGCGCTCCGGTGGTCCTCGCGGACGAGGACGGCGGCCTGGGCGATGCCCGGGCAGGCCATGAAGGCGCTCTCGATCTCGCCGGGCTCGATGCGGTGGCCGCGGATCTTGATCTGGCCGTCGGCGCGGCCGAGGAACTCCAGGTTGCCGTCGGCGCCCCAGCGGACGCGGTCGCCCGTGCGGTACATCCGGGCGCCGGGCTCGGTGGCGTACGGGTCGGCGACGAAGCGTTCGGAGGTGAGCCCCGGTCGGCCCAGGTAGCCGCGTGCGAGGCCGCGGCCGGAGACGTACAGCTCGCCCTCGCTGCCGACGGGCACCAGGCGGAGTGCCGAATCGAGCACGTAGGCACGGGTGTTGGGGTCGGGTTCGCCGATCGGCGCGGGGCCGGGCCGGTCGGGGGCGGCGACCCACAGCGTGGAGTTGACGGTCGCCTCGGTGAGGCCGTACGCGACGACGACCTGGAGCCGTCCGGCCCAGCGGGCGATCAGCTCGCTGGGCACCGCCTCGGTGCCGACGATCAGGACGGCGCCGTCGGGCAGTTCGCAGTCCTGCGGCAGGGCCGAGACCAGGGACGGCGGGAGGATCATGTGGGTGGCGCCGTGGCGGGCGATGTACTCGGTGAGCGCGGGTCCGGCGACGCGTCGCTCGGTGGGGACCACGATGATCCGGCCGCCGACGCACAGCGACATGATCAGGTCCCAGACCGTCACGTCGAAGCCCACGGACGCGAACTGGACGACGCGGCTGTCTGCGGTGATCCCGATGCGGTCGGTGGCGGTGGCGATGAGGCTGCCGACGCCGTCGTGGGAGACGACGACGCCCTTGGGGCGGCCCGTCGAGCCCGAGGTGTAGATGACGTACGCCGCCCGGTCGAGGGCGATGTCGAGGCCCAGGTCCGCCCCGTCGAGGGCGTCGCGCTCGGCCGTCAGGGACGGCTCGTCGAGGAGCAGATGGGTGACGCCGGGGGCGTCGGGCAGCGCGTCGGACAGCTCGCGGGTGGTGACGACCGTGCGCGCGCCGGCGTCGGCCAGCATGTAGGCGATCCGGTCCTTCGGGTGGTCGGCGTCCAGCGGCAGGTAGGCCGCGCCCGCCTTCATCACCGCGAGCAGGGAGACGACGAGGTCGACGGAGCGCGGGACGGCCACGGCGACGACGTCCTCGGCGACGACGCCACGGGAGGCCAGGAGGCGGGCGAGGCGGTTGGCGGCCTCGTTCAGCTCGGCGTACGTGAGTTCCCGGTCCTCGCAGACGAGGGCGACGGCGTCCGGGGTGCGGCGGACCCGGGCCTCGAAGGCGGCGGGCCAGGAGAGTTCCGGCGACTCCCGGGGCTTGTCGCCGAACTCGTCGAGCAGCCGGGTCCGTTCCGGGGCCGAGGTCAGTTCGATGTGGCCGACCGGGCGGTCGAGGTCCTCGACGACGGCGTCGAGGAGGGCGATGAAGCGGCGCTCGTGGTTCCGCAGTGTCTCCTCGTCGCAGACCTCGGCGTCGGCGTCGAGGTGGACGCGGATCCCGAGCCCGTCGCCGCACTCGGCGAAGCTGAGGGCCAGGTCGCTGACCGGGCCGAGCCAGACCGGTTCGAGTTCGGTCTCGAGATCACGGAACCGCAGGTCGTCCGGGCGCGGGAGGACGTTGACCGTGGGTCCGACGAGTTCGTGCACACCGTCGGGCAGGCCCAGTTCCCTGGCCAGGTCCTCGGCCCGGTAGCGCCCGTGGTCGACCGCCTCGCCGACCGCGCGCCGTACACCGTCGAGGAGTTCGGCGACGGTGGTGCCGGGGCGGACGGAGAGGCGCAGCGGGACGATGTTGGAGACCATGCCGGGAACCTCGGCGGAGACCGCGTCCTGGCGGGCGGCGATCGGCAGGCCGAGGACGAGGTCCTGCTCGCCGCTGACCCGGTGGAGGTAGGCGGCCACGGCGGCGACGAGCACGCGGGACAGCCGGGTGCCGGCGCGGTCGGCGGCGGCGTGGAGCCGCCGGCTCTGCTCGGCGGTCAGCTCGGAGGTACGCCGTAGCCGCCGGGCCATGGGCACCGGCGCGCGCTCGACGAGGCGTACGGGCTCGGGCCGGTCGGCCATGCACGCAAGCCAGTAGGCGCGGTCCTGCTCGTGCGCGGCGGAGGCGCGGTAGGCGCTGTCGGCGTCGACCAGGCGGGAGACCGCCCAGTCGCGCGCGCCGGGAGCCGCGCCGTCAGAGGTGTACAGCTCACCGGCCCGGCGGGTGATGAGCGCGACACCCATGCCGTCGATGACGATGTGGTGGTAGCGCTGGCACCAGACGACGTGGTCGTCGGCGAGACGCAGCACGGCGTGGCCGAAGAGGGGGCCCTGGGCGAGATCCATGGGGCGCTCGCGGTCGGCGGACATCCAGTCGGCGGCGGCCCGCTCGGGGTCGGCGGCGGCGCGCAGGTCGACGACGGGAATGTCGAACGGCGCGGGAGCGGGTGTCTGGCGGGGGCCGCCGTCTCCCGCGCGGACGCGTACGTGCAGGCTCTCGGCCTCCTCCACGGCCTGCCGCACGGCGGCGGTGAGGCGCTCGACGTCGGCGTCGCCGTGCAGGTCCAGGGCGAACACGATGTTGTAGGCGGAGCTTTCCGGGTCGATCTGCTGGGCGAGCCAGATCCCGGCTTGCCCGCCCGTGACGGGGATGCCGGAGGTGGACGTCCGGTCCGACTCGACGTCAAACATCGTTCGAATGGGCCTTTCCCTGGTGATGCGTCAGTGAGGTGTATCCGGTGCGCCCCGCTCCCGGCCCGCGCCGGGGAGGGGCCGGCCGTACGTCACGGTGGCGGGGCGCGGTGCTGCCGGGAACGGGGCGCGGAGGGCGAGGGCACCGCCCGCCCCCTGCGGCGCCGGCGGACGGGCCGGATGCCGCCGGGGGGCGGGCGGGGTGCCGGCGGACGGGCCGGACGCCGGTGACCGGCGCTTACTTGATGGCCGCGATCAGCGGCTCGACCTCGTCGATGGCGTACGGGATCGACAGGACGGTGTTGAAGGAGAAGGCCGCACCGATGTCCGGGTCCTGGTAGGGCACGAACAGGTCGCGCTTCTCCGAGTTGACCTTCAGCTTCTTGTAGAGCGGCTCGGCCTTGATGCGGTCGTTGGCCTCGGTGCTGGAGGTGACCCAGACCAGGCGGTCGACGTCGAGCACGTTCAGCTTCTCGGCGCTCAGTTCGGCGACGTTCCAGCCCGGCTTCGCCAGGGTGTCGATCTCGGGCTTCAGCTTGAAGCCGAGCTCGTTGAAGAAGATCGCCTTCGGGTCGGTCTTCGTGAAGGCGGAGTACTTGCCGGCCTCGAAGCTGTCGGCGACGGCGATGGTCTTCTGGGCGAACTCGGGGTGCTTGTCGCGCACCGCCTTGAAGCGCGCGTCGATGCCGGAGATCAGCTTCTCGGTCTCCGCGTCCTTGCCGAGGGACTTGCCGATCTGCCGCGTCATGACCTGCCAGGACGCACCGTAGTCGGGCAGGCCCTTGGGCTGCGCCACGACCTTGGTGAACTTCGAGAGCGTGTCGTACTGCTCCTTCTTCATCCCCGAGTACTGCGCGATGACGAGGTCGGGCTTCAGCGCCGCGATCTTCTCGATGTTGTACTCGTCGCGCTCACCGACGATCTCGGGCTTCGTGGATCCCCACTTGTCCTTCGCCCACGGCCACTTGCCGTACGGCTGCTCCTTGAACCAGTCCACCGCGCCGACCGGCTTGATCCCGAGCGCCAGAACCGCGTCCTGGTCCGACAGGCCCAGGGTGACGACCCTCTTCGGCTCCGCGTCGATCGTGGTGGAGCCGTACTTGTGCTCCACCGTCACGGGGAAGGCGGCGGACTTCGAGCTGCTCGCCTCGCCCGAGGGCTTGGCCTCGGTCTTCTCGGTGCCGCCCCCACAGGCGGACAGCGCGAGCGCGGCGACGGTGGCGACGGCCACCTGCGGGAAGTGTCTGACGAACCGCGTCAGAGCGGGGCGCGTACCAGTGGACACAGATGTTCCTTTCACGGGGATTACACGGTGCGTGCCACGACCGCCGCGTACGAGGACGCTACGAGACAGCCGGGGCGGGTGGAGCCGGTGGGGCGACGGGGGGTGGGGACGGGGCGGCCTGACGGGAGGAGGCCGAGGTCAGCGGACCGAGCCGATGCCGTCGGCGACCGGGCGCGGCTCGTCCTGGGCAGGCTCCGGACCGCGGTCGAGGATCGAGTCCAGGATCTCGCCGACCCTGATCGCGGTGTTGGAGAGCAGGGACGAGGTGATGCCGTGGGTGTGCTCGGTGCCGCCCTGCAGATAGATGCCGCAGCGCAGTTCGGGGTCGGTCGCGATGCGGTAGTCCCGCTCGACGCGGACCCGGCCCTGCTCGTCGCGGTGGCAGCTCTTCGCGACCTCCCCGAGGAGGCCCAGGGGCTCGGCGGGGCTGTAGCCGGTGGCGAGGACCACGACATCGGCGTCGAGCACGTTCTCCTCGCCGGTGACCAGGGAGGTGACGGTGGCGCGGACCGTGTCCGGGGTCTCCTCGATGCCGGTCAGGCGCGAGATGTTGAGGAAGCGCAGCCGCTCGGTGCCGAGCACCTTCTCCTGGTACGCCACCCGGTAGAGATCGTCGATCAGGTCGATGTCCACGACCGAGTAGTTGGTGTTCCCGTGATAGTCCATCAGCCGGCGCTTGATGTCGTCGGGAGCCGTGAAGTACTCGTCGACCGCCTCGGGGTCGAAGATGCGGTTGGCGAAGCTGCTGTCGTCCGCCGGGCTGTAGCCGTAGCGGGAGAAGACGGCGCAGACCTCGGCGTCGGGGAAGCGGCGGTGCAGGTACGCCACGTTCTCGGCGGCGCTCTGGCCGGCGCCGACCACGATGAAGCGGGTCGGGTCGGTGCCCTCCAGGCCGTCCACCTTGGCGAGCAGGTCGGAGTTGTGCCACACGCGGTCGCTCCGCTCGACACCCTGCGGCATGAGGGGACGAAGTCCCGTGCCGATGACGAGGTTCCGGGCGCGGTGGACCACGGTCTCGGAGCCCGAGCGGGCCGTGACGTCGAGGTACTCCACGACTCCGTCGCGGACGACGGGCTCTACGGAGACGACCTCGTGGCCGTACGAGACCATGTCGTCGACCTTCGCCGCCGCCCACTCGAAGTAGTCGTGGAACTCCACGCGGAGCGGGAAGAGGTTCTTGTGGTTGACGAAGTCGATCAGCCGGCCCTTGCTCTGCAGATAGCGCAGGAAGGTGTACTCGCTGGACGGGTTACGGAGCGTCACCAGGTCCTTGAGGAAGGACACTTGCATCGTGGCGTCGTCGATGAGCATGCCGCGGTGCCAGCCGAAGCTGGGCTGCCGCTCGAAGAAGTGAGCAGTGACCGCCTCCTGCCTCCCGACGCGAGCGTTGTGCTCGCTGAGCGCGATCGCCATGGCCACGTTGGACGGCCCGAAGCCGATTCCTATGAGGTCATGGACCAGAGGTGCGTCGCCAGGAAGAACCTGAGACATGTCACTCCCATCGTGCGGGACAGCCGCCTGTCAGGCGAGGAGGAAAAGTACGAGACGCCGAGCCCGCCGTTGACGCCGGCCAGGGCGAACTTAGGTAAAGCTAACCTGACTTGCCCCGACCTGTCGACTGGACGAATCGGGCGGCGAAGGGAAAGCGGCACTGAACACGCCCGAAAACAAGGCCCGTTGCATCCTTAGGTAAGCCTTGCTTTACTTGGCGGCGGTCATTCGCTCTTCTGAGGAGGAACCCCATGCGGGTCGTCATGTTCGGTTACCAGACCTGGGGGCATCGCACCCTGCAAGCTCTCCTGGACTCCGAGCACGACGTGGTGTTGGTCGTGACCCACCCCAAGAGCGACCACGCCTACGAGAAGATCTGGAGCGACTCCGTCGCCGACCTCGCCGAGGAGCACGGCGTCCCCGTCGTCATCCGCAACAGGCCCGACGACGACGAGCTGTTCCAGCGCCTCAAGGAGGCCGACCCGGACATCATCGTGGCCAACAACTGGCGCACCTGGATCCCGCCGCGGATCTACACCCTCCCCCGCCACGGCACGCTCAACGTCCACGACTCCCTGCTGCCCAAGTACGCCGGCTTCTCCCCGCTCATCTGGGCCCTCATCAACGGAGAGACCGAAGTCGGCGTCACGGCCCACATGATGGACGAGGTGCTCGACGCCGGCGACATCGTGGACCAGCGCGCGGTCACGGTCGAGCCCACGGACACCGCGACCGATCTGTTCCACAAGACGGTCGACCTCATCGCCCCTGTCACGGTCGGCGCGCTGGACCTGATCGCCTCCGGGCAGACCGAGTTCACCAAGCAGGACCGCTCGCAGGCCAGCTTCTTCCACAAGCGGTCCGAGGAAGACATCCGGATCAACTGGGACTGGCCCGCCGATGCCCTGGAGCGCCTGGTCCGTGCCCAGTCCGCGCCCTACCCGGCCGCGTTCACCTTCCACAAGGGCCGGCGCCTCGAAGTCCTCTCCGCCGTGGTGTCCGAGGGCCGTTACGGCGGCACGCCCGGGCGCATCTTCTACCGCGAGGGCGAGGGCGTGGTGATCGTCGCCGGCGCGGACGCCCGCACCGGCCGCAACCACGGCCTGGCCATCACGCGCGTACGGACCGAGGACGGCCAGGAGCTGTCCGCGACCGACTACTTCACCTCGATGGGTGGCTACCTCACCAGCCGCCCCTGACGGCCTCCGCGCTCCGCACCGCTGAACTCCGGCGCCCCCAGACGGTCCTGGGGGCGCCGGTATCCTTCTGGAACGAGTAGGTTAGGGTCACCTCACTTGCACGGCGAACAGGTACTTCGATGCAACCACGGGTCACCTCCGGCACCGCGCACGATGCGAACGGCACACGGTTCGCCGTCGTCGGCATATCGAACATGCCGACCGACTGGGCGCAGGTCTTCAGCTCGCTCGCCCACGCGGATCTGACGATCGGCACCGTCGACGTCGGCCTCACCGGGAACGGGGCCGGAGAAGGCGCCGCCGGCGCTGTGACCTCCGGTGACGACGAGCCCCGCTCCCCCGCCGCCTCCGGCCCGCCCTCGCTCAGTACGACGCCGCCCAGCGTGCTGAACCTCAACGCCTATCTGATGTACGCGATCGGCAAGGCCGCGCGCCGCAGACTCACGGACAGACTGACCGCCCACGGACTGCGCCTGTGGCATCTGACCGTGATGGCGATGGTGGCCGACCTGGGCCCCCAGATGAAGACGGTCCTCGCGTCCCGCCTGGACATGAACGCCAGCGACCTGGTGAAGATCGTCAACGATCTGGTCAGGTCGGGCCATGTCGACTGCGCCCGCGATCCCGCCGACCGGCGCCGCGTCGTCGTACGGCTCACGTCCGAGGGGCGCTCGTTCCTCGATCTGCTCAACGCGGACATCGCCTCGACCGACGACGACATCCTCGCCCCGCTCGACATGGAGGAACGCGAGCAGCTCGCCTCCCTCCTGCGCCGCGTCCACCGTCACCTCGAACCGGCACCGGCCGGCGTGGTCCACGAGCCCGCGCGGTACGAGGCCCCGGCCCGCACGGACTCCGTCGAGGACGGCCGGATCGACTGGACGCACCCGGCCGAGAGGATCGCCCGGCTCGTCGAGGCCCGGCGCGACCGGTACCCGACCGCCTACACGCACCACCAGGGCCGACGTCTCGAACTCCTCGCCGCGACGGTCTCCGAGCGGACCTACTCCGGCGCCCCCGGGCTCGTGCTCCACCACGAGGACGAGGGCGTGGTGATCGTCACGGGAGCGAAGGCCCCCACGAGCGGCGAACAGGGCCTGGTGCTGCGCCGGTTACGCACGGAGGCGGGACGGGAGATGTCGGCAGAGGAGTACTTCCCCTCCGAGGGGGAGCTGCTCGTCCATCAGCCCTGACCGGTCCGGTCGCACGGACCGGGCCCCTTACTGCCAGTCGTCCCAGGGCGGCGGATCCAGCTCCTCGTCCGGGTCGGCGGGCGGCTCGTCGTCGAACGGGTCCGGGTCCGGGCCCCGCCGGGCGGACCCGGTCGGCGCCGCGGGCGCGGGCGTCGCCGCGGCGGAGGCGGCCGCCGCCGCCCCGGGGGCGCGGCATTCGGCCAGGGTGTCCAGGACACCCTGGGCGTACTTGGTGAGCTTGGCCTCGCCCACGCCGCCGACCGTGCCCAGCTCCGCGGCCGTGGCCGGGAACAGGGTCGCGATCTCACGGAGCGTCGCGTCGTGGAAGACGACGTACGCCGGGACGCCCTGCTCCTTCGCCGTCGCGGCCCGCCAGGCGCGCAGGGCCTCGAAGACCGGGACGGCCTCGGCCGGCAGGTCGACGGGCACCCGGGCGCCCTTGCCGGAGCGCGAGCCGGAACCCGTCCGGGCCGCGGCGGCGGGCGCCTTCTCCTTGCGCATCGGTACGCCACGGCGCCCGCCCAGCACCTCGCCGCTGGCGTCCGTCAGCACCAGTGTTCCGTAGTCGCCCTCCACCGCGAGCAGCCGCTGTGCCAGCAGCTGGCGCACGACCCCGCGCCACTCCGCGGTGCCCAGGTCCGCCCCGACGCCGAACACCGACAGCGCGTCGTGGTCGAACTGGATGACCTTGGCGGTCTTCCTGCCCTGGAGGATGTCGATGATCTGACCGGCGCCGAACTTCTGGCGCCGCTCCTTCGCCAGGCGCCAGACCGTGGACAGCAGCTTCTGTGCGGCGACCGTGCCGTCCCAGGACTCGGCCGGGGTCAGACAGGTGTCGCAGTTCCCGCAGGGTTCGCCCGACTGTCCGAAGTACTCCAGCAGCCGCACCCGGCGGCATCCGACCGTCTCGCAGAGCGCCAGCATGGCGTCCAGATGCGCGGCCAGCGAGCGGCGGTGCGTCTCGTCGCCCTCGGAGCCGTCGATCATCTTGCGCTGCTGGACCACGTCCTGCAGCCCGTACGCCAGCCAGGCCGTGGCCGGCTCCCCGTCGCGGCCTGCCCGGCCGGTCTCCTGGTAGTAGCCCTCGACCGACTTCGGCAGGTCGAGGTGGGCCACGAAACGGACGTCGGGCTTGTCGATGCCCATGCCGAAGGCGATCGTCGCCACCATCACGACCCCGTCCTCCCGCAGGAAACGGGCCTGGTTCGCCGCACGCGCCCGGGCGTCCATGCCGGCGTGGTACGGCAGGGCGTCGATCCCCTGCTCGACGAGGAAGGCCGCGGTCTTCTCGACCGAGGCGCGCGAGAGGCAGTAGACGACTCCGGCGTCCCCCTCGTGCTCGGTGCGGATCAGCTCCAGGACCTGCTTCTGGGGATTGTTCTTGGGGACGATGCGGTACTGGATGTTGGGCCGGTCGAAGCTCGCGACGAAATGGCGGGCGTCCTGCAGACCGAGGCGCGCCGCGATCTCCGCGTGGGTGGCCTCGGTGGCCGTCGCGGTCAGCGCGATCCGCGGGACCTTCGGCCACCGCTCGTGCAGCATGGAGAGCGCGAGGTAGTCGGGGCGGAAGTCGTGGCCCCACTGGGCGACGCAGTGCGCCTCGTCGATCGCGAAGAGCGACACCGTGCCCCGGTCGAGCAGCCGCTGCGTCCCCTCGGAGCGCAGCCGCTCGGGGGCCAGGTAGAGCAGGTCGAGCTCGCCGGCGAGGAAGGCCTGCTCGACCGTCTGCCGCTCGTACGGGTCCTGTGTGGAGTTCAGGAATCCGGCCCGCACCCCGAGGGCGTTGAGCGCGTCCACCTGGTCCTGCATCAGCGCGATGAGGGGCGAGATCACGATGCCCGTGCCGTCCCTCACCAGCGCCGGGATCTGGTAGCAGAGCGACTTGCCGCCGCCGGTGGGCATCAGGACGAGGGCGTCGCCGCCCCCGACGACCTGATCGACGATCTCCTGCTGCTCGCCTCGGAAGGAGCTGTAGCCGAAGACGCGGTGAAGCACCTGGAGGGGGTCGGAGATCGCGGGGGAAGCATCCGGAAGGGCCATTCGACAAGCCTAACGGCGTGCGCCGACACCCCCGGCCCGTCCACCGAGCCTGTGGACAACCGCCCGGGCCGGGGTCTGTCGCAACGGACTCGGTCAGCCCGCCACGCGGGCCATCCACGCCTCGACCTCGTCGGCGGAGCGCGGCAGCCCCGCCGACAGGTTCTCGTGGCCGTCGTCGGTGACGACCAGGTCGTCCTCGATCCGGACGCCGATGCCGCGCCACTCCTCGGGCACGGTGAGATCGTCGGGCTGGAAGTAGAGGCCGGGCTCGACGGTGAGCACCATGCCGGGCTCCAGGACGCCGTCGACGTACTCCTCGTTCCTGGCGTGTGCGCAGTCGTGGACGTCCAGGCCGAGCATGTGACCCGTGCCGGCCATGGTGAAGCGGCGCTGGAGTCCGAGCTCGTACGCGCGCTCGGCGGGCCCCTCGATGAAGCCCCACTCGACCAGCCGGGCCGCCAGGTGGCGCTGGGACGCCTCGTGGAAGTCGCGGTACGCGGCGCCCGGCTTGACGGCGGCCATGCCCGCCTCCTGGGCCTCGTACACGGCGTCGTAGACCTGGCGCTGCACCGGGGTGAACGTGCCGCTGATGGGGAGCGTGCGCGTGACGTCCGCCGTGTAGAGCGTGCGCGTCTCGACGCCGGCGTCGAAGAGGAGCAGCTCCCCCGGGCGGACCGGCCCGTCGTTGTCCGTCCAGTGCATGATCGTGGCGTGCTCGCCGGCGGCGCAGATCGATCCGTAGCCGACGGAGTTGCCCTCCAGGCGCGCCCGGCGGAAGAAGGTGCCCTCGATCCAGCGCTCGGACGAGGCGACCGCCCGGGAGAGCTCGCCGATGGCGTCGGTGAATCCGCGCACCGTGGACTCCACGGCCTTGCGCATCTCGCCCAGCTCCCAGGCGTCCTTGACGAGCCGGAGATCGCTGAGCGCCTCCTCCAGCGCGTCGTCGCGCTCCTCGTCGGTGGTGACGGCGGCCTCCAGTGTCGGATCGACGCCGCGGACGATCCGGGTGGGGACGCGGGAGGCGGCGGCCAGGTCGTCGGCCGCGGTGCGGACGTCGCGGCAGGCGAGCCCGAGCACGCGCGCGGACTCGGCGAGGGAGCGGCGCCGGCCCATCCACAGCTCCGCCGTGGGGCCCGTCCAGAACTCGTCGTCGTCCCTGCCGTCCCGGGGCAGCTGGTAGCAGTAGGCGTCGTGGCCGCCGTCCGCGCGGGGTTCGAGGACGAGCGCGCCGTCCCGTGCCTGGTCCCCGGTCATGTGCACATAGCCGGAGTACGGCCGGAAGGGGTAGGTGTCGTCGTTCGAGCGGACCTTGAGGCTCCCCGAGGGGATCACGAGGCGTTCGCCGGGGAAACGCGCGGAGAGCGCGGCGCGGCGGCGGGCCGCGTACGGAGCCTGTTCGTCGAGCGTCAGGTCGTGCCGCTCGGTGTCGGCCCACCCCGTGCGCATGAGGGCGGACAGCTCCTCGGAGATCCCTGCGTACAGACCGTTCTTTCGGCCCTTGGCCACGGCGTTCCCCTTCTTCCCGTCGGTACCGGCGGGTTCCTGGACTGCGTACTCGTTCCTGGATCGCGTACTGCGCGGGGCAGGACGCGGTCCGGACGGTAGTCCGGGACGCGTGCGCCGGGTGCCCAGGAGTGCCACTGGCACAGATCGGCCATGCCCGGGACGCGAGCCCGGTCGATAATGCGTCGCATGACGAACGCGAAACTCGGCGAGGCCCTTCGGCTCCTGGGCGTCGACGAGGCCGCCTGCCGGGTCTATCTGGCGCTGCTCGAACGGGCGCCCGCTCCACTGAGCGCGATCGGCACCGCGGCCGGTCTGGACGGGGAGGAGCTCGCCGCGGCCTACGGCGAACTGGCCGACGCCGGGCTTGCCAGCGCCGCGGAGGGTGACGCGGACGTGGTGGCTCCGGTGTCGCCCGCGGCGGGTCTGGAGATCCTCGCCCGGCACCGTGCGGCCGAGCTGGAGGAGTCGCGGATCGCCGTCGGCGGCGCGTTCGAGTCGTTCCGGCGCCGGCGGCTCGCCGCGTACGACGACCATCTCGTCGAGGTCGTCACCGGGGACGCCGTCGGCCCGAGGATGCGCCAGGCGTGGGCGAGCGCCCGCGAGCAGATCCGGCAGTTCGAATCGCCCCCGTACTTCCCGCTCTCCGGGGCGACGGAGGACGCGCTGGCCACGCTCGCCCGCGGAGTGACGCAGCGGGTCGTGTACTCGCGGGAGTCGCTGGAGCACCCCGGCCATCTGAAGGAGGTCATCGAGCCCTGCGTCGAGGCCGGTGAACAGGCCAGGGTGCTGCCGTCGGTGCCGGTCAAGCTCCTGATCATCGACGACGCGTACGCGCTGGTGTCGCTGTCGATCAAGGAGGCGGACGTGGTCAACACGCTGCTGGTGGTGCAGCCGAGCGGGCTGCTCTCCGCGCTCGTCGCCCTGTTCGAGCAGTCCTGGCAGAACGCCCTGCCCTTCCACGGCCACACCACCCGCCCGGGCGGCCTGCCCCCCGCCGACCGCCGCCTGCTGTGGCTGCTCGCGGGCGGCGCGACCGACGACGTCATCGCCCGAGAACTGGGAATCAGCCGCCGCACCCTGTTCCGCCGGCTGCAGATCCTGATGGCCCGCCTCGGCGCCGCGAACCGCTTCCAGATGGCCTTGCAGGCGCAGCGCCACGGCTGGCTCTGAGACGAGCCGCTCCGGCAGCGGGAATTCAACGCGCCTTCACTTCGCGGAAGTCCGTCACTCGCGGCGCCAATGACCCTCGTACGTCCCTTTGGTGACGATCGGTCATATGTTCGTCCGGTGATAAGATCACGACGCTTGCGGAGCGGTGGATGGATGCACAACGACATCTCCGACCACGGCGACCATCCGGGCAGGTACCCCGGTACGGACGGTCCGCCGGTCCACCCGTATTGACGGAATTCAGCGACTGACCGTCAATCGCCTGAAGAGAGCCTTATGACGCATTACGCACAGAACCCAGCACTCTGGGTCCTCCTGGCCGCCACGATCGGCGCCGTAGTCGTAATCATTCGCCAGCGCAAGGCGATACGGACTTTACGACAGGAGGCCGAAGAGCTCAAGGCCCACTACGCCGAGTTGGAGAACAGCTACTCGAAATCCGTGGAGGACGAGAAGGAGCGGGCCCAGGACTCGACGAAATCGGTCCTCAAGTCCGCCATGCGGACGCTCCAGGGCCTTGCCGCCGAGCAGCAGTTGGTCATCTCGGGACTGCAGAGCAAGTACGGCGACTCCGTCATTCTCCATGATCTCCTGGAGATCGACCACACCAACTCCCAGTTCGGCCGGCGCGCTCAGTCCATCGCCGTGCTGTGCGACGGCTGGCTGGGGCGGCAGCGTGAGGTCGCGTCGGTGTACGACGTGGTCCGCAGCGCGCAGGGAAGGATCCGGCACTACCGTCGGGTCGAAATCCTTTCGCAGGTCGACTTCGGTATCACGAGCCGGGCCGTCGAACCGGTGGCGCTGGCTCTCGCCGAGCTGCTCGACAACGCCACCAGCTATTCCAGCCCGGACACCGTCGTCGAAATCAATATCCGTACCGTGCCCAAGGGTATTTGCATCGTCGTCGACGATGCCGGTGTCGGTATGAACGACGAGGAGCGGGCCCGCGCCGCGAAACTCCTGACGAGCGAGCGCATCTCCGGTGTATCCGGACTCGGCAGCCCGCCGCAATTCGGTTTCGCCGTCATCGGCGTGCTCTGTGAGCGCTTCGGATTCGAGGTCTCCGTGGATTCCAGTTCCCCTTACGGAGGTGTCCGTGCGGTCCTCCTCCTGCCGCACGAGATGCTCACCGGCATGCCGGAGAAGAAGGCCCCGGCGCCGTCCGTCCCCACCGCCGCCGTGACCGACCCGAGCGGGCCGTCGCCCGCGGTCACCGCGTCCACGACCGACGACGGTCTGCCGCGGCGCCGTCGCAAGCGGCCGATGGCCATCGTCAGCGGCACCCAGGCAACCGCACCCGCGTCCACCCGCTCCGGCGCGGAGACCGCGGCGATCATGGGGGCCTTCCAGCGAGGCACGCAGTCCGGACGGGCCACGCGCCCGGACGCGGCGGATCAGACGAGCAGCACACGTGATGCGAGCAGCGAAGGGCCTGAGATCTCGTGAAAGACGATCTGTCATGGATGCTTGACAGTGCCTTGGAGATACCGGGGGCGCTGCACGCAGTCCTGGTCTCCGCCGACGGTCTGCTGATGGCCCGGACGAGGGACTTCGAGAAGGACAACGCGGACACCGTCGCCGCCGCGATGAGCGGCATGCAGTCGCTCAGCCGCTCGCTCGGGTTCTTCGTCCAGGAGGGGCGCCTCCAGTGGCGCCAGACGCTGGTCGAGTTCGACGGTGGCTGGGTCTTCCTCATCTCCGCCGGGGAGGGCGCGTATCTCGGCGTCTCGGCCTCGCCGGACGTCGACATGCAGGACATCACCTTCCGGATGCAGCAGCTCGTCGGCCAGCTGGGGAAGGCCCTGACGACACCGCCGCGCGAGAACCTCGGCGTCCGCTCATGAGCGGCTTCGACGAACTGGGCTTCGAGGCGGCGGAGTTAGTTCGCCCGTACGTCATCACCAAGGGCCGCGGCCTGCCCGACGAGGAACAGCTGTCCCTCGTCACGCTGGTCACCGCGGCCGAGGAGGGGCAGCAGCGGCGCCCGACCCGGCTCTCTCCCGAGGAGCAGGGCCTGCTGGACCTGTGCACCGCCGGCTATCTCTCGGTCGCCGAGGTCGCGGGCCACACGCGCCTGCCCATCGGCGTGGTGAGGATCCTGCTCTCCGCCCTCGACGAGGGCGGCTACCTCATCACGCGCCCACCCGTGCAGCGTGCCGCGCTCGCGGACCGAGACATTCTCGAGGAGGTACTGAATGGGCTCCGCGCCAAGTTTGGATGAGCAGGCCTATGTGCGCGCCGGCGCGACGCAGACCGCCGTGAAGATCCTCGTCGTCGGCCACTTCGCCGTGGGCAAGACCACCTTCATCGGCGCGATCTCCGAGATCCCTCCGCTGACCACAGAAGAGACGATGACCCGCGCCGGCGAGTCGTACGACGACCTCAAGGGCGTCCGGAGCAAGACCACCACCACGGTGGCCATGGACTTCGGCCGGCTCACCATCAGCGAACGCGTGGTGCTGTATCTGTTCGGGACGCCCGGGCAGCAGCGGTTCGTCCAGATGTGGGAGGACATGGCGCGCGGCGCGCTCGGGGCGCTGGTGCTGGTCGACCCCGAGCGGCTGGCCGACTCCTTCGCCGTGATCGATCTGATCGAGCAGTACGGCCTCGACTACGCGATCGCCGTCAACCACTTCGACGGCACCAGGGACCGCGAGGAACGGGCGCTGCGCGAGGCGCTGGACCTGCTCGACGACACCCCGGTCGTCACCTGCGACGCGCGCGACGAGAAGTCGTCCGCCGACGCGCTGATCACCCTCGTCCGCTATTTGCTGGACCGCGCTCACTAGAAGCAGAGAGACATCATGGACGCTCGTTCCACCGCACCCGTGCCCCCGCCCGGGTGCCCCGCGCACGCCGACGGCGGCCGGGTACCGCTGTACGGGCCGGAGTTCCAGGCCGATCCGCAGGCGTACTACGCCTATCTGCGCCACTTCGGTCCGACCGCGCCCGTGGAGCTCGCTCCCGGGGTGGAGGCCACCCTCGTCACGGACTACGCGACAGCCCTGCAACTCCTCCAGGACTCGGGCTCCTTCCGCAAGGACGCCCGCCGCTGGCGGCACCTCAACGAGGGGCTCATCAGCCCGGACAACCCGGTCGTGCCGGTGCTGGCGTACCGTCCCAACTGCATGTTCAGCGACGGCGCCGATCATCTGCGACTGCGCCAGGCGGTCACGGACAGCATGGCCCGCGTCGACGCGCGCAAGCTGAGCCGGACCACGGAGCAGGTCTCCGAGTACCTCGTCTCGCGGTTCGGCGCACGGGGCTCCGCGGACCTGCTCGGTGACTACGCGCGGCAGCTGCCGCTGTTCGTGTTCAACGAACTCTTCGGCTGCCCGGCCGACATCGGCGACCGCGTGCTGTTCGGCATCACCGGCATGTTCGACGGCGTCAACGCCGAGCGGGCCGTCGAGGTACTCTTCGGCGCCGTCGGCGAACTGGTGGCGCTCAAGCGCGCCAGGCCCGGCGAGGACGTCACCACCTGGCTGATGCAGCATCAGGCGCGCTTGACCGACGAGGAGATGATCCACCAGGTCGCCCTGCTCCTCGGCGCGGGCACCGATCCCCTGGGCAATCTGGTCGGCAACACCCTGCACCGGCTGCTGACCCATGACCGCTATGCCGACGGCGGGGGTCTGATCGACGAGGCCCTCGACGACACCCTGTGGGACAACCCGCCCATGCCCAACTACGCGCCGCACTACCCGGCCACCGACATGGAGTTCGCCGGGACGAAGCTCCAGGCGGGCGACCTGATGCTGGTCAGTTTCGCGGCTGCCAACACCGGGCCGAACCTGTCCGCCGCGCGCGCGTCCGGCAGCAACCGGTCCCATCTGGCGTGGAGCGCGGGCCCGCACGCCTGCCCGTCGAAGGAGCCCGCGCGGCAGATCACCGTCACGGCCATCGAGAAGCTGCTCAACCAGCTCCCCGACGTCGACCTGGCTGTTCCGGAGGAGAGCCTCGTCTGGCGCCCGGGCCCGTTCAACCGGGGCCTCACCACGCTGCCCGTCCGGTTCACGCCGGTCGAGACCGTGCGCCGGACGGCCGACACGTCGCAGGCGCGGCCCGCGGCCGACGCCTCGGCCGAGCCGAGCGGCCGCAAGCGCGGCGGAATGTGGAGCCAGTTCCTCAACTGGCTGGCGAAGTGACCAAGGCAACTCTCACCGGCTCGTCCGGCGCCGCATGAACCGTTCACCTCGGGGGTAGTGAGCACCGCGTTGTTCAGGCGTGCTTACGAGGCTGAGGAGGTGTCGATGGAGCAGATATCCACCGACCCCGATGTCATGCGTCACCTCCCCGGGTTCGGCCCCCTCGATACCCGCCCCTCGGGGCGGGTATCTTCTTGGGCGCCCAGACCCGGGGAGACGCTCGGGGGTCATATGGCGAGACAGGCCCTGCGGCTGTGCGAGGTCGCGGGGTTAAGCGGTTCCGACTCCGCGGAGTACGCCCGGACGCTGCTCACGGTCATGGGCCCGGTGGCCGAGCGGCCGCTCGATCTGCCGCCGCCCTACGCCTCCTTCCTCTCCGACGACCACACGCCGCTGGAGTTCTCGCTCGCCTTCACCGCCGGTTCGGGACCGACGCTGCGGGTCCTCCTCGAGCCGGGGTGCGAGGCGGGGGGCCTGGCGGAGAACGGGCGTGTCGGTCTGCGGGCCGTCCGCGCGATGGCGCGGCGGTGGGGCTTCGACACGGTGCGGCTCGACGAACTGGAGGACCTGTTCTTCCCCGAGCACCCCGAGGGGCCGCTGGCGCTCTGGTGCGCGCTGGAGCTGCTCCCGGGCGGCGTGCCCAAGGTCAAGGTGTATCTGAATCCGGCGGCCTCCGGGCAGGAACGTTCCGCCGGGACGGTACGGGAGGCCCTGCGCCGGCTCGGCCACGGGCAGGCGTTCGCGGCGCTGCCCCCGAGCGACCGTCATCTCTTCGTCGCCCTGGACCTGGGTGACTGGAACGAACCCCGGGTGAAGGTCTACCTCGTGCACGACGACCTGTCGGCCCGGAAGGCGGCCGGTCTCTCCCGGATGACCGGCGGTCCGCGGGGCGGGGACATCTCGCGATTCTTCCGCACGGCCGCAGGGCTCGACAGCTCCGACGGCTCGGATGCCGACGCCGACGGCCTCGGCCCCCTGGGCGGGCTCGACGCGCGGGACGGTCTCGACGTACCGCTGGACCGGCGGCCGGGACTGACCTGCCACGCCTTCACCGAGGCCGGTGCGGACCTGCCCAGCGGGTTCACCCTGCACATCCCCGTCCGGGACTACGCCCGGCACGACGGCGAGGCCCTGGACCGGGCGGTGACCCTGCTGCGACGGCACGGCATGGACCCCGCCCCGCTCGTCCGGGCCCTGAGCGCCGTCACCGGCCGGCGGCCCGAGGACGGCGTGGGTCTGATCGCCTACCTGGCCCTGGTCCACCAGCGGGGGAAGCCGACTCGGGTGACCGCCTACATCTCCTCGGAGGCGTATCAGGTCAGACCGCCGGTCGCTGTACCGGTGCCGCGCGCGACCGAGGCTGTTCCGCGCACGACCCAGGCCGTCCACTGACCGCTCGCCGCGGACGGTCGCTACGTGTCCTGCAGCTCGCGCAGTTCCCCGAGATAGGGGCCGACGTCCACCTGGATGGAGGCGGCGCCCTCCGTCCGCCCGTAGCGTGCCTCGATGCCCTTGAGATAGCCGTCGATCTCCTCACGCATGACGTCGGCGGGCGGCAGGGTGACGTCACCCCCGGCGATCCCCGCCACCCACCGCGCCTGGGCCTCGACGAGGCGCGTGATCGAGCCGACGGGGCGGATCAGCCCGACGAAGTACAGGCCGGGCCGGTCGGGTGCGACCACGCGCCCGTACAGCTCGACCACCTCCTGCCGTTCGCCCGCCGGACAACCGGTGGGCAGGAAGGGGAAGTCCATCCGGAACCCGGTGCAGTGGACGATCGCGTCGGCCCGCTCCACGCTTCCGTCGGTGAAGGTCACCCGATCGCCGTCGAGGGAGTCGATCGCGGGTCTGGGGATCACACCGCCGTGCCGGATCCGGCTGAGTATCTCGTCGGAGATGGTCACGGAAGAGGAGAGGATCGGGTGGTCGGGCTCGGGCAGGCCGTAGTCCGAGAGCTTCCCTCGGGCCACGAGCAGCGCCTGCTCGACGAAGTTCCGCTGCTCGGTGAAGGACATGTCCTGCCACCAGGGCGCGTCGGCGATGAGGTCCACGGACATGCCGAAGAGCTGCTTGGGGACGACGTGCAGCCCCCGGCGGACGGAGAGCACGGTCCGCTCCGCGTGCCGGGAGAGGTCCGAGGCGATGTCCACACCCGACGCCCCCATCCCCACGACGACGACCCGCTGTCCGGCGAAGTCGGCGCCGTCATGGAAGTCGAGGGAGTGCAGAACCGTTCCGGTGAACGACTCGGAACCGGGCGGCAGGGGATTCGGCGGCGCCGCCACCGTGTTGTGACCGGAAGCGACGACCACGTGCGCGAAGCGCCGCTGCGTCACCTCACCCCGCGCGTCCCGACTGGTGACGGTCCAGCCGCCGGCACCGTCGTCGCACCGGCCGTCCTGTCGTACGGAGAGCACTTCGGTACGCGTCTCGACACGCGGCAGCAGCCCGGCCCACTCGGCGAACGCCCGTAGATAGGCGGCGACATCGGCATGTCCCGGGTAGAGGGGCAGTTCCGCCGGCATCGGGAAGTCGCTGTACCCGGTCAGCTGCTTGGCGGTGTTCAGGTGCAGGGACCGGTAGCCGGGCCCCCGCTCGCCCGCCCCCGGCTGACGCCAGATCCCTCCGACGTCCGGCGCCTTCTCCAGGCAGACGAAGTCGATCCCCCTGGCGGAGAGCGCGCGTGCCGTCGCGAGGCCCGACAGGCCCGCCCCTATGACGCACACGGTCGCGGCAGGGGGAACGTCGACCGTACGTGACCCGCCCATGGATCCCTCCACAGCACACCATCCGTCCTCGCGCCGGGGGCGGTTGGCGCCGCTGTCCCCCGTACGGGAGCCCGGAGGTCTCACGATACCGATCACCGTTCGAAGGTGATCTTCCGAGGTGCCGGGCGGGCGGGGCAACGGCCGGGGCGTGCCGTATGCGAGAACGTCACGGAAAAGCCTTCTCCGGGTTACACATCCGGCCACTCCGCCATGGCACGCTCCCGCTGGCAGAAACGCAACCCGCGTAGATCGCGGCGCCGTTGAGTCCGGCGCCGCACGCCCGGCGCGTCCCCGTCCCCCGAAAGGTCCCCCCATGTCCTTTGTGCCCAGCGGCAGATGGAAGGTCCTGGCCGCCACCATATCCGCGGTCCTCATCGGTCTCACCCTCCCGACGGTCGCCGCGACGCCGGCGAGCGCCACCACCACGGCGTACGACAGCACGTACTACAAGAACGCGATCGGCAAGACCGGTACGAGCCTGAAGTCCTCGCTGCACACGATCATCAGCAGCCAGAGCAGGATCTCGTACGACGCCGTCTGGAACGCGCTCAAGGTCACGGACCAGGACCCGAACAACAGCGGCAACGTGATCCTGCTGTACAGCGGTGCCTCGCGCAGCAAGAGCCTCAACGGCGGCGACGTGGGCGACTGGAACCGTGAGCACGTCTGGGCCCAGTCCCACGGCAACTTCGGCACCTCGGCGGGCCCCGGCACCGATCTGCACCACCTGCGTCCGGCGGACGTCCAGGTCAACAGCATCCGTGGCAACAAGGACTTCGACAACGGCGGCAGCGCGGTCAGCGGCGCGCCCGGCAGTTACACCGACTCCAACTCGTTCGAGCCGCGCAACGCGGACAAGGGCGATGTGGCCCGCATGATCCTCTACATGGCCGTCCGCTACGAGGGCGACGACGCCTGGGCCGACCTGGAGCCGAACGAATCGACCTCCAACGGCAGTGTGCCCTGGCACGGCCGGCTCTCGGTCCTGAAGCAGTGGAACGAGCAGGACCCGCCGAGCGCCTTCGAGGAGCGTCGCAACGACATCATCTTCGGCACCTACCAGGGCAACCGCAACCCGTTCATCGACCACCCGGAATGGGTCGAGGCGATCTGGTAGTCCGGTCGTGATCCGCCGGGCTCCGCGCCACGGGCGAGGAGCCCGGCACCCAGGGGCCGCCGGGGTGGTGAGCTCTGCCCCACATGGGGCGTGTCTGCTCCCTTCCACGGAGTGTTCGGCCGCTTCCTCACCGGCCTCCCTCCATAGTGCGCTCATGACACGCACCCCCCCCCACACGCCCGCGCGCTCGTGCGGGTGTTCGCAGGGCGGCCCTGCTCTGTGCCGCGCTCCTCGCCGTCACGGTGCAGACCACTGCCGTCGCGCCCGCCCTCGCCGAAGGTCCCGGAGGCCCCGGCGGGCGCGACTGTGTGAGGACCGAGCGCCCCCTCGGCGGCCAGGCACGCGAGGTCCTGGACATCGCCCGCAAGGCCAGGACCGACCTCAAGCTGAACTCCGTCGAGCTGCGGGTCACGGTCGACGGACGCGAGGTCGTCACCGACGCGCTCGGCGAGTCCATGACGGGTGTCCCGGCCCGGCCGGACATGCACTTCCGCGCCGGCTCCGTGGCCTTCGCGCACATCGGAACGGCCCTCCTCCAGCTGGTGGAGGAGGGCGAGGTCCGCCTCGACGACACCGTGGAGCGCTGGCTGCCCTTCGTACCGAAGGCCGACCGGATCACGCTGCGGATGCTGGCCACCAACACCACCGGCCTCCACGACTACGTCACCGACCCGGCCTTCCTCGCCGAGCTGACGGCCCATCCGTTCCGCCACTGGACCCCGCAGCAGCTCCTCGCGTACCCCTTCAGCCACTCGTTCTGGTACGAGCCGGGTACCAACTGGAGCTACTCCCACGCCAACTATCTGCTCCTGAGCATCGCGCTGGAGAAGATCACCGGCACCCGTATCGACGAGCTCCTGGAGGAGCGGGTCTGGCGTCCCCTCGGGCTGCGCAACACGCAGAACAACTTCACCCCGGAGATCCCGCTCCCGGCCCTGCACGCCTTCACCTCCGACCGCGGCATCTACGAGGAGTCCACCTACTGGAACCCATCGTGGACCACCGCGCCCGGCGCGGTCATCACGACCGACATCTGTGACCTGGCACGTTCCGCGCGGGCCATGGGCACGGGCGAGCTCCTCTCGCCCCGCTCCTACCGCACGTTCGTCAACCCGGGCACGGTCGGCCTCGGCGTCCCGACCGCCACCTGTCCCGCCACGATCTGTCTGCCGCAGACCGAGGCCTGGCACTTCGGGCTCGGCATCATCGTGGCCAACACCTGGCTGGTACAGAACCCGTCGTTCTCCGGTTACGCGGCGATCCAGGCGTACCTCCCCTCCGCGGGTCTCGCCATCGCCGTCTCCACGACCAAGACCGCGAACACGCCCGACGGCAACACGGCCGAGGACGTCGCCGAGCTCATCGCGGCCGAGCTCGCGCCGGGAACGCCGTTGACGGTCAGCTGAGTCACCGGACCTTCACGCGCCGACTCCGGCGATCAGGAGTCGGCGCGTGACCGCTGTCAGGCAGCATGGTGACCATGAACTCGGAGCAGCCGCCGTCGCACGAAGCGAAAGTCGACCCCATGGCCGCCCGGCCGAACGCGGCCGACGTCAGGAACGCGAAGACGACCCTCCTCGAACTCCTCGCGCGCACGGGCGTACCCGAGGAGGAGACGGGGCGACTGATCGCGCTCGTCGAGGCCGGCGCCCTCGCGGAAGCCCGCGATGCGGTCGCCCAGGTCGTGGCGAGCGCTCCCGGGGACCGGGGCGAGCGGTACCGCCTCGGATGGACCGACGGCGCCCGGACCGTCGACGACGCGCTCCTCCGCAGCACCGGACACGCTCTGCGGCGGGCCATGGGCCCCGACGCCCCGAGCGCCGCCGCCGAGGGACCGGCGGACACGGCACACGTCCACCCCCCGGTCGCGGGGGTGGACGTGGAACGGGCGAAGGTTGCCGTGACCCCGCTCTACCTCGCGTGCACCCATGAATCCGACCTCGACCCCGAGGTGTCGCAGGACGTCCTCGTCGCCGTCCTCGGGACGATGAGCAGCGCGGAACGGGCCGGATACGCCGGACATCTGGACGAGTTCGCCGCGTCCTGGAGCGAGCGCCTGACCCGCGTGTACGCGGAGTACGGTCCCGGCAGCGCCGTCTCCATCCACGGCCGCTACTCGCTCCTCCACTCCCCCAGCAGCATCGCCGTGCTCGAGCGTCTCGTCTCGGCGCCCGACGCGCTGCGGGAGGAGTGGGACCGGGTGGAACTCCCTCCCGTCTGGCTGGAGGGGCTGGCGAAGGCCTGGGACGCGCCGCCGGGTGGGTGATCCGACGGCGGCCGCGGCGCCGGCTAGGACGCGTAGGTCTCGAACTCGGCGACCTTCGGTGTGCCGGTCGAGCCGGTGATCTCGAACGTGACCTTCTTCAGCGAGGTCGCGGGGAAGGTGATGACGCCCGCCCCGCTGCCGGAGGTGAGGACCGCGCCCGTGTCGCCGTTGACGACCCGCCAGGAGCCGATGGCGCCGGCCGAGCCCGCCGCCTCCCTGATGGCGATCCTGGAGACGGTGGTGGCGGAGCCCCACTTGACCGAGACGGAACCGGTGGCTCCGGCCGGTGACCAGAAGGTGCTCAGGTCACCGTCGCGCACATTGCCGTAACTCGTGCCGTCGGCCTTGCTGGAGCCGTCGGCGCCGGCTCCGATGGAGAGGTTGGTCCCGGCGGGCGGGGTAGGCGCGGGGGTGGTGGGCGCCGGGGTGGTCGGCTGCGGCGTGGTCGGGGTCGGCTGCGGGGTGGTCGGCGCCGGTGTCTGCGGAGAGCAGCTGCCGTCCGACACGCGCAGGCCCTTGTTCGCGCCCGCCGTCTGGTTCACGACGGCCGGTACGCAACTGGCGTTGTCGAGGCTGTACGCGTAGGGGATGGAGACCGTCGTGTTGGACTGCGGGTTCGGGCCGGCCGGGTTGTTGTCGGTACCGGGCGCGGACCAGGTCACGTTGTCGAAGATGTTGCCGCTGACCTGCCAGTATCCGGCCGCGTCCGTGTAGAAGGTGCCGAGGACGTCCTTGGAGTCCTCGAAGTAGTTGTTGTCCACCTTGGCTCGTGCTCCGGCCCGGGAGTTGATGCCGGACTCGTTGAGGCTCACGTAGTGGTTGTTGTAGATGTGGGCTGTGCCGCCGCGCAGCAGGGGCGCGCGGGAGTCGATGTTCTCGTACAGGTTGTGGTGGTAGGTGATGAAGCCGTTCGAGAGGTCGCTCTCGCTCGAGCCGATGAGGCCGCCGCGGCCGGAGTTGCGCAGGGTGCTGTAGGACAGGGTCACGTACTGGGTGTTGTCCTTCATGTCGAAGAGGCCGTCGAACCCTTCCGACTCCCCGCCCGACGCCTCCAGGGTGACGTGGTCGACCCACACGTTGCGGACGCCGCTCTCCATGCCGATGGCGTCCCCGCCGTTGGAGATGGGCGAGCCCGACTTCTTGACGTTCCGTACGGTCACGTTCTGGATGATGATGTTGCTGGATTCACGTATGTGGATGCCGAGTTGGTCGAAGAGGGCCCCGCCGCCGACGCCGACGATCGTGACGTTGCTGATCTGCTTGAGCTCGATCACCCCGTCGGCGGTGTTGCAGCCGGTGCCCGACACCTTGGTGGTGTTGCCGTGGTTGATGGTCCCCTCGACCTCGATGACGAGGGGCGTGCTCGTACTGGGGCGGGCGCACAGGGCCGCGTGGATCGCGGTCCCCGTGGTGGCCCGTACGGTCTGCCCGCCGGCGCCTCCGGTGGTCCCGCCGTTCTGGGTCGCGTAGCCGGTGGCACTGCCGGTCGCCGCCGATGCCTCGGGCATCGACAGCACCGCGCCACCCGCTGCCACCAGGGCCGCGGTGGCCAGCGCCGCGCCAAGTCGTGGTGCGACTGCTCGTCCCATTCTGGTCTCCCATTCGTCTTCGGCACGCGTCGTCGCATGCCAGGGGATCTGCTGCGTACGGGGTCGTGCGCCGGCGGGCCGATCGCGGTCACCGGCCTGCCTCACGGCAGGTTCTGACGCGTCGGCGGCCCGGTTGGAGCTCCGGCCGGATGCCGGATCGGTGGCGACTCGCCGGTCGCTTCCGCCGGGGTGTCCCTTGCGAGGAGAAAGCGCTTTCTGCTCGGCGACAATAGGGCGCCGTCAGTTCGGCTGGCAAGATTCCGTCCGGCAGTAAATTCAGTGATGTGAACACGGGTTCCCCCGTGGACCGGTGTCGGGTGCGGTGCCGAGTGCGGTGCGGGGACGGGCGGTTCAGCTGGGCCGGGACCGGCCGTCGTCGCTCCGTACGTCCGCCGTCGCCCGCACCCTCTGCTCCCTGTAACTGACGCAGGAGGCGACGACGATGAAGGGCCACACCGACTGCATGCAGGTCACGAGGCGTTCGGCGACACCCGGAGCGCCGTGACGGTGTGTCTCGATCAGATACCAGGCCGCGCCGACGCCCATCAGGACGGACGCCGCGATCGAGGGCGCGAGCCGCAGCCCCCAGGGCGCGGCTCCGACCCGGACGGCGGCCAGGACCGGCCATGCCGCGAGCAGGACGAAGCCGATGACGGCGACCGAGCCGTGTTCCAGGGACCCCCCGCTGCTGGGCGCCGGGAGCATCGCCACCACGAAGGCCGCCACCCCGCCGGCCGCCAGCGTCACCCGGCCGGCGAGCGCGGCCGCGCGCAGCCCCCAGGCGGTGAGCAGATGACAGACGCCCAGCGCGAGCAGCGCTCCGGTCATCACCCAGAAGCCCCGGGATCCGTAGGCGCCGAGGACGCTGATGTTCTGGGTGACGGGATCGTAGGAGGGCCCCTCCAGATGGGCCGCGAGCATCCAGCCGCCGGCCAGCAGGACAGGGGCGCACCCCGACGACACGAGAGCCCATCGAGGAACAGGTCGCATCGACCCACGGTAAGCCGCTCGGTCGCCTCCGCCGCGTTGTACGCGGGCGGGTGGAGCCCGAATGGGCGTGTGCGGAGCGCGACGCGCCGCGAAGTGGGGGCATGCGCCGAGGGCGACGCGGCTCCGAGGGCAGACGTGCCGTCCGGCGGCGGCTCTACGAGGCCGGACGTGCGCTGCCCGGCGACAGGTCCACGAGGCCGGGCGTGCGCTGCCCGGCGACACGTCGTAGAGCCTGACGTGGGCCGTCGGGCGACGCGCCGTCGAAGCTGGGCGCGTGCCAGGTGCGGCGCGCCGCCGCTGCCTCGCCCTTGGGGCGACCGGTCAGGCAGTCACGTCTCTGGCGAACCAGCCCGTGAACGCGTCCTCCTCGTCGGCGCTCTGGCGCTGCTCGGCCTGCTCCAGGACCCGCTCGGCCTCCGCCCGCCAGGTCGCCGCGTCCGCGCGCGGCGGGGGCAGGAAGGGGCCGCGTTCCGGTGATTCGGCCGCGGCTCCGAAGAAGTCGCCGCCCTTGCGCTTCATGTCGTCCGTCCCCCACGCGCGTCCGCTCCCGTCCCGGGGCACCTTCTGCAGGTGGGGAATGTGCTTGGCGCAGTGGATGTACGCCTCCTCCACGGCGACCTCCACCCACACCTGGGCGCGGCGGCCCGGCACGGAGTCGTACGGGAGGCCCTCGTGGGTCCGGCGCATGGCGTCGTCCGACACGACCCGCGCCCGCCCGTTGACGTGGAGCCCGATGCGGTCCCGGAGGAAGTCCATCATGAGGAGGCCGACGTGCGGGTTCTCCTCGATGTTGCCGAGGCTGGCCTGTACGCCGTTGCCCCGGTACTCGGGGTACGCGAGGGTCCGGTCGTCCAGGACGTGGAGGAAGCCGGGCGGGCCGGCCCGGAACGTGTTGTCGCACTCGCCGTGCCGGTCGGCGGTCGCCAGGAAGAACATCTCCTGGCGGGTCACGAACTCCCGCATCCGCGTGTTGAGCCGGTCGAGGACCTGATCGGCGTAGAACCTGTCGGCTCGCTCGGTGGTGCCCATGCGCTGCTGGACGAGGTGCTCGCCGTCGCTCCCCGGGCGGAGGGTGCGCACCGGCGTCGGCTGCCGGTACCCGGTGTGTTCGAAAGTGCTCAATTCCTTGCCCCGACCAGTTCCTCGATGGAGTCGTGCCGTATGCGGTGGGTCGGGATGCCGATGCCGACCAGGGTGTCGACGCCGCGACGGATCATCCCGGGCGGGCCGGAGAGATAGGCGTCGTAGGTGTGCCACGGTCCGTACTGACAGACGGCGTCGGGCAGTTGGCCGCACAGCTCGCCGGTGGGCCCGTCGTCGACGACCGGTCGGACCGAGAGCCAGGGGTGTGACTGCTGCATCCGGAGCATGGTGTCGATGTCGTACAGGTCGTTGTCGCGGCGGGCCCCGTAGAAGACCTGGACGGAGCGGCGCCTGCCGTGCTGGGCCACGTCCTCGACCAGGGCCTTGATGGGGGCGATGCCGGTGCCTCCGCCGAGGCACAGCAGCCCGTTGTCCGTGGTGTGGTCCACCGTCATGGACCCCGCGGGCGCGCCGAGCCGGATCACGTGCCCCGGACGTGCTCGGTGCACCAGGGCGTTGGAGACCCAGCCCGCCGGCACGGCCTTGACGTGGAAGGAGAGCAGTCCGTCGGAGCGGGGTGCGGAGGCGAAGGAGTAGTGCCGCCAGACGCGCGGCCACCAGGGAGTCTCCAGAGAGGCGTACTGTCCGGCGAGGAAGGGGTAGGGCTGATCGGGCCGGACCGTCACGACCGCGATGTCCCTGGTACGCATCTCATGGGCGACGACCTCGGCCTGCCACCAGGCGGGGGCGCGGAGCTCGTCCTGGGCCGCCGCGTCGATCATGATCTGGGAGATCGCGGTGTAGGCGCCCACCCAGGCCGCCTCGGTCCTCGGCCCCCAGCTCTCCGAGGCGTACTGGGAGAGGGCGCCGAGAAGGGCCTCGCCGACGGCCGGGTAGTGCTCGGGGAGCGTGCCGTACTTCCGGTGGCCCCGGCCGAGCCCGGAGAGGTACGCGGTCAGGGTGGCGGCGTCGTTCACATGGGTCGCGGCGGTGAGCAGCGCCGTGAAGAGCCGGTCCCGCTGGGTGTCCATCGCCGCCGGGAACAGGGCGCGCAGGTCCGGGTGCTTGAGGAAGAGCAGCGCGTAGAAGTGCGAGGTGACCTTGTCGGCGATCGGCTCGATCTCGGCGAGGGTACGGCGCAGGAGAGCCGCGTCGGAGGTGTCCTCGGGGGCCGCCGCGCTCTGCTCCGGCGCCGGGGGTGCGGAGGGCGCAGGCGCTACGGGCGGCGCGGAGGACGCGGGCCGCGTGGAGGCCGCGGTGGGGGCGGGTCCGAACGCCTGGAACGGCGTGGAGGGCGCGGTCCTCTGTTCCGGCACGGAGGGCGCGGATGGTGTGGAGGGCGCCGGCGCTGCGGGCCTGGTGGGCGGTGCCTGCGGTGTGGGTGCCGTACCGCCCGGGGTGCCGCCCGGGCCTCGACCGAACCAGCCTCCGTCCCGACTGTCGCCGCCTGAGCTCGCGCCGTCGGCCGACATGGTGGTCGGACCATCCATCGGTTTGCCTCGCCTCGAACGTCTTTCGGTCGGTCTTCGCCCATGGGGTCCGAGTGTGCCCCGATTTCCCTCTCGCTATCGGAATTCCACGTAAGCGCACCCGTCACTGCGACGCTGGTGGTATATCCCGCCCTCGACACGGGGCACGGGTGTGCGAACGGGCTTGACCCTACCCCGCGGCCGGGAATCCATGAAGGCTCGATTGGGTCTTCACCGCCCTGCTCGGATTTCCCCAGGTCAGAGCGGTGAACGGACGATGAATCCAGAGTTTCGTGATGAGTTGACGACGAGTTCGCACCACGGCGGCGCGAATGCGTCACAAAATGTGCGCGGGTTCTTCACTTCGTGCGAGGTGCCGCCAGAGGAAGGTGTGCATCAGTGCGTTGTTGTGGGCGGCCTGTTCATTGTCACTGGCGCCCGCGTGGCCACCACCGGTGTTCTCGTGAAGCAGCACGCGGTGCCCGAGTTCGCGCATGCGGGCGGCCGTCTTCCGGGCGTGCCCCGGGTGGACGCGGTCGTCGCGGGTGGAGGTCATCAGCAGAACCGGCGGATAGACGCGGTCCGCGGCGAGCCGGTGATAAGGGGAGAGCGCACGGAGGTGGGGGCGGTCCGCCTCGTCGTCCGGGTTGCCGTACTCCGCGATCCAGGACGCCCCGGCGAGCAGCCGGTGGAAGCGGAGCATGTCGAGCAGTGGCACCTGGGCGACGATCGCGCCGAAGAGTTCCGGGTGGCGGGTGAGCATCGCGCCCATGAGCAGACCGCCGTTGCTGCCGCCCGCGGCGCCGAGCATGGCGGGGGTGGTGATGCCGCGCGCGACGAGGTCCTCGGCGACGGCCGCGAAGTCCTCGAAGGCCCGCGGCCGGTCGGCCCTGAGCGCGGCCCGGTGCCAGTCCGGTCCGTACTCCCCGCCGCCTCGGATGTTCGCGATCACGTACGTGCCGCCCCGCTCCAGCCAGGCCCGGCCGCGCACGGATCCGTAGGAGGGGGTGAGGGAGACCTCGAAGCCGCCGTAGCCGTAGAGCAGTGCGGGGCCGGGGCCGCTGAGGGCGCGGTCCGGGCCGATCGCGAAGTAGGGCACGCGCGTGCCGTCCCGTGAGGTCGCGAAGAACTGCTCCACCGCCAGGTCGGCGGTGTCGAAGCGCTCCGGGGCCTGTTTGAGGATCTCCGTCTCCGCGCCGATCCGCCCCCGGTAGAGGGTGGAGGGCTGCAGGAACCCCGACACGTCGAGGAAGTACTCGTCGGAGACGTCGGGGTCGGTGTCCACGACGGTGACGGCGGACAGCGGAGGTACGTCGGTGAGCGGCTCGCGCGCCCAGGTGCCGCCTCCGGTGGCCGGGGTGAGTACCTCGATACGCGTGCTGACGTCGCGCATCGTCTCCAGGAGCAGATGGTGGCGGGTCCAGCAGTGCCCGGCCAGCGCGGTCCGCTCGTCGGGGGTGAAGAGCACGTCGGGGGTGCGGTCGCCCGCCAGGAAGGCGTCGAGGTCGAAGGCCAGCAGGGAGCCGGCCGGCTGCCCGAGCCACGCGGACTTCAGGGTGACGATCAGGTACTGGCGATGGGCGTAGGCGCGGGCGTCCTCGGGGACGTCGATCTTCACGAGTCCCCCGTCGGGGCTCAGGAGGTACATCTCGCTGCGGTAGAAGTCCCTGGCGCGGCCGACGAAGTCCCGCTCGAAACCGGGTGTGGTGTCGTGCGCCCCCCATGCCGACACGTCCGAGGGCTCGGCCTCGAAGACCATGGCCGCCTCCTCCAGCGGCGTGCCCCGCCGCCACCGGCGTACCGTGCGCGGATAGCCGGCGTCGGTCAGCGAGCCCGGGCCGAGGTCGGTGCCGACGAAGACGGTGTCGGCGTCGATCCACCCGATCCGCGTCTTCGCCTCCGGCACCCGGAAGCCGCCGTCGACGAAGGACCGGGTGGCGAGGTCGAACTCGCGGACCTCCACGGCGTCACCGCCGTCGCGCGACAGACACACCAGCGCCAGGTCGTCCTCGGGCCGGCGCACCCGCGCACCCGCCCACACCCACGGGACTCCCTCCGCCTCGGCGAGCGCGTCGACGTCGAGGAGGACCTCCCACTCGGGCTCGTCCTTGCGGTACCGCTCCAGCGTCGTGCGCCGCCACACTCCCCGTACCTGCCCGGCGTCCCGCCAGTAGTTGTAGAGGAAGGCGCCGCGGCGGGTGGTGTACGGAATGCGGTCCGAGGCGTCCAACGCGTCCCGCAGGCGCTCCTTGAGGGAGACGAAGCCGTCGTCGTCGGTCAATTCGGCCGCCGTCTCGGCATTCCGCTCGGCCACCCACGCCAGCGCGGCCTCGCTCTCGACGTCTTCCAGCCACAGATACGGATCGTCATGGGTCACACACCGCATTGTGCCGCCGGTCGCCGCCCTCGCGCCTGCCGAAAACCTGCACATCGTGCCCGTGTTGGGGGCGGCCCCCTTCACGATTCCTCGACCGGGACGGGACGGATGCCGCCCGGGTCGCCCTTTTCTGTCCCGTTAAATTCCCCCCGCGTGCCAGGGCTCCGGAATCTGTTACTCGATCCTGCGAAGAAGGTGTCGGCATCCCGTGAATATGGAGTCACGTACGTCGCCCGAGGTACACAACCGCCCGCGACGAAGCGTCAACTGAATTGGTCCGGTAACCCGTTCGCATGCTTTGATCGGCCACCTGCGGCCGCAGAAACGGATTCCCCCCAACGAATGAAGGGTGCGCATCATGCGTCACGACCTTGAGACGGTAGAGATCTCCGACGCCGAGCTGGACGCCGTTTCCGGCGGTCTCGTCGCCGTCTCCGGTGGCCTCGCCGGCGCTGTGACCAGCGACGTCACGGGCCTGCTCGGCACCGTCGGTTCCCTCCAGACGGTCCAGGGCGTCGAGGGCCTCGCCACCGGCGTCCCCGGCCTGGCCCAGGGCATCACCGGCGTCTCGGTGAACACCGCCGGCATCACCGGTCTCGCCGGTCTCTGAGCCGAATTCCGCCCGTGAACCCCGGAACCTTCCCCGGCTCCGGGGTTCACGGGCTCCCCCGTACCCGAACGTTTCGAATGCAGTCGAGGGAATAGTCCGTGCAGTTCCGCCAGAAGGCGCTTTCCAAGCTGCAATCGCCCGAAGAACTCGATGTGCCGGTACGTTTCGCGCGCCCGCAGGGGCGCCTCGTGCTCGCCGTCACGGTCGTCGTCATCGCCGTCGCGGGCTACTGGGCCCTCACCGGCACGGTGGCGTCCAAGCTGAGCGCGCCCGGCGTCCTCACCCACGCCGAGGGCAGCTACCTGCTCCAGAGTCCCGTCGCCGGACAGGTCACCGACGTGCTCGTCGAGGAGGGCCGGTCCGTCTCCCCCGGGACACCGGTGTTGACCGTCCGTACGGACAAGGGCGACCGGCCCGTGCGCGCGGTGGCGGGCGGCCGGGTGACCACAGTCTTCGCCCGCATGGGCTCGGTCGTCACGACCGGCGCGGACGTGGCGACGGTGGAGCGCGTGACCGACCCGAAGGACCCGCTGGTGGCCATGTTGTACCTCCCGGGTGACGCCGCCTCGACGCTCCAGGTGGGCGCGCGTGTGGACCTCGGTGTCCAGTCCGTCCCCCGTGACCGGTACGGCGTCCTGCGCGGCCGGGTCGAGGCCGTGAGCCGTACGCCCCAGACGCGGGAGCAGATCGGCGCCTTCCTCGGCGACAGCGGACTCGCCTCGCAGTTCTCCCGTCAGGGCAACCCCGTCGCGGTGCTCGTGCGCCTCGACCGCTCGTCCTCCACGCCGTCCGGCTACACCTGGTCCTCCACGGACGGCCCCCCGCACCCGATCGACTCCGGTACGCCGGTCACGGGCGCCGTCCACCTGTCCGCGCAGCGCCCCGTCGACTGGCTGCTGCCGTGACCGCGCCGGTGGAGTCCACACGGGACCGCGGCCGTTCCCGGTCCCGGGCCTCGGCGCGCCGGCTGCCGCCAGCCCGACGCCGTCGCGGGCCCGTGCCCCAGGGCCGGCGGCCTCGTACCGTACGCACGCCCACCGTGCTCCAGATGGAGGCCGTGGAGTGCGGCGCCGCCGCGCTGGCGATGGTGCTCGGCCACTACGGCCGCTTCGTCCCCCTGGAGGAGCTGCGCATCGCCTGCGGCGTCTCCCGCGACGGGTCCCGGGCGAGCAATCTCCTGAAGGCGGCACGCGGTTACGGCCTCCAGGCCAAGGGCATGCAGATGGACCTGGCCGCCCTCGCCGAGGTCGCCGCCCCGGCCGTCCTGTTCTGGGAGTTCAACCACTACGTCGTCTACGACGGCATGGGGCGCCGCTTCGGCCGCAGGGGCGTGTACGTCAACGACCCCGGCAAGGGGCGCCGGTTCGTGCCCATGGACGAGTTCGACACGAGCTTCACGGGGATCGTGCTCACCTTCGAGCCCGGCCCCGGCTTTCGCCGAGGCGGCCGCAGGCCGGGCGTCATGGGCGCCCTGCCCGACCGGCTGCGCGGCACGTCCGGCACGATGGCCGCCGCGGTGGTCGCCAGCCTGCTGCTGGTCGTCGTCGGTGCGTGGGTGCCCGCGCTGAGCCGTACGTACATCGACATGTTCCTCATCGGGAACCAGACGTCGCTGCTGAGCGTGCTCTTCGCGGCGATGGCGACCACCCTCGTCCTCACCGCGACGCTCACCGCGCTGCAACAGGCCAATCTGCTGCGCGGGCGCATCATCGCCTCCACGCTGGGAAGCGCCCGCTTCCTGCGGCACCTGCTCAGACTCCCTCTCACGTTCTACGCCCAGCGGAACCCGGCCGACCTGGTCCAGCGCCTGCAGTCCAACGACGCGGTCGCCGAGACCCTCGCCCGCGACCTGGCCGCCGCGGGCGTGGACGCCGTCGTGGTGCTCCTCTACGCGGTGCTGCTGTGGACGTACGACCCGCAACTCACCGTCGTCGGCGTGCTGATCGCGCTCCTGAACGTGGTGGCCATGCGGATCGTGATCCATCTGCGGGCCACCGACACACAGAAGCTGCGCGCCGAGAGCGCCCGGCTGACCAACACCTCGTACAGCGGTCTTCAGCTCATCGAGACGATGAAGGCGACCGGCGGCGAGAACGGCTTCTTCCGCCGCTGGGCCGGGCAGCACGCCACCACGCTCGACGTCCAGCAGCGGCTGGGCGTCCCCAGCGCGTGGCTGGCGGTCGTCGCGCCCACCCTGGCGGCGCTCAACAGCGCGCTGATCCTGATGATCGGCGGACTGCGGGCGGTGGAGGGGCATCTCTCCGTCGGTCTGCTCGTCGCCTTCCAGGCGCTGGTCACCAGCTTCACCGCTCCGATCACCCGGCTCAACGGCGTGGCGGGAAGGATCCAGGACTTCGCGGCGGACGTCGCCCGCCTCAAGGACGTCGAGAACTTCCCCGTCGACCCGGTCTACACACGGCGCGAGCCGCCGGCCAGGACCCGCCGTCTGAAGGGCCATGTGGAGCTGGACGCCGTCACCTTCGGCTACAGCCCGCTGGACGCCCCGCTCCTGAAGGACTTCTCGCTCTCGGTGGGCCCCGGGCAGCAGGTCGCGCTGGTCGGCGGCTCCGGCAGCGGCAAGTCGACGGTCTCCCGGCTGATCTCCGGCCTCTACACCCCCTGGGAGGGCGCCATCCGGATCGACGGGATGCGTCTGGAGGACATCCCGCGCGGCGCCCTGGCCGCCTCCGTCTCCTTCGTCGACCAGGACGTCTTCCTCTTCGAGGGCACGGTCCGCGACAACATCGCGCTGTGGGACCCCTCCGTCCCGGACGAGGCCGTCGTCGCCGCCCTGGAGGACGCGGCGGTGTACGACGTGGTCGCGCGCCGCCCCGGCGGCATCCACAGCCGTGTCGAGCAGGACGGCCGCAACTTCTCCGGCGGGCAGCGCCAGCGGCTGGAGATCGCCCGGGCACTGGTGCGCCGCCCCAGCGTCATGGTCCTCGACGAGGTGACCAGCGCGCTGGACGCGGCGACCGAGCAGGTCATCATCGACAACCTGCGGCGCAGGGGCTGTGCCTGTGTGGTCATCGCCCACCGGCTGAGCACGGTGCGCGACAGCGACGAGATCGTGGTGCTCGACCGGGGCACGGTCGTGGAGCGCGGCCGTCACGCGTACCTGGTCGCCGCCGGCGGCGCGTACGCCGAACTGGTCAAGGAGCACTGAGGTGACGTTCCCTCACCAGCCGACGCACCCGCCCACGGTCGTCGTGGACCCCGTCGTCGCGGCCCTCGGCGGTCTGGGCACGGCGGTCGACTGCACCGGCATGCGCAGTGTCCCCCTCGAAGGACCGCACGTGGTGTGGCTGGTCGTCGAGGGTGCCATGGACCTGTTCGCCGTCGACGCCGCACAGCTCGGCCCCTGGCATTTCCTGGGCCGCCTGGAGGCGGGCACGCTGCTGCTCGGCCCGGTGGAGGGGCCCGAACACACCCTGATCGGGCGGCCGCTGGACGGGTGCCTGCTGCGGCGTGTAGAACTGCGCGAGCTGTCGTTCACCGGCGGGCAGTGGTACGAGGGGCAGTGGTACGCCGACCCGGATCCGTACGGCGCCGCCGAGCCGCAGCTCAGCCCCCTCGAATACGCCTTCTCCCTCGGCATCGGCCGTGGCCTGCGCGTGCTCTACCAGGCGCCGCTGGACGGCCGCCCGGGCAACGAGGCCGGCGGGGCGGACGACGACGTGCTGTGGATGCAGATCGCCCCGGGCAGTGTGCGGTACGGCGCGGCGTACGAGGGGTACGGGGACGACGCCGCCGGCACCCTCCTCGTCGACCCGGCGATGTGGCAGGGCATGGTCGACCAGCAGTTCCGGCTGCTGTACGCCCTGGACAGCTGGATCGAGCAGCTGGAGCGCGCCCACGAGGACCGTACGGCGGCGGGGATCGAGGCGGGCCGGGCCGCCCGGACCGAGGCGGACCAGGCGCTGCTGGCCTCCATCGGCCGGTCGGGCTCCGGTGGTTCGGGCGCGGGCCGGGGCAGCGCCGCGGGCCGGGGCTCCCGGGGACGGGCGAGCGACGACGCGACGTACGCCGTGTGCCGTCTGGTCGCCGACGAGGCCCGGATCACGCTGGCCAGTCCGGCGGAGGCGATGGGTCTGCCCGGGCGCCTCGACCCCGTCGAACGGGTCGCGCTCGCCTCACGGATCCGTACGCGTGTCGTGCGGCTCGGCGGGCGCTGGTGGCGGGAGTACAGCGGGCCGCTGGTGGGGCGGCGCGAGGAGGACGCGAGCCCGGTCGCGCTGCTGTGGCGGCGCGGCCGGTACGAGGCCGTCGACCCCGCCACCGGCGAACGGGAGCGCGTGGGCAGGGCCAACGCGGCGGCCTTCGAACCGCGCGCCGTGATGCTCTACCGTCCGCTGCCCGACCGGCCGTCGAGCCTGCCCGCGCTGGTGCGTTTCAGCCTGCTCGGCACCCGTGCGGAACTGCGGACGCTGCTGCTGAGCGGGCTCGTCGCGGTCGGTCTCGGCGCCCTGGTGCCCATCGCGACGGGCAAGGTGCTCGGCGAGTACGTACCCCGGGCGGAGAACGGTCTCATCGTGCAGACCGCGCTGGCGATCATCGCCACGAGTGTCGTCTCGGCCGCCTTCATGCTGCTCCAGAACATCTCCATCCTGCGTATGGAGGGCCGGATCGAGGCGACCCTCCAGCCCGCGGTCTGGGACCGGCTGCTCCGGCTGCCCACGCGTTTCTTCACGGGCCGCTCCACCGGTGAACTGGCCAGTGCGGCCATGGGCATCAGCGCCATCCGCAGGGTGCTGTCCGGCATCGGACCGGTCGTCGTCCAGGCCGGCACGGTCGGCACGATGAACCTGGTCCTGCTGCTCGTCTACAGTGTCCCGCTGGCCCTGGCCGCGCTCGCCATGCTGCTCGTCATCGCGGCGGTGTTCCTGGGCCTCGGACTGTGGCAACTGCGGTACCAGCGGCAGCTGATCCGGATCGGCAACAAGCTGAACAACCAGGCCTTCCAGACCCTGCGCGGGCTGTCGAAGCTGCGTGTGGCGGCCGCCGAGAGCTTCGCGTACGCCGCCTGGGCGGGCGAGTTCGCCCGGACCCGTGAGCTGCAGCAGCGCATCGGGCGGATCAAGAACGCCCTGACGGTGCTCGGCGCGGTCTGTCTCCCGCTCTGCACGCTCGTGATGTTCATGCTGCTCGCCGGACCGGCCCGCGGATCGATGTCCGCGAGCGAGTTCCTCACCTTCAGTACGGCGGTGACGATGCTGCTGTCCTCCGTCACCCAGCTGACCGGCGCGTTGCTGTCGGCAGCGGCCGTGCAGCCGATGTTCGAGCAGGTCAAGCCGGTGCTCAGGGAGACGCCCGAGGTCCGCGGCTCCAGCGCCCAGCCGGGCGAGCTGAGCGGGGCGATCGAGGCCGAGGACCTGTCCTTCCGCTACACCGACGACGGCCCGCTGGTCCTCGACGGGGTCGACTTCCAGGTGCGCCCCGGGGAGTTCGTGGCGATCGTCGGCGCCAGCGGCTGCGGCAAGTCGACGCTGCTGCGGCTGCTCATCGGCTTCGACAGGCCGACGTCCGGCGGCGTCCGCTACGACGGCCAGGACCTGGCGGCCCTCGACCAGGCGGCCGTCCGCCGCCAGTGCGGTGTCGTACTGCAGAACGCGCAGCCGTTCTCCGGCTCGATCCTCGACTGCATCTGCGGCGCGGAGACGTTTCCGCTGGAGGACGTGTGGGCCGCGGCCGCGATGGCAGGTCTGGCCGAGGACATCAAGGCCATGCCGATGGGCCTGCACACGATGCTGTCCGACGGCGGGGGCACCATCTCGGGCGGCCAGCGCCAGCGGCTGATGATCGCCCAGGCGCTGATCCGCCGGCCCCGGATCCTCTTCTTCGACGAGGCGACGAGCGCGCTCGACAACGAGGCCCAGCGGGTGGTCATCGAGTCGACGCGCGCGCTGAAGGCGACCCGTGTCGTGATCGCCCATCGACTGTCCACGATCATGGACGCCGACCGGGTCATCGCGATGGCGGACGGCCGGATCGTCCAGCAGGGGTCGCCGGCGGAGCTGCTCGCGGACACGACCGGCCTCTTCCACGAGCTGGTCCGCCGCCAGCTGAGCTGACCCGGCTCGCGCCCGGCCGGTGGGCTCACCCCGTCAGGCGTCCCCGCCGGCCGGGCGGCGGGCCAGGTGGAGGCCGGTGGCCGTGGCCAGGAGCGTCACACAGCCGGTGAAGATCAGTCCGGCGTCGTCGAGTCCGACCCACTCCGTCAGCGCCCCGACGCCCACGACCGGCAGGGAGATGCCCGCGTAGGCGACGACGAAGAACGAGGAGACCGTCGCCGCCCGGTGCGCGGGCGGCGCCGCCTCGCCGACGGCGATCAGGCCGGCGCGGAAGGCGAGGCCCTGGCCGATCCCGCCGCAGACCGCTCCGGCCACCAGGAGCGGGAGCGCTTCCACCCACAGGGACGCTCCGACGAGGAGGAGGCCGACGACCAGCACCAGGCAGCCGAGGGGCAGGGCGACGCGTACGGCCATCCTGGAGGTCCACGACTGTCCCACGGTCGAGGAGAGGAACACCGAGAAGACCACGAGGCCCGAGACGGCCAGGTTGGTGATCCCGAGCGTGTGCGAGACGAAGCTCGGTGCCACGGCGGTGAAGAGGCCGAGCAGCGAGAATCCGGCGAAGGCGGCGAGCGCCGAGGGCGTGAAGATGCCCCGGACCTCGGCGGGTACGTACAGGCCCTGCGGCCTCGGCCGGGCCCTGAGCCGTGGCTCCGCGACCGTCTCCGGCAGGAACAGCACGATGACGCAGCCCACGACGACCAGCGCGAGGTGGACCAGGAACGGCAGCTCCAGCGGCCTCGGGGCGTACTCCGCGAGGAACCCGGAGAGCAGCGGTCCGCACCCGAGGCCGCCCATGTTCGCGGCCGTCGCGGCGAACCCCGCGCGGGACTTCCGCTCCGGCCGCGCGAGCTCCAGGACGGTGACCGTCCCCGCCCCGCTCAGCAGGCCCGCCGAGAAGCCGGACAGCAGCCGGCCCGCGAACAGGAGCGGCAGTCCGCCCTCGAACAGGAAGCAGAGCGCGCTCGCGGCGGCCAGACCCAGCGCCGTCCACAGGACGGGGCGGCGCCCCACCACGTCCGAGTGGTTGCCCACGAGCAGCAGGGTGGCGATGACGCCCACGGCGTAGCTGGCGAAGATCACCGTGACCATCAGCTCGGAGAAGCCGAGCTCCTCGCGGTACAGCCCGTAGAGCGGTGTGGGCAGCGTGGTTCCCGCCATGCCGATGGCGAAGACCACGGCCGCCGCCACATAGCCGAGGTGCGGGTCGCGGTCGGAGGCGCGCCGGGACGGAGCGGTCGCGCGGCTCATCCCGACACCCCGGCGCGTGCCAGGGAGAAGACGCCGAGGACGATCAGACCGACGCCCACCAGCTCCGGGACCAGCCACCATCCCATGCGTACGTTCTCCTCGTAGATCAGGATGCCCAGCATCAGACTCACCGTGGCGTCGCCGAGGGTCAGCGCGGGCTGGGAGGCGACCAGGGGCCCGCCCTGCATGGCGTGTTCGAGCAGCAGGAGGGCCGCGATCCCGGCGACACAGAAGGCGTACGTCTGCCAGGCCGTCAGAAACGCGGTCACACCGCCGTCGTCCAGGATGTGCATGGATGTCTTCATCAGGCCGGCCGTGAGCGCGTAACAGATCGCCGTGGCGGCGCCGAGGCACCCGGCGCGGGCCCGGCCCGGAGGTCTGCGCAGTCCGACCGTGGCCAGGGCCACCACCGCGGCGGCGCACACCACGAGGGCCGGGATCCAACGGTCCAGCGGCACGTGCGTACGGTTCCCGTCGGGCGAGGCCGCAAGGAGCGCCACTCCGAGCCCCGCCACCACCGCGGCCACGGCCAGCCACTGCGCCGACGGGAGCCGCTCCCGCGACATCAGCGAGGCGAGCAGCAGCGCGAGCGGCAGCTCGAGCACGAACAGCGGTTGTACGAGCGCCAGCGGGCCGGTCGCCAGGGCCGCCGCCTGCCCCACGCCGGCGACGATCACCGCGAGGATGCCGGCGAGCCAGAGCGGGCGCTTCAGCAGGTCGAGGATCAGGCCGGGCCGGAACGAGTCGGTCTGACGGACGGTGAGCGCGGCACGGCGCTGCAGCACGGTGGCGAGCGCGTTGCTGAACGCGGCGCAGAACGCGAAGAGAACCGGCAGGACGACGCCCATCCTCCGATCCTCACCGGCGTCGGCGTGCGGCCCGGCGCCGACACCGGCTCGGGCCCCGGGTTCACCCTGTACGCGCCGCTCCTGAGCCCGGTCGGCCGAATACCGGGCCTCGGGCGTGGTCCGCGGGGCTCAGGGTGGTACGTCGTTGGCCATGCAGCAAGGCACACCGCCGCCGGTGATCCCGTTCCTCCGTACCGCCGCCGCGTACGCGTGGCGGCTTCTCGTCGTCGGGGCGGTGGTTTACAGCCTGTTCGCCGTCCTCGGGCGCTTCCACGAGATCGGGGTGGCCGTGTTCCTCGGCCTGGTGGTCACCGCGCTGCTCCGGCCGGTGGCCGATCTGGCCGCCAAGGGGCTGCCCCGGCCGCTGGCGGTGACCGTCACCGTCCTCGGCAGCATCGCCCTGGTTCTCGGGGTCCTCGCGTTGGTCGGCGAGGCGGTCGATCATGACCGGACCACGCTGGTACGGGAGTTCCGGGAGGGCATCGACCGGATCGAGGACTGGCTGGAGCGGCCGCCGTTCCGGCTGAATCCGGAGGCCCTCTCGGACGTCCAGGGCAGGATCGGGCAGTTCCTCTCCAGCCATCGCTCGACACTGATCAGCGAGGCGATGAGCGGGGCGCACCGGCTGGTGGCGGTGCTGACCACGCTGGCCCTGGCGCTGTTCTGTTCGGTGTTCTTCATCCACTCGGGTGACCGGCAGTGGGCGTGGCTGCGGGAGCAGCTGCCCGGAACGGTACGCGTGCGCATGGACATCGGCGGCCGTGCGGCCTGGCGTACGTTCACCGGCTACACGCACGGCATCGTGCTGGTCGCCGCGGTGAACGCGGTGCTCGTCGGTCTCGCCCTGTGGCTGCTCGGCGTTCCGCTGGCGGTCCCGCTGGCACTGCTCGAGTTCATGGCGGCCTTCGTCCCGCTGATCGGTTCGCCGATCGCGCTGGCGGTCGCCGCCATCGTGGCGCTCGCCTCGCAGGGACCCTGGGTGGCGGCGATCGTGGTCGCCCTGATCGTGGTCATCGGTCAGATCGAGGGGCATCTGCTGCATCCGCTGGTGATGAGCTGGGCCGTACGGCTGCATCCGCTGGTGGTGGCCATCTCGGTGATCGCGGGGGCGATCGCCGCGGGTGTCGTGGGGGCGGTGGTGGCGGTGCCGATGGTGTCGGTGGTCTGGGCGGTCTACACGGAGCTGCGGGACGCGCGCGAGGCCGCCGAGGGCGAACCGGGGGCGGCGGACCCGGCCGTGGGGAAGTGACGTCCATGGACGTCGAGCAGGTCATCGACGAGCTGTACGGAGTCGCGCCGGACGAGTTCGTGGCGGCCCGTGACGCCCGGACGGCCGAGGCGCGCAAGGCCGGGGAAGCGGACGACGCGAAGCGGATCGCCGCACTGCGCCGCCCCACGCTGGCCGCCTGGGCCTCGAACCGGTTCGTACGGGAACGGCCGGAGGACGTCCGGCGGTTGCTCGCGCTCGGCGAGACGCTCCAGGAGGCCACTCGCCTGCTGGACGCGACGAAGATGCGCGAGGCCGCCGGCGTGCGGAACAAGGTGATCGCCGCCGAGGTACGGGAGGCGGCGGCGGTCGCCGACGAGGCGGGGCACCCGCTGAGCGCCGCGGTCCGCCAGGAGGTCGAGCAGCTCTTCCGCGCGGTGCTCGCCGACCCGGACATCGCGGCGGAATGGTCGGCGGGCCGTCTGGTGAAACCCCCGGAGGGCCCGGTGGGCTTCGACTCGATCGTCCCCGAGACGCTCCCGTCGCGCCCCGAGCCGCAGCGCCGCCGCCGGCCCGACGCCCGCGCCCAGCCGGACGCCCGCGCCCGCGCGGCGGCGGAGAAGGCGGAGAAGGAGGCGGAAAGGGCGGCGAAGGCCGCGGAGGAGGCGGCCGCCGAAGCGCGTCGCAGGGACGAGGAACTCCACGCGGCGGAGGCCCGCGCCGAGGAGGTGGACGACCGCGTGGCCGCGCTCGAGGACCAGCTGCGCGAGGCGAGATCGGAACAGCGGACGGCCCGGAAGGAGGCGAAGGAGGCGGCGCGGACGGCGCGCGAAGCCCACGCCCGCGCCGACAGGGCCCGTACGGACCAGGTGTGACGGTCGTGCCAGGATGTCGATCATGGAGCTTGGAGACACCTGGAGCGCGGGACCCGTCGGCGATGGGGAGACCGGGCGCGACGATCTGCTGCGGACGGTGGAGCAGGTGGCCCGAGGGCTGCCGGGCGGGCGGGTGGTGACGGCGGTCGTCGTGTGCGAGCGATGCGGAGCGGGGGGCGTCGTGTCGGACGAGTTCGAGGTGTGGGAAGGCGAGTGCTTCTGCGTGGGCTGCCTCCTGCCGATCGACGAAGACGTGCTGACCACCGCCTTCCGACGGTCCGGCGCCCTCAGCGGTGTCCCGTGGGCCCTCACGCCCTCGCCGACCCTGCCCTGCCCGTCCGCCGCCCCGGCGGGCTTCCTCTCCTGCCCCGAGGGGCACGGAGCGTTCCAGGTGGCGGTCGCGCTGGCCCTCGACGGAGAGGCGTCGGTGCGTGCCGTCTCGGTCGGCCTGCGGTGCCCGGAGGACGGCGGGCTGCATGTGTTCCTCGACAACGCGCGCATCGACGCGACGCAGGCCTGAGGGGCACCGATGACGTCGTCTCCGTGGAGGAACTAGGGTCCGTCCATGTACTTCGATACGGATCGTGTCGCCGGGTACGCGGACATCCTCGCGAAAGTGGGCGACACCCCCTATACGCGTATGGCGTTGTCCCATCAGTCGACCGCGTACGTCACCGATCGCACCGTGGCGTGGTTCACGCGGACCCCGTGGGCGTCCCTGGTCTCCCTGAACGCGAACTCGGACGCCGCGGCGGAGCTGTTCATGGAGCTGTACCGCTCCGGCAGGATCCCCGACGGGGCCTGGCTGAGGGTGCCGCTTCCGGCCCAGCGCTTCCATGGCATCCCCGGCGTCCGCCTGCGCGAGGAATGGCAGTTCCGCTGGACCTCCGGCGAGCCGCCGGTCCACAGGAGGGAGGCCGAGGTGGTCCTCCTGTCACCGGCCCATCACGACGCGTTGGAAGAGCTGTTGCGGGAGGGGAATCCCGACACCGTGGTCCGCGCCCGGGCCCGGGGCATCCACGGCTGGTACGGCATCTGGGAAGGCGACCGGCTGGTGGCCTGCGGCGCCGATCGCAGCTTCGGGGGCGTCGGATACCTGGCGGCGATCACGGTCAGGCCGGGGCATCGCCGGCAAGGGCTCGGCACCGCGATCACCGCCGCCATGACACGGCGGCTGATGGCCGACACGGACGCCGTGGGACTGGGCGTCAACACCGGCAATCACGGTGCCATCGACCTGTACAAGCGGCTCGGCTTCCATGAGGCGGTCGAGGTCGCGACGTTCGAGGTCTCCGACGGGGCACGCCACGGTCACTGCTGATCCGCGGGCTGAGCGGGCAGCCATCGCTCGTTGCCGTGCCGCCATCCTCGCTTCTGGGCCTCCGAGGCGTGGGACTCCAGCCATTCCCAGAGACTCTGGATGTTGAGGCCGACCTCGCTGGACAGGGGGACGAACTGATGGCGGAAGGAGGCGGCGTACCACCAGTAGAACGTGTCGCCGAAGAGCCTCGGAACGCACTTCCGCTCGATCGCGTCGTGCTCGATGGCCAGCCACAGGCGTTCGAAGAAGTGGACGACCAGCCGCAGGTCGTGAGCCGTTTCGGGGCCCAGCTCCTGCTCCAGTTCCAGGTACGTCCGGCCCTGGTGACGTCTCACCGCCGCACCCGCTCTGTACCGCGCGTGGAGTAACTCCGTTCCGTGCAGCTCACGGTGCATGTCGAACGCCATCACCAGACGATCGCGCCGTGTGGTGGAGAACCAGCTCAGGCCGCCACCGACAAGCACGCCCAGGACCGTTATCAAGCCACCGACCAAGAACTCCATCCGTGTCCCCCCGCAGAGCCCGGCAGTCCTCGCCATGGTCCTCGACGGCATCGGGCCGGGCAAGAGCCGGGCATGGTCCTTCCTCTCCGGTCCTCAGCCGCCGAACGCGACGCCCGGCAGGCCCTGGCCCGCGGCCGGCAGGACGAGCAGAGAACCGGCCAGCGGGTGAGGGCGGGCCTGGCCGGTGCGTGCCGTGGTGATGTACAGGTCCCGGAGCTCCGGGCCGCCGAAGGCGCAGGCCGTGGGGCGCCTCACCGGGAGCGGGACGACGCGGTCCAGGGTGCCGTCCGGGGTGTACCGGCGGAGCTGCGCGCCGTCCCAGAGCGCGACCCACACGCAGCCGTCCGCGTCGACCGTGAGTCCGTCGGGGAAGCCCGCGCCGGTCTCGATCGTCACGAAGGGGCGGCGGTGGGTGGCGAGTTCGGCGCCCGTGGGGCAGATGTCGATACGGCGCGTGGGGCTGTCGACGTAGTACATGAGGGAGCCGTCCGGGCTCCAGCCGATGCCGTTGCTGACCGTCACCCCAGGGAGCGTCTCGTGCGCTGTGCCGTCGGGGGCGAGGCGGACGAGGTTGCCGCCGCCGGGCGCCTCGTCGTAGCGCATGGTGCCGGCCCAGAGCGCCCCGTCGGGGGCCACGGCGGCGTCGTTGCCACGACGGCCCGGTACGGGGTCGCGCAGGAGCCAGGCGAACGCGCCGCTCCGGCCGTAACGACCTATGCCGTCGCGGAGGTTGACCACGAGGCCGCCGTCCGCGCAGGGCTTCGCCGCGCCGACGTGCTGCTCGGTGGCCATGACGGTGCGCCGGCCGGTCGCCGGGGTGTAGGTGTGGACGCGCGAACCGAGGATGTCGACCCAGATCAGCCGCTGGGCGGTCGCGTCCCAGGTGGGGCCCTCGCCCAGCGCCGCCTCCTCGCGGACGGCGACCGCGAGGCCGGCGCTCACCGCGTGCCCCGGTGACCGAGCCGTACGGAGAGGTCGGCGGCGCCCTTGGCGGCCAGCTCGGCGAGCTCCCGCTCCCGGTCCTCGCTCCAGCGGATCACGGGGACAGAGACCGAGAGCGCCGCGACGACCCGCCCTGAGCTGTCGCGGACGGGGGCGGCGACGCAGCTCACGTCCGGGTTGGACTCCTGGTGCTCGACGGCGACGCCCCGCTCGCGGATCTCGGCGAGGGCGGCGCGCAGCGCGTCGTGGCCTGTGATGCTGTTCGGCGTCATCCCGGCCAGCTCGCGCCCGTCGATCCGGCTTTCCAGCTCGGCCGGCGGCAGCGAGGCGAGCAGCATCTTGCCGACGGCGGTGCAGTGCGCGGGGAGCCTGCGGCCCGCGGCGGAGACCATGCGGACCGCGTGGGTGGAGTCCACCTTGGCGACATAGATGACGTCGGTGTCCTCCAGGAGCGCGACATGGACGGTCTCGTCGCAGATCGCGGCGACCTCACAGGCCACCTGCCGGCCCTCGGCGGCGAGGTCGAGCTGCTCCGCGTACCGGCTGCCGAGCTGGTAGGTGCGGACGCCCAGCCGGTAACGGCCGGGCTGTTCGGGGACGGGCACGAGGTAGTTGCGGGCGGCGAGCGTGGTGAGCAGCTCGTGCACGGTGGTGCGCGGGAGCCCGAGCCTGCGGACGACGTCCGGGGCGGAGAGTGTCTCGTCGCCCGTCAGGAACAGCTCCAGTATGTCCAGCGCTCTGCTCACCGCGGGAACCTGTCGTCCCATCGCCGCTCACCCACCCCTCGTGTCCGGCCCTGTTCGATATTCCGGCCGGTGGCCGATATCGCGAACACAGGCTAACCACAGGCCTCTTCGCCAGGCAATGGCCGCGCGGTCCGTTGACACGTTCCCGACCAGCCCCTACGGTCACGCCTACATTTCGAACGTGTGACGAAATTTCGAACGAGACCGAGGGGCAACTGCCGTGCGTATCACGGGAATCAGCACTCATGTCGTCGGAACTCCCTGGCGCAACCTCACCTATGTGCTCGTCCACACCGACGAGGGGCTGACGGGCGTGGGTGAGACCCGCATGCTCGGGCACACCGACGCGCTGCTCGGCTACCTCCGTGAGGCGGAGGCCAACCACATCGCAGGCTCCGACCCGTTCGCCGTCGAGGACCTGGTCCGCCGGATGAAGTACGGAGACTTCGGGCGCGCGGGCGAGATCGTGATGTCGGGCATCGCGGTGGTCGAGATGGCCTGCTGGGACATCAAGGGCAAGGCGCTCGGGGTGCCGGTCTGGCAGCTGCTCGGCGGGAAGGTGACCGACCGGGTCAAGGCGTACGCCAACGGCTGGTACACCACCGAGCGGACCCCGGAGGCGTACCACAAGGCCGCCCGCACAGTGATCGAGCGGGGCTACCAGGCCCTGAAGATCGACCCGTTCGGCACCGGGCACCTCGAACTGTCGTACCAGGACACGCTGTACGCGGTCTCCCTGATCGAGGCGGTACGGGACGCCATCGGCCCGGACGCCGAACTCATGCTGGAGATGCACGGCCGCTTCTCGCCTGCCACGGCGATCAGGCTGGCCCGGGAGATGGCGCCGTTCCGTCCGGCGTGGCTGGAGGAGCCGGTCCCGCCGGAGAACCTGAAGGCGCTGGAGAAGGTGGCGGCCAAGGTGGACCTCCCGATCGCGACGGGTGAACGGGTCCACGACCGGATCGAGTTCCGTGAGCTGTTCGAGAGCCAGGCCGTCGACATCCTCCAGCCGGACGTGGGCCACCTCGGCGGCATCTGGGAGACCCGGAAGCTGGCCGCGACCGCCGAGACGCACTACATGCTGGTCGCCCCGCACAACGTGGGCGGTCCGGTGCTCACGGCCGCCTCCCTCCAGGTCGGCTTCACCGCGCCGAACTTCAAGATCCTGGAGCATTTCAACGACTTCGCGGACGCGGAGATCAAGAAGGTGGTCAAGGGCGCGCCCCAGGTGGTGGACGGCTACTTCCACCTCTCGGAGGCGCCCGGTCTCGGCGTCGAGCTCGACACGGACGCGGCGGCCGAGTTCCCGCAGCAGCAGGCCCGCTTCGACCTGTGGGCGGACGGCTGGGAGCGGCGCGCGCCCGCGACGCGGGGCGGCGGCGCATGAGCCGCACACCGGGCGGCTCCGGCCTCGCGGTCGTCGTCGACGCCCCCGGGCAGCACCGCCTGGTCCCGCAGGAACCGGTCCCGCCCGGGCCCGGGGAGGCTCTGGTACGGGTGTACGCGAGCGGTGTCTGCGGCAGTGACCGTGAGGTGTACCGGGGCACGCGGCCCGAGGGGTTCGTGCGGTACCCGCTCACGCCCGGCCACGAGTGGTCGGGGACGGTGGCCGAGGTCGGGGCGGGCGTCCCCGGGGAGCTCGTCGGCAGGAAGGTGGTCGGCGAGGGCTTCCGCGGCTGCCAGGTCTGCGAACGTTGTCATACGGGCGACACCACGCTCTGCACCGCCGGGTACGACGAGACCGGCTTCACCCGGCCGGGCGCGATGGCGCCCACGCTGACGCTCCCGGCCCGGCTGCTTCACGTGCTCCCGGACGACGCCGATCTGACGGCGGCCGCCCTCCTGGAGCCGGCCGCCTGTGTGGCGGCGGCGACGCTCGCGGCGGCTCCTCGGCCCGGCGAACGCGTCGGCGTGGTCGGCGCGGGGACCCTGGGGCTGATCGCGGTCCAGCTGCTGGCCGCCTCCTCGCCCGCCGAGCTGTACGTGGTGGAGCCACGGCGTGAACGGGCCGATCTGGCACGGGAGTTCGGGGCGACCGCCGTCGTCGGGGCGGCGGAAGGGGCGGAAGGCCGGTGCGATCTGGTCCTGGAGGCCGCCGGGGCGCCTGGCTCCGCGCGCGCGGCCGTGGGTCTCGCCCGCAGGGGCGGGCGAGTCGTGCTCACCGGTATCCCCGGCGCCGGTGCGACCGGCCTCGATCCCGCGGCGCTGGTCACCGGCCGGCTGACCCTGCACACGGTCTTCGGCGCGCCGCCGGCCGCCTGGGCCCATGCCGTACGCGCCTTCGAGGCCGGCCTGCTCGACCTCGCCGCGCTGGTGACGCACGAGCTCCCGCTCTCCGCGTTCCCGCAGGCCGTCGAGCTGGTGGGATCCGGTGACCCCAAGGCCGGGAAGGTGCTGCTGCGGCCCTGACACCGGGAAGCACCCACGGCCCGCACTCAGCCCCCGTCCCGCCCGGAGGCCCCGGCCTCGGACCGCCCCAGCCACACCCACACTTCCGAACCACGTCCGAAATTTCGAACACGGAGGACCGCTCGTGACCGACGCTCCGCCTTCCGCGCCCCGCCGCCCCGGCGAACACGCCCTCGCCGTCCTCGGGCTCGGCTCCCCCGCCCTCTCCCCCGCCGACACCTCCCCGCACTCCTTCCCGGACGGCGGCACCTGGCGGACCGAGGTGCCGTCCGTGGAAGGACCCGACGCGCTGGAGGCGGTCCTGGAGGAGTCCGCGCGGCTCGACGTGCCGGTCCACCGGGTCAGCCAGGGCAGCGGCGTCTGGATGCTCACGGACGGCGAGATCACCGCGATGGTGCGGGCGGCCGCCGAACGCTCCGTCGAACTCTGCCTCTTCACCGGCCCCCGCGGCACCTGGGACATCGGCGGCTCCGTCCGCAGCGACTCCCGGGGCGGCGGCCTGCGCGCCCGTGGCCATGACGCCGTCGCCGGCTGTGTGGAGGACGCCGTCCGCGCCACCGAACTCGGTGTCCGGTGCCTGCTGGTGGCGGACGAGGGCGTGCTGTGGACGCTGCACCAGGCCCGGCGCCACGGGGTGATCCCCGCCGACACCACCCTGAAGGTCTCGGCGCTGATCGGCCCCGTGAACCCCGCCGCGTACGCCGTCCATGAGCGCCTGGGCGCCGACTCGGTGAACGTGCCGAGCGATCTGCCGCTCGCCCATCTCACCGAGATCCGGCGGGTGAGCGCCGCGCCGATGGACATGTACATCGAGGCGCCCGACGACCTGGGCGGTTACGTCCGGATGTACGAGGTCGCCGAGCTGATCCGCCGCGGCGCCCCGCTGTACCTCAAGTTCGGTCTGTCGAAGGCGCCTTCGCTCTATCCCTCCGGCCTGCATCTGCGCGAGACCGTGCTCGCCACCGCCCGCGAGCGCGTACGCCGCGGCCGGCTCGCCCTCGATCTGCTGGCCCGGCACGGCGCGGACGGCGGGATGTCCCCGCTCGGCTCGCGGCTGCCCGGCCCGCTGCACCGCTTCCCCGACCCGATCCACCACACCGACAAGGACTGATGACATGCGTATCCGCAGTGCCGCCACCGCCACCGTCCTCGCGACCGCTCTCGCCGTCGTCCTCTCCGCCTGCGGCCAGAGCGGCGCGGGCGGCGCCAAGGAGGAGAAGGGCGCCGAGGAGCTGACGGTGGGCATCGCGATGCCCACCAAATCCTCCGAGCGCTGGATCGCCGACGGCAGGAACATGGTGAGCAGCCTGGAGAAGTACGGCTACCGGACGACGCTCCAGTACGGCGAGGACGACCCGGACCAGCAGGTCTCGCAGATCGAGAACATGATCACCCAGGGCGTCGACGCCCTGGTGGTCGCGGCCATCGACGGCCGGGCGCTCGCCAATGTGCTCCAGCAGGCGGCGGACGCGAAGATCCCGGTGATCTCCTACGACCGGCTCATCCTCGGCTCGCCGAACGTCGACTACTACGCGTCCTTCGACAACGAGAAGGTCGGCGAGCTTCAGGGCGGCTATCTCGTCGAGAAGCTCGGGCTGAAGGACGGCAGCAAGAAGGGCCCCTTCAACATCGAGCTGTTCGCCGGCTCGAACGACGACAACAACACCCGCTACTTCTTCCAGGGCGCCATGAACGTCCTCCAGCCGTACATCGACAAGAAGCAGCTGGTCGTGAGGTCCGGCCAGACCCGGCTCAACCAGGTGACCACGCTGCGCTGGGACGGCGGCCAGGCCCAGAAGCGCATGGACGACCTGCTCACCTCCTCGTACGCGAAGGAGCGGGTGGACGCGGTCCTCTCGCCGTACGACGGCATCTCCATCGGCATCCTGTCCGCCCTGAAGTCGGACGACTACGGCAGCGCGAGCAAGCCGCTGCCCGTCGTGACCGGGCAGGACGCCGAGGTCGCCTCGGTGAAGTCGATCATCGCGGGAGAGCAGACCCAGACGGTCTACAAGGACACGCGCGAACTGGCCAAGGTCGCCGCGCAGATGGTCGACGCGCTCTTCGAGGGCAAGAAGCCCGAGGTCAACGACACCACGACGTACGACAACGAGAAGAAGGTCGTCCCGGCCTTCCTGCTCGACCCGGTGAGCGTCGACAAGTCCAACTACCAGGGTGTGCTGGTCGATTCCGGCTACATCAAGGCGAGCGACCTCAACTAGACCTCGACCGGAGAGGGGTGGGTGTGCCATGGCGGGACCCGTCCTGGACATGCGCTCGATCATCAAGACCTTTCCCGGCGTGACGGCGCTGTCGGACGTCTCCCTGACCGTCCGGGCGGGCGAGGTCCACGCCGTCTGCGGGGAGAACGGAGCGGGCAAGTCGACGCTGATGAAGATCCTCAGCGGCGTTCATCCGCACGGCAGTTACGAGGGGGAGGTGCTCTTCCAGGGTGAGCCCTGCCTGTTCAGGGACATCGGGGCGAGCGAGAAGCGCGGCATCGTGATCATCCACCAGGAGCTGGCTCTGGTGCCGTACCTCTCGCTCGCGGAGAACATCTTCCTCGGCAACGAGCACGCCACCCGTGGCGTGATCAGCTGGGACCGCACCCTGCGGCACGCTGCGGAGCTGCTGCGCCGGGTGGGTCTGGACGACCATCCGCAGACCCGGGTCGCCGACATCGGCGTGGGCAAACAGCAGTTGGTGGAGATCGCCAAGGCGCTCGCCAAGGAGGTGAAGCTGCTGATCCTCGACGAGCCGACGGCCGCGCTCAACGACGAGGACAGCGGCAAGCTCCTCGATCTCATCGAGGAGCTGAAGGGTCAGGGCATCACGTCGATCATCATCTCGCACAAGCTCAACGAGATCGCCAGGGTGGCGGACTCGGTGACGATCCTGCGGGACGGCCGGTCGATCGAGACCCTCGACGTGAAGGCGCCGGAGACCACCGAGGAGCGGATCATCCGGGGCATGGTGGGCCGCGATCTGGACCACCGCTTCCCCGAGCGGACGCCGCACGAGCCGGAGCGGGGCGCGGCGCCCGCGCTGGAGATCCGGGACTGGACCGTGCACCACCCGATCGACCAGCACCGCAAGGTCGTCGACGGCGTCTCGCTGAGCGTCCGGCGCGGCGAGATCGTCGGGATCGCGGGGCTGATGGGCGCGGGCCGCACCGAACTGGCGATGAGCGTCTTCGGCCGCAGCTACGGGCGGTACGGCGGCGGTACGGTCCTCAAGGACGGCGTGGAGATCCGTACGCGTACGGTCCCCGAGGCGGTCGGGCACGGCATCGCGTACGTCACCGAGGACCGCAAGCACTACGGCCTCAACCTGATCGACACCATCAACCGCAACGTCTCCCTGAGCGCGCTGTCCAAGGTCGCCCGGCGCGGCATCGTCGACGAGCACGAGGAGGCCAAGGTCTCCAAGGGCTTCCGCCGGTCGATGAACATCAAGGCGCCGACGGTCTTCGAGCCGGTCGGCCGGCTGTCGGGGGGCAACCAGCAGAAGGTCGTCCTCAGCAAATGGATCTTCGCAGGACCCGACGTCCTGATCCTGGACGAGCCGACCCGCGGGATCGACGTGGGCGCCAAGTACGAGATCTACACGGTCATCGACCGGCTGGCCGCCGAGGGAAAGGCGGTCCTCTTCATCTCCTCGGAACTCCCCGAGCTGCTCGGCATGTGCGACCGCGTCTACACCATGGCGGCGGGCCGGCTCACAGGTGAGGTGTCCCGCGCCGAGGCGACCCAGGAGCTGCTGATGCGGCACATGACGAAGGACAGGAGGCAGCACGCATGAGCACCGATCTGACGGCCGGGACCCAGGCCGACGACACGGGGAAGACCCCGTCGGGCCCACCCGCCGGGGGCCGGCCCGGCGTCGGCCGGCTGATCCTCGACGGACTGCGGGGCAACATGCGGCAGTACGGCATGCTGATCGCGCTCGGGCTGATCGTGGCCCTGTTCGCGGTCTGGACGGGCGGCGATCTGCTGCTGCCGCGCAACGTCTCCAATCTGGTCCTGCAGAACAGCTACATCCTGATCCTGGCGATCGGCATGATGATCGTCATCATCTCGGGCCACATCGACCTGTCCGTGGGCTCGCTCACCGCCTTCGTCGGCGCGGTGGCCGCCGTGCTGATGGTCGAGCACCGGATGGCGTGGCCGCTGGCGGTGGTGCTCGTGCTGCTGCTCGGCGCGGCGGCGGGGGCGATGCAGGGATTCTTCATCGCGTATCTCGGCATTCCGTCGTTCATCGTCACCCTCGCCGGAATGCTCCTCTTCCGCGGCCTCACCGAGATCTTCCTCAAGGGACAGACGATCGGGCCCTTCCCCGACGGGCTCCAGACGGTCTCCAACGGCTTCCTGCCGGAAGTCGGCCCGAGCACCGACTACCACAATCTGACGCTGCTGCTCGGCCTGGCCCTCATGGTCTTCGTCGTGTGGCAGGAGGTGCGGGACCGCCGTCGTCAGCGGGAGTACGCCCTGGAGGTCGCGCCCGTCGGCCTGTTCGCCGTGAAGCTGACGGCGCTCGTCGCCACGGTCATGGTCTTCACCCTGCTGCTCGCCAGCTACAAGGGAGCGCCGGTGGTGCTCCTGATCCTGGCGGCGCTCCTGGTCGGCTTCGGCTATGTCATGCGGAACGCGATCGTGGGACGCCATGTGTACGCGATCGGCGGCAATCTGCCGGCCGCCAAGCTCTCGGGTGTGCGGGACAAGAAGGTCACGTTCCTGGTCTTCCTGAACATGGGGGTGCTCGCCGCGCTCGCCGGTCTGGTCTTCGCCGCCCGGTTCAACGCCGCCTCGCCCAAGGCAGGCATCAACTTCGAACTGGAGGCGATCGCCGCCTCGTTCATCGGCGGCGCGTCGATGAGCGGCGGGGTGGGCACGGTCCTGGGCGCGATCATCGGCGGTCTGGTCCTCGGGGTGCTCAACAACGGCATGAACCTCGTCGGGATCGGTACGGACTGGCAGCAGGTGATCAAGGGTCTGGTGCTGCTCGCGGCGGTCGGCTTCGACGTGTGGAACAAGCGCAAGGTCGGTTCCTAGCCCGGGGGCCGTCGGCCGCACCGCGGCGGTCGACGGCCTTTCCGTCATCCTCACAAGGGCCTCGGCCGACGGGGCGGGCGAGCTCCCTCGCTTGGATAGGGTGCCCGTCGGCATCGGAGTTCCTTGGTGGGAGACGTGAGTTGATGAGCGGTCAGCAGCCGGGGCGAGGCAGCGCCCCTCAGATCTTCCAGCCCCTGGCCGCGGACGACCCGACCCACGTGGCCGGTTACCGGCTGGCGGCGAAGCTCGGCGCGGGCGGCATGGGCAGGGTGTACCTCTCGTACACACCCGGCGGGCGGGCGGTCGCCATCAAGGTGATCCGTCCCGAGTTCGGCGACGACCCCGAGTTCCGGCGCCGGTTCGCGCAGGAGGTGCAGTCGGCGCAGCGGGTGCAGGGGCTGTTCACGGCGCCGGTCATCGACGCGGACACCGAGGGGCAGCGCCCGTGGCTGGCGACGGCGTATGTGCCGGGACCCTCGCTCGCCGACGCCGTCGTCGCCCACGGCGCCCTGCCCGTCGAGACGGTGCTGCTGCTGGTCGCCGGGATGGCGGAGGCGCTGCACGTCATCCACGGCGCGGGGATCGTGCACCGCGACCTCAAGCCCTCGAACGTCCTGCTCGCGGCGGACGGACCCCGCGTCATCGACTTCGGCATCGCCTACGCGGCCGACGCCACCTCCCTGACGGGCAGTGGCGTCACCATCGGCACGCCGTCGTTCATGGCACCGGAACAGGCGGCGGGCAGCCGGGTGACGGCGGCCACCGACATCTTCGCCCTCGGCCAGGTCGCCGCCTACGCGGCGACGGGTACGCCCGCGTTCGGCGAGGGGACCTCGCACGGTGTCCTCTACCGGATCGTCCACGAGGAGCCCGACCTGTCGCGGGTCCCCGAACGGCTGACGGAACTGGTGACGCGGGCGCTCGCCAAGGACCCCGAGGCGCGGCCGTCGATCGCGGAGACCATCGCCCTGTGCCAGTCCGCCAACGCGGAGACGGTGCTGCGGCGCCCCGAGGACTGGCTGCCGAGCTCGGTGGCCGCCGACATCACCGTACGCACGGCGGGTCCCGCGCCCGAGCGGACTCCGCCGCCCCCGGGATACACCCCCACGGCTCACGCCGCCCCGGTCCCCGGCTACCCGCCCACGGCACCGGCCGGTTCCGTCCCCGGCCGCCCGCCGATGCCGTCCGGTCCGGCCGGCGCGTACTCGCCGACGATGCCGGCCTCCCCGACGCCGCCTCCGGGTGCGCCGGTGCCGATACACACCCCCGCTCCGGGACCGTTCGGCCCGCAGAACCACGCGTACCAGCAGCCGCGCCCCGCCCGTTCCGGCAAGCGCGGTCTGCTCATCGCGCTCGCGGCCGCGCTGGTCTTCGGTGTCGCCGGCGGTGGCACGGCGTATCTGCTGCTCAAGGACAAGGACGAGCAGACGCAGGGCAGCGGCTCGCAGGGCGACCGGAAGGGCGACCGGAGCGGCTCCGGGAGCGACGGTGGCGGCGGCGAGGGCGGGGGTACGACCCCCGGCGCGTCGACGAGCCCGTCACCGAGCACCAAGCCCGAGCCGGAGGCCTCCGTCTTCAAGGGGATCGACCTCACCGCCGGCTACCACCTGACCCTCGGGGACGCCGAGGTCCGGCCGCAGCAGGGCGAGGACGGCGGGTACGAACTCTCGTACGACACCGGCGGCTACCTCGACTCCGAGACCACCGGCGGCAGCCTCGTGCTGCTCGACGCGGGCCAGGAGGGCTCGCTCGCCGCCTGCCGCGCCGACACCCGCTACACGACCAACGTCTATGTGGACAAGCTGTCCCAGGGCCGCCAGGTCTGCGTCACCACGGGTACGGGCCACATCGGCCTGGTCACGGTCCGCGGCTTCTCGTCCGAGGACTCGCCGAGCACCTACATGACCCTGGACCTGACCGTCTGGCGCAACGCCGCGTAGGCAGCCGGGAAAGGCCGAGGCCCCCGCCGGGAACGGCGGGGGCCTCGGTTCTTGTGCGCGTGCGCCGGTGCGTCCGGATCAGACCGCCGGGGCGGGGTACGTCGGGTACTCGACGCCCGAGACGTGCTGGACGACCCGGATGACCTGGCACGAGTAGCCGAACTCGTTGTCGTACCACAGGTAGAGGATCGCGTTGTCGCCGTCGACCTTGGTCGCGCCGGCGTCGACGATCGAGGCGTGGCGCGAGCCGACGAAGTCCATGGAGACGGCGTCGGGCGCGGTGGTGAAGTCGATCTGGCGCTTCAGCGGCGAGTGCAGCGAGACGTCGCGGAGGTGGTCGAGGACCTCCTCGCGGGTGGTCTCACGGCCCAGGCGCAGGCTGAGGATGGCGATCGAGACGTCCGGGACGGGGACGCGGATCGAGCTGCCGGTGATCGGCGCCTTGAGGTCCGGCAGCGCCTTGGCGACGGCGGAGGCGGCACCGGTCTCGGTGATGACCATGTTCAGCGGCGCGGAGCGGCCACGACGGTCGGCCTTGTGGTAGTTGTCCAGAAGGTTCTGGTCGTTGGTGAACGAGTGGACGGTCTCCACGTGGCCGCGCAGCACGCCGTACTCGTCGTCCATCGCCTTCAGCGGCGGGACGATCGCGTTGGTGGTGCAGGAGGCGCAGGAGAGGATCTGCTCGTCCGGCTTGATCGTGTCGTGGTTGACGCCGTGGACGATGTTCGGGACGTCGCCCTTGCCCGGGGCCGTCAGGACGACCTTGTCGATGCCGGGGCGCAGGTGCTTGGAGAGGCCCTCGCGGTCGCGCCACTTGCCCGTGTTGTCGATGAGGATGGCGTCCTTGATGCCGTACGCCGTGTAGTCGACCTCGGACGGGTCGTTCGCGTAGATCACCTTGATGGTGTTGCCGTTGGCGACGATCGTGCTGGTCGCCTCGTCCACCGTGATCGTGCCCTGGAACTGGCCGTGGATCGAGTCGCGGCGGAGCAGGGAGGCGCGCTTGACGATGTCCTGGTCACCGCCCTGGCGGACGACGATGGCGCGCAGACGCAGACCGTTGCCGGAGCCGGCCTTCTCGATGAGCAGGCGGGCGACGAGGCGGCCGATGCGGCCGAAGCCGTAAAGGACGACGTCGCGGCCGTCGCGGCGCTCGATCTTGTCGGCACCCGTGGCACCGGCGACCGCGGAGGCGGTGAATTCCTCCACCGAGAGGCCCCGGTCGTCGCTCTTGTAGGCCTCGGCGAGCAGCGCGATGTCGATCTGCGACGGGCCGAGGTCGAGCGTGGTGAGCGCCTGCAGGAACGGCAGCGTCTCGGTGACCGAGAGCTCCTCGCCGGCGATCTGGCGGGCGAACCGGTGAGTCTTGAGGATGCTGACAACCGACTTGTTCACCAAGGATCGGCTGTGGACCAGGACCGTGACGTCCCGCTCCCGGTGCAACTTCCCGATGATCGGAATCATCGACTCCGCGATCTCCTCGCGGTTCTTCCAGCTGGTGAACGAGTCGTCATTGACAGTCACGAGTTCATCTTTCGAGCTAGGCGGTGCTCATATGCTAACCCGTCGAACTTTTGATCTTTCTCGACCCCCTCCCGTGGGCCGTTCCCGGGAGCTGTCCGAGGGCTGTCCGGGGGCTCCGCCCGGCTCAGGACTCCTCGACGGTCACCACGACCGAGTGCCGGCCCGTGGCCCCGTCCGGCATGGTGTCGGTGCGCGCCTCGGGCTGGGTCGCGCCGGTGCCGTCGGTGGCCCGGACCGTGAGGGTGTGGCGGCCGGGAGCGGCCTGCCAGGGGTGGACCCACTGACGCCAGGTGTCCTGGCTGTCCTCCGCGCCGAGCCGCGCCACCTCCCAGGGTCCGTCGTCGACCCTGACCTCCACGCGCGCGATGCCGCGGTGCGGGGCCCACGCCACCCCGGCGATCATGACCGTGCCCGCGCGGGGCCGGGCGAGCGCCCGGGGGGTGTCGATCCGGGACTGTGTCTTGACCGGCGCCCGGGCCGCCCAGCCGCGCGGGACCCAGTAGGCGTCGTAGGCGTCGAAGGTGGTCAGCTCGATGGACTCGATCCATTTGCAGGCGGAGACGTAGCCGTACAGTCCCGGGACGATCATGCGGACCGGAAAGCCGTGGTCCAGGGGCAGGGGCTCGCCGTTCATGCCGAAGGCGAGCAGGGCGTCGCGGCCGTCCATGACGTCCTCGACGGGGGTGCCGATGGTCATGCCGTCGACGGAACGGGCCACGAGCTGGTCGGCGGGCCCGCCTTCGGAGGGCGGGCGCACTCCCGCCTCGCGGAGCAGATCGGCGAGGCGTACGCCGAGCCACCGGGCGTTGCCGACGAGGTCTCCGCCGACCTCGTTGGAGACGCAGGCGAGGGTGATGTCCCGCTCCACGACCGTACGGGACATCAGTTCGTGCAGCGTGAGGGAGAGTTCACGGCGCACCCCCGCCCCGTGGATGCGCAGGCGCCAGCCGTCGGCGTCGACCCCGGGAACGACGAGCGCGGTGTCGACCCGGAAGAAGTCCCGGTTCGGGGTGGTGAAGGGGCCGATGCCCGGGACGTCGAGCTGCGCCCCGGCGGGCACGGCCGGCGCGGGCGAGGCCGGCTTGGGCAGCCGCAGTGCGGCACGGGACGCCGTGGCGCTCTCGCCGGCCGAACCGGCGGCCCGGCCGAGCGCGGCGGCGGCGGTCGCCGCGAGGCCCGTCGCGGCGGCGACGACGAGGAAGCTCCTGCGGTCCGCCCGGGCGGCCCCGTCGGGCAGGTCCCCGGAGTCCGGGGCGAGCAGCCTGCCGACGAGGGCGTACAGCAGGACGGCACCGGCCGCCGCCCCGACGAGCGAGGGCACGGCGTCGAGGGCGGATTCCGAGTCGGGCCGGCTCACGGCCGCGAGGGCGCCGAGGAGGCCGAAGCCGAGGACGCCGGCGGCAGCGGCCGGACGCCGGCGCAGGGCGAGCAGCCCCAGGGCGGCGGCGATCAGGGCGAGGACGAGCAGGATGCCCAGCAGGAGGACGGCCTTGTCGCTCTCGCCGAAGGTACGGATCGCCCACTGCTCGACCGCGGTCGGCGTCCGGTCGACGAGGACGTCACCGACGGCCGTGACCGGGCCCGCCTCGGGGCGGATCCAGCCGGCGACGAGGTCGGCCACGGCCAGGGCGACATAGCCGGAGAGGACCCCGCCGAGCGCGGCGAGGAGCCGGTCCGTGCGGGCCGGCGGCCGGGGGGAGCTGGTGGCGTTCATGCGTCCCAGCATCGGCGGGAGACGGCCGTCGCGCGGGACATTTCAGCCGCGCGCCGCCCCCGCCTCTTCGACCAGGGCCGCCAGGGCGGTGCCGAGCGCGTCGAGACCGGGACCTGCGGGGCCGCCGGGCTCCGCCATGTAGACGTCGCGGCGGATCTCGATCATCAGGGCGGTGACGCGCGGATCACGCCCGTAGTGGTCGAGCGGTACGTACGTTCCCGCGAAGGGGCTGTCCGTGCCGATCCCGCCGAACGAGGCGAACGCCTTCCGTGCCGTGTCCACCAGCGCGGGCGGTGTGTGGAAGGAGTCCGTCCCGAGGCAGATCGGCGGGCGGTGACCGTCGCCGTGCAGCTCGTAGGGCAGGGCTTCGGTCGGGTACGAGTGCACGTCGATGATCACGACGCGGCCGGCCGCCGCGAGCCGCTCCTCCACGGCGGCCGTCATGGCCCGGGCGTACGGCGTGAAGTACCGGTCCAGGAGGGGCTGCGCGTCGAACGCGTCCGGCCGGAGCTCGGCGCGGTGCGTGGTGCGGGTGTAGACCGCGCCCATGCCGACCGCGCGCATCTCCTCGCGCTCGTCGGGGAAGCGCTCGGGGTCGACGACCAGCCGCGAGAGCCGGTTGACGAACCGCCAGGGCGTCACGGCCGCGGTCCGCGCCGCGACGGCGGCGATCTCGGCGGTGTGGGAGTCGGTGATGTGGTCCAGCTCGCGCGCGAGTTCCTCGTCCCCGAGCACGATGCCGTCGCGGACGTCCGGCGGCAGCTCACGGGAGGAGTGCGGCACATGCAGGAGTACCGGGGAGTCCGGAGCTCCGGGGAGGAGCTGGAAGGAGTGCGAAGTGTCGGTCATGGGCGTTCCTCGCTGTACGACGGCGTCGGCCTGTGGCTTTCCGGTACCAGCATGAGCCCGGTCACCGGGTCACCCCGCCGGACCGGACGACGGCCGCGGCCGCTGAGCCGCGGGCACGCCGTCCGGTCCGTCGGGTCGGCCACGCCTTACGCGGCGTCCCGCACCGAGCCCTTGAACTCCGGGCCCTCGTGCGGTTCCCAGTCCGCGTCGTACGTGATCAGCCGGGTCCGCAGGTACTCGGTCGGTTCACGCACCGTGTCCGCGACCGTCGGAACCTGCACCTCGGCGCTCGTCCGCCCGGCGGGCACGTACACCGAGAAGGACGGGTCCTCGCCGCCCCACAGCCCCGAGAGCGGCACCGGCCGGGCCGGAGGCTCGCCGAAGTGCTCCTCCAGCCAGCTCCGTCCGACATCCGCGGTGGACAGCTCGGCGCCGCCGGCGACCGGCAGGAGGGAGAGCGAGCCGCCGATCTCCACGTCGGCGGCCTCGGAGAGGGTCAGCCGCCAGGTCAGCGGCTTGCCCTCGGTGACATCGGCCGCGACCGGGGTCAGCGTCGCCGTGGGCATCGCGTCGTCGTTCCGCGCGGTCACCCCGCCCCGGTGCGAGCCGACGGCCACACCGCGTACCGCCTTCACGGACACGTCCTGCGAGAAGTCGTAGCCGTAACGGGTGTTGCCCCGCACCTCCACCGGCACGTCGATGTCCTGGCTGCCGGGGCGTACCGTCACGATCCGGGAGGTGCTCTCGTCCGTGCCCGGCTCGGGGACGAAGACGCGGACCTGGCCGCTGCCCTGGCCCGAGACGTGGACCGGGACCCGATAGGTACGGACCCCGGAGTCGCCCTCGTCGACGGTCAGCCGGCCGATGTCGACACGGGGCATGGCGGTCGTCGGGCCGGCCGCGGGAGTGCCGGGGCGCCAGCCCCAGGCGTCCATCAGCCAGGCGCTTCCGGAGCCGCCGCGCGGGGTCAGTTCGAGGGTCGTGATCCGCGTCAGGTCGAGGCCGCCGCGAGCGGCGGGGGCCAGCGGGACACGGACCTCGCGGGCCCAGTGGGACGCGGTCCGCTCACTGCCGGGGAGTCCGTCGGCCTGGGCCCGGCCCAGGTGCGCCCGGCGGCCGGAGGCGTCGACGAGCGTGACGTCCAGGCGGGTACCGGCGGCGTTGGGCGGCACGATGACGCGCAGCGCCAGGGCCTCGGAGCCCTTCAGGGAGACGGACTGGAGGGAACGGACCGTCACCGGGGAGCCGGTACGGCCGGCGGGCCACGTGAACGCGACGGCGTCGCGTCCCGGCTCGGGCGATGCCTCCCAGGAGGCGAAGTGCGGCGACCGGCCGGGTCCGTCGGGCGACAGGCAGGCGCGCTTCGGGTCCGGGTCGATCTGCGCGCAGACCCGGCCGCCGGTCACGGCGGTCGAGGGGCCGGGCAGGAACCCGGGCGTGCGGTGCGCGCCGACGGCGTGACTGAGGACACGGGCGGGGCCGGCCGACTGGGCGCGCCGGCCGGTGCCGTCGAGGAGCGGACGGACGCGGTCGTCGCCGGCGACGAACAGGTGGGCCGCCGCGGCGATGTAGGTGGCCCCCGCGGCCTGCTGCTGCGAGGCCGTCAGCCGGGTCCCCTTGCCCGGCGAGCACACGGGGTCGGGGGTGTCGCCCTCGTAGAAGTCGTCGAACGCGGGCGCCTCGGCCTGGCCCGGAGTCCACTCGCTGTTGAAGAAGTTGTGGTTGGCGCCGACCATGTACACCGCGCTCTGGAGCGCGGCGCCGCGGCTCACACCGCGCGTGCCGTCGACGTAGATCTGCCCCTGGAGGTCCGAGACGTCGCCGTCGCAGCCGGGCAGCATGGTCAGCGAGGGCACGTCGGGGGCCGGGTTCTGGCCGAAGATCGTGGGACCGATCAGGACGTTGCCCTGGATGGTCCACCGCACGGGGCCCTGGTAGCCGTCCTGGTCGGCGGGCGGCCGGTGGATGCTGTCGAGCGCGGCGCGGTTGACGCCCTCGCCGCCCCGGGAGTGGCCGACGAGCAGCACGCGCGAGAGATCGGCCGGCGAGGCGGCGCGTACGGCGGACGGCGCGCCGGACCGGTCGGCCGACCAGTCGGCCCAGCGGGCGAGGTGCTGGCGTACCAGGGAGGAGCGGGCCTGCGCTCCGGCGTCGTCGGCGAGGTAGTCCTGGCCGTTGATGCCGTTGGCGGAGATCGAGACCGTCACATAGCCCTGGGAGGCCAGCAGCTTCTGGGCGCGCAGATAGCCCTTGTGGCTCGGTACCGGCTTGGTGCCCGTGGGGCAGGGCCACTGGCCGGTCGCGTCGTCGCCGTCGCCGTAGCAGGTGCCGTGGCGGCCGTGGAGGAAGAGCGCGAGCGGCCGCTTCCCCGGCGCGTCGGCAGGTCCGACGACCATGGCGCGCATCTCGATGGGCTCGGCGTATCCGGGCAACCGGATGGATTTCAGGTCGTATTCACCGCTGACGGAGCGGTAGCTCCCCGGGACTCCGGGGTCGACCGGGTTCAGCGGCAGCACCGTTCCCTTCCGGGCCGCGGCCGCGGGGGGCCGGCCCTGGGAGGACTCCGTGGAGGCGTCGGCCTCGGCGTCAAGCCGGCGCCCGCCGGCCAGCACCTTCAAGTCCCCCGGGGAGCCGAGCCGCAGGCCGTCGGCCCTGAGCCGGTACGCCTTTCCGTCGGCGGCGGGCACGGGGATGCCGAGCAGCCGGTTCCCGGCGAAGAACTCGACGCGGGCGTCGCCCATGGGCACGGGGTCGGTGGGCGTCCAGACGAGTTCGCGGCCGGCGCCCTTGCCGGTGAGGCGCCAGCCCTCCGGGAGCTTCCCCTCGTCGCCGTCCCTCACCTGCTGTCCCGGGCTCCCCGCCCGGCCAGGGGGCCGGGGGACGGTTCGGCGAACGCCGTTCCGGGCGACGCCGCGGTCAGCGCCAGTAAGGCCAAAGCCGCGGTCACCGCACGTGTGACACGTATCAAAGCGGTCTTCCTCACGATCGGTTGTGTCGCGGGCACCTCGGGGTCGGCGGGTGCCGCGCGTCCTCTCTCGTGACCGGAGGACGGCAACCGGCCGCCGCGGGTTGCCTCATGGAGACGTCCTGTCGCGGAACGGGCCGCGTGCGTGGAGAGATCGAGGGGATTTCCCGCACGGGGGTAGGCCCGCACGGCCCGCTTGTTATACGTTCCGTCTAACAGCTTGCTAGACGCCGCATCTAACAAGCGTGCGACGTCTCGATCCAAGGAGCCGCACATGGCGAGCAGCACCGTCCCACCGGAGAGCGAGGACCGGCACGCCGAGCAGGAGGTCGCCCGGCGGCTGCTCGACTCGGCCGCGAAACTGTCGTACGACCCGGCCACCGAGGTGGACTGGGAGACCCCGCTGGACAAGGACTTCCACGGCGCGAGCCCGGAGTGGAGCACGCTCTACGGCACCGCGTACTGGGGCGAGTTGACCGAACCGCAGCGCAAGGAGCTGACCCGCCAGGAGGCGGCGTCGGTGGCCAGCACCGGCATCTGGTTCGAGATGATCCTCCAGCAGATGGTGCTGCGCGACATGTACGCCAAGGACCCGACCGAGCCCCGCTTCCAGTGGGCGCTCACCGAGATCGCCGACGAGTGCCGGCACTCGATCATGTTCGCGCGCGGCGCCGCGAAGCTCGGCGCCCCGGCCTACCGGCCGCACCGGCTCGCCGTCGAACTCGGCCGGGCGTTCAAGACGGTCGCGTTCGGCGAGGCGGCGTACGCGGCGATCCTGGTCGCCGAGGAGGTCCTCGACGTGATGCAGCGCGACTGGATGCGCGACGAGCGGGTCGTGCCGTTCGTCCGCACGATCAACAACATCCATGTCGTGGAGGAGTCGCGGCACATGAAGTTCGCCCGCGAGGAGACGCGCAGGAGGCTGCGCGGCGCGAGCCGGGCGCGCCGTCACTTCCACGCGCTGGTCATCGCGATCGCGTCGTACGTCATCGTCACCAGCATGGTGGGCCGCAAGGTCTACGAGAGCGCCGGACTCGACGTCGAGCGCGCCGTCCGCGAGGCCAGGGCGAACGAGCACCACAAGTCCCTGATGCGGTCCAGCTGTGCGGGCCTGATGGAGTTCCTGTCCTCCGCCGGACTCCTCACCAGGCCGGCCCTCGCCTTCTACAGGCGCGCCCACCTGATCTGACCGAAGCCGACCGAGCCGACCCGAGCTGAGCCGACGACATGACCTACGCCATCACCCAGACGTGCTGCAGCGACGCCACCTGTGTCGCCGTGTGCCCCGTCAACTGCATCCACCCGACGCCGGAGGAACGGGAGTTCGGCAGCACGGAGATGCTCCACATCGATCCGGCCACCTGCATCGACTGCGGCGCCTGCGCCGACGCGTGCCCGGTGGACGCGATCTTCCCGGTGGACAGCCTCTCGGCGGCCGACGCCGGGTACGCGGCTGTCAACGCCGCCTACTTCGCCGACAAGGAGCCTCCGGCCCGGGCCCCGGGGCCGAACTTCCACTCCTGGGGCGCGCCGGCCTTCGAGCGCAGCCTGCCGTCCGACTTCGCGCCGATCCGGGTCGCGGTCGTCGGCACCGGCCCGGCGGGCATGTACGCCGCCGAGGACCTGCTGCTGCACACCAACGCCGAGGTGACCCTGGTCGACCGGCTGCCCGTGGCGGGCGGTCTCGTCCGGTACGGCGTGGCACCGGACCACCCGGCGACCAAGAAGGTCGGCGACACCTTCGCCCGCTTCCACACCCACCCCCGGGTACGGATGCGGCTGGGCGTCGAGGTCGGCAAGGACGTCACGGCGGAGGAACTCGCCGCGCACCACGACGCGGTCGTGTACGCCGTGGGTGCCTCCACCGACCGCCGGCTCGGCGTTCCCGGCGAGGAATTGCCGGGGAGCGTCTCGGCGACCGCCTTCGTGTCCTGGTACAACGCCCATCCGGAGTGCGCCCCGGACGCCATCGGCCTGACCGGCGCCGAGCGGGTCGTGGTGGTCGGCAACGGCAATGTCGCGCTCGACGTCGCCCGGATCCTCGTCATGGACCCGGAGACCCTGGCCGGCACCGACATCGCCGACCACGCACTCGCCGCCCTGCGGGCGTCGCGGGTGCGCGAGGTGGTCCTGCTCGGGCGCCGGGGCCCGGAGGACGCCGCGTACACCGCGTCCGAGCTCCTCGCCCTCACCCACCTGCCCGGGGTGCGGCTCGTCGTCGACGACCACGATCCCCGGACCGGTGCGGCGATCGACGGCGCCGGGCGCCGCGAGAAGGCCGCGCTGCTGCGGGACCTGGCACGGGAGGCCGTGGACTGGACGCGCCCGCCGTCGGCGACGGGTGAGCGGCGCATCGTGCTGCGGTTCCACTCCGCACCGGTCGCGTTGGCCGGCGAGGGGTCCGTACGGGCCGCGCGGGTGACGGAGGGTCCGGGCGAGCGGGAGATCCCGGCCGAGCTGGTGGTGCGGGCGGTCGGCTACCGGGGCGTGCCGGTGCCCGGGCTGCCGTTCGACGAGGCGACCGGCACGGTGCCGCACGACCGGGGCCGGGTGGCCGGGATGCCCGGGACGTACGTCGTCGGCTGGATCAAGCGGGGTCCCTCGGGCGGGATCGGCGCCAACCGGACCTGCGCGGCCGAGACGGTCGGCACGCTCCTTGCCGACGCCGTCGCGGGCGCGCTGCCGGCTCCGTCCCGCACGCCCCAGGCGTTCCGACGGCTCGCCCGCGGACGCGGCGCGGAGGTCGTCGACGCCCGGGGCCTGGCCGCCATCGACCGCGCCGAACGGACACGCGGCCGCGAGACCGGCCGCCCCCGGGTCAAACTCGCCACGGTGGCGGACCTGGTGGCCGCGGCGCGGGGCAGGCGGCTACGCCGTCCGATCTGACCGGGCCCCCCGCGCCTCTAGTCCGTGACCTTGTCCCAGGCCGTCGTGCCCAGCAGGCCCGTCTCGCCGATGTCGAGGCCGCCGTCGGGCTCCACCGTCCGGCGCTCCGCTCCGGCGGCCGGGGCGATGTCGACGTACACCCCGCTCCCCCGCCGGGTCGACGCGTCGACGGCCGAGTAGCGCCAGACGAACACGCTGCGCGCGGACTCCCCCGGCTTCAGCGCCACCGGGTGCGGCCCGGGGTCGTCGAGCTGGGTGACGGGGCCCGGTCCCTTGAGCACCGTGACGTCCATGGGGCGGCGCTCGACGTCCCGTACCCGTACGTCCGGATACCCGTTGACACGCTGCTCGCCCGCACCGCAGTTGGTGAGCGTCACGGGCATGGCCCGCAGCCCCATCGCGGCGTCGACCATGCCGGCCGTCACCCGGAGACCCGACGCCGGGCAGTCCTCCGTGGCGGTGGGAACGGGCGGCCGGGCAGCGGGCGGTTCGGCTCCCGGGTTCGACGGCTCGCGCACCGGGACGGGCAACGGCTCGGCGGACGCGTGGGCCCCGGTCCGCCCGGGGTCGGCCTCGCGGTCGAGCTCGGCCCCGAGACCGCAGCCGGCGGTCAGGACGGCGGCCGCCGCCAGAAGGAGGCCTTGGCGCGGGGATATGGCTGTCATGTCGCGATCGCCCGCGGCTACTCGAACCGCGAGGTGTCGCCCGCTCCCCGGCGTACGACCTCCGGCTCGCCGCTCGAGAAGTCGATGACGGTCGTCGGTTCAGTGCCGCAGTCACCGGAGTCGAGGACGGCGTCCACCGCGTGGTCGAGCCGCTCCTTGATCTCCCAGCCCTGGGTCATCGGTTCGTCCTCGCCGGGCAGGAGCAGGGTGCTGGAGAGCAGCGGTTCGCCGAGCTCCTCCAGGAGAGCCTGGGTCACGACGTGGTCGGGGATCCGGACGCCGACGGTCTTCTTCTTGGGGTGCAGCAGCTGGCGCGGGACTTCCTTCGTCGCCGGCAGGATGAAGGTGTAACTGCCGGGCGTCGCCGCCTTGACGGCCCGGAACACGTCGTTGTCGACGTGCACGAACTGGCCGAGCTGCGCGAAGTTCTGGCACACCAGGGTGAAATGGTGGCGGTCGTCGAGCTCACGGATCGTGCGGATCCGGCCGATGCCGTCGCGGCTGCCGATCCGGCATCCCAACGCGTAGCAGGAATCCGTCGGGTACGCGACGAGCGCGCCGGAGCGGATGCTGTCGGCCACACTGCTGATGGTGCGCCGCTGAGGGTTCTCGGGGTGCACGTCGAAGTACTTCGCCATGCGGGCAGTCTAGGTTCCCTGCGGGTCCGGCCCGGGACGGCGGGCCGGTGCGGGTCACCGCACCTTCGGGCGACCGTCAGGCCGCGAGGCGCAACTCCTGGCGCAGGACGATCGCGTTGAGCCGGATCGTGTAGGGCGCGATGTCCATGATCTCGAGGGCGGCGGCCTTCTCCTTCTCCAGTCCGACGGTCACGTCGATGCAGAAGGCGATCGCGTACATGTGGTCCCCGGTTTCCTCGTCCTGGAGGGCGAAGAACAGGTCCCGGTAGTAACTGGTCCGCTCCGGGCCCTCGTCGTAGTACGAGAGTCCCGGCCCGCCCTCCTGCGCGGCGAGGCCGGTGAACGCGTCGGCGAGCTCCTTCTCGACGGTGTCCCAGAACGAGGCGTCGGCGAACTCGCCGGGCAGCGCCTGGCGCACGGCCTCCTTGAGGGAGAGCACCATGACCATGACGGGGGCGTGCTCCTGGAGCCCCCAGCCGCGCACCATCTTCACGACGGCGCTGTCGGGGATGGCGGCCGCGGCCTGATGGATGTTCTCGAAGTCGAAGTTGACGGTGGCCGGCGCGATGGCCTCCTGGAACAGCCGGTCGATGGCCCGGGCCTGGTCGAGATGGTCCGGGCCCACCTCGATGACGGTCTTGAAACTGGCGGTCATGATTCCTCCTGATGCGTCGGGGTGATCAAGAGGGGTCAGTATGCCGTCTGGCGTCGGGCCGCCACACCCTTGTCGTCTTGTCGACTTCAACGGACAGTACGGGAATGGCGATCGTTGTGCTGGTGGGCACGTTGGACACCAAAGGTCTGGAGTACGGATGGCTGCGCGAGCGGCTGGAGCGCCGCGGAGTCGAGGTCATCGTGGTCGACACGGGGGTGATCGGGGCCCCGAGGATATCCGCCGACGTCTCCCGCGCCGAGGTGGCGCGGGCGGCGGGCGTGCGGCTGGAACGGTTGCGGGCCGAGGGCGACCGGGGCGCGGCCGTGACCGCGATGGCGCGCGGGGCGGCCGAGGTCGTCCGGCGGCTGCACGCGGAGGGCAGGCTCCACGGGGTGCTCGCTCTGGGCGGCAGCGGTGGTACGTCGATAGCGACGCGGGCGATGCGGGCGCTGCCGCTCGGGGTGCCGAAGGTGATGGTCTCCTCGATGGCCTCGGGCGATGTCGCGCCGTACGTCGGCTCGTCGGACATCACGCTGATGTACAGCGTGGTCGACATCGCCGGGGTCAACCGGGTGTCGGCTCCGATACTGGCGAACGCCGTCGACGCGGTCGCCGGGATGGCGCGGGGTTTCGCGACGGCGGCGCCTGCGCCGGCCCCGGGCGGCGAGAGGCCGCTGGTCGCCGCGAGCATGGCGGGGGTGACGACGCCCGGCGTCGACGCGGCGCGGGCGCGGCTGACCGAACTCGGCTACGAGGTGCTGGTCTTCCACGCGAGCGGGGCGGGGGGCCGGACGCTGGAGTCGCTGGCGGAGCAGCGGCTCTTCGCGGGCGTCCTGGATCTGACGCTCTGCGAGCTGGCGGACGACCTCTGCGGGGGCATCCTGACGGCGGGGCCCGACCGGCTGCTCGCCGCCGGGCGCGCAGGCGTGCCGCAGGTGGTGAGCCCGGGGGCGCTCGACCTGGTGAAGTTCGGCCCTCTCGACACGGTCCCCGAGCGCGTGCTCGACCGTGATGTGCGGGTGCACAACCCGTCGATCTCGGTGGTCCGGACGACGGCCGAGGAGTGCGCCGAGCTCGGCGCGCGCGTCGCGGCGAAGCTGCGGTCCGCGACCGGCCCCACGACCGTCCTGCTGCCACTGCGCGGGCTGTCCACGCTCGGGGAGCCGGGAGGGCCGTACCACGATCCGGTGGTGGACGAGGTGCTGTTCACCGCCGTACGGGACGGGCTGCGCGGCAGCGCGGTCGACGTGGTGGAGGCCGACACGCACCTCAACGACCCGTCGTTCGGCCGCGCCGCCGCGGAGCTGCTGCACCGGCTGATCGAGGGGGGGTGATCCCCGCTCAGCCGGGCAGGTCGGCCAGGCGTCGCCGGTCGAGCGGGGAGGCGCGGCGGTCGAGCCGCTCCTCCAGGAGGTGGCGGGCCGCGTCGCTCTGGCCCGCCTCCAGGAGTGCGTAGAGCAGGGTCTCCTCGACGACCTCGCGCTGGGCGGCGCTGCCGCCCACGCGGCGGAGGGCGGGCTGCAGCCCGCGCAGCCCCTCCACCGCGGTCGTCCACTGTTCCTCCAGAACGGCTTCGAGGGCACGGCAGAGCGGGGCGATGACCTCGCGCTGCACGGGGTCGGCTCCGGTGGCGTGGGTGCGCAGCCGGCGGAGCGCGGGCAGATCACCGGCCGCGGTGAGGGCGACCGCGCCGTGGAGGGCGGTGAACGCGGTCGCGGGGCGTTCGAGGAGGTCGCGCTCGACGGCGTCGAGCACCCCGTCGACGGGTACGGCTCCGGTCCAGTTCCGGGTCATCCTCGCCCGCCACAGGAGCGAGCCGGAGTCGACCAGCGCCCGCACGCCGTTCACCTGGCGCGGGGCGAGCTGGGCGAACCAGCGGCGGCGTACGGCCTCGGAGTCGTCCAGGGCGAGTTCGTGGAGCGCGACGTGCCAGGAGAAGTGGGCCCGGTGCACGGCGCCGCGGCCGTGGCCGCCGATCCAGCCGTCGAGCCAGTCGCGTCCCGCGCGGTGGTCGCCGGATTCGTAGTGGACGTGGGCGAGGGCGTGCACGGCGTGGCCGGAGGCGGGTTCGACGGCGAGGGCCGACGTGGCGAGAGCGCCCGCCTCGTCGATGCGGCCCTGCTCCTGGCGGACGAAGGCGAGCAAGGAGGTGGGGAACCAGTGCCCGTCGTAGGCAGGCGCGGTGTGCTCGACGATACGGCGGGCCAGTGTGCCGTCGATGTCGCCGACGCCGGAGAAGGCGATGGTGGGCACGGCGATGCTCAGCGCGAAGGCGTCGCCGGGGTAGCGGTCGAGGTGGGCGACGAGCGCGCGGTCGCCGTCCGCTCCCCCGCCGCCGTCCGCCGCCGCGCCGCCGTCGTGCGCCCGGATCCGGCGGGTGACGACGTCGACGAAGGAGCGTTCCCGCTCGTCGCCGCGCTCGGCCACGCTGCGCTGGGCGTCGGCGAGTTCGCGCTGTACGTCGAGGTCCGCGCCGCACTCGTGGCCGAGCAGGGCGAGCGCGGCGTGCCCGAGGGCGAAGCCGGGGTCGAGGGCGGTGGCCCGGGCGAACGCCTCGGCGGCCTTCGCCCGTACGGTGACGACCCGGCCGAGACCGCTGCGGAAGGCCGCGGCCGCCGCGGCGTGGGTCGACAGCGGCAGCCCGAACTGGTCGGTGGGCCGGCGGCGGGTCGGCTGCGGGGCACGGGTGAGCGGGGCGAGCACGGCCTCGGCGATCTCCCTGGCCTGCGCCCTGATCTCGGGGATCGCGGTCGTCTCCCACAGCTCGCCGCGCCGGGGCGCGCCGAGGGTGAACAGCGGCCTGGCGGTGCCGCCCCGGGCGTCGCGGAGCCGGCCGGCGTCGGTGGCGACGCCGATGCCGAGCGGTCCGGGCGCGGCGAGGCCGTCGGCGAGCAGCCCGCCCCAGAGCGGGTCGTCGGCGGGGTCGGTGCGCAGCCCGGGCCCGGTGCAGTCGACGACCCATCCCGCGGTCAGTTCCCGGCCGTCGGTGAGCGCGACGGCGATCCGGCCGTCGTCGAGTGTCCGGGCGGCGGCGATCCGGCCGGAGTGGACGCGCAGGCGGCGGGCGGCGCGCGCCCGGGCGATGGTCTCGGCGGTGGCGGGGGCCATCCGGTGGCGGTGGACGTTCCACCGCGTCGCGTCGCGTTCGAGGAACTCGGCCCGCTCCTCGTCGGTGAGTCCCTGCCAGAGCGCGGCGATCGCGGGGCGCAGCCCATCGAGGGCGGGACGCCAGTCGCCGTGGTCGCGCAGGGAGGCGGCGACGTGGCGGCGGAGAGCGGTGCGCAGCCGGTGGAGCGGGAGGGCCGTGAGGCCGGGCGGAGCGGGTACGGCCGGCAGCGGCGCGACGGCGTGCGGCCGGGGCAGCAGGCCGCTGCGCGAGAGGGCGTGCACGGTGCGGCCGGGCCGGTCGAGAACGAGCGCCAGGTCGACGGCGGTCAGTCCCGCGCCGACGAGCAGGACGTCGTCGCCCGGCCCCACCGGGTCGAGCGCGCCGGGCGCCCAGGGGCTGCCGATGAACCGCTCGGAGCCGCGCAGTTCGGCCGGGGCCCAGCGCGCGGTGCCCGCCGCGGGCCCGGTGGCCAGGACGACGGCGTCGGCCGTGACCGTCCCGCCGTCAGCGAGCCGCAGCTCGAACCGTCCGTCGGCCGTGTCCGTACAGCGGGTCGCCCGGGTGCGCAGCCGTCGTACGGCGACGGTGCCGTGAGCGGTGATGATGGCGCGGCCCAGGGTGTCGGCGAGGTAGGAGCCGAAGCGGTGCCGGGACGCGAAGTCCCTCTCGGTGACGGTGGATTCGCCGTGCCGGCAGAGCCAGCGCCGGAAGTGGCCGGGGTCGTCCGGGTAGCAGCTCATCCCGCCGACCGGCACGTTGAGCCGGTGCTCGGGGACCTCGGTGGCGTACGCCGTGCCGCGTCCCGCCTCGGCGGCCGGGTCGACGAGGACGAGGTCGAGCGGGGTGCGCCGGCGGGCGGCCGTCTCGCACAGCTGCACGGCGACGAGCGCCCCGGCCGCGCCCGCGCCGACGACGGCCACGGTCGGTCGCGGAGGGACGGAGACGGTCCGGGGCGTGGACGCGGTCTGGGGCGTGGGCACGAGGGGACCTCCGGCCGGCGGGTGGTGGGCGACGTTGTTCACTATGTCGATGAACAATGTGAACAGACAAGGGCGCACCACCCCTTCACCTGAGGTCCGGATCGCTTTCGCGCCACTCGTGAGACATTGAGGCGGTGAGGATCTCAGCACGAACGGACTACGCGGTCAGGGCGATGGCGGAGCTGGCCTGCTCCCCCGACCGGCCGCTCAAGGCGGAGGACGTCGCCGGCCGGCAGGGCATCCCGGTCCGCTTCCTCTTCGTCGTCCTCAGCGAGTTGCGGCAGGCCCGGCTGGTCCGGAGCGTGCGCGGCCCGGACGGCGGCTACACCCTCGCCAGGCCGGCCGCGGAGATCACCCTCGCCGACGTGCTCCGGGCGATGGACGGTCCGCTGGTGAGCGTGCGTGACCTGAAGCTGACCGGTCTGGAGTACCAGGGGGCGGCGGCGCCCATGCCTGACGTGTGGCGCGCGGTGCGGGCGAGTCTGCGCCAGGTCCTCGAGGGCACGACCCTCGCGGACCTGGCGTCGGGTGCGCTGCCGGAGCTCGTACGGGAGCGGGCGCGCGAGTACACGGACGACGTACGGACGTATCCGTAGCGGCGTGTGCGGTCACCGTCCGGGAAGGCCGAGTTCGCCGCCCCGGTAGAAGGCTTCGCTCTCCTCGACGACGTACGGGGCCATCGTCTCGCGGCGGGACCGCTCCGCGTCGGAGGACCGCCAGGCGTCGCACGCCTCCTTCGAGTCCCAGAGCGAGACGCCGGTGATCTCCTGGCCGTCCTCGGTCCAGTAGGCGTACGCCTTGTGCAGACCGTCGGGTGAGAATCCGGGGCGCCAGGCCCGCTCGAACTCCTCCAGGGCGCCCGGGGCGATGCGGCGCGTGGTCACCCAGACAAAGCGCTGCTCCATCGCAGCCTCCTCGGTAACGGGATCGGTCGTGATCGCGCTCTTCGACCACCGTAGGTCCGACGACCCGATTCCGCCTCCGAGACGGCTACCGGCGGTGACGGCGCGGGCGCGACGGGCCGGGTGGGCGCCAGAGCGCGGCGGTGGCCGCGGTGGCGACGGCGACGGCCGTCAGGCGCTCGTGGTCGACGGTGTCCGGGGTGTCGGTGGGGCGGTGGTAGCGCGGGTTCCGGAAGTTCGCCGTGCCCGTGAGCAGCACGGCAGGGACCCCCGCGTTCCAGAAGGCCGCGTGGTCGCTGCGGCCGAGGTGGTTCATCGGGGGTACGGCGAGTCCGGCGAGGGCGCCGAGGGGGCCGTCGGGGCGCGGGTCGCGGAGGGTGACGACGGGCAGAGGCGGCTCCGCGGCCCCGGCCGCCCGGCGCCACAGGTCGGCGGCCGTGTCCGAGGAACGGCGGTGGACGACGAGCATGAAGTCGCCCCGCCGCCCGGTGGCATGCACGGTACCGGCCGCGCCCGGGAAGACCGCGCCGAACCCGGGCGGGATCGCCTGCGTTCCGGGCGCGGTGTCGAAGCAGCCGACGGACTCCAGGCAGAGCATTCCGGCGACACGCCGGCCGGGGCCCGCCGCGCGGGCGGCGACCCGGGCGCCGACGAACCCCAGCTCCTCCATGTCGAAGCAGGCGAGGCGCACCGCGGGCGGCCGTGGCAGCCCGCCGAGCAGCCGGGCGACCTCCAGAAGGGCGGCGACGCCGGAGGCGTTGTCGTCGGCGCCGGGGCTGCCCGCGACGGTGTCCAGGTGGGCCCCGACGAGCACCACGGGACCGTCCCCCACGTCCCCGAGCTCGGCCAGCAGGTTGGCTCCGGTCAGGCGTCGGTGCACGCGGAAGCGGAAGGGCGACAGACGGGCGCCGCCGGGACGGTCGGTGCAGCCCGGGCGCCACCGGACGTCGAACGGCTGCCGCTCGGTCCGCCAGCCCGCCTCCGCCAGCCGGCGCGCCACATGGGCCTCGGCGCGGAGCATGGCCTCGGGGGCGTGGGTCCGGCCGCGCGGGCGGTCGGCGAGAAACGCCACGTCGTCCCGTAGGCGCGCGGGATCGGCTCGACCGGTGAGCTCCCGGACGAGGGCGGTCACGTCAGGACCTGCCTCCATGGCGTCGATGGTGGCGTACACGGCTCGGGCGCGCCCGAGCAACCACACTGGGAGTTCCGCCGTCCCTCTCCATACGACCCCCTCCGACGGAAGGATCCCCGTAATGGCGACGCTCGATCCGATCACTCGTAGGCTCCGGCGCCTCTTCGAGGTACTGGACTCCGACGGCGACGGATTCGTCACCTGGTCCGACCATGAGCGGATCGTGGCGGCGTACGCGACGGCCTACGGGCTCGCGGCGGACGATCCCAGGATCCAGGCCCTGGAGCGGGCGTACTGGGCGCAGTGGCTCGGGCTGCTCACCCAGTCGGCACCGGGGCGGGAACGGCTGGACCAGGACGGCTTCGTCGCGGCGCACCGCGCGGTGGGCTACGACAGCGACCGCCCCGAACTCCTCGAGAACCTCGCGGCGGCCATCTTCCGCATCATGGACACCAAGGGCGCCAAGCGGGTCAGCGGGGAGGAGTTCGCCGCGTATCTCGCCGTCTGGGGTGTCACCGGGGAGCAGGACCCGGTGGTCTTCGAACGTCTCGACCTGGACCGTGACGCGTTCATCTCGCAGCGGGAGATCGCCCGGTCGCTGCGCGCGTTCCACCTGCACAACGACAACCTGAACACGCCCGGAGGCATCTTCCTCGGCGTGTACTGACCGTGCGCGGCGGGCCGGGGTGTGGTCGGATCTCGTCATGGACGTCACTGAGGAGAGCGACGGTTCGCCGGGCCCCCGGGGGTCCGGAGAGCGCCGTCGTGCCGCTCGGCGCGCCGTCGCGAGCCGGACGACCGACCCGGCCGAGCTGGCGGAGTTCCTCGACATACTCGATCTGCGGCCCGAGGTCGACCACCTGTACTCCGGTACGGAGTCCGGGCGCCCCCGCCGGACCGGCGAGGGGCGCCCGGGTAAGGCCTAGAAGGTCAGGTTCCAGGCGTCGATCTTTCCGGTGTCCTGGTTGGCGTTGTCGTTCACACGGAGCTTCCAGACGCCGTTCGCGACCTCGGCCGAGGCGTTGACGGTGAAGGTCTGGAGGATGTTGTCCGTGCCGCTGCCGGTCCGGTTGTGCACCGTGTAGACCGTGCCGTCGGGGGCGACCAGGTCGACCTTCAGGTCACCGATGTACGTGTGCTTGATGTCCACGCCCACCTTGAGGGTGGCCGGGGCGTTGCCGGTCACACCGCTGACGGTGAGGGGGCTCTCGACGGTGGTGTTGTCGGCGATCGCGACGTCGGTGAGGTTCTCGAAGTACTTTCCGGGGGGCGGGGTGGTGCCGCCGACCGCCTTCAGCGCGTCGACTCGGCCCTCGCCGAAGAAGCTGTTGTTGGCCGTGGTGCCGGTGCACCGGCTGTCCGAGGGGCAGGCCAGGTCGGTGGCCTGCACGCCCAGCTTCGTACGGATGTCCGCCGGGGTGTCGCCCGGGTTCGCGCTCGCGAGCAGCGCGGCCACGCCCGCGACGTGCGGGGCGGCCATCGAGGTGCCGCTGAGCGAGGAGTACTTGCCGCCGGGGACGGTGCTGTAGACCGACTCACCGGGCGCCGACACCTCGATGACGTTCCGTCCGAAGTTGGAGAAGGACGCCTTGGACGAGCCGTTGGTGCCGTTCGCCGCGACCGTGACGACGCCCGGCAGCTCGGCCGGGATGTCCAGGCAGTCGTTGGTGATGGTCCGGGTCACCGGGGTGGAGTCGTTGGGCGAGGAGGTGTCGGTGGTCTTGTTCGCCAGGTCGTAGTTGGCGTTTCCGGCCGCCGCGACCTGCAGCGAACCCTTGCCTTCCGCGTACTTCTGGGCGCGGCCCACACCCTCCAGGATGGCCGCCTGGTCCACGTTGTTCGGGCAGTTGAACTGCCACGGGTCCGTGTAGTAGCTGTTGTTGGTGACCTTGAAGCCGTGGTCACCGGCCCAGACGAGCCCGCAGATGGTGTTCTCGGCGAAGAACAGCGTGCTGCCCGGCTCCGCGATGCGGACCGAGGATATCTTCACGCCCGGCGCGACGCCGATGGCGCCCTTGCCGTTCTTGGCGGCCGCGACCGTACCGGCGACGTGCGTGCCGTGGGTGTCGACGTCACGCCACGCCCCGGCCCGGGTGTCCGCCTTGCCGTACGCGCAGGAGACCGAGTCGGCGGCGTTGAAGTTCGGCGCCAGGTCCTGGTGCTGGTCGTCCACGCCGGTGTCCAGGATGCCGACCTTGACCGACGGAGAGCCGGTGCTGACCGCCCAGGCCTGGTCGGCCTTGATCTGCGTCATGTCCGACCGGACCGGCTCGGTGGCCGGCGCCGCGGACTGGGACGGGTTGCTCGGCAGCGCCGGGTTGTAGGCGTCGGCGGGGACGTCGGAGGTACGGGTGGCGCCGACCTGCTGGACGCCGGCGACCCCGCGCATCGTCGGGGCGAAGCTCGCCGACGCCGAGTGGGCCACCACGACGCCGATGGCGTCGTACGAGGCGAAGACCGTGCCGCCGTTGTTCGCGACCGCCGTACGGACCGCGGTGGTGTCACCGGGAGCGGTGATCACGAGGTAGGCACGGGTGCCGGCCGCCCAGGCCGCCGGGACGGCTGCCCGCGCACTGCGGGCGGCGGAGGTCGATGCGGCCGACGCCGTGGAGCCGGCCTGAGCCGCGGAGGCGGCCGAGGGCTCCGGGATGGTCGTCGGCGCGGCCTGGGCGGCTCCGACGGGCACGGTGAGCGCGACGGCCGAGCCGAGAGCGGCGGCGGCCACGGCGGAGAGTCTCAGCCGGCTGGGTATCTGGGAAAACAATGCGTCCTCCGATGGCCCGGTGACGCTGGTGGCGCCTGCCGGGCCCTGTGTTGTAGGGGGTGGGAGGCAAGATCCCAGAGGAGCGCATGCGGAAGGAAGTCTTCAACCGAACAAGCGTGTTGGCGTTACACAGTGTTGACCTGACGGGGTGTCGGTCGGGGAGGTTTTCCGCCTCGATGGGCGGTTCGTCAGGGTGGCGACGTGGGGGTGCCGCCGGTCGGGGACGACGGGGATCTGTGGTGCGTGGTGGCCGCCGGGTTCGCCGTCGACGAGGCCGCGGATCTCCCGCGGGCGGAGGAGGCGCTCGTCGTCACGTGCGACGACTGCGCGTCTTCGCCCGGATGCCCGCCTCCGGGGACGCGGCCGCGCACGTCACGGAGCTGCCCGCGGCGGAGGCTCCGAGCGTGGCGCGCTGCCGGAGGACGAGCCGACCCCCGACGACGAGGGCGAAGGCGAGCGCGGCGGGGGGACGGGGACGGCGAGGCGTCCGTCACCGCCGGGAACGAGGAGGCCGCGCTGCTCGCCGTCGGCTGCGCAGACGCGCCCCGCACCCCGCGGCGCCCAGCCCTGCTGGGACGCCCTCGCCCCGCCGGGCGTGCCGCTGACGTACGAGAGCGTGGGCCGGACGGCTTGTGGACGGGGCGGTTCGGCATCGGGGCGGACGTCCACGCGGCGCGACGTGCCGCGCGGACGGTCCACACGGCCCGACGTGGCCGGTCAGTACAGCCGTGGGGACATGACCTGCGGCTCGGTGCCCGGCACCTCGAGGACGCAGCGGGGGATGCCGGGGCCGGCCGCCGCGCGGACGGACGCACGGGTCGGCGGGTCGGTCGGCAGCTCGATGTGCACGGTCACCGGCCGGTCGGAGCCGGTCGTGGCGTACCCGGTCTCCTTGCCGTCGACGAGGACCTCGACGACGGCCTTGTGGCCGGTCTGGACCGTGACGCTGACGGAGTGCCCCGCGTGGTCGATATGAAAGTGGTGGCGTCGTCTCATGGGGTCGCCTCCGACCGGTTCGCCGTCCTCGCCCCCTGCTCCAGCGTAGCCATCCGCCACCGGGGCAGCCTGGTCGGCGGCGACGCGGGGCGCGTCACCCGAACAGCCGCCCTCCGGGCGTGCAACCGGCCCTCCGTCGGGTGCACTGGAGAGGCAAGCGTCCGCCGAGCATGGAGACGACCATGTACGAAATGCACGTCGGCATAGCGCCCCGTGACGGGATCTTCGTCTGGCACGTGGCCGCCATCGGCACCGCGACCGCCCTGTGCGGGCAGTCGCTCCACGAGGAGCCGTTGGAGGAGCGCGAGAGGACCGACCGTCACTGCACCCCTTGTATGAGTTCGTTCCAGGAGCTGATGAACGACCGGCGTTGACAGCCGGATTTCCGAATTCCCCGATGTCCCTCAGACCCCCAGTCGGTCGCGGAGCGCCGACAGTCTCGGCCGTCGCTCGGCGCGTTCCCGCGAGTGGCGGTCGAGTTCTTCCATGAGGCGGCGCCCTCGGTGGTCGAGGTCGAGTTCGTCGAGGATCCGGTCGACCTCGGTGAGCAGCGCTCCGTACAGCTGCCACTGGCTCGGGTCGCTCTGGACGGCCCGGAGCAGCAGGTCCGCCGCGTGGTCGCGGACCGCGCGGGCGGCGCGGAGTTCGCCGGCGAGCCGTTCCTCGGCGGCGTCGGCGTCCGCGCTGACATGGGTGGAGACGAGGACGGCGAAGCTCACGAGCGTGTCGGCGATGCGTGCCAGGAGGTCTTCGAGCGCGAGCGCGAGGTCCTCGGGGAAGAGGCCCGTGTCCTTGCGCTCCTTGGCGAGGTCGGTGAGCGTGCGGGCCAGGACCCGGAGGACGACGGCGCAGATCTCCAGGGTGTCGAGCCCGGTGCGCAGCACGATGCGGTGCAGGACACCTTCCTGTTCCTTGACCCGGGGGTTGAGCCGGAGGCTGTCCTCGGCCTGGCGCAGCGCCGCGTCGACGTCGGCCACGTCGTTGTCGAGCCGGCGGGCTTCGTGCAGGCGCGCGGCGGCGCGTGCGACGGGTGTGGGGGTGGTGAGTTCCTCGCCCATGCCCAGCATCAGCCGGCGCATGCGGCGCGCCAGGTCTTCGATGGAATCGCCCGCCGAGCCGACCCAGACCGGCGGGGCGAGGACCGTGTTGAACGTCAGGCCGACGATCGCGCCGATGAGGGTCTCCAGGACCCTGTCCCAGGCGGTGTCGGTGACCTGGGTGACGCCGAGGACGAGCATGGCGCTGATCGCGACCTCGGGCACGAACTCGTCGACGCGCACGAAGCGGCCCACCACCAGCGAGGCCAGGATGATCAGCCCGAGGCTCCACCAGGTGAGGCCGACGAGGGCGCTGAACGCGATGGCGATGACGACGCCGACGACCACCGAGTTGACCCGTCTGATGCCGGTGGTGAGCGTGGAGTAGAGGGTGACCTGGACGACGAGCAGCGCGGTGAGCGGAGCGGTGAGGGGTGCGGGTTCGCTGCTCAGCTGGAGGGCGACGACATAGGAGATCGTGGCCGCGGCCGTGGACCTGACGGTCTGCACGACCGCCGGGTCCCGGCGCCGCGCGGACAGGTCGGCCAGCACTCTTCGTAGCGCAGCGCGCACGTCCCTCACGCTTTCAGGTTTTCGTACCGGAGGACTCTTCGCACTCCGTACCGGTACGGCCCGCCGGAATGGCGATCTCGCCGAGGGTACGGTGGGATGGGAACCGATCACGCGTCCACGACGGATGGATGAAGGTTGTGTCGACCTCGAGCCATGCGGTGTCCGGCGCCCCCTGCTGGGTCAGTCTCATGACCCGGGATCTCCGCGCTGCCGAGACGTTCTACGGGGGTGTGTTCGGTTGGGAGTTCCGGTCCACCCGATTGGGTGAGGAGTTCTCGGTCGCCCTGCGCGACGGGGCTCCGGTCGCCGGGATCGGCGCGCTGGCGCCGCGTCTCGCGGTGGCCGTCGCCTGGACCCCGTACTTCGCCGTCGACGACGCCGATGTGACCGCGGCACGCATCCGGGAGCGCAGCGCCACGGTGGCCGTGGGGCCGCTGCGGTTCGGGACGGGGCGCGCGGCGCTCGCCTCGGACCGTGAGGGGGCCGTCTTCGGCATCTGGGAGGGCGAGGTGATCCCCGACTGGAGTGTCGGCAAGGGCGGGGCCCCGGCCTGGCTGGAGCTGCGGACCCGGAACGCCTTCGACGCGGCGATCTTCTACGCCGAGGTGCTGGACTGGGCCGGTGAGCGGCCGGGCTGCTGCCAGGTGAGTTACGAGGACGACCACGTCGTGCTGAGCCATGCGGGTGTCACGGTCGCCCGGCTCTTCGGCGGTGCGGTGGAGGCGGCCCCCGACCCGCAGGTACGGCCGCGCTGGCATGTGCACTTCCGTGTCCCCGATGTCGACGAGGCGGTCGAGGCAGCCCTCCGGCTCGGTGGGACGACCACCTCGCCGGTGAGTGCCTCGGGCAACGGCCGCCGTGTCACCCTGAGCGATCCCGACGGCGGGCTGTTCACGGTGGCGGACAGCGTGGAGTGACGCGGCACGGAGTGCGGTGCCGCCGGACGGGGGGTGCGGTCACTCCCCCGCGTGGGCGGCGCGCCGGATCGTGGCGTCGAGAAGAGCCAGGGCCTGGTCGGCGGTACGTCCCGGGGCGCGGTTCCAGGGGCCGATGAGCCCGGTCCAGCCCTGTGCGCGCAGCTCGGTGACGATCCAGGCGGCGGAGCGGTTCATGGTGTCGGCGCTGCCGTGGCCGAGGCGGTGCGCCGTGAGCAGCGCGCCGCAGAGGCAGCGGGCGCCCCGCGCGTCGCGGAGGCGGTACGGCTTGTTCTGCCAGCCCCACTCGACGAGGACGTGGCGGGCGTGGGCGAGGTGGACGGACGGGCGTACGTCGCTCTGCCCGATGCGCCGCCAGGTGTGCAGCCGGTCGGGCAGGACGGCTCCGATCCGGCCGGGAAGGCGCCGTTCGGCGGGCAGGGGCGGGGTGAGGCCGGCGAGGGCGGTGGTCACGAGCTGGTCGACGGGCACGGAGAGCAGCCGGCGCCAGTCGTCCTGAGCCGCGGCCGGCTCCTCGTACGGAACGTCCCACCGGCGGACGATCTCCTGCCAGACGGCGCTGTCGTGGAGTGTGACGGCCGCGCGGTCGAGGACGTCGGGGGCAAGGGTCGGCAGGGACATGCGCACTCCGGGCTCGGTGGATCTCTCACTCATCGGAATGTCGGCTTTGTCCTGAACATTCTTGAGCGATCCAGCCAAAAGTTACCTATCGGTATGCCGTGACTTGTCATGCGGGCGGCAGTAGAACTCGTTCCCATTCCATCGACAGTGAGGGCTCCTCATGGCTGTTACACGCCGTGGATTCATCACGGGAACAGGTTCTATTCTCGGCACTCTGGCACTCCCCGCCCACGCCTACGCCTCGGCCACTCAGTCCCGAATCCCCGCCCTGGTGATCGGCACCGGCTACGGCGGCTCCGTCGCCGCGCTCAGGCTCGCCCAGGCGGGCGTCGACGTACGCATGGTCGAGATGGGCATGGCCTGGGACACCCCGGGCCCCGACGGCAAGATCTTCGCCAACACGACCACCCCCGACCACCGGTCCTTCTGGCTGCGCACCCGCACCAAGCAGCCCCTCAGCCAGTTCCTCGGCTTCCCGCTCGACAAGGACGTCCCCCGCCACACGGGCATCCTGGACGCCGAGGAGTTCGGCGGCATCACCGTCTACCAGGGCCGGGGCGTCGGAGGCGGCTCCCTGGTCAACGGCGGTATGGCGGTCACCCCGCGCCGGGAGAACTTCGGGGCGATCCTTCCGTCCGTCGACGTCGCCGAGATGTACGACGTCTACTATCCGCGCGCCAACGCCGGGCTCGGCGTGAACCATGTCGACCCGGCCTGGTGGGAGAGCGCGGCGTGCTACCAGTACGCCCGGGTGGGCCGTAAGCACGCCCAGCGCTCCGGCTTCCCCTTCGTCTTCGTGCCCAATGTGTACGACTGGGAGTACATGAAGCAGGAGGCCTCAGGCGCCGTGCCCAAGTCGGCGCTGGCCGGGGAGGTGCTCTACGGCAACAACCACGGCAAGAAGACGCTGCAGAAGACCTATCTCGCGCAGGCCCGGGCGACCGGGCGGGTCACCGTCTCACCGCTGCACAAGGTGACGTCCGTGTCCCCGGCCGCGGGCGGCGGCTACACGGTCGTCGTCGACCGGCTGGACACCGGCGGGAACACCACGTCCACCGAGACGATCCTGGCGGACCGGGTGTTCTTCGCGGCCGGCAGCGTCGGTACCAGCAAGCTGCTGACCAAGTTGAGAGCCACCGGGGCGCTGCCCGGTCTCAACGGCGAGATCGGCAAGGGCTGGGGCGACAACGGCAACGTCATGTGCGGGCGCGCCAACCACATGTGGGACCCGACGGGGAAGCTCCAGTCGTCCATGCCGACGGCCGGCATCGACAACTGGGACGCGGGCGGGGCGTTCGCCGAGGTGGCACCGCTGCCCACCGGCATCGAGACGTACGCCTCGTTCTATCTGTCGATCACCAAGAACCCGCACCGCGCCGAGTTCACGTGGAACCCCACGGCGGGCCGGGTCGAGCTCAACTGGCAGACCGCGTGGAAGCAGCCGTCCATCAACGCCGCCAAGACGATCTTCGACAAGATCAACGCGAAGGAGGGGACGATCTATCGCACGGACCTGTTCGGCGCCTACAAGATCTGGGGCGACCACCTCACGTACCACCCCCTCGGCGGCGCCGTGCTCGGCCGGGCCACCGACAACTACGGCCGCCTCCACGGCCATCCGGGCCTCTATGTGATCGACGGCGCGCTGATCCCGGGCAACGCCAGCGTCAACCCGTTCGTCACCATCACCGCGCTCGCCGAACGCAACATCGAGAAGATCATCGCCACCGACCTCTGAACCACCTCCGTGTCACTGGGTGGGCAGCACACACACCGCATCGAGGCCCAGCACCCGGTTGAGCCGCCCGAACGAGAGCCAGGAACCGATGCTCATCGTCAGCTCCACGATCTCGGGCTGGCTGTAGTGAGCGGTCATACGAGTCCAGAAGTCCTCGTCGAGACCGTGATGATCCAGGGCGTACCGCTCGGCGTACTCCGCGGCCAGCCGCGTCCGGTCGTCGAAGGCATCGGTGGTACGCCACTGGGCCACCGCGTCCGCGAACGTCTCCTCGACCTTCTCGCCGTCGCGGTCGGTCCGCCAGTCCAGACAGAACAGACAGCCGTTGACCTGTGCGATGCGCAGCCGCGCGGCCTCGAACTCGCGCAGCCCCAGGGTCGTATGGGCGTAGACGGAGAGGGAGAAGTTCGCTGCGGCGGTCCCGATCTCGGGGACGATCTCGCCCCATACGTACTCGATCGGGTGCCTGCCCTCGGGGACGTCGATCCTCATGGCCGTTTCCTTCCCAGTCGGCCCACCGCGGGGCGCAGCGGGACGTCGAGCGCGTCGTAGAGTCCGGGTTTCGCGTCCACGAGCCAGTCGACGGCGTTCACGAGCCGGCCGACGGCCGTGGCGTTGCCGCCCGCGGAGCGGTTCTCGCCCTCGTCGGTGGCCTCGACCGTGACCTCGATGCGCGGGCGGCCCTCGATGACCACCCGGTGGGCGCCCGCGCCGTCGGGCGGGGTGGGCCAGTCGGGGGCGCAGGAGGGGTGGATCCGGGTGACGTGTTCGATGACGATGCGGGGTTCTCCGCCCACGATCCCCTGGACCTCGAAACGTACGGCGCCCTGGGTGCCGGCCTCGAAGACGCCCATCGTGCGGGTGGTCACGGTGGCATCGAGGGGGCGGCGCGCCATGGTCTCGCGTATCTCGTCGAGTTCGACGCCGAGGGCCCGCGCCATGAGCCGGATCTGACCGCCCCACACCATGGTCGGGATGGAGGGGGCGAGCATCAGGGGTTCGTACTCCATCGGGTACCCCATGCCGATGAGGTGGCGGACCGAGTCCTCCTGCTCGTACGTGGAGTAGTCGAAGATCTCCTGACAGCGGACGACGTCCACGGTGGAGCCGAGGCCGCTGATCAGCAGGGGCAGGACGTCGTTGCCCCAGCCGGGGTCGACGCCGGAGACGAAGAGGGAGCCGCCGCCCTCGGCGACGGCGGCGAGGACCGGGTCCCGGAACTCCGGTGGCGCGCCGCGGTGGTCGTAGAGCGGGTAGAGCGCCGGGGTCACGACGACCGCGCCGCCGCGGACGGCCCTGACCACGTCGGCGAGCGCCTCGTCGGGCCGGATGTCCCCGGAGGCGGCGTACACCACCGCGCGGGGGCGGGCGGCGAGCACGGCGTCCATGTCGTCGGTCGCCGCCACCCCGAGGGAGCGGTCGAGTCCGGCGAGCGCGCCCGCGTCACGGCCGACCTTGCCGGGGTCGTGGACGAGGACGGCGGTGAGGGCGAGCGCCGGGTGGGCGTCGACGGCCCGTACGGCCGCGCGGCCGACATTCCCGGTTCCCCAGACAACGGTCGGAATCATGCGGGGAAGAGTAACCTGACGCACCGTCAGTTCCTAGGGGTGCGGACGATTTCGGCGGCCGCAACCCTCTCGCAACGTCCGTCGGTGTTCGCTGGAGCCCCGGCGGACGCACGAGGAGGGGGCGGGAGATGGAACGACCCGGAGCACGCGTGGAGTTGACGCCCGAAGCGGCCGACCTGCTGCGACGGCTGCGGGAGACGCACGGGCCGCTGATGTTCCACCAGTCGGGCGGCTGCTGCGACGGCAGCGCGCCCATGTGCTACCCCGACGGGGAGTTCCGCACCGGCGGCGCGGACGTGCTGCTCGCCTCCCTGGAGGTCGCCGGCGTCGCGGAGCCGGTGCCGTTCTGGATGTCGAAGGCTCAGTTCGAGCTGTGGAGTCACACCCGGCTGATCGTCGACGTCGTACCGGGGCGGGGCAGCGGGTTCTCCCTCGAGGCGCCGGAGGGCGTCCGTTTCCTCATCCGTTCCCGGCTCGTCGACTCCGTTCCGGACCCCCGCAACTGACGCCTGGTCACATCTCTGACACTCGGTTGACACGGGCCAGGACACCAGGGGGGATCGTGCGGATTCCGGGTACGCGCACGCGCACGCCGGCGGTCGTCGTGCTGGCCTGGTGTGCCCTGCTGGCCGGAGCCACACCGGGTACGGCCGACGCCACATGGACGACGGTGGCGCCGGGCATCACGTACCGCGCCTTCGACGTGGCGGGCCTCAAGGGCCCGGCCCGGGTCCATCTGGTCTCCGTGGATCTGCGCGACCCGAGGGTCGGCGTCGATCTCCTCACGCCCGGGGCGGTCGCGGCGCGCGCCCCGCTGTCGGCGCTCGCCGACGCGCCCGGCGCGGTCGCCGGGGTCAACGGGGACTTCTTCCACATCACCGAGAGCCAGCACCCGGGCGTCGAGGCGACCGGCGCCCCGGTCGGCCCGGCGATCGCCTCCGGCCGGGAGCTGAAGGCTGCCGTGCCGACCGGCCAGCGCTTCGGCCCCGCGTTGCCGCCGGGCACCGACACGCGCGAGGTCCTCGGTGTGGGCGTCGACCGCAGGGCCCGGCTCGGCCGCCTCACCCTGGACGGCACGGTGTCCACGCCCGGCGGCCGGCTGCCGCTCGGCGGCCTCGACCAGTACGCGCTGCCGGTCGGCTCGGTCGGGGCGTTCACCGCCCGCTGGGGCGAGCCCTCGCGGGTCCGCGCCACCTGCGGTACGGACACCGAGCGCGCGGCGCCGTGTTCCTCGGAGACGTACGAGGTGACGGTGCGCGACGGGCGGGTCGTCGCGGTGGCCGACACGCCGGGGCGTGGCCCGATCGCCGAGGGCAGCCAGGTCCTCGTGGGCCGGGAGGCGGGCGCGCGACGGCTGCGGGAGCTGGCCCTGGGCGACCGGGTGCGGGTACGGCACCGGCTGGTCGCGGAGGGCTCCCGCGTCCCCTACGTCTTCGCGGTGGGCGGTTATCCGGTGCTTCGGGCGGGCGCGCCGCTGCCCGGCCTCGACCCGCGCACCTCGGCCGTCCGCTCCGCGGCGGGCGTGGCGGACGGCGGACGGCGGCTGCTGTTCTTGGCGCTGGACGGCTCCCCCGAGTTCCGCACGGGGCTGACGATCGCCGAGGTGGCGTCGGTCCTCGACCAGGTGGGCGCGGAGGACGGTTTCAGCCTCGACGGCGGAGGCTCGTCCACGCTGGTGACCCGGGACCCCGGCGCCCCGGCCGTCACCGTACGCAACCATCCCGCCGGGGGTGCGGAGCGGCCGGTGCCGAACGCCGTGGGGATCTTCTCCCGCCGCTGACCCGGCACGGACACGGTCCGTCACCGAGCGGGGCGGGCCCGCCCTGACTAGCGTGGAAGTCGGCAACCACCGGCGAGCCTCATCGATCGGAAGAGAGTCACTGTCATGGCCGCACGACCTGAAGGCACACCCTGCTGGGCCGACGCGATGTTCACCGACGTCGAAGGCGCCAAGACGTTCTACGGCGAGGTGCTGGGCTGGACCTTCGGCGAATCGTCCTCGGAGTACGGCAACTACACCCAGGCGTTCCGTGACGGCAAGGCGGTCGCGGCCGTCGTCCCGCCGATGCCGGGCCAGGACGGCTCCGAGCAGTCGGCCTGGTGTCTGTACTTCGCCTCACCCGATGCCGCCGCCACGGCCGAGAAGATCAAGAACAGCGGCGGCACGGTCCTCATGGAGCCGATGGCCGTCAGCGACTTCGGTTCGATGTGCCTGGCGCAGGACCCGGCAGGCGTCGTCTTCGGCATCTGGCAGCCCGGCACACACAAGGGGTTCGAGCTCGAGGGCGAGAACGGCTCCTACGCCTGGGCCGAGGTCTTCACGCGGGAACCCGCGAAGTCGGACGACTTCCTCACGTCGGTGTTCGGCTACAACGCCAAGAAGATGGTCGACGAGACCATGGACTACAAGGTCTTCGACCTGGACGGCGAGATGCCGGTCCTGGGACGGATGACGATGACGCCGGAGGACTTCCCTGCCGAGGTCCCGTCGTACATCCAGGTCTACTTCGGCGTCGACAACTGCGACACGGCGGTCGACAAGGCCGTGAGCCTCGGCGGCCAGAAGGTTTTCGGGCCGATGGACAGCCCCTTCGGCCGCTTCGCAGCGATCGTCGACCCGCAGGGCGCGGCGTTCGCCGTCATCGACACCAAGACCACCGTGGGTGACGTGCCCGACATGGTCTGAACACAACGGTGCCCGGGGCCGTCGCGGTCCCGGGCACCGTCGTGTCTCAGCCGCCGTCGCGCACCGCGACGATCCCGTTGAAGACGCCGACGTACGCCGTCCCGTCGGGTCCGATCGTGATCGGGGCCCAGTTGTTGTCGTAGGCCACGCCGGTGCCCGTGAGCCTCTTCCAGACGCGCTTCCCGGTGCGGAAGTCGACCGCCGTCAGGTACCAGGCGTCGACGCCGAGGGGGTTCGGCTGCTTCTCGTAGAAGTAGAGCAGGCCGTTGGCGGTGGAGATCTTGGGGACGGTGGAGGGCGAGCGCACGTCGCTCTCCCACACGGTGTCGCAGCCGCTGCCGTCGGGGCGGACGTCGATCCGCGCGGCGCCGCCGACCACGCTGCGGCCGAACGTCAGCGTGGTCGGGTTCTCGTAGCCGTAGTTGTTCTCGACGACGAGACTGTCGCCCCAGCTGATCAGGGAGTTGTCGGTGGTCGAGGCTCCGGAGCCGAAGACCGGGACCTTGCAGACCAGGCGCTGCGCGGCGGGGACATCGACGCCGCGCCGGTAGACGAGGACGTTCATCCGGTCGTCGGCGTTGTCGGTGATCGCGACGTACTTCTCGGAGCCCTCACCGCCGAAGAGGTCGGGCGTGGTGCCCGAACCCTGGTTCACCGAACCGGGCTTGGTGCCGGTCCCCCGGTCGTACGTCTGGCGCCACTGGATCCGCGGGGTGCCGTCGGTAGCGGCGCGGAAGCTGTAGAGGGCGTGGTCGGAGACGATGGAGACACCGTCCTCGGCGACGGAGAAGGAATTCTGGATCTCCTCGCCCGTCAGCCGGATCGAGCGGAGCGTACCGGTGGCGGGGTCGACGGTGCCGACCCGGCCGAGCCGGGTCACCCACCAGATGCGGCCCTCCCAGTCGGGCATGACGGAGGTGACGGGGTCGCAGACGCCGCTCGGGAAGAGGTTGGTCCAGCTGACGCAGTCGTGCGGGACGAGGGAGGTCAGGTCCCAGTCGTCCTCGACCACGAACTCCCATGTTCCGTCGGGCTTCTGACGGTGCGCGATACGCAGGACGTGCTGGCGGGAGTCGGCGAGGACGACCCGGTCCCGGTCGTCGAGGTAGAAGTAGGCACCGCCGGAGGTGTCCTTGAAGATCTTCTCGAAGTCGAGGCGGGTGATCGCCTCGACGGTCGAGGAGCGCTGCGGCAGCTTGTACTCGGCGAGCGTGTCCAGGCTGCGGGGATCGAGCAGCTTGAGCAGGAAGCCCGAGAACGTCCCGCAGACCGTGAGCAGGCGGCCGCCCGCGTCGAAGGTGACCGTGGCGCACTCTCCGCCGACGGCGGCGATCTTCTCGCTGGAGACCTTCGGGTCGCGCCCGAGCGGACCGGAGAAGGGGTGCGTGCCGCTACCGGCGCCGTCGGCGTGCATACCGCTGCGCCCGTTGGGCGCGAGGTGAGGATGCTGGGCGGGCGCGTCGCCCGGCACCGGCCGGGCGGTCGCGGGGGCGCCGTCGTAGGCGGCGACGAGCCGGTGGCCGGGGGCCAGGGGTATCTCGTCGGCGAGAGCGACGGGGGTGGCGAACGCGAGCGCGATCGCGCTCACCGCGGCGATCAGGGCGAGCACACGGGCTCGTCTGTGGGGGGTGGTCAATGCGGCTCCTCGGGTGCGTACGTCGGTCGCGCCGGCGGCCGACGTTAGGCCCGAGTGCATGAGATGTACATGGAACTGCCGTTGGTTTCATGGCCACTTCACGGCCGCGAAACGTTACGGCTGCGGCGGTTCAGGGCTTGAGGCTGCTGACGACGTTGGCGGTGGCGGCGACGCCGTTCTGGATGGTCGGCGCCATGCTCGTGCCTGCGAGGAAGAAGCCGAGCAGGGCGCAGACCAGCGCGTGGGAGAACTTGAGGCCGCCGTTGCGGAGGAAGATCACCGCCAGGACGAGCAGCAGCAGTACGACAGAAACGGACACGGCCATCGCCCACACCCTCCTTGCGCCGCGCCGGAATCGCGGCGTTCGGCCGCCAGTGTGGCGCAGCGGGAGCTCCGTCCGGCCGTACGGCATGCCTGCCGAACGGGTGAGATTCCCCGTCAGCGGTTCAGGAAGTCCCGGAGCCCGGCGAGGTCGTCGGTGTTGATGTGGTCGACGCCGGCGGCGCGCAGCTCGCTCCAGAGGGCGTCGCGGGCGGATCCGGGCTGGTCGGGCGTGGCCCAGAAGCGGACCCGCTGGCCGCGCGCATGGGCGGTCCCGACGATCGAGGCGAGCCGGGCCCGCTCGGCGGCGGGGAAGGGCCCCTCGCCGCGCCAGCCGAAGGACTGGGTCCAGTTGGAGCTGATGAGCGGGATGAAGGACGCGGGCGCGGGGTTCTGCGCGGCGAGGTCGTCGAGCCGGCCGTCGTAGAAGGCGTGCCGGACGGGCTGGGCCTCCATGGCGCCGCGCGCGGCGCGGTCGCCGGAGATGACGGGGGTCACCGCGCCGAGCCGGACGTGGCCGGCGGTGACGGTGGACAGCATCCGCCGGTACGGGCGGAGTTGGCGGTGCAGTTCCTGGTACGCGGCGACACCGTCGGCCTTGATGTCGATGAGCAGCTGTACGGGACGGTGGTAACCGGCGTACACGGAACCGTGGTTGGCGCGTACCCGGGCGAGGAGCGGGTCGAGGTAGAGGGAGCGGAGCGTACGGCTCGGGTCGAGCTCGGCGGGCTCGTGGGCGACGAGCAGTTCCCCGTCGATGAGGAAGATGTCGGCCTCGACGCTGGTGAACCCGTGGGCGAGGGCGTCGTGGAGGGGCCGCTTGTGCAGGTAGTCGTTGTGCGCGTGCGCGAGCGGCAACGGCCGGACGCGGTGGGCGGCGACGGCGGTGCCGGGCAGGGCGGCGGAGGTCGCGGCGGCGGCCAGGGCGACGACGGCGGTACGGCGGGACAGGGGCGCCATGGGGTGACTCCGGGGGTGTCGGGACGAGGGACCCGCACGAGTATGTGCGGGCAGCACGCCCAACGGACCGCGCCCGACCAAGAGTTGGCCCACACGACGCCGCGCGGTCGCCGGAGGTTCGCCCCTCGCCCCGCACGCCGTACCGTTCGCCGGGGGGCGGGTGACCGGGCCCGCTACAGCGCCTTCGACTCGGCCCCGGCCACGGCTCCCGGACCGCTGCCGCCCCCGTCCGCGCCTCCGCCCGCGCAGTCGGACCACTCGACCGTGCGGTCGCACCAGCGGTTCAGGAGGACGCGGTCATGGCCGACCGCGAGCAGACCCGCGCCCGATTCCGTGCGGTACGCCTCCACGGCGGCGACCAGGGCCGCCGTCGTCGAGGCGTCGAGCATGGCCGTCATCTCGTCGCAGACGAGCCAGCGTGGGCGCAGCACCAACGCCCTTGCCAGACAGGCGCGTTGCAGCTGGCCGTCGCTGACCTCGTGCGGGCGCCGCGCCAGCAGGTCGTCGGTGAGCCCGACGGCGGGGGCGAGTTGGGCGAGCCGTTCGGGGACCTCGGCGCGGCGGCCGCCGGCCCGGAGCGGTTCGGCGATCAGGTCGCGCAGCCGCAGGCGTGGGTCGGCGGACATCCGGGGCTGCTGGAACACCACGCCGACGGCGGTCCGCAGACCGCGCGGCGCGCCGTGCCGCCAGCCCCGTACCCGCTGCCCGTCGATGGTGACGCGCCCGGCGTCCGGCCGGTGGAGCAGCGCGGCAACACGCGCGAGCGTGGACTTGCCGCAGCCACTGGGCCCGAGGAGGCCGACCGACTCTCCGGGCGCGATGGTGAGCGAGGTGTCGACGAAGACGGGAGTGCGACGGTCGTAGCCGGCGGTGAGGGCGTCGAGTTCAAGCACGGGGCACTCCTGGTGCGACGGGAGCAAGGGAACGACCGCCGGCCTCCGGGCGGGTACGGACGTGGACGACGCTCAGGGCCGCCGGTTCCCGGGTGTCGGCCCGCCGCGGGGACGCGCCGAGGGGCACCCCACGGCCACAGCCGCGGCGACCACCGGCACGCGGTGACGGGCACGCGGCCGTCGGGCGACGGGTGGCGGCGCGGCGCGAGGTGTCGGCGCGGCGCGGGAACGCGCCGAGGGGCGCCGTGGCGGCTTCGGGCGCGGGCCGGTCGTCACGCATCGGGGGCCTCCCCCACCGGGTAGTGGCACGCCACCCCTGCCACCGGCTCCGGCAGCGTGGCGCAGGTCTGCGTCGCACGTGGGCACCTCGGGGCGAACGCGCAGCCGGGTGGCAGGGCGGTCAGTTCGGGGGGCATACCGGGGATCGGGGTGAACGCGCGGTCGGGCAGGGCGTTCAGGAGCCCCCGGGCGTACGGGTGACGGGGGCCCGGCTGCCCGAAGAAGCGGTGGGCGGCGGCCGTCTCGACGATCCGCCCGGCGTACATCACGGCCACCCGGTCGGCGACACGTTCCGCCGCGGCCAGGTCGTGCGTGATGAGCAGCAGCGCGCGCCCGTCGTCGGCATGGCGGCGCAGTTCGTCGACCGTCCGCTCGACGAGGTCCCGGTCGAGGCCGGTGGTCGGCTCGTCGGCGAGGAGGAGCGGCGCGTCGCCGATGAGGGCGAGCGCGGTGGCGGCGCGCTGCGCGAGCCCGCCGGAGAGTTCGTGGGGGTACCGGTCGAGGTGCCCGGCCGGGAACGCGGCCCGTTCCGCCGCCGCCTCGGCCGCCGCCCGGCGCTCCCGCCGCGGGGTGCCGGTCAGCTCGCGGACGGTCTCCTCCAGCTGGGCGCGCACGGTCCGCACGGGGGTGAGGTGGGCGGCGGGGCTCTGCGGCACGAGGCCGACGCGCCGTCCCCGTACCGTGCGGGCCAGGGTCCGCTCGTCGGCGGCGAGCAGATCGACGCCTTCGAGCAGCGCCGTTCCGGACGTCTCGGCGTTCCCCGGCAGCAGCCCGAGGAGCGCGGAGGCGAGGACCGACTTGCCGCAGCCGCTCTCGCCGACGAGGGCGAGGCACTCCCCCGGCGCCAGGTCGAAGTCGGCGTCGGTGACGGCGGCGACGTGCCGGCCGCCGCGCATCCGGAAGCGGACGGAGAGCCCGCGCACGCTGAGCACGGCCTCGCCGGCGCTCCCCCTGCCTGCGGCGGGGGGACCCCCGGCGGTGACCGCCTTCTGGGCGCGTACGACACGCGAGTCCGGGGCGGTCACAACATCAGCTCCGATCGGCGGCGCGGATTGAGCCGGTCCCGCCAGGCTCCGGCGAGACCGGCGATGGCCAGGGTCGGCACGATGAGGAGCAGGCCGGGGAAGAGCGTCGGCCACCAGTCGCCGGCGAGCAGCGAGGAGCGCGCGGACTGGACGAGGTTGCCGAGGCTGGCCTGGTGGCTGGGCAGGCCGAGGCCGAGGAAGGAGAGCGCGGACTCGTGCCACATGGCGTGCGGAACCATCAGGACGGCGGCGAGTCCTGCCTGCGGCAGGACGGCGGGCAGCAGATGGCGTACGGTCACCCGCCACCGCGAGGCGCCGCCGGAGATGGCCGCGTCGACGAAGGGGCGCGAGCGCAGCGAGAGGACCTCCGAGCGGACGATCCGGGCGGTCGACAGCCAGTGGGTGAGCGCGACGGAGACGATGACCGGCCAAACCCCCGGCCGGAACATGGCGACGATGAAGATGCCGAGCAGCAGGTGCGGTACGGAGGAGAAGGCGTCGACGATCCGCATCACGACCCGGTCGGTCCAGCCGCCGAGGGAGGCGGCCGCGGCGCCGACGGCCGTGCCGATGACGGTGGCGACGAGCGCGGCGACCAGGCCGACGAGGAGCGAGATCCGCAGGCCGTAGACGCAGCGCAGCAGCAGGTCCCGGCCGACGTCGTCGGTGCCGAAGGGGTGCTCCCAGGACGGCGGCAGGAGTTTCAGTGACAGGTCGACGGCCTGTTCGTCGAGCTGGACGAGCGGCGGGACGATGAGCACGGCGAGGAGCACCGCGCCGACGATCCCGGCGGAGGACCACAGGCGCAGGCGCCGGGTACGGAGCTCAGCCATCGAAGCCCACCCTCGGGTCGGCCAGCCCGTACAGCAGGTCGGAGAGGAGGTTGCCGAGGAGGACGGCGGCGGTGGCGAGCACGGTGAGCGCCGCGAGCAGCGGGAAGTCGACGGAGGTGGCGGCCTGGACGGTCGCGGCGGCGATGCCGGGCCAGCTGAACACGGTCTCCACGAGCAGGGCCCCGGTGATGAGTTCGGGGACGCGGGAGCCGACGAGGGTGAGCATGGGAAGCATGCCGGAACGCAGGGCGTGGCCGAGCAGGACGGTCCGGTCCCGCAGTCCCCGCGCGCGTGCGCCGCGTACGGGGTCCTCCTCCAGCGCGTCGCCGACGCCCTGACGGACGTACAGGAAGAACCAGGGCAGCTGCGAGACGCCGAGGACCAGGGCGGGCAGCACGAGGTGGGTGGCGACCTGGTCGAAGGTGACGGTGTCGCTGGCGGTGTCGGTGAGTCCGCCGGCCGGCAGGACGCCGAGCTTCAGGGCGAAGAACCAGATGGCGAGCAGGCCGAGCCAGAAGGCCGGGGCGGCTTCCAGGGTGTACGCGGCGGAGCTGACGGCCCGGTCGAGCAGACCGCCGCGGCGGCGCCCGGCGAGGACGCCGAGAGCCGTGCCGAGAAGGATGGCGACGAGGAAGGCGGTGGTGGCGAGCAGGGCCGACCAGCCGATGCGCTCGGCGATGACGTCGGCGACGGGCTGGCGCATGACGCTGGAGTCGCCCAGGTCGCCGTGGAGCGCGGAGGTGAGCCACTCCCACCAGCGGGCGGTGAGGGGCCGGTCCACGCCGAGGTTGGCGCGCAGCTGGTCGAGGTTCTCCTGCGAGGCGGTGAGTCCGGCGGTGCCGGTGTACGCCTTGACGGGGTCGAAGGGGGAGGCCGCGGCGACGGCGAAGACCGCGAAGGTGACGGCGAGGAGGACGGGGACGGCGAACAGGGCCCGCCGTCCCGTCATCCGGGCCATGGCCCCCCAGGGGAGGCGCCGGCTCACTGCTCGGCCTTCTCCGCGCCCTTGGGCTTCCATGCCTCGACGTTCCACCAGGGGCCGGAGGCGAGGCCGTGGTCGTGCGGCTCGGTCTGGGTGGTCAGGCCGTCCCAGCTGTCGTTCACGACGTACAGGTGGTCGATGTGGGTGAGGAAGGTGTAGCCGGGGTTCTTCACCAGTTCGCGCTGGACGATGGAGTAGGCGGCGCGCCGCTCGACGGTGTCGTTCGTGCGGCGGCCGTCCTCCAGGGCCTTGTCGACGGTCTTGTTGTCGTACCAGGCCATGTTGTTGAAGCCGTCGCCGCCGAGGCGGGACGTCAGCAGGAGGTACTGGTCGAAGTCGGGGTCGCCCGGCGAGCCGCCGCCGGCGAGGACCGCGTCGGTCTTCATCCGGGGTTCGATGACCTCCCAGGTGCCGCCCTGGGTCTTGATAGCGATGCCGGCCTTCTTGGCGTCGGAGGCGTAGGCGAGGGCGTGGTCCTGGCGGAGCTTGTCGCCGGAGAGGTACCAGAGCGGGAACTCGGCCCGTACGCCGCCCTTCACCCGGACGCCGTCGGCGCCGGGCTTCCAGCCGGCCTCGTCGAGGATCTTCTTGGCGGCGTCGAGGTCGTGGCGGCGCTCGGTGCCCTTGGCGAACCACTCGCTGTCGGTGGGGACGGGCCCGTAGGCGGGCTTTCCGGCGCCTTCGAGGATCTTGTCGACCATGGCCTGCCGGTCGACGGCGACGTCGAGGGCGCGGCGGACGGCGACGTCCCCGGTGACCTTGTTGTGGGTGGGGAGCGTGACGGTCCGGTAGTCGTACGTCTTGGCGGCGTACGTCTTCTTCGCCTTGTCGCCCTTGAATCCGGCGGCGAGGTTGGGCGGCAGGATGGCGCCGTCGAGGTCTCCGGCGCGGAGCCGGGTGGCGCGGACGTCGTCGTCCTTGATGATCGCCATGGTGAACTTCTTCACCTGCGGAGCGCCGCCCCAGTAGGTGGGGTTGGCCTTGAAGCTGAGCTTCTCGCCCTTGGACCAGTCGGTGAGGACGTACGGGCCGGTGCCGATCGGCCGGGTGGTGAAGGCGCCGGTGTTGACGTCCTGCTTCCCGGCGATGTGCTCGGGGGCGATGGCGAGGACGGTGCGCTCGGCGAAGGGCGCATAGGGGTACTTCAGGGTGAAGACGACGGTGTCCTCGCCGACGGCCCTGACGTCCTTCAGGGCGTCCAGCTCGGTCTTGGAGGGGTTGTTGGTCTTCGGGTCGAGCACGCTCCTGTACGTGAAGACGACGTCCTTGGCCGAGAAGGGCTTGCCGTCGCTGAACGTCACGCCCTTGCGGAGCTTGTACGTGTACGTCAGCCCGTCCGGGCTCACCTGAGGCAGCTCGGCGGCGAGGGCCGGGCGGAGCTCGAGGCCGGCGTCGAAGGCGAGAAGCCCGTCGAAGATCTTGGAGTTGCCGTCCTTGCCGTAGCCCAGGAGGGGGCTCAGGGTCTCCGGCTCGTAGGCGATGCCGACGACCGCGGAGTCCTTCGGGCCGCCGGAGCCCGCGGCGGTCCCGCCCGGGTTCGAACATGCCGCCGCGGTGAGGGCCAGAGACCCGGCCAGCGTCACGGCGGCCATGCCGCGTATGGATCGGGCGGTCATCGTGCCCACACCCCTCTTGAAGATCAACCGTTGTTGCGAACGACTCGCAATTAAACCGTATGAAGAACGACGTCACCGCTACGACCTGCGCGAACACGCCAGGTAGCCGCCCCGCCGCCGTGGCCGTCGGGCGGGGAGCCTGCCCGTCACCGTCGATTTCCGGCCGCCGGGAACATGCCGAAGGCGCCCAGCACCCTTGTCCGGACGCTGCCGGATGTGTTCCTGTGGTTCGGGATCATGGACGACGAAGGAGCTAGCGGTGACATCTGCGGCCGGTAGGGGCGGGCAGCTGCTGGCCGTCAGCGATCTCCACATCGGCTACGAGGAGAACCGCGCCCTCGTCGAGAGGATGCACCCCGAATCCGACGACGACTGGCTGCTCGTCGCCGGCGACGTCGCCGAGAACGTGGCCGACATCCGCTGGGCCCTGAAGACCCTGGCGGGCCGGTTCCGCAAGGTCGTCTGGGCCCCGGGCAACCACGAGCTGTGGACCCATCCGGCGGACAGCGTCACCCTGCGAGGCGTGGACCGCTACGCGTTCCTGGTGGAACTGTGCCGGGAGTTGGGCGTGACCACCCCCGAGGACGCCTACCCCGTCTGGGACGGCGCCGGTGGCCCGGTCGTCGTGGCACCGCTGTTCACGCTCTACGACTACAGCTTCCTGCCGGCCGGATGCACCACCAAGGCCGAGGGGCTGGCGTACGCCGAGAGCACGGGCATCGTCTGCAACGACGAGTACCTGCTGCATCCCGACCCCTACCCGAGCCGCGAGGCGTGGTGCCGGGCCCGGGTCGCCGAGACCGAGCGCAGGCTCGCCGAACTGCCCGGCGACCTGCCCACCGTCCTCGTCAACCACTACCCCCTCCACCGTCACCCCATGGACGTCCTGTGGCACCCCGAGTTCGCGATGTGGTGCGGCACCCGGCTGACCGCGGACTGGCACCACCGGTTCCGCGTGGCCGCCATGGTCTACGGCCATCTCCACATCCCTCGGACCACGTACCACGAGGGCGTCCGCTTCGAAGAGGTGTCCGTGGGGTACCCCCGCGAGTGGCGCAAGCGCGCGAAGCCCCCGGGCGAGCTCCGCCGCATCCTGACGACGGAGGCCGCGTCCGGTGATCGATGAGCTGCTGCCCGACTCGGTGGTCGGAGTGGAGTCGTACGGTGACGACGGCGCCGACCGGTCCCCCCTGTTCCCCGGGGAAGAGGCGATCGTCGCGCGGGCGGTGGAGAAACGCCGCCGTGAGTTCACCGCGGTCCGCTCCTGTGCCCGCCGTGCCATGGTCAAGCTCGGCCTGCCGCCGCAGGCCGTACTGGTCGGCGAGCGGGGAGCCCCGCTCTGGCCGGAGGGAGTGGTGGGCAGCATGACCCATTGCGACGGCTATCGCGCCGCCGTCCTCGCGCCGGCCGCCGCCCTGGCATCGGTCGGGATCGACGCCGAACCCCATGCTCCGCTCCCCGCCGACGTTCCGGAAGCCGTCTCGCTGCCCGCCGAGCGCGAACGCCTCGCGCGGCTGGCCGCCCGGCAGCGCGCGGTCCACTGGGAGCGACTGCTGTTCAGTGCGAAGGAGTCCGTCTACAAGGCGTGGTTCCCGCTGACCGGGAAGCCGCTCGGTTTCGAGGACGCGGACATCACGGTCCACGAGGCCGCCGAGGACGGCACACGGGGCCATTTCCGGGCCGAACTCCTCGTTCCGGGACCTGTGGTGACGGGCCGTCGGATCGGACACTTCACGGGCCGGTGGATCGTCCGTAACGGGCTGGTGGCGACCGCGGTGACGGTCCCGCACGCCTGACGCCCGGTCAGGAGGGTGCCGATACCGGCGCTCGCGCCGGACGGTGAGCTGCCGGCGGTGAGCTGCCGGCGCTGACGGCCACTCCATCCACGACACGGCCGGCAGGGTCGGGTTCGCCGTGCGCGCGGCCGGTCAGCCGGTGGCGAGGCTCGGCTCCTCGGCGGCCACGCGCTTGCGGCTACGGGCGCTCGCCAGGGTGAGGAGGAACGCCGACAGAGTGACCCCGGCTGCCGGAATCCCCAGCCAGACGGGCGAGATCCAGTTCTGGAGGAGTCCGCCGAGGGCCCCGCCCAGCGCGACGCCGAGGTAGATCGCCGAGGAGTTAAGCCCGAGCAGTACGGGTGTGGCGGCGGGTGCGTGGGCGACGAGACGGTGCTGCTGAAGGACGGTGGGGACACCCACCAGGACACCCCACACCGCCGCCCAGACGAAGGTGGTGGCCAGGCTCTCGACGGCGGGGCGGGCAAGGAGCAGGACGACGACGAAGGCGATCAGAGCGCCGAGCAGCAGTCGCTCGGCCGGGTAGCGGTCCGAGAGCCGTCCGGCCAGGAGGTTGCCCGCCAGGACACCGATGCCGTAGACGAACAGCACCCAGGTGAGCGTGGCCCCGGAGCCGTCGACGGTGTCCTCGAGCGCGGCTCCGATGTACGTGTACAGCAGGTACGCACCGGTCAGGGCCAGCATGGTGACGGCCAGTGTGCCGAGGACCCAGCGCTCCTTGAGGGGCTCGAGGCGGGCGCGGAACGTCGTGGCCGGGAGCATGATCTTCGGCAGGGCGAGCGCCACGCCGAGAGCCGCCACGACGCCCAGTCCGGCCACCGCCCACAGGGTCACGTGCCAGTCGCTGCTGCCGATGAGGGTGCCGAGCGGCAGACCGATGGCGCTGGAGAGGGTGAGACCGCCAAGGACGAAGGCCAGGGCCCGGCCGCGCTGTTTTGGCGGGGCGACCACGGCCGCGGCGCTGGAAGCCGTGGAGGTGATGATGCCGGCGCCGGCGGCGGTGATGATGCGGGCCGTCAGGACGACGGCGTAGGTGGTGCCGAGCGCCGTGACGACGTTGCCGATCGCGAAGACGACCAGCGCGGTCATCAGGGCCTTGCGGCGGTCCACGGAACTGGTGGCCCAGCCCAGGACGGGGGCGGCGACGGCCAGGGTCAGCGCGAAGGCGGTGACCAGCTGACCCGCCGCGGGAATGCTGACGCTCAGGTCGTCGGCGATGGCGGGAAGCAGGCCCGCGATGACGAAGCCGTCGGTGCCGACGGCGAACGTCGCGAGCGCCAGGGGGGTTAACCGCTTGTACACGATGCACTCTTTCCGCTTCTGAGGGGTGCGGGGATGGCTTCAGGAACGGCAAAGTAGCAAACACGTTGATGGTTGTCCACGTATCCAATCGTGGGTTACGGTTGATGCATGACGGCACGGATGGACCGGCGATGCGCGACGTGATGCAGCCGGCGACGGAGGAGATCAGGCTCGTCGAGGTCTTTCACGCGCTGGCGGACCCCGTACGCCTCCAGATCGTCGCCCAACTGGCCGACAAGGGCCGTGACAGCTGCTCGGCGGTGGGCGAGAGCATCGACGTCCACCGGACGACCATGTCCCACCACTACCGGGTGCTGCGTGAGTCGGGGGTGACCTGGACCGAGATCGAGGGCCGGACCCGCTACGTCAGCCTGCGGCGCGAGGATCTCGACACGCGCTTCCCCGGTCTGCTCGACGCCGTGCTTGCCCAGCTGACCTGACGGTCCGGGCAGCCGTCACCTCCACCCGCCGCGGACGGTGACGTCACCTCGATGACACGCCGCGACGGCGCGAGCCGACCGGCATCGCACGAAGGGCCCCTGACCAGCACTCTCGCCGGCCAGAGGCCCTCTCGGGGCGATCGCCCCTCACTCAACGGTCCTTCAGTGTGCGGGCTTCGGGCCCCTTGCTCCAGGGTCAGACAGGGGCCGGGAGGCCGGCCAGGGCGGCGATCGTGTCCTGGTGCCGCCCCGTCGAACCCAGAGCGATCTGGTCCGACTTGGCGCGCTTCAGCGCCAGGTGCGCCGGGTGCTCCCAGGTCATGCCGATGCCGCCGTGGAGCTGCACGCACTCCTCGGCCGCGTGGACGGCGACCTTCGCGCAGTACGCCTGGGCGACGGCGACGGTCAGCGGCGCGTCGGCGCTTCCGGTGGCCAGCGCGTCGGCGGCGGCACGGGCCGCCGCCCGGGCGTTCACGACCTCCAGCCAGAGCTGCGCCATGCGGTGCTTGAGCGCCTGGAAGGAGCCGACGGGCCGGTTGAACTGGTAGCGGGTGCGCGTGTGGCGGACGGTCTCCTCCAGACACCACTCGGCGAGCCCGAGCTGCTCGGAGGCGAGCAGCCCGGCCCCCGCGAGCAGACCGCGTCGGATCGCGGCCGTGGAGGTCTCGGCGTCGGCGAGCCGGACACCGCTCGCGCCGGCCGTGGTCACCGTCGCGAGGGGCCGGGTCAGGTCGAGCGGCGTCTGCGGCTCCACACCGGCGGCGTCCGCCGCGACCGCGTGCAGGCCGCCGGCCCGCGGGACGAGGAACACGTCGGCGAGGGCGGCGTCGGCGACACCGTTCACCGTCTCCGTGGCGGGCGGCGGCGCGTCGGGGGCCGTGGACAGGGGAAGCGCGAGCACGGCGACCCTGCGCCCGGAGGCGAGCCCCGCGAGGAGGTCGGCGACCGGGGCGCTCTCGGTGTCCAGGCCGAGCAGGGTCTCGGTCGCGACCACGGCGCTGGTGAGGTACGGCGCCGGCGTCACCGCGCGCCCCAGCTCCTCCAGGACCACCGCCGCCTCGCGGTGGCTCGCACCCTGGCCGCCCAGCTTCTCGGGGACGAGCAGCCCGGCCGCCCCGATCTCGCCCGCGAGGGACTTCCAGAGGCCGGGGACGTACGGGTCACCGGTCTCGATCCGGCCGAGCAGCACGCTCGGGTCGGCCCGGTCGGTGAGCAGGGAGCGGACGGCCGCCCGCAGATCGTCCTCGGTCTCGGAGTAGAGCAGGTCAGTCATCGCGCGAGGTCCTTCCAGGCGACGTCCTTGTCGTTGCGGGGCTCGGCGGGCAGACCGAGGACACGTTCGGCGACGATGTTGAGCAGGACCTCGGTCGTACCGCCCTCGATCGAGTTGCCCTTGGAGCGCAGGTAGCGGTAGCCGGCGTCGCGGCCGGTGAAGTCGACCAGCTCGGGACGGCGCATGGTCCAGTCGCCGTACAGCAGCCCCTCCTCGCCCAGCAGTTCGACCTCCAGGCCGCTGATGGCCTGGTTCAGGCGGGCGAAGCCGAGCTTCATCGCGCTGCCCTCGGGCCCCGGCTGTCCGGCGACGAGCTGCTGGCGCAGCCGTTCCCCGGTGAGCCGGGCCACCTCGGCGTCCACCCACAGGTCGAGCAGCCGCCGGTGGAGGTCGTGGGTGCGCAGCTCCGGGCGTTCGCGCCAGGTCGTGGCGACCGGCCCGATCATGCCGCCCTCGCGGGGGATGCGGGCGCCGCCGATCGAGACCCGCTCGTTCATCAGCGTGGTCTGGGCGACCCGCCAGCCGTCGCCGGTCTCGCCGAGCCGGTGGGCGTCGGGGATGCGGACGCCGGTGAGGAAGACCTCGTTGAACTCGGCCTCGCCGGTGATCTGGCGCAGCGGCCGCACCTCGACACCCGGGTCGCTCATGTCGCAGATGAAGTACGTGATGCCGCGGTGCTTGGGCAGATCGGGGTCGGTGCGGGCGATGAGGATGGCCCAGCGGGCGACATGGGCGCTGGAGGTCCACACCTTCTGGCCGTTGACGATCCAGTCGCCGGTGGCGTCGTCGCGGACGGCGCGGGTGCCGAGCGCGGCGAGGTCGGACCCGGCGCCGGGCTCGCTGAAGAGCTGGCACCACACCTCCTCGCCCACCCACAGCGGCTTGAGGAAGCGCTGCTTGACCTCTTCGGAGCCGTACGCGAGGAGGGTCGGTGCCGCCATGCCGAGGCCGATGCCGATCCGGCGAGGATCGTTGTCGGGGGCCTCCGCGGCGGCGAGTTCGGCGTCGACGACGGCCTGCAGGGAGCGCGGGGCGTCGAGTCCGCCGAGGCCGACGGGGTAGTGGACCCAGGCGAGACCGGCGTCGAAGCGGGCCCGCAGGAAGTCGGTGCGGTCGGTGGTCGCGGGCGGGTGCTCGGCGATCAACCGCTGCGTACGGGAGCGCAGTTCGGCGGCGTCCGGGGTGGGGGCGGTCATGCGGCGGCTCCTTCCGGGACGACGACGAGACGGCCGGTGGTGGCGCCCTCGCTCACGCGCTGCACGGCGTCAGCCGCGCCGGTGAGCGGGACGCGCTCGCTGACCAGGGGCTTGATCAGGCCCTTGGCCGCGTACTCGGTGAGCGTCTCGTGGCAGCGCAGGATCGCCGCGGGGTCCTTCAGGTTGTAGAGGCCCCAGTGGAGTCCGAGGATCGAGTAGTTCTTCACGAGGGCGTGGTTGAGGGCGGCGGAGGGGATGACCCCGCTGGCGAAGCCGACCACCACGATCCGGCCCTCGAAGGCGACGACCTTCGTGGACTGGGTGTAGGCCTCGCCGCCGACGGGGTCGTAGATCACATCGGCCCCGCGGCCGCCGGTGGCCTCCTTGACGGCGGCGATGACGTCCTCGGAACGCCGGTCGACGACGATGTCGCAGCCGAGCGTCCGGGCGGCCTCGGCCTTGTCCGCCCCGCCGACGACACCGATGACGGTGGCACCGGCCGCCTTGCCGAGCTGGACGGCCGCGCTGCCGACTCCGCCCGCCGCGGCGTGGACGAGCAGGGTCTCGCCCTCCTTGAGGGCGGCGCGGCGGTGCAGCCCGAACCAGCCCGTCTGGTAGCCGATGTGGAGAGCGGCCGCCTCCGCGTCGTCGAGGGCCTCGGGGGCGGGCAGCAGGGCCGCCGCGTCCGCCACCGCGTAGTCGGCGAAACCGCCGTACGGGAGGGCGGGGGTCGCGATGACCCGCCTGCCGTCCTCGGTCTCGCCGCAGATCTCCACCCCGGGCGTGAAGGGGAGCGGGGGCCGCACCTGGTACTGACCCCGGCAGAGCAGGGCGTCCGGGAAGTTGACGTTGGCGGCGCGCACCCTCAGGAGGAGCTGCCCCTCGCCGGGTGTGGGCGCCTCCACCTCGTCGAGCTGCATCACCTCGCCCGGCTCGCCGTTCTCGTGCACACGCCATGCCTGCATCGCGGTCCTCCACCAGCCGTCGTCCGTACTGCGCGGTCGATCGCATACTAAGCGGTCGCTTGTGCCTGGTGGAACCATGTGCCGGGGACTTCTTGCACCCGGCCGCCCCGCGCGCCGTCGGCTCAGGACCGCTTCGGGCGGGCCCGTACATGCATCCGCTCACCCTGCGGACCGAACAGGCTGAGGAACTCCACCGGCCCGTCGGGGGTGGGCCCGAACCAGTGCGGTACGCGCGTGTCGAACTCGGCGGCCTCCCCCGCCCCCAGCACGACGTCGTGCTCGCCGAGGACGAGGCGCAGCTTCCCGGACAGCACATAGAGCCACTCGTACCCCTCGTGCACCCGCGGGTCGGGGTTCTCGTACGGCTTCTCCTGCACCACCTTGTACGCCTGGAGGCCACCCGGCTGGCGGGTGAGCGGGAACATCGTCCGGCCGTGCCGCACGATCGGCTTGGCCTTGACCCGGGGATCGCCGACCGGCGGCGCGCCCACCAGCTCGTCCAGCGGCACCTGATGGGCGCGGGCGATGGGGAGCAGGAGCTCCAGGCTCGGCCGGCGCTGCCCCGACTCCAGGCGGGAGAGGGTGCTCACGGAGATCCCCGTGGAGGCGGAGAGGTCCCCGAGCGTGGCGCCGCGATCGCGCCGGATCCGGCGCAGTCGTGGACCGACCTCGTTGAGCACGGCGTCGATGCGGTCGTCCCCGGTATCTGCTTCAGCCATGTCTCCATTGCAGAAACAGCAAACGTGTTTGTCAACCCCGAGCGTCGGGGGAACGCTGCTGATATGAGCGAACACACGAGCACGCACGAGTTCGATTCCTACGACGTGGTGGTGGTCGGGGGCGGCGCGGCCGGTCTGAGCGCGGCCCTGATCCTCGGCCGGTCGCGGCGCCGGACGCTGGTGGTCGACGCCGGTGAACCGCGCAACGCCCCGGCCGCCCATATGCACGGGTACCTCTCCCGGGACGGGATGAGCCCGGCGGAGTTCCTGGAGGCGGGGCGGCGCGAGATCGCCGCATACGGGGTGGAGTGGACGACCGGGCAGGTGACAGGAGCGGTCCGGGAGCTCGGCGACGCCGAGGGCTTCGTGGTGACGGTGGACGACGACCGTCTGGTCCGCGCGCGCAGGCTCGTCGTCACCACCGGACTCGTCGACGAGCTCCCCGCGATCGACGGCGTCGCCGAGCGGTGGGGGCGGGACGTGCTGCACTGCCCGTACTGCCATGGCTGGGAGGTCCGCGACCAGGCGTTCGGGGTGATCGCGCACCCGGTCATGGCCGCCCACCAGGCCGTGATCCTGGCCCACTGGTCCCCGGACGTGACCCTCTTCCTGCACACGGCCGCACCGCTCTCCGACGAGGAGAGCGCCCGGGTCGCGGCGGCCGGCGTCCAGGTGGTGACGGGCGAGGTGGCGGGTCTGGTCGTCGAGGACGACCGGTTCACCGGCGTGCGGATGGCGGACGGCCGGGTCGTGGAGCGTGACGTTCTCTTCGTCGGTCCCCGCATGACACCGCGGGACGGGCTGCTCACCGCGCTCGGTGCCGAGACCCACGAGACACCGCTCGGCGATTTCGTGGCGGTGGACGAGACCGGCCGGACGAGCGTGCCGGGCGTGTGGGCGGCGGGCAACGCGATCGGCGCCCAGGAGCAGGTGATCAACGCGGCGAGCGGAGGCTACCGGGCAGGCGTGGCGATCAACATGGAGCTGATCATGGGCGATCTGGACCGCAAGGTCGCGGCCGCGGGCTGACGGGGCTTCCGGCCGGGAGGCCGAGGCGGCTTTCGGCCGGGAGGCCGAGGCGGCTCTCCGTCGGGGGCCGACAGGGCTTCAGTTATCACCCTCAGCGCGCTATCGATGCGGCATGACGAACGCAGAGACGGATCCGCCGGGACTGCCCGCCCCTCCCCCGCTCGGTGCGAGCGCGCTGCCACCGGGGACGTACGAGGGGAAGACGGTCCTGGTGACCGGGGGCGGGTCGGGGCTGGGGAAGGCGGTCGCGGCCGAGTTCGCCCGGCTGGGCGCGGAGCTGATGCTCGTCGGCCGGACGGCCGCCCGCTTGGAGGCCGCGCGGCGCGAGCTGTCGGAGATCGGCGGGACGCGGGTGGCGACCGCGGTCTGCGACATCCGCGAGCCCGCCGCCGTGACCGGGGCCTTCGACACGTGCGAGACGGCCCTCGGCTCCCGGCCGGACGTCCTGGTGAACAATGCGGCGGCCAACTTTCCCGTTCCGGCGGAGGAGCTGTCGCCCAACGGCTGGCGCGCGGTCGTCGACATCACGCTGACCGGGACCTGGTTCATGACCCGGGAGTTCGCCCGACGCCACCTCGCCGCGCGCACGCCCGGGTCCGTCGTCAACGTGGGCGCCTCCTACGCCTGGACCGGCGGCCCCGGCTTCGCGCACTCGGCGGCGGCGAAGGCCGGGGTGAAGAACCTGGTCGAGACGCTGGCGGTGGAGTGGGGGCCGTACGGGATCCAGGTCAACGGCCTGGTGCCGGGTCTGATGCCGCACGAGGACATGACGGACGGCATCCGCGGCGCGCTCGGGCGGGCGCCCGACCAGGACGCCCGGCAGCCTGCCCTGCGCGTGGGGTACCCGCGGGAGCTGGGCTGGGCGGCGACCTTCCTGGCCTCTCCGTACGCCCGGTTCGTCTCCGGGCACACGCTGGTGGTGGACGGCGCGAACTGGCAGCGCCGGGCCCTCGTCAACGATCCCGTGGTGCCGGTGCGCGAGCAGCTGGGCCGGGGGCGGTTCGGGGAGTGACGCGCGCTGGTCCACGCGGATGAACCCGGGCGGCTGCGGCTGCGCGGGCGGGGGAGAGCGGCGAGGATCGGCGAGGGTGACCGGACGACCTCCAGACTCGGAAAGGCAGGGCACACCACATGCTCGGTACGGACTTCACCAAGGGCTCGCCCAGCTGGGTCGACCTCGGCAGCCCCGACACGGCGGTCGCCGCCGCGTTCTACACCGCCGTCTTCGGCTGGGAGTTCGCCTCGGCCGGACCGGACGCCGGAGGCTACGGCTTCTTCCAGCAGGACGGGAAGACCGTCGCCGCCCTCGGTCCGCTGACGGAGACGGGGGCGAGCAGCGCGTGGACGCTGTACTTCCAGACGCCCGACGCCGACGCCACGGTCAAGACCACGGAGTCCGCGGGCGGGACCGTGCGCGCCGAGCCCATGGACGTCATGACCGCCGGGCGGATGGCCCAGCTGACCGACCCGGCGGGCGCCGACTTCGCGGTCTGGCAGCCGGGCGAGACGAAGGGCCTGGACAAGGCCTCCGAGAACAACACGCTGTGCTGGGCCGAGCTGCACGTGCCCGACCCGACGGCCGCCCTGGACTTCTACGGAAAGCTGTTCGGCTGGCGCTCGCAGGAGATGGAGGCGCCGGGCATGACCTACCGCGTGCTCTCCACCGCCGAGGGCGACCTGGAGGACGCCACCTTCGGCGGGGTCGCCGAACTCCAGGAGGGCGGGAACCAGTCGCGCTGGATCCCGTACTTCGCTGTGACCGACGCGGACGACGTCGTCGCCCGCGCACAGGGCAACGGCGGGTCGGTCCTCATGCCGGCGGCCGACATCCCCGACGTCGGCCGCATCGCCTGGCTCGCGGACCCGTTCGGAGCCCCCTTCGCGGTCCTGAAGCCCGCCCCGCCGAATTAGGCGCGTTTCGGAACTGTCGGCTGTCACCCGATCGGCGACCACTCTGCGATCTTCTCAGCGCGTAATTCTCCATTGCGCGCGTTCTCGGGCGTGCTCTGAGTAGGGTCCGGACAGAGTTACCGGTTCACGACCGCACCCTCACATGCGGCGCCGATGATTGGGCACGAATTGACCGTCGAGACCGGCGCGAAACCCAGACAGGCAGTTCTGCAGAATTCACGGCGGAACATTCCCGTTCGACGTGCCTTTCTGTCGTATCGGCGCGCCAGGCCGGCGATCCTCTGCTACCTGGCGTGCAAGGTCCTGGGTGTCACCTGGATCGCGATGCGATCGAAGGAGAGCGACCAGTCTCTTCTGACATCGCTGGGCTATGTGTGGGATGCGAGGTGGTACCTGGGCATCGCGCAGCATGGCTACGGGCACGCGGATCTGGTTCCCGGCTACGGCGGCGGACCGGCCGGCAGATGGCAGGACCTCGCGTTCTTTCCGTTGTATCCGGGTGTCGTGCGAGCGGTCAGCGAAATGCTGCCGATGACGATCGTCGGTACCGCACTGCTGATCACCTGCGTGTCCTCCTGTGTCGCGGCATGGGGGATCCATGCTTTCGGCACAGCCCTGCACAGCAATCGCGTCGGACTGCTGCTCGTCCTCCTGTGGGGTCTGCTGCCGCAGGCCTTCATCCAGTCCATGGCCTACCCGGAGGCGATGTTCACCGCGCTGTGCGCCTGGTCGCTGTACGCCCTGGTGACGCAACGTCTGATCACGGCGTCCTTCCTGGCCGTGGCGGCGGGCCTGACCCGTCCGCTGGGCGTCGCGGTGGTGGCCGCGGTCGTCGTCACGGCGGTACTCGCTTCGCCGCGCGGGCGTCGAACGCTCACCGCGATCCTCATCGCGCCGCTGGGCCTGCTCGGCTATTTCGTATGGGCCGGCCTGGCCACCGGGCGACCGTTGGGCTACTTCGATGTGCAGCGCGACTGGAAGACGCACATCGACTTCGGCCAGTCCGTCATCGCCGCCACGAACAGGGTGGCCGCCGGTCACGTGAGCGCGGTGGAGCAAGGCTCCGTGCTCATCGTGATCGCAGGACTCGTCCTCCTGTGGGCTCTCCTGAGCTCGCGTCCGCCGGCGGCCGTCGTCGTCTTCACCTTGGTCCTGGTAGCCGTGGCTGTCGGCGTGAGCGGCTTCATTCAGATCAAGCCCCGTTTTCTGCTGCCCGGATTCACTCTGCTGCTGCCCGCGGCCGCCGCTCTGGCCAGGGCCAGACCGGTCACCTTGGTTGCGACGCTCGCCTCACTGGCGTTCATCTCCTTCACGTACGGGGCCTTCTTCGTCACCTCCGGATACACGCCGTAGTGCGACGACGTCTGCCGTTGCCGCACCGGTGCCGGTCGGTCAGGTGCCGTTGAAACGCGGGCGCCGGCGGGCCCCCTTGGCGGCGTAGCCTTCGCGGGCGTCCTCCGACGTCAGGGTGAGCGCCGCCGAGAGGGCCGTGCGGTCCAGGGCTGCGGACAGGCCCTGGTCCGCGTAGGCGTCGATGTTCCGTTTGATCGCGCGGACGGCGAGCGGCGCCGCGGACGCGATGGCGTCCACCGTTTCGCGGGCCGTGCGGTCGAGGTCGTCGCGGGGCGTGACGACCTGGACGAGGCCGAGCCGTTCGGCGGTGGCGGCGTCGATCCGACGGCCGGTGAGGGCCAGGTACTTGGCCCAGCCCGCGCCCGCCTCACGCGCGATCCGCAGATCGCCGCCCGCGTCGACGGCGACCCCGAGGCCTGCCTCGGGGAGGGCGAACACAGCGTCGTCGGCGGCGATCCGGACGTCCGCCATCAGCGCGAGCTCGAAGCCGAAGCCGAGGCAGTAGCCCTGGACGGCCGCCACGACCGGCTGGGGCAGCCGGGCGAAGACCGCGAAGCGTTCGTGGACCCAGCGGATGCCTTCGTCGTACCGCCGGATCCTCTCCGCGGCCGTGCGGCCGGTGATTCCGCCACCGGGCGCCGTGACATCGATGCCCGCGCAGAACGCGCGCCCCTCGGCCCGCAGCAGCACCACCCGTACGCGCTCGTCGAAGCGGATCCGGTCGGCCATGAGGCCGAGCTGGCGGCTGGCCTCCCAGCTCCAGCCGTTGAGCTTCTCCGGCCGGCAGAGCGTGAGGAAGCCGACGCCGTCCTCGACCGTGAGTGCGATGCGCTCCTCGCCCTCCGCGATCTCCGTGCCGAGCGTGTCGATCACCGCGCACCACCCCCGATTCCTGACACTCAGTCAGGTAGAGGGTCAGGTTAGGGGGTCAGCACTGCCAGAGGAAGGCCGCCCGCCGGCATGCGTCGCAGACGAAGGCATAGGCGTACCCCCCGCCGAAGTTGGCAACCCGGTCCAGCTGGGCCACGAAACCCATCTTCTTGCCGCAGTCGGCGCAGCCCGGTGTCTCGTCCCACTGGAGCCAGTACGGCTCCCCGCCGAGCTGTCCCAGGACGTCCTTGCCGTCCACGGGCCCGAAGGTGTCCTCCTCGCCGTACGTCTCGGCCTCGACGGGCCGCGCGGTCAGGACGGAGACCTCGTCGAGCCGCGTCTCGCCCTCGGCCGGGGCGGTGGCCGGAAGGAGCCCCTCGGCGGGGAAGACGTACGCCCGGTTGCCGCCCGCGGCGGGATCCCACTCCTGGCACAGCCCCGGCTCGTTCTGGCACATGAAGACGGAGACGACGTCCGCGCCCCGGTCCAGATGGGCGATGAACTGCATCGCCCCCTCGCACTCCGCGCAGAGCGGCCAGACGAAACCCTCCGGCACGAGGGGCAGGCCGCCGGCGCGGGAGACGGGCGCGGCCGGGTCGGTCGCGCCGTCGTGGAGAAGCAGTGTGGTCATGCGGGCGAGATTAGGCCACGCCGCTGACAGCGACCCCCGGCAGCGGCTTCCGCGGCCCTCTAGCGGGCGAACAGCTCGAAGGCGACGGTCGGCCGGCCGCCGTACCGGGCGGCGAAGCGCTCGTTGTTCTGCGCCAGGAAGGTACGGACGTACTCCTCGGGGTCCTGGTCCGTCAGACCCTCGATGTACGCGCGGTGGGCGAGAAGCGACCGGACCGAGCGCTCGACGCCGGGCGTGGCGTCGACGGCGTGGGTCGGCGTGTTCGTTCCGGCGACCGCCACCCAGCGCACACCGTTCCACGGCTCCAGGCCCTGCTCGGTCAGTTCGGGGAAGATCCAGCGGTTGCCCGCGTCGCCCGCCGCGTCGAGCGTGGCGCGGCCGACGGCCACGTGGTCCGGGGTGTTCCAGAACCCTCCGACGCCCGACCCCCAGGTGTCACGGTGGTTGAGCGTGACGACGAGCTCGGGCCGGTGGCGGCGGACGGCCGCCGCGATGTCGCGGCGCAGACCGAGTCCGTACTCGATCACCCCGTCCCGGTGGTCGAGGAACTCGACGGCCGACACCCCGACCACCTCCGCGCTCGCCCGCTGCTCCTGCTCGCGCAGCGGGCCGCAGGTGGCCGGGGCGATGGAGTCGATGCCGGCCTCGCCGCGGGTCGCGAGGACGTAGACGACCTCCTTGCCGGCGTCCGTCCACCCCGCGATGGCGGCGGCGCAGCCGTATTCGAGATCGTCCGGGTGGGCGACCACGGCCAGCGCGCGCTGCCAGTCGTCGGGCATGTCGTCGAGGGGTGTGCTGCTCGTGTCGATCATGGGCGCAGGATACGGGGGTTCACCCCCGGATCGCTCCGGAAAGGATGACCGAGCGGGAGGCATGACGGGGGCGGTCCGGGTTCAGGCCGCGGCGCGCCGCGAGGGTGACGGAGAGGCGCTGGGCGCGCACCAGGGCGGCCACCGGGTCGATGGCGTCGGCGGCGAACAGCGCGCCGGTGGCCTCCACTTCGTCCCGCAGACCGGCCGGCTCGGGACCGAGGCAGCACACGAGACTCGTGCGGTCGCTGATGACGATCGGCCCGTGGCGGTACTCCATCGCCGCGTACGACTCCGCCCAGGCGCGCGCCACGCCACGGAGCTTGTGCGCGGCCTCGTCGGCGAGTCCGACCGTCCAGCCGGTGCCGAGGAAGGTGAACTGGGCGCGCCGTTCCCAGACCGTGGGCAGCGGTTCGTAGAGGGCGAGTTCGGCGTCGGCGATCGAGGGGGCGAGGTCCACGCCCAGCCCCGCGCGCAGCAGTTGGAGGGCGGTGGTGGCGAACCGGGTCTGGACGACGGAGCGTTCGTCGGCGTAGTCGAGGACGACGGCCCGGTCCGCGTGGTGCGCGGCCCTGCTGTCGGGGACGCCGGTCAGGACGAGCGTCGGGATACGGCCGGCCGCGCGGGCGAGCAGGGTCACCACCTCGGTGGTCGCACCGGAGCGGGTGAGGGCGACGATCCGGTCGTAGCCGCGGCCGAGCGGGGTCTCGTCGGAGGCGGGAAAGGCATCGGTCTCGCCCGCGCCGAGGGATTCGCGCAGGGCGGCGTAGGCACGGGCCATGAAATACGAGGTACCGCAGCCGACGACCGCGATCCGCTCACCCCGCCGGGGCAGCAGATAGGCGTGGTCGGCCGCGGTGTCCGCCGCGCGGCGCCAGCAGTCGGGCTGCCCGGCGATCTCGGCACTGACGTGGGTGGTCATGTCCGGTCCTCTCCTCGGTGCACTCCGGACGAGTTCTATCCGTCGCGCCCCGCGCGCACCATGAGTAATCAGGACGCACTGCTTGGACTTTTCCGCCCGGCCGTGACGGGGCTCGCGCCGCGTCGGGCCGGACGGCCCCAGGCGGCCCAGGGCGGTCCCGGAAGACCCGACGGTCAGATCTCGCCCCGGGCGAGGGAGAGCAGCCGGTCAAGGACCCTCGGCCCACCGGCCCGTACGCCGTCGTGCTCGAACTCGTCCGTCACCCAGGTCCGCAGCCCCCGGACGGCACGGGCGGTCTCCAGCGAGTGGGCGGTGTCGACGTACATGTCGTCGTGGTAGACGGCCGCGGCGACGGGTACCTCGTTGGCGGCGAGCCGCGCGGGGTCGTAGAGCGGTGCCCAGTCTGTCCGTTCGGCGAGGAGGTGGGCGGTCTCGCGGAGCGGGCGCAGCGCGGGGTCGGTCTCGAAGTGCCAGGGGTGGACGGTCTCTCCGGTGAAGAGGAGGGGTGCGTCACCGGCCAGGGCCTTCTCCGCGTCGAACTCCGGGAACTCGGCGCGGACGCGTTCCGCGGCCCAGGCCGTCGGCCCCTGGCCCTGAGCGTAGATGGCCTCGTGGAGCACGGCGTAGAGCGGGTGTCCGGCGTACGAGAGGCGGCCCTGGACGTTCTCCAGGAAGGCGTCGGAGAGCGCGGGGCCGGCGGGCGTGGGGACGAAGGCCTCCTCCAGGAGGAGGTGCAGCTCGTGGGTTCCCTCGCCGCTGCCGAGGAGGATGCCGAGGGACTGGAAGGCCTGGGCGGTGAGGAGTCCGCCGTTCGGCAGGGTCGTCGGGTTCTCCAGGAGGTGGGCGGCGATCCGGCGGGCGCGGTCGACGTCCTGGGGGTAGCGGGCGTAGTGGGCCTCGACCTTGCGCCGGACGCGGGGGTAGGCGGCCCGGTAGACCTCGTCGGCGGTGGCGTGCAGGGAGGGCAGACCGCCGGTGATGAGGGCCGTGCGGACGCCCTCGGGGGCGGCGGAGAGGTAGTGGGTGGCGCAGAAGCCGCCGAAGCTCTGGCCGAGGACGGTCCAGGGGGCGCCACGGGTGAGGCGCTTCCGGATGAGTTCGCAGTCCTTGACGATCGAGTCGGCCCGGAAGTGCGCGAGGTGGTCGGCCTGCTGCCGCGGAGTGCCGTGCAGGGGCAGGGTCTGGCGGTTGACGGGGGTGGAGTGGCCGGTGCCGCGCTGGTCGAGGAGGAGGACGCGATAGTCCTGGACGGCCCGGCCGAGCCAGGCCTGCCGGCCGATGAAGCGGCGGGCCCCGAAGCCGGGCCCGCCCTCCAGGTACACCAGCCAGGGCAGGTCCTCGGCCGACCGGTCGTGCGCGACGACCTCACGGCCGTAGACCTCGATCTGCTCGCCTCCGGGGTCCGCGTGGTCGAGCGGAACGGTGAAGCGGCGGTCGGTGAGGACGAGGCCGGGCTGGCGGTAGCTGGTCAATGCGGCTCCTGTTCGATACGCCCCCGCCCGCCCAGTGCATCACAGGGGTCGGGCCGGGGGCGCGTCGAGGGGTCAGGAAGGCGTCACGAGGTGGGGAAGTCGTCGGCGGACCTGATCCGGTCGCGGATCCAGACGCCGGCCTCCTTCAGGGACGAGGTGCCCGTCCAGGGACCGTTGCTGTCGCACGTGCCGGTCTTGAAGACGGCGCCCGAGCGGTGGTCGTCGGAGAAGTTCCAGTTGGTCCAGCTGATCTTCTTCGCGGCCATCAGGTCGATGTACTTCTGCGACATGGCGAAGTCGTTGGCGCCCTCACCCGCGTAGTCCTGGGTGCCGAACTCGGTGACGAACATGGGGATCCGGTCGGCGGCCCGGGAGAGGGTGTTCAGGTACTCCTCGCGGTGGGACATCGCGTAGAAGTGGAACGTGTACATGACGTTGGTGGCGTTGACCGGGTTGTCGACGACCTCGGTCTCGCTGCCGCCGTTCGAGACGCCCAGGGAGGACCAGGCGCGGGTGCCGAGCAGGATCGGGGCGTTGCCGTCGATGTTCCGGATGACCGGAACGATCTGCTCGTGGTAGCTCTTGATCCTCGGCCAGGTCACGCTGTCGCCGTTGGGCTCGTTGGCGACCTCGTAGAAGATGTTGTTCTTGTCCTTGTGCCGGTTGGCGATGTCGGTGAAGAACCTCTTGGCGTTCGCCAGGTTGGCGTGCGGGTCGCCGGGCGTGAGCATGTGCCAGTCGACGATCACGTACATGCCGCGCGCGGTGGCCTGGTCGATGAGGGTGTGGGCGAGGTTGGTGAACTTGACCGGGTCGGTCTCCCAGCCGTCCTCCTGGACGTAGGTGGAGACGCGCAGGATGTCGGCCTTCCAGTCCTTGGCGAGGGCGTCGAGCGACCCGTTGGTGAGGCACTGCGGGTACCACTGCGTGCCATGGCTGGACATGCCGCGCAGTTGGACGGGCTTGCCGTACTGGTTGCAGAGCTTGACGCCGCAGACCGTGAGCTGGCCGTTGATCGCGACCGGGGTGTCGCCGACGGGCGGCGCCGTGGCGGTGTCGACCTTGATGTGGTCGACGTTGGGGCCGCCGTTGGCGGTGGTGGCGGTGGCGCGAATGGTGTTGGCGCCCGCCTTGAGGTTCACCGTGAGGGTGGTGGTGGCCCAGGTGGTCCAGGCGCCCGTCCCCGCGAAGGCCTTGCCGGCGGCGGCGACGGTGCCGTTGACGGCGATGTCCATGGGCCGGTTGGTGGTGGTGCCGTTGGCGTAGCGCAGGGTGAGGGTCGCCTGGCCCGCCTGTGCGGCGTTGACGTTCCACTGGACGTATCCGCCGGTGGCGTTGTCGTAGTTGACGAATCCCGTGCCGGTGAAGCCCGCGTGGTTGGACTCGACCGCGCCCCGCGAGACGGTGGCGGTCTCCGCCTCGTGGGTGACGGGGGCCGCGACCGCGGCGGGTGGGGCGGTGGCGAGGCCGAGGAGGAGTGCGGCCGCCGCGGTACCGGCGGCACCCAGGGAACGCAGTCGGAGACGTGCCGATCGTGCCGATGTCATGGGGGTCTCCCGGAACGATGGATTGGAAGGAAAGTTTCCTAACGGATTGAATAGCAGCCCGGGAGAGCAACTCGCAAGGGTCATGACAAGAGACGATGTTCAGCGGGCTGTCGCTCCCCGGACGGTCCCGGCCCCCGTGCGCGGGGCAACCGGGCCTCCTAGCGTGGATCCATGATCCGGTTCGAGCAGGTCAGCAAGGTGTACGCGGACGGCACCACCGCGGTCGACGGCCTCTCCTTCGAGGTGGCCGAGGGGGAACTGGTCACGCTGGTCGGCCCCTCGGGCTGCGGCAAGACGACCACGATGATGATGGTCAACCGGCTGATCGAACCGACCTCGGGCCGGATCCTGGTCGACGGGGAGGACATCGCGAAGGTCGACCCGGTCAGGCTGCGACGGAACATCGGCTACGTCATCCAGCAGGTCGGGCTCTTCCCGCACCGGACCGTCCTCGACAACACCGCGACCGTGCCCGCGCTGCTCGGCTGGAAGAAGGCGAAGGCCAGGGCCCGCGCCGCCGAACTCCTCGACCTGGTCGGCCTCGACCCGGGGACCTACGGCCGGCGCTATCCGGCGCAGCTCTCCGGTGGCCAGCGCCAGCGCGTCGGCGTCGCCCGCGCGCTCGCCGCCGACCCGCCCGTGCTGCTGATGGACGAACCCTTCGGGGCGGTGGACCCGGTGGTCCGCGAGCACCTCCAGAACGAGTTCCTGGGCCTTCAGGCCACCGTGCGCAAGACGGTCCTCCTGGTCACCCACGACATCGAGGAGGCGGTCCGCATGGGCGACCGGATCGCCGTGTACGGGCAGGGCCGCATCGAGCAGTTCGACACCCCGGCGGCCGTGCTCGGCGCGCCCGCCACGCCCTACGTCGCCCAGTTCGTCGGCGCCGACCGGGGGCTCAAGCGGCTCTCGGTCACCACGATCGAACCGGACGACCTGGAACAGCCGTCCGTGGCCCGCCTGGACGAGCCGTCGCCGGACGCGGCGGCCCGGCTGCGGGCGGAAGGGGCCCGCTGGGCCGTCGTCCTGGGCGCCGACGGCGATCTGCACGGCTGGGTCGCCACCGACGTCCTCGCGCTCGCGGGCCAGGAGGGCACGGTCGGCGACCTGGCCCGCCGTATGGAGGCCTGGGTGCCGGTCGGGGCCCCGCTGAAGCAGGCGTTCAGCGAGATGCTCCAGCACGACGCGGGCTGGGTGGCCGTCCTCGACGGGACACGGTTCCTCGGGGTCCTCACGCCGGCGAAGCTCCACGAGGCGCTGCGCCGCTCCGTGGACGCGGACGCCCAGGGCGTGGCCCGGGACGAGGTGGAGTACGACTCGGTCCACGACGTGTGACTCCGTCCACGACGCGTGAGGGGTGCGGCCGTCAGCCCGAGCCGGCGGGGATGAGCTTCTTCTCCTGGAGGTACGTCCGCGCGACGTCCTCCGGAAGGCGGCGCCAGCTGTCCACCTGCTCGTTCATGTTCGCCAGATCGGCCGTGGTCAGCACCGTGTTGAGCCGCCCCAGCGCGGCGGTGACGCGCTCGCCGCCGGCCCGGGCGCGGTTGACCACGGGGACGATGTGATCGGCGTTCTGGAGGTGTTTGTCGTCGGCTAGCAGCACCAGGCCGAACTCGTCGAGCGTGGCGTCGGTCGTCGTCGTCAGGACCATCTGGTCCTCCCCGCTCTGCACCGCCTGCTTGGCCTGTGTGGTGCCCACGCCCTTCGGGTCGACGCCGGTGACGTCGATGCCGTACGTCTCCCTCAGACCGGGCGCGCAGTACGGCCGCTGGACGCACTCGTCGCCCGCCGCGAGCCGTACGGGAAGCTTCGCCGCGCCGACGTCGCTCAGGGTCTTCAGCCTGTGCTGGGCGGCGTACGCGCGCGTGACGGCGAAGGCGTTCTGGTCGACGGCCCGGCCCGCGTCGAGGACCGTCAGGCCGCGCGGTCCGGCGAGCCCGCGCAGGGCCGTCATCGTGGCGGCCAGGTCGGGCGAGCCGACGGTCGGCGCGTCTGGCCCGTGGGCCTTGGCGTTCAGCCAGTCCGCGAAGGTGGCCGCGTACTCCGGTACGACGTCGATCTGACCGCTCTCCAGGGCCGGCTCGTAGATCTCACGGTTGGTCACCGAGAGGATCTTCGTGCCGTACCCGGCGTCTTCGAGGAGCAGCGCGTACATCTGGGCCAGCAGATCGCTCTCGGTGAAGCCCGCGGAGCCGATGGTGAGGTCCTGGCTGTCGCCGGGCGGGGCGGTGACCTCACCCTGGTTCTCGAGCGAGGGGCCGGTGGCACAGCCGGTGAGGGCAGTCGGCGCGGACAGGGCCAGCGCGACCGCCATCGCACCCGCCGCGACACTCCGCCGCCTCATGCCGCGCTCCCCCGCGCCCAGGCCGGGGCGAGGCGCTGCGCACCTTCGAAGACGCCCTCGACCACCAGCGCGAAGAGGGCGACGAGGACCGCGCCCGCGACGACCTGAGGGGTCGAGGCGAGGTTGAACCCGGCGGTGATGATCCGGCCGAGGCCCCCGCCGCCCGCGAGCGCGGCGACGGTCGCGGTCGCCACGAGCTGCACGGCGGCGATACGGACACCGGTGAGGATCAGCGGGAGCGCCAGCGGCAGTTCCACTCCGAAGAGCATCTGCCGGCCGGTCATCCCCATCCCCCGCGCGGCGCGGACGACGTCGGCGTCGACGCCGCGCATGCCGACGTACGCGTTGGTGAGCAGGGGCGGGACGGCGAACAGGACGAGCGCGATGATCGTGGGCCACTCCCCGTACGAACCGATCGGACTGAGCAGCAGCAGGACGAGGACGGCGAAGGTGGGCACGGCGCGGCCGACGTTGGAGAGGTTGACGGCGAGGGCGCCGCCCTTGCCGAGGTGGCCGAGGACCAGCGCGACGGGGAGCGCGATCGCGCAGCTCAGCGCGAGGCAGACGGCCGTCAGGAAGAGGTGCTCGGCGAGGCGGTGCCAGATCCCGTTGTCGCCGGACCAGTTGGCGGCGCTGGTGAGCCAGTCCCAGGTGGCGGAGAGGGTGTTCACGCGGCCTGCCTCCGGGCCCAGGGCGTGAGCAGCCGCTGCGCGCCGAGCAGCAGCAGGTCGGCGACGACCGCGATGATCACACAGAGGACGGAGGCGGTGAGGACCTGCGCCTTGAAGTAGGTGTTCATCCCGGAGTAGATGAGGTTGCCGAGACCGCCGTGGCCGACGATCGCCCCGATGGTGACGAGGGAGACCGCCGAGACGGTGCGATGCGCAGCCCGGCCATCGAGGCGGGGAGCGCGAGCGGCAGCTCGACGGTGAGCAGCAGCCGGACAGGCCCGTAGCCCATGCCGCGCGCGGCCTGCCGGGTGTCCTCGGGTACGGCGCGGAGGCCGGCCAGGATGTTGCGCACGAGCAGGGTGAGCGAGTAGAGCACGAGCCCGGCGATGACCAGTGCGGCGCTCAGCCCGTAGAGGGGCAGGAGCAGCGAGAACATCGCGAGGGACGGGATCGTGTACAGGATCGTGGTGACCCCGAGGACGGGGCCGGCGGCCCCGCGCCAGCGGCGGGCGGCGACGGCGAGGGGCACGGCGAGCAGCAGACCGAGGGCGACGGAGACGACGGTCAGTTGCAGATGCTGGAGGACCGCGTCGCCGAGGATCTCGCTCCGGGAGGTGAGATAGGCGCCGCAGATCCACTCGTTGCGCGCGAGGCAGTCGTCGGGAGGCCCGGTCATCCCCCCATTGCAGGCGGCGGCCCGGAGCAGCGCACTCCGGGCGGGCCGTTCGGGCGGGGCGTGCGGGCCGGGCGACGACCCGCGGACGCCCCGCGGACGCCCCGGATGCTTCCGTGGGCGGCCGCCGGCGGCGGTCACAGCCGGAAGGTGACTCCCCGCCATGTCCAGCCGGCGCCGAGGACCGCGTTCCGCAAGGGGTCCTTCATGTCCCGGGAGTCGAAGCGGAGCGTCTCGACCCGGCGCCGACGGCCGTCGGGCCCGCGCTCGTACGTCCACTCCCGCGCCACCCGGGTCGCGTGCCCGCGGCCGTACTCACGTTCCCGCGCGTCCCACTGTTCGTCGAGGGCGCGCACCACGCGCTCGGCCGGGACGAACCGCATCCGGGTCCGCAAGGTCAGCCGCAGCTCCGGGACCCGCCACTCGGCCACCAGGTCGGCGCGCTCGGCGGCGGTGGCGTGCCGCACCACATAGGGCACGCCCGGGGCGTTGATCCCGAGCAGCGCGGCCCGGACGTCCTCGGTGGAGCGCGGGGCGATGCCGGCTTCGGGGTGTCTGGTGCCGGTGAGTCGGTCGAAGAAGCCCATCCACCGACCCTAGCCGGGGTACCGCTCATGAAGATCGTCGGGCCAGGGTTCGTGCTCCTCGCGCAGGGCCTGTTCGCTGCGCTCCTTGAGCTGCTCGCCCTGCTCCCGCAGCCGGGCGGCCTCCTCGGGGTCGGCGCTCCGCCGTGCCCGCTGGAGAAGATTCTCCGCCTTGTCCCGCTGGTACTGGGCGTGGGCGTGCGCGGCCTCGCCTTCCCTCCTGCTCTCCCGCCCCCCGTCCTCGGGCCCCCTGCTGTCGCGTCCGGACATGGCGCACCTCCTCGGCCTGCGGCTTCCCGCACGACCACGGGGGAAACCCGGCGCCCGCGCGCCGACGCCACGAGCCGGCCGACGCCGAGGGGTGGAGAGCGACGGCGCCCGGCCCGCCTGCTGACACCGGAGGCGGACGGCGACGGCCCGGCCCCCGCTCGGGGGTCCGGGCCGTCGCCGTACGGCTCGCTACTCCTGGATGACGGACAGGACGTTGCCCGCCGGATCGGTGAACCACGCGATCGCGGTCGGCCCCTCGGGGCCCCTGACGACACCCTTGCCGTCGTGCTCGAACTCGGGGTAGCGCTTGAGGGTCACGCCCCGCTTCTCCAGCTCGTCGACGGCCACCTCGATGTCGTCGACGGGGAAGTTCAGGATCGTGAAGGACGCGGGCGTGTGGTCGTCCTTGGGGTAGACGAAGACGTTCGCGCCGCTCCCCAGCTTGATGGTCAGCATGCGCATGGGCCCGTCACCCGACTCCTCCACCTGGAGGCCGAGGGTGTCGCCGTAGAACTGGTGAGCCTTGTCCATGTCGTCGACCGAGAAGCCGCTGAACGCCTTCGACTGTCCGAACATGCCGTTGTCTCCTTCGCGTGTGCCGTTCGGGATCTCCGAGGGCACACCCAGCGGACCACCGACCGGACGCCCGCCACGCGGGCTGACGTCCGGATGGTCTCCGCCCGTCACCCTCAGGGAGCGATCGGCAGCCGGCGCTTGTGGTCGGTCAGCTCGTAGCGGCGGACGATCGAGGCGAACGCGGCCTCCGCGACCGGCTTGCCCTCGAGGAAGTCGTCGATGTCGTCGTAGGTGACGCCGAGCGCGTCCTCGTCGGGCTTGCCCGGGTCGAGGGTCTCCAGGTCGGCCGTCGGGGTCTTCCACACCAGCTCGGCCGGGGCGCCGAGGGCCTCGGCGCAGGCGCGTACGCGACGCTTGGTCAGGCCGGTCAGCGGGACGACGTCGGCCGCGCCGTCGCCGTACTTGGTGAAGAAGCCGGAGACCGCCTCCGCCGCGTGGTCGGTGCCGACCACGAGGCCGTCGTGGGCGCCCGCGACGGCGTACTGCGCGATCATGCGCTGCCGGGCCTTGATGTTGCCCTGGACGAAGTCCTGGTGGTGGGCGTCCCGGAAGGTCACCCCGCCGGCCAGGCAGGCGTCCAGCGCGGCGTCGCTCGACGCCTTGACGTCGACGGTCAGGACCCGGTCGGCGGCGATGAAGCCCAGGGCGAGCTGGGCGTCCTTCTCGTCGGCCTGGACACCGTAGGGCAGGCGCATGGCGTAGAAGGTGGCGTCGTGGCCGGCCGCGCGGGCCCGTTCCACGGCGAGCTGGCAGAGCCGGCCCGCGGTCGTGGAGTCCACGCCGCCGCTGATCCCGAGGACCAGGCTGCGCAGCCCGGTGGAGGTGAGGCGCTCGGCCAGGAAGGCGACACGGCGTTCGATCTCGACGAGCGGATCGAAGGTCGGCGACACCTCGAGTTCCCGGGCGATCTGCTGCTGCAGGGCGGTGGACGCCGCGTCGGTCACGGAGTGCTCCTCGGGGTGGTGCGACGGTACGGGGACGGGCGCGGGCCCGGTACGCCGGTCGGGCACGGATTCCCTCGCCGCGTCCGACTCTATGCGGAAGCGCCCGCGACATGCTGCGCGGGCCCGTCCCGACCGGATGCCGCGGCCGGACTCGCGCGCGTGCGGCGGACTCCCGCGCGGGCGGACTCGGGCCTCAGGCGCGGCGCGCCCTTCGGGCCGCCCGGCACTCGCGGACGAAGACGCGGGCGAAGCTCACCGCCACCCAGAGCAGCAGGACGTTGACGAGCGCTCCGGCCGCACCGAACACCGGCGCCCCGAGGGCGGACGCCGAGTCGGCGGACGGTTCGCCGGAGTCGAAGGGTGCCGACGCCAGGTACAGGCCCACGGCCGCCACTGCCGAGCCGGGGAAGGCCAGGACGTACGGCGCCGCCGAGTCGCCCGGGGAGCCGTCGGCGAGGACGTCGACGAGGACGAGGACGGCCACCGTCCCGACGTAGAGGACGGCTGCGCACAGGGCCCAGGTACGAGGGCGGGGGGAGCTCATGGCCACATTATTGAACACGTTCAAGCCTCGCACGACCCCGCCCCCGAACGAGTTCGACTCCGCACGCGACGGATCCCGTCACGACTCTTTACGGCCATGTCATGCACAGGTAACTTTCGCTCTCGCAAGCGCTTGCAGCAAGTTTCAGGCCAACTTTTCAGCGCCCGCCGCGGCCGCCCCGCCGTGGCCCTGCTCCGGAGAAGAGACGCATGCGACGCACCCCCTTTCTGCGCTTCGGCCGCGCCCCGGCGGCGGCCGTGGCCGCCGCCTGTCTGCTAGGGCTGCTCTCCGCCACTCCGCCGGCGGGCCCGGCCGCCGTGCCCTCGGTGCCCGTCGCGGCGGCGGAGAGCACGGCGACCGTCTTCTACTACACGAAGACCAAGAACTGGTCGGCGTACAACCTCCACTACGCCCCCGACGGGGGCGCCTGGACCGCCGTCCCCGGCGTGGCGATGGAGGCGGCCTGCACGGACTGGGTGAAGAAGACGGTCGCCCTGGGCTCCGCCGAGGGACTCCAGGCCACCTTCAACAACGGCACCGGCACCTGGGACAACAACGGCGGACAGAACTACGACCTCGGCACCGGCACGATCACGGTCAAGGACGGCGTGGTCGCCCACTCCGACCCGTGCGCCGACGGCCCGGGCGAGCCCGGGCCCGGCAACCAGGCCACGGTCTACTACTCCACGGCCGCGCTCGGCTGGACCACCGCCAACCTGCACTACGCCCGCTCCGGCGGCGCCTGGACCACCGCCCCGGGCATCGGCATGGAGGCCGCCTGTACCGGCTGGTGGAAGCGGACCGTCGACCTCGGTACCGCCACCACCTGGAGCGCCGTCTTCAACAACGGCAACGGCGTCTGGGACAACAACAACGGCGCGAACTACGCCCTCTCCGCCGGCACGACGACCGTCAAGGACAGGGTCGTCACCGCTCATGCCGCGAATCCGTGCGCCGCCGAGGTTCCCGACACCCAGGCGCCCAGCGTGCCCGCCGGGGTCGCCGCGAGCGCCGACGGCACGTCCGTCGTCCTGACCTGGGAACCCGCGACCGACAACCAGGGGGTGACGGGCTATCAGGTGACCCGTACCGGCGGTACGGGCGGCACGACGGTCACCGACGTCGGCTCCACCGTCCTCTCCGACACGAACCTGGCGGAGAACACCGCCTACACCTACACCGTCCGGGCCCTCGACGCCGCCGGCAACGCCTCCGCCTCCTCCGCCCCCGTGCGGGCGACCACCGGCACGGCGCCGCCCGCCCCCGACCCGAGCCGCCCGCTCGGAACCGATCCGCGCAAGGACCCGATCTACTTCGTCCTGACCGCCCGCTTCAACGACGGCGACAGCTCGAACAACCGGGGCGGCAGCCAGCACACGAAGTCGGGGAACGCGGCCAACGGCGATCCCATGTTCCGGGGTGACTTCAAGGGGCTGGTGAACAAGCTCGACTACATCAAGGGGCTCGGCTTCTCGGCCGTCTGGATCACCCCCGTGGTGCTCAACCGGTCCGACTACGACTACCACGGGTACCACGGGTACGACTTCTACAAGGTCGACGCCCGTCTGGAGTCGGCCGGCGCCTCGTACCAGGACCTGATCAACGCGGCCCACGCCAAGGGCATGAAGATCTACCAGGACGTCGTCTACAACCACTCCTCCCGCTGGGGCGCCAAGGGCCTGTTCACCCCCAAGGCGTACGGCGTCCGCGACAGCCAGTGGAGCTGGTACTACGACGAGCCGAACTCCTCCTTCGAGTACGACGGACTGACCGTGGAGCCGAAGTCCGGGAAGTCGTACTACAACGGCGATCTGTGGTCGACGGCCGCGCCGGCCGGCAACACCTGCGTCAACTGGGGCACCCCGACCCAGTTCACCTCCCCCGAGGGCTACCGGATCTACAACTGCCAGTGGCCGAACCCCACGTCGGGCATGTTCCCGAAGTCGCTCTACCACAACTGCTGGATCGGCAACTGGGAGGGCGAGGACTCCCGTTCCTGCTGGCTGCACGACGATCTGGCCGACTTCGACACCGAGTCGGCGCCCGTGCAGAACTACCTGATCGGCGCCTACAACAAGTACATCGACATGGGGGTCGACGGCTTCCGCGTCGACACCGCCGTCCACATCCCGCGCACCACCTGGAACCGGCGCTTCCTGCCCGCCATCCAGGAGCGGGTCGCCCAGAAGTTCGGGGCGGAGGCAGCGAAGAACTTCTTCGTCTTCGGCGAGGTCGCCGCCTTCGTCAACGACAAGTGGAACCGCGGCTCGGTCAACCACTCCGCCCAGTTCTACACCTGGAAGGAGCGCAGGGAGTACGACGCCGACGACACCAGGGCCGCCCTGGAGATGTACGACTACGAGCAGCAGCAGGGTACGGCGACCCAGCCCACGTCGAACAACGCGTTCCTGAACGGCAACAGCTACCACACGCCGGACCACAGCAGGTTCTCCGGGATGCACGTCATCGACATGCGCATGCACATGAACTTCGGTGACGCGCAGAACGCCTTCGGCAACGGCAAGGACTCCGACGACAGCTACAACGACGCCACCTACAACGTCGTGTACGTCGACAGCCACGACTACGGGCCCAACAAGAGCAGCGAGCGCTACGCCGGCGGCACGGACGCCTGGGCGGAGAACATGTCGCTGATGTGGACCTTCCGCGGCATCCCGACGCTGTACTACGGCTCCGAGATCGAGTTCCAGAAGGGCAAGAAGATCGACTGCGGGCCCACCTGCCCGCTGGCGACCACGGGCCGCGCCTACTTCGGCGACCATCTCGCCGGGGACGTGAAGGCCTCCGGCTTCTCCACCGTCGAGTCGGCGAGCGGAGCGGTCGCCCAGACCCTCGCCCAGCCGCTGGTCCGGCACGTCCAGCGGCTCAACCAGATCCGCCGGGCGATCCCGGCGCTCCAGATGGGTCAGTACTCCACCGAGGGCGTCAGCGGCTCGATGGCGTACAAGCGCCGCTACACCAGCGGCACGACCGACAGCTTCGCGCTCGTCACGGTCAGCGGCGGGGCCACCTTCACCGGCGTCCCGAACGGCACCTACACGGACGCCGTCACCGGTGACCAGCGGGTCGTCGGCAACGGCACCCTGAGCGTCGCGGCGCCGGGGAAGGGCAACCTGCGGGTGTACGTCCTGAACGGGCCCGGCCGGATCGGCACCGCGGGGCCCTACCTGAAGTAGCGGCCCCAGAGGGAGGGTCGAGATGCGGGCGGGCCGCGGCGTGGACGCCGCGGCCCGCTCCGTCACCGCCTTCCGCCGGCCCTTGTGCCGGGCAGCCGGGGGGCCAGCGTGCCGGCGGCGACCCGCAGCAGCCTGAGGACGACGGGCGGTGGCGCGTCGATGCGGTACCGGCGGCCCAGCCGGGACCACTGGTCCAGGACGCCGAGGAGGCCGGAGTCGCAGAACGTGACCCGGGAGGCGTCGAGGATCAGGTCGGTACAGCCGTCCGCGGCCGCGGAGACGAGTATCGCCCGCAGGGGTGCGGCGCTGTAGTGGTCGATCTCTCCGGTCAGCCGGACGAGGAGGGTCACGGGGCCGACGCGCTCACAGGAGTGGACGACTATGCCCCCGGGCGCGGTGTCCGCGCCCGGGTCGGGCACGGGAGGCCGGTGCGTCTCGGTCAGTATCGGTGCGGTGCTCGCGGTACTCACATACCCATCAACGGCCCTCGGGCACGCTCCGGAGAACGTGGCACGCCGTCCGGTCACCCCACCAGGCATCAGTGATCCACTTACGGGGGACACCGAGCACCTCGGGACGGGCTCGTGTCACTCCGGCCCCGGGCCCGCCGGAAGCGGGCGGGACCGTCGGGGAGCGCCACGACCGGGGCCCCTCGGCTTCACCCTCACCCTCACCCTCGACTTCACCTTCACTCTCGCTCTCACCCTTGCCCCACGCCTCACCGTCCGCGGTCGGCCTCGGTGCCGGGCGGGGTGCGGCCCAGGGGCGCGCCCGACGGGTCGCCGTCGGCTCGGCCGGAGCCCTCGCTCGCCTCCGCCTTCTGCGCGATGTTGCGGGCCATGCCGCCGAACACGACGGCGTGGAACGGCGAGACGCTCCACCAGTAGGCGTGACCGGCAAGGCCCCGGGGGTGGAACAGCGCCCGCTGGCGGTAGCGGCTCCCCCGCTCGCCGTCGCTCTCGGCGCACATCTCCAGCCAGGCGAGTCCCGGGAGCCGCATCTCGGCGCGCAGGCGCAGCAGCCGGCCGCGCTCGATCTCCTCCACCCGCCAGAAGTCCAGCGAGTCGCCGACCCTCAGGCGCGTGGCATCGCGCCGGCCGCGGCGCAGCCCGACGCCGCCGACGAGCCGGTCGAACCAGCCGCGGACGGCCCAGGCGAGCGGGAAGGAGTACCAGCCGTTCTCGCCGCCGATTCCCTCGACGACCCGCCACAGCGCCTCCGGTGACGCGTCGACGGCGAGTTCGCGCACGTCGGTGTAGAGGCTGCCGCCCGCCCAGTCGGGGTCCGTGGGCAGTGGATCACTGGGCGCTCCGGGCACGGACGCGGAGGACCAGCGGGTGACGACCTGGGCGTCGCGGACCCGCTGCAGCGCGAGGTCGAGCGCCCGGTCGAAGGGGACGGGGGTGCCGGGCGGGTCCGGTACCCAGTCGGCGATGTCGTGCTCGTCGCAGACGACCTCGTATTTGAGCGACTCCGCGAGCGGGCGGGCGATGGACCGCGGCACCGGGGTGACCAGGCCGATCCAGTGGCTGGACAGGCGGGGCGTCAGAACCGGCACGGGGACGATGAGCCGCCGGGAGAGCCCGGCGACGGCGGCGTAGCGGCGCATCATGCCGAGGTAGGTGAGGACGTCGGGACCGCCGATGTCGAAGGCACGGCAGACGTCCTCGGGCATACGGGCGCTGCCGACCAGATAGCGCAGAACGTCCCGGACGGCGATGGGCTGGATCCGGGTGCGCACCCAGCTCGGGGTGACCATCACCGGCAGACGCTCGGTCAGATAGCGGAGGATCTCGAAGGAGGCCGAGCCGGAGCCGATGATGACCGCGGCGCGGAGCACGGTGGTGGGGACACCCGACTCCAGGAGGATGCGCCCGACCTCGGCCCGGGAGCGCAGGTGCGGGGACAGCGACTCGGCGGGTACGTCACGGGGGGTGAGTCCGCCGAGGTAGACGATGCGGCGGACCCCGGCCGCGCGGGCCTGTTCGGCGAAGGTCCGGGCGGCGAGCCGGTCGGTGCGTTCGAAGTCGTGGCCGCCGCCCAGGGCGTGCACCAGGTAATAGGCGACGTCGATGTCCTGGAGGGCGGGGGCGAGGGTCTCGGCGTCGGTGACGTCACCGCGTACGACCTCCACGTCGTCGGACCAGGGCTGGTCGCGCAGTTTCGCGGGGGTTCGGGCCAGGCAGCGGACCCGGTGTCCGGCCTTCAGGAGTTCGGGGACCAGGCGGCCGCCGATGTAGCCGGTGGCGCCGGTGACGAGGCACCGCAGCCCCTGGGTCCCGTGCCCTTGTGCGTCCGTCATGGAGCTGCTCCGTTCCGCTGTCGGGGAGAACACGTACCCGTGTCGCGCTCCGCCGCCGACCGGGGCCTTCGTCGGTCTCTTCCCTGAGCGCGGTCGCCGCGGATGCGCGGACGGGTATCTATAGGCTGATCGTGTGGCCAGCACAGAAGAGTCCGAGACCGGTGGCGCCGCGCCCGAGAGCACACCCGGCGATCTGCAGAGTTTCGCCGTCGCGCTGCGGCGGACGAACGGAGAGATCAACCGTCTGGTCCACGGTTTCGCACTCGCGCAGGGTCTGCATCCCACGGACGTGCAGGCCCTCTCCGTCGTCCTCGACAGCCCGGAGCCGCTGACCCCCGGCCGTCTGCGTGAGCATCTGGGGCTGACCTCGGGGGCGGTCACCGCCTGCCTGGACCGGCTCGAGCGGGCCGGGCACATCCGCCGCTCCCGTGAGAGCGCGGACCGCAGGGTCGTCCACGTGCATTACGTCGAGGGGGCGAAGGCCGCCGCGCGCAGCCACTTCATGCCGCTGGCCCAGGCCGCCGAGCGGGCCCGGGGCCGGTTCGACGCGGACGAGCTGGCCGTCGCCCTGCGGTTCCTGAGCGCGCTCAACGAGGAGCTCGGCGAGCTGCGCGTACCGAGGCGCTGACCCGGACGGGTGTCGCCCTCACGGGTGCATCCGTGAGGGGCCGCGCGCCGGAAGAGGCGTCCGAGCGGGGCGTCTCCCTATCCTCACGTGCCCCCTGTCCCCACGTCCGTACGCGCATGGTTCAATCTCTCTCAATCATTGAGATTCTTTTCTGTTGAGATACTTCCGTGAGCTACCCGCCTGGAGTCCGTATGTCCAGCCCCACACGATGGGCCGGCCGTCTGCTGCCCCTCGTCCTGCTCGTCGTCTGGCTCGCCGTCGGCGGCGGGCTCGGTCCGTACGCCGGGAAGCTGGGCGAGGTCGCCACCAACGACCAGGCCGCCTTCCTCCCGCGCAGCGCCGAGTCCACCCGGGTGATCGAGGCCCAGCGCGCGTTCCGACAGGACGAGACGCTCCCCGCGCTCGTCGTCTGGACCGCCCCCGGCGGCAGCCCGATCGATGCCGGACAGCGGTCCGCGGCGACCCGCGCGCTGGCCACGCTCACCGGGGTGCCCGGTGTCGTCGGGACGCCGTCCCCGGCCCTGCCCTCCGAGGACGGGGAGGCGCTGCGCGGTGTCGTCCAGCTCCGCCCCGATCTCGGTGAGGAGCTGGCCCCCACGCTCGGCGCGATCGACCGGGCGGCTTCCACGGTGCCCGGGACCACGGTCTGGCTCGCCGGTCCCGCGGCCACCCAGGCCGATCTGTCGGACGCCTTCGCCGGCATCGACGGACTGCTCCTCGCGGTCGCCCTCGTGACGGTGCTGCTCATCCTGCTGCTCGTCTACCGCAGCGTCCTGCTGCCCCTGGTGATCATCCTCGGCGCGGTGTTCTCGCTCGGACTCGCCTGTGCCGTCGTCTACGTGCTCGCCGACCACGACGTCCTGCGCGTGGACGGCCAGGTCCAGGGCATCCTGTCGATCCTGGTGATCGGCGCGGCCACCGACTACGCGCTGCTCCTGGCCGTCCGCTACCGGGAGGAGCTCGCCCGCCACGAAAGGGACCGCGTCCCGGCCATGCGCGCCGCGCTGCGCCAGTCGGTCGGGCCCATCACGGCCAGCGCGGCCACCGTGGCGCTCGGCCTGCTCGCGCTGCTCTTCAGCGATCTGACCAACAACCGGGCCCTCGGACCGGTGGGCGCCATCGGCATCGTCTGCGCCGTACTCAGCGCCCTGACCTTCCTGCCGGCCGTCCTCGTCCTCCTCGGGCGCGCCGCGTACTGGCCCGCCAAGCCGCGGTCCTCGGAGACCGAGGGCGGCGGCCACGGCGTCTGGCGCCGGGTGGCCGCACTGGTGGACCGTGCTCCGCGCAAGGTGTGGGCGGCGACCCTCGCCGGTCTGCTCGCGTGCGCCGCCTTCGCCCCGGCCCTCGACTCCAGGGGTGTTCCGCTCGACGAGATCTTCGTGAACGACGCCCCCTCCGTCGCCGCGCAGCAGACCCTGGGCCGTCACTTCCCCGGCGGGGCGGGCAACCCCGCCGTCGTGATCGCCGAGGCGGGCGCCCTGGCCGAGGTGACCCTGGCGGCCGAGGGTGTCGAGGGCGTGGACTCCGCCACCGCGGTAACGGCCTCCGGACGCCCCGGGGCCGGCGCGCCCCTGGTCGTCGACGGACGGGTCCGCGTCGACGTCACCCTGGCCGACGCGGCCGACAGCGACGCGGCCAAGGACACCGTCGCCCGGCTCCGTACGGCCGTGCACGCGGTTCCGGGGGCGGAGGCCCTGGTCGGCGGCTACACCGCGCAGCGGTACGACACCCAGCGGACCGCCGAACGCGACCGGATGCTCATCGTGCCGGTGGTGCTCGCCATCATCCTGGTCATCCTGGTCGGTCTGCTCCGCTCCCTGCTGCTGCCGCTGCTGCTGGTCGCCACGGTGGCCCTCAACTTCGTGGCCACGCTCGGGGTATCGGCCCTGGTCTTCGAGCACGTCTTCGGCTTCACGGGCACGGACTCGTCCGTTCCGCTGTACGGATTCGTGTTCCTCGTCGCCCTCGGCGTGGACTACAACATCTTCCTGATGTCCCGGGTACGGGAGGAGTCGCTGCGCCACGGGGTGCGCGAGGGCGTGCTGCGCGGGCTGACCGCGACCGGCGGGGTCATCACCTCCGCCGGTGTCGTCCTGGCCGCCACGTTCGCGGCCCTGGGCGTCATTCCGCTCGCGTTCCTGGTGCAGATCGCCTTCATCGTCGCGTTCGGCGTCCTGCTGGACACGCTGGTCGTACGGTCGCTGCTGGTCCCGGCGCTCGTACGGGATCTCGGCCGGACGGCCTGGTGGCCGGGCGCGCTCAGCCGGCGCCCGGAACCGGACTCCCCCGCCGCCTGAGGGCACGCGCCGCCCGGCTCCGGGAGCCGGGCGGCGCGTCCTTACGGGTCCGGGGCCCGCCGGTCATCTGGTCCCGTCGGCGGGGCCGACGTGTTCGCCGGGGGTCGCGAGCTCCTCCACCGCGTCGGCACCGACGACCGCGCCCGTCGACTTCTTCGCACGGCGCAGCCGGCGCTCCAGCCAGCCGGCGAAGGTGGTGAGCGCGAAGTTCAGGATCACGAAGATAACGGCGACGACGGTGAAGCTGGCGATGGTGTTGGCGCCGTAGTTGGCGCTCATCGGGCGCACGGACGCGAGCAGCTCGGAGAAGCCGAGCATCGCTCCGCCGAGCGCGGTGTCCTTGACGATGACGACGAGCTGGCTGACGAGGGCCGGGAGCATCGCGGTGACCGACTGGGGCAGCAGGACGTTCGTCATGGTCTGGCCCTTGCGCATGCCGATGGCCTTGGCGGCGTCGGTCTGGCCCCGGGGCAGGGAGAGGATCCCGGCCCGGACCACCTCGGCGAGCACCGAGGCGTTGTAGAGGACGAGGCCGGTGACGACCGCGTAGAGCGGCCGGCTCTCCGGGCTGATGTCGGTGAACTCCGAAAAGGCGGCGTTGGCGAAGAGCATCAGGATGAGCACGGGGATGGCGCGGAAGAACTCCACGACAGTGCCGGCCACGCCCCGCACCCAGCGGTGGTCGGAGAGCCGGCCGATGCCGAGCAGGGCTCCGACGGGCAGTGCGATGACCACGGCGAGCGCGGCGGCGACAAGGGTGTTCTTCAGGGCGGGCAGGAGGAACGTGGTCCACGTGCGGGAGTCGGTGAAGAAGGGGGACCACTTGGCCCATTCCAGCTGCCCCTGGTCGACGAGGGTCAGTACGACCCACCAGATCACCGCGCCGAGGGCGATCAGGAAGAGCACGGTGTAGAGGACGTTGCGGCGCTTCGCACGCTTCCCCGGGACGTCGTAGAGGACGGTGGGCTTGGTCTTCATCGCTTCACCGCCACCTTCTTGCTCACCCAGCCGAGCAAGAGCCCCATGGGCAGTGTGAGGCAGATGAAGCCGACCGCGAAGATCACCGAGATGAGGATGAGCTGGGCCTCGTTCTCGATCATCTCCCGCATGAGCAGGGCGGCTTCGGCGACGCCGATGGCCGCGGCCACGGTGGTGTTCTTGGTGAGGGCGATCAGCACGTTCGCCAGGGGTCCGACCACCGAGCGGAAGGCCTGCGGCAGCACGATCAGGCGCAGTACCTGGGGGAAGTTGAGTCCGATCGCGCGGGCCGCCTCGACCTGACCGAGGGGCACGGTGTTGATGCCGGAGCGCACCGCCTCGCAGACGAAGGCGGAGGTGTACGCGGTCAGTCCGAGGACGGCGAGCCGGAAGTTGATGGTGGTGAAGTCGTCCGCACCCATGTTGACCCCGAGCGTCTGGAACAGACCGAGCGAGGTGAAGACGATGATGACCGTCAGGGGGATGTTGCGGACGATGTTCACGTAGGCGGTGCCGAAGCCCCGCATCAGGGGGACGGGGCTGACGCGCATGGCGGCCAGCAGCGTCCCCCAGATCAGGGAGCCGATCGCCGAGTAGACGGTGAGCTGCACCGTCACCCAGAAGGCTCCCAGCAGGTCGTACCCTTCGAGGAAGTCGAACACGTGGGCCTGCCGCTCACTTGACGACGACGCCGACCTCCGGCGCGGGCTCGTTCTGGTACTCCGCCGGTCCGAAGTTCTTCTTCACGGCTGCGTCCCAGGATCCGTCGGCGACCATCTTCTCGAGGGCGTCGTTGATCTGCTCCTTGAGTTCGCTTCCCTCCTGGACGCCGATTCCGTAGTTCTCGTTGCTCATCTCGAAGCCACCGAGCTTGAACTTGCCCTCGAACTCCGGCTGCGAGGCGTAACCGGCGAGAATCGCGTCATCGGTGGTGACCGCGTCGATCACGCCGTTCTCCAGGCCGGTCAGGCACTCCGAATAGCCGCCGTACTCCTGGAGCTGCGCGTCGGGGGCGATCTTGTCCTTGACGTTCTGCGCGGACGTGGAGCCGGTGACCGAGCAGAGCTTCTTGTTGTTCAGGTCCTCGGGCTTGGTGATGGAGTTGTCGTCGGCGCGGATCAGCACGTCCTGGTGGGCCAGGAGGTACGGACCGGCGAAGTCGACCTTCTCCTCCCGCTGGTCGTTGATCGAGTAGGAGGCCGCGATGAAGTCGACGTCGCCTCGTTCCAGCATCGTCTCGCGGTCGGCGCTCTTGGCCTCCTTCCACTCGATGTCGCCGGGTTCGCGGCCGAGCTGCTGGGCCACGTAGGTCGCCACGTCGACGTCGAAGCCGGTGTACGTGCCGTCCGGCGTCTTCAGCCCGACGCCGGGCTGGTCGTACTTGATGCCGACGGTGATCTTCTCTTCGTCACCGCTCGACCCGTTCCCGCTGTCGCCGCCGCAGGCGGCCAGGGAGAAGGAGAGGGTGAGAGCGGCGGCGGCTGCCACCACGGCTTTGGTGAGCTTGCGCGGGTTCATGTGATCACCCCAGGGGGCTGCTGTGAGCGGCGGCCACGGTTCAGTGGTGCAGGATCTTCGAGAGGAAGTCCTTGGCGCGGTCGCTGCTCGGATTGCTGAAGAACTGGTCGGGTGTGGTCTCCTCGACGATCCGGCCGTCCGCCATGAACACCACGCGGTTGGCTGCGGAGCGCGCGAAACCCATCTCGTGCGTGACGACGACCATGGTCATCCCGTCACGGGCGAGCTGCTGCATGACCTCCAGTACCTCGTTGATCATCTCGGGGTCCAGCGCGGAGGTCGGCTCGTCGAAGAGCATGACCTTCGGCTCCATGGCCAGCGCCCGGGCGATCGCGACGCGCTGTTGCTGGCCGCCGGAGAGCTGGGCGGGGTACTTGTCGGCCTGGGAGGCGACCCCGACGCGGTCGAGCAGCTCGCGGGCCCGCTGCTCGGCGGCCTTCTTGTCCTTCTTGCGGACCTTGATCTGGCCGAGGGTGACGTTCTCGAGCACGGTCTTGTGCGCGAAGAGGTTGAACGACTGGAAGACCATGCCGACATCGGCGCGGAGGGCGGCCAGCTCGCGGCCCTCGGCGGGCAGCGGCTTGCCGTCGATGGCTATCTCGCCGGAGTCGATGGTCTCCAGGCGGTTGATGGCCCGGCACAGGGTCGACTTGCCGCCGCCGGACGGACCGATGACGACGACGACCTCGCCACGGCCGACGGTCAGGTCGATGGACTGGAGCACATGGAGCTCGCCGAAGTACTTGTCGACGTCCTTCAGCACGACGAGCGCGTCGGGCATGGCAGCCTCCTGGTTCGCCGCCCCCACCCTCCTCACGTTCATGCTCCGCCCTCGACCGGTTTACTGCACGCCGGACGCCCGTCGCGGGGCGAAGCCGGGGGGCGATATGAAAACGATTGTCATGGCGATGCGGTCAGCCGGTCGGGCCCGGCCCGGGCGCCGGCTCCTCCGCGAGGACGCGCCCGGCCACGGCGAAGGCCGCGTTGGCGGCCGGTACGCCGCAGTAGACCGCGGTCTGGAGCAGTACGGCCCCGATCTCCTCGGGCGTGAGCCCGTTGCGGCGGGCCGCCCGGACGTGCATCGCCAGCTCGTCGAGATGGCCGCGGGCCACCAGCGCCGTAAGAGTGACCAGGCTCCGTTCGCGCCGGGAGAGGGTGGGGTCGGTCCAGACCTCGCCCCAGGCGTAGCGCGCGATGAAATCCTGGAAGGGCGCCGTGAACGCCGTCTGGCCCGCCTGCGCACGGTCCACGTGCGCGTCGCCGAGGACCTGACGGCGGACCTCCATGCCCCGCTTCGCGCCCCCGTCCGTGAAGTGGCCGCGCAACGCGGCGAGGACGGCCTCGGGCCGCTCGGCGGGCACCAGGTGCGAGGCCCCCGCGATCTCGGTGAGCGTCGCGCCGGGGACCGCGTCCGCGATCTCCCGCAGATGGGCGGGCGGGGTCGCGGGGTCCTCCCGCCCGGCGACGAGGAGGGTGGGGGCGGTGATCGAGGAGAGCCGGTCTCGCAGGTCGAAGGCGGCGAGCGCGTCGCAGCACGCGGCGTAGGCCTCCGGGTCCGCCTCGCGGTGGTCGGCGACGAGCTCCGGGACGGTGAAGCCTGGGGTGAACCAGCGGGCAGGGGCCGTGTCCGCGAGTGCGGCGAGGCCCTCGCGGCGCACGGTCGCCGCGCGTTCGGCCCAGTGCGCGGCGGGCCCGAAGTGCGCGGAGGAGCAGAGGACGGCGAGCCGCTCCACCCGCTGGGGCTGGTGTGCGGCGAGGTGCAGGCCGACCGCGCCGCCGAGGGAGACCCCGGCGTACGAGAAGCGTTCGGCGCCGAGCGCGTCGGCGAGGTCGCGTACGAGACGGGCCAGGTCGGCGACGGTCGCGCCGGGGCCGATGAGGGAGGCGGGTGAGCCGCCGTGGCCGGGCAGGTCCCAGCGGACGACCCGGTGGGTGGCCGAGAGTTCGGGCGCGACGGCGTCCCAGAGGGCGGTGGAGGTGCCGAGCGAGGGGCCGAGGATCAGCACGGGCGCGGTGACCGGCCCCTCGACGCGGTGGTGCAGTCCCGCGAACGGCGGCGGGGTGGTGGCGGTCACGGTCGCTCCAGGGCGCGGTCGGTCAGGGCTCGGGCGGAGCCGGTGTAGCGGGTGGGGTCGGTGAGCTCGTCGAGGTCGAGGCCCTTCACCTCGGGGATTCCGGCGAGCAGTTCGGCGAGGGGGCGACCCTCGGCGCGGGCACGCAGGGCGAGTTCGGTGAGGAGTTCCTTCGCCCGGACGCGTCCGAGGAGAGGGGCGAGAGCGGCGGAGAGCCGCTCGGAGACGATCGACCCGCCGGTGAGACCGAGGTGGTGACGCATGACATCGGCGTGCACCCGTAGCCCCGAGGCCAGTTCGGCGGCGTCGCGGGCCGCGCCGCCGACGAGCCGGAGCAGCTCGCGCAGCGGCTCCCACTCGGCGTGCCAGGCGCCGGCCGGCCGCTCGTCCTCGGCGGCCAGCGAGCCGTACAGCGTGGCGGCGAGGTGCGGAGCGCGCCGCGCGGCCGTGGCGACGAGCGTGGCGCGCACGGGGTTCGTCTTGTGCGGCATGGCGGAGGAGCCTCCGCCCGTCCCCTCCGTGACCTCGGCGATCTCGGTGCGGGAGAGGGTGAGGACATCGACGGCGGTCTTCCCGAGGGCCCCGGCGGTGAAGGCGACGGCTCCGGCGAGGTCGGCGATCGGGGTGCGCAGGGTGTGCCAGGGCAGCATGGGCTCCACGAGGCCGGTCTCCCGCGCGTAGGCGGCCACGAGCCGGTCGGCGCTCCCCGCGGCGCCTTCGCCGTACGCGTCGAAGGCGGCCAAGGTGCCCGCGGCGCCGCCGAGTTGGGCGGGCAGGGAGTTGCGTACCGTACGGATCCGGTCGCGCGCGTCGAGTACGAGCGCGCGCCAGCCGGCCGCCTTGAGCCCGAAGGTGGTGGGCACGGCGTGCTGGGTGAGGGTACGGCCGGGCATGGCCGTGTCCCGGTGCGCGGCTGCCAGCGCGCCCAGGGCCCGCTCCGTACGGTCGAGGTCGTCCAGGACCGGTCCCAGCGCGCGGCGCGCGACCAGCATCGTCGCGGTGTCCATGATGTCCTGGCTCGTCGCTCCCCGATGGACGTACGCGCGCCACTCCCCCGGCACCGCGGCCGAGAGGTCCGCGACGAGCGGGATGACGGGGTTGCCCCCGGCCCGGGCGCGCAGGGCGATGTCGCGTACGTCGAAGCGTGCGGTGTCCGCCGCGGCTGCCGTGACCGCGTCGGCGGCCGCCTCCGGCGCCTGCCCGGTGGCGGCCTGGGCGCGGGTGAGGGCCGCCTCCGCGTCGAGGAGCGCCCGCAGGAACGCGGGGTCGCCGGTCGCCGCCTCGGCCGGGGAGCCCGCGCGACCCGGAGCGAGGAGGCCCACATCGGTGGGGTCGGACGTCATGTGAACTCCAGGAAGACCGTCTCGCCCTCGCCCTGAAGGCGGATGTCGAAGCGGTATGTACGGGGCGCGATCCGCTCGTCGGGGGTGGCGACCAGCGTGGTGCGGCGCTCGGGCGGGAGCGCGTCGAGCAGCGTGTCGGCGCCGTCCCGCAGATACGCCCGGGTGAAGAGGTGGTGCAGCAGGCCGCGGGCGAAGACACAGACGCTGACGTACGGCAGGCCCGTGTTGCCGGGCGGCAGCGTGGCGAGCGCGTAATGGCCGTCGGCGTCCGTGGCGACCCGGCCGAAGCCGGTGAAGTCGGTTCCGTTGCGGCCGAGATGGCCGCCGGTGACGGGGTCGCGGCGCATCGACCCGGGCGCGCCGGTGAGGGAGCCGTCGGGTGCGGCCTGCCAGAAGTCGAGGAGCGCGTCGGGGACGGGAGCGCCCTCACCGTCGTACACGTGTCCGTGCAGGACGATCCGGTCCGGGTGGCCGTCCGGTGCCATGCGCTCTCCGCCGGGGAAGGGCAGGGCGTAGCCGTAGAAGGGGCCGACGGTGTGGGACGGGGTGGGGAGGAGCGGCATCGCGGGTCAGCGCCCTTCTTCGATCCAGGTGGCGGAGGGGCCGTCGAGGACGATGTCCCAGGCGTAGCCGAGGGAGAACTCGGGCCGCGACAGCGCGTGGTCGTAGCGGGCGACGAGCCGTTCGCGGGCCGCCGGGTCGGTGACCGAGCGCCATATCGGGTCGTGGACGAGGAGCGGGTCGCCGGGGAAGTACATCTGTGTGACGAGCCGCTGGGTGAAGGACGCGCCGAAGACGGAGAAGTGGATGTGGGCAGGGCGCCAGGCGTTGGTGTGGTTGCGCCACGGATAGGCGCCCGGCTTGACGGTGGTGAAGGTGTAGCGGCCCTTGTCGTCGGTGAGGGTGCGGCCGACGCCGGTGAAGTTCGGGTCGAGCGGGGCGGGGTGCTGGTCGCGCAGATGGGCGTACCGGCCAGAGGCGTTGGCCTGCCACACCTCGATGAGCTGCCCGCGGACAGGGCGCCCCGCCCGGTCGAGGAGGCGGCCGGAGACGGTGATCCGCTCTCCGAGGGGCTCGCCGGCGTGCTGACGCGTGAGGTCGTGGTCGGTCTCGGTGACGTCGGTGGGGCCGAAGACGGGGCCGGAGAGCTCGACGGTCTCGGGGTCGCCGCCGTCGACCGCGACGAGCGGCTGCCGGGGGTGGCGGAGCAGGGAGCTGCGGTACGGGGCGTAGTCGCGGGCCGGGTGGCTGCGGGGCGGGGCGCCGGCGGCCAGCTCCTTGTCGTAGGCGTTCTGGAGCTCGTCGATCTCGGTGTCGATGTCCGACTGGGTGAGGGCCATGTGGGTTCCCGGAGGTGTCAGCGGGCGGAGGTGTCAGCGGGCGGGGGCGTCGGCGGCGCGGTGGACGGTGGCCGCGGTCCTGGCGAGGACGTCGGCGGGGTCGACGCCGGGTGCGGTCTCGGTGAGGACGAGACCGTCGTCGGTGACGTCCAGGACGCCGAGGTCGGTGACGATCCGGTCGACGCAGCCCCGGCCGGTCAGCGGGAGGGTGCACTCCTCCACGATCTTCGGGGTGCCGTCCTTGGCGGTGTGGGTCATCACGACGATGACGGTCCGGGCGCCGTGCACGAGGTCCATCGCTCCGCCGATGCCGGTGACGAGCTTGCCGGGTACGGCCCAGTTGGCGAGGTCGCCACGGGCGGAGACCTGCATGGCCCCGAGGACGGCGACATCGATGTGGCCGCCGCGGATCATTCCGAAGGAGAGCGCCGAGTCGAAGTAGGAGGCTCCGGGCAGGACGGTGACGGTCTCCTTGCCGGCGTTGATGAGATCCGGGTCGACCTCCTCCTCGGTGGGGTACGGGCCGGTGCCGAGAATCCCGTTCTCCGACTCCAGGATCACCTCCACCCCTTCGGGCAGGTGGTTGGGGATGAGGGTCGGCAGTCCGATGCCCAGATTGACGTACTGACCGTCCTTCAGCTCGCGCGCGGCGCGGGCGGCCATCTGCTCGCGGGTCCAGCTCATCGCGTGGTCCTGTTCTCTATGCGCTTCTCCCGGGCCTGTTCGGGGGTCAGGGCGACGACGCGCTGGACGAAGACGCCGGGGAGGTGCACGGCGTCGGGGTCGAGCCCGCCCGGTTCGACCAGCTCCTCGACCTCGGCGATCGTGACCTTTCCGGCCATCGCGGCCAGGGGGTTGAAGTTCCGCGCCGACTTGTTGAAGACGAGGTTGCCGTGGCGGTCCCCGCGGGCGGCGCGGACGAGCGCGAAGTCGGTGCGGATGCCGCGCTCCAGGACGTACGCGACGCCGTCGAACTCCCGTACCTCCTTGGGCGGCGAGGCGAGCGCGACGCCGCCGTCGCCGTCGTAGCGCCAGGGCAGGCCGCCGTCGGCGACCTGTGTGCCGACGCCCGCGGGTGTGTAGAAGGCCGGGATGCCGCAGCCGCCGGCCCGGAGCCGCTCGGCGAGCGTGCCCTGCGGGATCAGCTCGACCTCCAGCTCACCGGCGAGGTACTGACGGGCGAACTCCTTGTTGGCGCCGATGTACGAGCCCGTGACGCGTGCGATGCGGCCTGCGGAGAGGAGGACGGCGAGGCCGGAGTCCATGGCCCCGCAGTTGTTGGAGACGACCCGCAGCCGGGCCGAGCCGCGCCGGTGGACGGCGTCGATGAGCACGTCCGGTACGCCGCTGAGGCCGAAGCCGCCGACGGCGAGCGAGACCCCGTCACCGACGTCTGCCACCGCGTCCGCCGCGGTGGGGACGACCTTGTCCATTCGGAGAGCCTCCGGAGTCGAGTCGTAGTGGTGAGTCGTTATTAGTCAGTGCACTGAGTATCTGATGCGATGCCGCCATGCTGGCATTGGCACCTGCGCGGGTCAATAGGCGCTCGGAGCGGAGGCGTATCGTTCAGTACACCGACGAACACAACCGGAGGAGACGATGGCCGCGGTCGATCTGACCACCCATCCCGGGCACCTGGCCCGACGGCTCCAGCAGGCACACCATCTGCTGTGGACGACGATGGTCTCGGAGGAGATCACCTCTCCGCAGTTCGGCGTCCTCAACGCGCTGACCGCGGAGCCGGGACTCGATCAGCGGACGGTGGGCGAGCGCGTGGGCCTGGACCGCTCCACGATCGCCGAGGTCGTCAGCCGGCTCACGCGCCGCGGCCTGCTCGACAAGGTGCGCGACACCGAGGACGGCCGCCGCTTCCTGCTGCGGCCGACCGAGGAGGGCCGGCGCACGCACCGCAGGCTCACGGTGCGCACGGCACGGATGAACCAGGTCTTCCTGGCCCCCCTCTCGGCCGAGGAGCAGGCGCAGTTCCTGAGCCTGATGCTGCGGGTGTCGGACGCGGCCGAGCGGCTGCGGGACCCGGCGGAGCCTACGGCTTCCTGACGGCCTCGACGTTGGAGATCATCCGGCGCAGCACGGTGAGCGCGGCCACGTACTCCTCGTCGCTGACTCCGTCGTGGACCACTGCTCGCAGCTCGGTCACCAGCTCGCGCAGCCGCACTCTGGCGGCTTCGCCGGCGTCCGGGAGGTACAGACGCTGTTCTGCGTCGGTCCGCAGCCAGCCGCGATGGAGCAGCTGGTCGACGACGCGGGGGATCTCGTACGGTCCGTCCGCGAGGGGCGCCAGCTGGTCGGCGACCTCGGCGCGGCTCGGCGCGGCGGGCGCGTATCCGACGTTGTTGAGCACCCAGTACTGCGGTTGTGTGGCGTCGATCGTGGCCATGCTGTCCCGCAGGTGCCGGGTCACGGCCGTGTGCGCCAGTCCACTCCAGTAGCCGATGGGCTGGGTCGCCGGCCTGTCGTCGGCGGCGGCCGGATCTGCGGGCGCCTGGTCGGTGGCGGTGCCGGTCGGCGATTCCATGATCACGACGCTACACCTGCCCGCTGCCGGCCCGGGTGGGCCGCCCCAGGCCGAGGGCTGGCCCAGGTGTCGGGCACGGTCCGTCAGGCTTCGGGTACGGGGGTGAAGCGGCCCGCCGTGCGCAGGTCGTCCTCGATCCGGGCGGCCGTGGCGCGCAGTTCGGGAAGGACGTCGGCGACGGTCTCCTCCACCGTGCGGCGGCTGCTGTGCATGGCGACGTTCACGGCAGCCACCACCGCGCCCGCGCGGTCGCGGACCGGCACGGAGATCGAGCGCAGGCCCTGCTCCAGCTCCTCGTCGACGAGGGCGTAACCCTGCTCCCGAACACGCTCCAGTACGGCGGCGAGTTCGCCGACCGAGGTGAGGGTGTGCGGAGTGAGGGCCCGCGGTTCGATGTCCGCCAGCCACGCGGCACGGGCGTCGGGCGGCAGATCGGCGAGCATCACCCGGCCCAGCGAGGTGGCGTGGGCGGGGAAGCGGGTGCCGACGGTGATGTGGACGCTCATGATCCGGCGGGTGGCCACCCGGGCGGTGTACCGGACGTCGTGGCCGGCGAGGACCGCGAGGGACGCAGAGTCGTGGACGCGCCGCGAGAGTTCGGCCAGGTGCGGAGCGGCGATCTGCGGGAGCGGCAGCCGCGAGAGGTACGGGTAGCCGAGCGCAAGGACCTGAGGGGTGAGCCGGAACAGCCGGCCCTCGGCGTAGACGTACCCCAGATGCTCCAGGGTGATCAGGGCGCGCCGCGCGGTGGCCCGGGCGAGCCCGGTGGCCTCGGCGACGGCGCTCAGGGAGAGCGCGGCCCGGCCCTCGCCGAACGCGGTGAGGACGGTGAGCCCCCGGGCGAGGGACTCGACGAAGCCCCGGCCGAGCTCCTGCTTCGAGGCATGGGTCCAGTCGGCGAGCCCGGGCGGTCGCGGTGCGAGGTCCCTCGGGCCGGCCTGCGGGTGCGCCGGCCGCGGGCCGGCCTGCGGGCGCGCCGCCGTCTCGCGGTCCTCTCCGCTCAGGAGCCGCTCCCAGTCCGCGACCGCGGCCCGCAGACGGGGCAGCATCGCCTCGCGCAACGAATCGGCCGTGTGGCGGCTGGTGTGGCTGACCACGCTGGCCACACAGACGACGGCCCCGTCCGCGTCCCGTACGGGCAGGGCGAGCGCGACCAGGCCCGGCTCGATGAGTTGGTCGTCCAGGGCCCAGCCCCGCTCACCGGCCCGCGCCGCCCGCGCGGCGAACTCCTTCTCGTCCGGCCCCTCACCGGGCGGTACGGCGGGAAAGCCGGACGCCCTGGGATCCGCGGCTCTGCGCGTCCGCCACCGCGTCCACTCCGCCTCCGTCCACTCGGCGGCCAGCACGGCTCCCGGGGCCGTCCGTTCGGCCGGCAGCAGGTCGCCGATGCGGAAGCTGAGGGACATCGCGCGCCGACGGGTGGCCTGGTGGACGAAGCGGATGCCGTCGCCGTCGGCGACCGCGAGCGACACCGACTCGTCCAGCGCGTCCGCGAGAGCGTCGGCCTGGCCGCCGAGCAGCCCGGGAAGTCCGAGGGCGGCCAGATAGGCGTTGCCCAGGTCCATCAGCCGGGGCGCGAGAAAGACGTCACGGCCGTCGAGCCGTACGTATCCCATGCGGGCGAGCGTGCCGGTCACCCGGTCGACGGTGGAGCGGGCCAGACCGGTGATGCGCTCCAGCTCGCTGAGGCTCAGGACCCCGTCGGCGTCGGTGAGCCGGCGCAGCACCATGAGCCCGCGCATCAGCGGCGCGACGGCCTCCGACGGCACATCCCCCGACGCGTCGGTGTCCGGCGCCGGCACGGTCTCGGTCGGTGGCATGGACTCTCCCTGACGGATCTTGGGGACACCGTAGAGGACGGACGCCGCAGCGGGCTGCGGCGTCCACGGTGGGCGTTGACAGCCCGGCGCGGCAGGCGCAGACTCGCCCCGCTCTTCGGTGAAGTTTATTTCACTATACGAACATGGAGGCTCGATGCACACCACGGTCGGCATCATCGGCGGCGGCCCCTCCGGGCTGCTCCTCGCCCGGCTGCTGCACAACGCCGGCATCGACAGCGTGGTCCTGGAGTCCCGCGACCGGGCGTACGTCGAGCGGCGGCAGCGTGCCGGGATCCTCGAACAGGCCACCGTCGACGCCCTGCGCGCGGCCGGGGCGGGCGCACGGCTGGACGCCGAGGGGATGGCCCACGACGGCATCGAGCTGCGCTTCGACGGGCGCGCCCACCGGGTCGACTTCCCCGCGCTCACCGACGGCCGCCGGGTCTGGGTCTACGCGCAGACCGAGGTGGTGAAGGACCTGATCGCCCTTCAACTCACCGACGGCGGCCCGCTCCTGTTCGGCGCCGAGGTGCGGTCGGTGGAGGGCGTCGACACGGACCGTCCGGCGATCCGTTACACCCACGAGGGCCGCGAGCAGACCCTGACCTGCGACTACGTGGTCGGGTGCGACGGCTTCCACGGGGTCGCGCGCACGGCCGTGCCGGAGGGCGAGCGGACGACGTACGAGCGGACGTATCCGTACTCCTGGCTCGGCATCCTCGCCGAAGCCCCGCCCGTGTACGAGGAGTTGATCTACGCGCACTCCGAGCGGGGCTTCGCCCTCGCCAGCATGCGTTCCCCCGCCGTGAGCCGGCTCTACCTCCAGGTGCCGAACGGCACCGACCCGGCCGACTGGCCGGACGACCGGATCTGGGACGAGCTCGACGCGCGCTTCGCGCTCGGGGAGGCACCCGAGTGGCGGCTCGGGCGCGGCCCGATCACCCAGAAGTCGGTGCTGCCGATGCGGAGTTCGGTGACGGAGCCCATGCGGTACGGGCGGCTGTTCCTTGCCGGGGACGCGGCCCACATCGTCCCGCCGACCGGTGCGAAGGGGCTGAACCTCGCCGCCGCCGACGTGATCGTCCTGGCGCGGGCGTTCGCCCACCGGGAGGCGACGGGTTCGACGGAGCTGCTCGACGGCTACTCCGAGACGTGCCTGCGCCGGGTGTGGCGCGCCGAGCACTTCTCGTACGCCATGACGACGACGCTGCACCGCGATCCGGCCCAGTCCGGCTTCGACACGCGTCTCCAACTCTCGCAACTGGACCGGATCGCGACGTCGTCGCACGCGGCCGCCGAACTCGCCCAGAACTACGTGGGGTTGCCGATCGGGGAGCCGCCGCTCCGGGCGGTGCCTCCTGCGGCGCGTCCTGCGGTGCCGTGACGGATTTCCGCCACGGCGCCCGTCACGCCACCGGTGTCGCGGTGGTCCGCAGCGCGGAGGCGTAGATCTCGTCGGGGTCGAGCCTGCGCAGTTCCTCGGCGATCAGCTCGGCCGTCGTACGGACCTTCAGGGCGAGGACGCGGCTGGGCTGGCCGGGGATGGAGAGCCGGGCCACCGGACCCTCCGGCCGGTCGATGCGGATCTCGCCGTCGGGCGTGCCGAGGCGCACGGCGGTGACGACCGGCCCGTCCGTGACGACCCGTTCGACCGGGACCCGCAGCCGGTCCTCGAACCAGCGGGCCAGCAGCTCGGCGCTCGGGTTGTCGGCCTCGCTCTCCACGGCGGCCGAGACGACCGTCGCGGCGGCCTGGTCGAGGGCTGCGGCGAGCATCGAGCGCCACGGGGTGAGCCGGGTCCAGGCGAGGTCGGTGTCACCGGGGGCGTAGGAGGCGGCGCGGACGGCGAGCGCGGCGAGGGGGTCCTCGACGGCGTAGGCGTCGGTGATGCGGCGCTGGGCGAGTGAGCCGAGCGGGTCCTTGGACGGGACGTCTGGGGCGTCGACGGGCCACCAGACGACGACGGGGGCGTCGGGGAGCAGCAGCGGGAGGACCACGGAGTCGGCGCGGGCGCCGAGTTCGCCGTGCAGCCGGAGCAGGACGGTCTCCCCCGAGCCGGCGTCGCTGCCGACGCGCACCTCCGCGTCCAGGCGGTCCTCATGCCGCCGCCGAGGCGTACGGGCATGGCGCTTGATGACGACGAGTGTGCGCGACGGGTGCTCGCGCGAGGCGTCGTTGGCGGCCCTCAGCGCGTCGTAGGCGTTCTCCTCGTCGGTGACGATGACGAGGGTGAGCACCATGCCGACGGCGGGTGTGCCGACGGCCCTGCGGCCCTCGACGATCGCCTTGTTGATCTTGCTGGATGTGGTGTCCGTGAGATCGATCTTCATGGCCCGCGCCCGTTCCCTCCGTCGCCCTGTGATCGCTGCGGCCTGTCTCCCCGAGCCTACGCGGGCGGAGACACTCCCGCCCCACCCACGGGTGCGGTGCGCGACTCGCCCGCCCGCGGGTGCGGTGCGCGACTCGCCCGCCCGCGGGGTCACAGCGACTCCGGCTCCCGCAGGGTGCGCAGCAGCAGCCAGCCGAGAGCGGGCAGGGCGATCAGCGGGGCGAGGGCGGCGCGGAGGGAAGTGGCGTCGGCGAGGGCTCCGACCATCGGACTGGCGAGGCCGCCGACGCTGACGGTCAGTCCGAGCGTCACCCCGCTCGCCGTGCCCACGCGCCCGGGCAGGTAGTCCTGGCCGAGGGTGACGTGCAGGGAGAAGGGCACGTACAGGCCCGCCGAGGTGAGCGCGACGAAGACATAGAGGAGCGGGCCGGGGACGAGGATCACACCGGCCACGGCAAGGACGGTCAGGGCGTAGGACCACCGGACGACCGTGACCCGCTGATGGCGGGTGGCGAGCTTCCCGCCGGCCACGGTGCCGACCGCGCCGCCGAGGTAGAGCACGAACAGGGCTGCCGTACCGGCGACTTCGCCGCCGCCTGTGCGCCGGCGCGCGTACAGGGAGAGGAAGGTGGCGAGTGCGACGAAGACGATCGAGCGGCAGACGACCGCCCCGGAGAGCCGTGCGAAGGATGCCCAGTCGTCCCGGCGTGCGGACGTCCCGGTGCCGTCGCCGGGCGCCTTCTCCGTCGGGGCGCCGATCGACCGCAGCGCGGCCGCGCACAGGGCCGCGCCGGCGAGGGCGGGGACGACCAGCAGCGGGGTGGCGTCCAGGCCTCCGGTGGCGACGACCGCCGCGACCAGCAGGGGCGCGGCGGCGAAGCCGAGGTTGCCGCCGAGGGAGAACCAGCCCATGGCCGTGTGACTGCCCCGGCTCGCCCGGCGTGCGACGCGCGCCGCCTCGGGGTGGTACGCGGCGACGCCGATCCCGGACACGGCGACCACGGCCAGGGTCAGGGCGTAGGAGTCGCCGACACCGCTGAGCGCGACACCGGCCCCGGCGAACAGCGCGCTCACGGGCAGGAGCCAGGGCAGGGCCCATCGGTCGGTGAGCGCTCCGAACAGCGGTTGCACCACCGACGAGAGCAGCGAGGCGGCGAGAACGACGCCCGAGGCTGCGGCGTAGCTGTAGGCGCGCTCGGAGACGAAGAACGGCACCAGAGCCGCGACGGCTCCCTGATAGACGTCCACGCACGCGTGCCCCCAGGACATCAGCGCCAGGGGGCGACGGGGCGGGGTGAGGGGCGGGGTGAGGGTCGGGTTCGTCGGCACCGTTCGATCGTGGCAACGCCGCCAGGTGTCGCGCTTTCGATATTCTGCCGACTTGTGTCGAACACCCGCCGATCCGTCCGCCACACCCCCGAGGCACCGACCCGCGCCCAGAGCCTGGCCGCCGGCGAGCGCATCGACGCGCACCGCCACGACGACCACCAGATCGTCTACGCGGGCGCGGGCGTCCTGGCCGTCACCACCGACGCCGGTACGTGGTTCGCGCCCGGCACCCGCGCCATCTGGGTACCGGCCGGGACGGTCCATGCCCACCGGGCGCACGGCCATCTGGATCTGCATCTGATCGGACTGCCCGCCGACGACAACCCGCTGGGCCTCGACGCCCCGACCGTGCTCGCGGTCAGCCCCCTCCTGCGCGAGCTGATCCTCGCGTACACCCGCTTCCCCGGCGACACCGGCGCCGAGCGCGGTCGCCTGCTCGCCGTGCTCCGGGACCAGTTGCGGGCCTCGCCCCAGGAACCGCTACGGCTGCCCGCGCCGACCGACGTCCGCCTCGCCGCCGTCTGCGCGATCCTCCGGAACGACCCGGCCGACCCCCGCACGCTGGCCGAGCTCGGCGCCGCGACCGGGGCGGGCGAACGCACCCTCAGCCGGCTGTTCCGCTCCGAACTCGGTATGACGTTCCCTCAGTGGCGCACCCAGGCGCGGCTGTACCACGCCCTGCGGATGCTGGCGGACGACGTCCCGGTCACCGCCGTCGCGCACCGCTGCGGCTGGTCGTCGCCCAGCGCCTTCATCGAGGTCTTCCGACGCGCCTTCGGGTACACCCCGGGCGCGCACCGTCACACGAGGAAGTCCCCCACGGTGGCGGCGAACGGCTCGGGGTCGTCGATCCATGGGTAGTGGCCCGCCCCCGGCTGCACGGCGAACGCGGCGTCGGGGAAGAGCGCGGCGAGTTCGGAGACCGGCCCGGGCGGGCTGTTCAGGTCGTACTCCCCCGCGAGCACGAGGACGGGCGCCTCGACGGCGGCGAGCGCGGCGCGGGTGGACTCCGGGTCGAAGGCTCCCTCGGCGGCGAAGCCGGCGACGGCTTCCGCGTTGCCCGGCCGCGCCTCCGCGTGGTGCCGGCGCGCCGCATCGTCCCAACGACCCCGGAGGAAGGGGGCGATGGCGTCCCAGTCGCCACCCCTGCCCTCGGTGAGGGCCTCCAGGGCGGAGAAGGCGTCCGGGAACCACGGCTCGTCCTTCCGCAGCATCGCCGCCGCACGCCGGGTCTCACCGCTGATGGTGATGCCGACGGCCGCCGTGCCGGGCGTGATCAGGGCGAGCCTGCGGACCCGGTGGGGGTACCGGGCGGCGTACGCGACGGCGACGTTCGCTCCGCCGGAGTGGCCGAGCAGGTCGATGCGGTCGAGGCCGAGGTGGACGCGCAGGGCCTCGACATCGTCGACGACACGGTCGCAGCGATACGTGGCGGGATCCTGGGGGACGGCGGAGTCGCCCGTTCCGCGGGGGTCGAGGAGGACCAGGCGACGGCGCGCGGAGAGGCCGCCGAGGTCGCCGAGGTAGCGGGAGTCCGTCGGGCCTCCGGGGACGCAGACGACGGGATCGCCGACCCGTTCCGTACGGCCCTCGGCGCGGCGCCCGGGGCGGTCCTCGGTGCGGTCGCCGGTGCGGTCCTTCGTGCGGTGGGCGAGCCGGGTTCCGTCCGCTGCCGCGAAGTAGGTGGTCATGGTTCGAGCCTGCCAGCCATAACCATGTAATACAACCTGGTTATGGTGGTGTATAACCGAGCCATGGAAGGCGAGGAGATCACCGAGGACGAGGCCGCGCGCATGCTCGCCGCGATGAACGAGGTCATTCGGGCGGGCGAGGAGATGCGGCGGCTGCGCGCCGAGATGATCAAGGTGTTCGTCGGCTACGGCTGGACGCAGGAGCGCATCGCGCGGCTCACCGAGATGAGCCAGCCCGCCGTGTCCAAGCAGGTCAGGGCCAGGTCGCCGGAGGCGCCGATGGCGCTCTCCCTGCGGCAGGACGACGCCCCGTGGCTCGAAGGGCGCCTGTGGGGCCTCGCCGAGGCGATCTCCGAGTCCTGCGACGAGACCGCCCACTGCACGCCGTACGTCCACGCGTTCGCGCGGGGCCGGAAGCGCTTCACGCCCCGGACCGTCGACGAACTGCGCCGCCTGGTCGAGGAGGACCTCCGGACGCATGCGGACCGCTTCCCCGCCGCGAACCGGAGCGCGTACCGGACGGCGTACGACGAGATCAGCCGCGGTCTCGACGTCCCGGCGAAGACGGCCGTGACCCCGCCCGCCTCCGCCACGCCCTCGATGCGCCGGGCCCTCGCCCACCAGATCCAGCGCGACCGGCTCCGGGCCGGGGGCTGACGCTGGCGCTCCCGGCCCTCACGGGGAGATCATCTCGGGATGACCACGGAAACGATCACCGCCGCCGCCTCGGGCACCTGGACCCTCGGCGACCTCACGGTCAACCGGATCGGCTTCGGCGCGATGCGCCTGCCGCAGACCGGCGAGGCGCTCATCGAGAACGCCGTCCCCCGCGACCGGGACCAGGCCGTCGCCGTCCTGCGCCGGGCCGTCGAGCTCGGTGTGAACCACATCGACACCGCCGCCTTCTACTTCTCACCCCTGCGCTCCGCCAACGAGCTGATCAACCGCGCCCTGGCGCCGTACGCCGACGACCTGGTCATCACCACCAAGGTCGGACCCTGCCGGGACGCCTCGGGACGGTGGGGCACGCATGCCGCCACTCCGGAGGAGCTGCGCGGACAGGTCGAGGAGAACCTGCGCCAGCTCGGCCGCGACCACCTCGACGTGGTGAACCTGCGGATCCTCGGCACCGACTCGATCGCCGAGCGCTTCGGGGCGCTGGCGGACCTGCGCAAGGCCGGGCTCATCCGCCACCTGGGCCTCTCGAACATCCATCCCCACCACCTGGCCGAGGCGCAGGCGATCGCCCCGGTGGTCTGCGTACAGAACCGGTACGGGATCGGGATCCGGCCGGACCACGACGCGTTCGTCCGCGAGTGCGGCGAGCAGGGCATCGCGTACGTGCCGTTCTACTCCATCGCCGGCGCGGCCGGCCAGGCGGGCGCCGCCCAGACCGCGGTGGACGACGAGGTGCTGGCCGTGGCCCGGGCCCACGGCGCGAGCCCGGCGCAGGTCCGCCTCGCGTGGACGCTGCACCGCGGCCCGCACATGCTCGCCATTCCCGGCACCGGCGACCTGGAGCATCTGGCGGCCAATGTCGCGGCGGGCGCGCTGCGCCTCACCGAGGACGAACTGGCCACCCTGGACGCCCTGCACCGGCGCGGCGACGCGTAGCGGCACAAGCGGAACGGGGACGGCCGGGAACAGTCGCGAGCGGGGCTTCGATCGCACCGGCCGTCCCGGCCGTCGTCGCTTCAGGCGCGTCCTGCGGCCTTCTGGCTGCGGCGGGACAGCGAGTCGACGACCACGGCGGCCAGCAGCACGGACCCGGTGATCATGAACTGGACCGCGTTGCTGACGCCCATGATGTTCATGCCCGACTGGATCGACCCGATCACCAGCGCGCCGAGCAGCGCGGACCAGACCGAACCGCGCCCGCCGAACAGGCTCGTGCCGCCGATGACGGCCGCGGCGATGACGTTCATCAGCAGGTTGCCGCCACCCGAGGTCTGGCTGGCGGACTGGATCTGCCCGGCGAGGAAGAGACCGCCGACCGCCGCCATGGTGCCGGCGATCGAGAAGACGGTCATCCGGATGAACGGCACGCTGATGCCCGCCCTGCGCGCGCCCTCGATGTTGCCGCCGACGGCGAAGATCTGCCGTCCGTACGAGCTGCGGCGCAGCACGAAGTCGACGAGGACCAGCACGATCAGGAAGATCAGGAGCGCCAGCGGCAGCCCCTGGTACTGGTTGAGGATGTACGCGGTGACGAACGCAATCGCGGCGATGACGACCGTACGGATCACGATCTCGGCGACCGGCCGGAACGGCACCCTGGCCTTCTGGCGGCGCCTGGCGTCGAGGAGCGAGGCCGCCAGGAACAGACCGACCCCGACGGCGGCCGCCACATAGGCGGCGGCCGGGGTGTGGAAGATCTTCGAGTAGAGCTCGGAGACGATGCTCTCACTCGGGATGTTGACCGTTCCGCTGGTACCGAGCACCTGGAGCATGAGTCCGTTCCAGGCGAGATTGCCGGCCAGCGTGACGACGAACGCGGGCACACCGACCTTGGCGAAGAAGAACCCCTGGATGAGTCCGACGGCGGCTCCGCCCGCGACGGCGACCAGGAGCGCCAGCCACTCGTTCATGCCGTTCAGGACGTTGAGCACGGCGAAGATCGCGGCGCACAGGCCGCTGACAGAGCCGACGGAGAGGTCGATCTCACCGAGCAGCAGGACGAAGACGATGCCGATGGCGATCATGCCCGTGCCGACGATCTGCTGGCTCAGGTCGGACAGGTTCTGCGCCGACAGGAACGCGCTGTCCAGGGAGCCGAAGACCGTCCAGATGATGATCACGGCGATGACCACCGGCAGGGAGCCCAGCTCACCGCTGCGCAGCTTGCGCTTGAACTCCCCGAGGTATCCCTTGAGTCCCTGTTCCCGCACGATCAGCCGGGTGTCGACGGCGGGCATGGCGTCATGGGCCGGCCCCTGGTCGGCCCCGTTGCCGGATCCCGGGGTGGAGGGGTCGTGGCGGCCTCGGTCGCGCCTCATTGCTCCTCCTCCCGCTTACGGGCCTGGCGGCGCGTCACGGCGCTGTCGCTGGCGCCGGTGATGGCGGAGATGATCTCCTCGGTGGTGGTGGAGCGCTTGTCGAAGAACCCGTTGTTCCGGCCGAGGCGCAGTACGGCGATCCGGTCCGCGACCGCCATCACGTCCACCATGTTGTGGCTGATCAGGATGGTGCCGAGGCCGCGCTCGCGGAGCCGCTCGACGAGGTCGAGGACCTCGGCGGTCTGCTCCACGCCCAGCGCGGCGGTCGGCTCGTCCAGGATGACGACCTTCGGTTCGCCGATCAGGGAGCGGGCGATCGCCACGGTCTGGCGCTGGCCTCCGGAGAGGGAGGCGACGGGGATCCGGACGCTGGGAATGCGGATGGAGAGCGTCTCGAGCAGTTCGCGCGAGCGCTGTTCCATCCGGACCTCGTCGAGGACTCCCCAGCTCTTGATCTCCCGGCCGAGGAAGAGGTTGCCGACGACGTCGAGGTTGTCGCAGAGCGCCAAGTCCTGGTAGACGGTGGCGATCCCGAGGTTCTGGGCGTCGTGGGGCCGGTGGATGGTGACCGGGCGGCCCTCCCAGGTGATGACTCCGTCGTCCGGCGGGTTCACCCCCGCGATCGCCTTGACGGCGGTCGACTTGCCGGCGCCGTTGTCGCCGACGAGGGCGACGACCTCTCCGGCGTGGACCTCCAGATCGAAGTCCGAGAGGGCCTGGACGGCGCCGAACCGCTTGGAGATCCCCCGCAGACTGAGCACAGGTGTTCCGAGCACCTTCAACCGCCTCCTGCCGGGCCCCGTTCACCCTCGGGGATCGATCCTGTCCGGTCGGTCGGCATGGCTCCGCGCCGCGGGCGGCCTCGCGACCGCCCCGCGGCCACGGGCTACTCCAGACCGGCCTCCTGGCAGGCGGCCTGGTACTCCGGTGTGCAGATCTCGTCGACCGTGTACAGACCGTCCTTGACGACCGTGTCGTTGATGTTGTCCTTGTCGACCACGATCGGGGTGAGCAGATTGGCCGGGACCTCCTGGCCGCTTCCGCTCTTGACGGTCGTGGGCGTCAGGGAGTCGGGCAGCTCCTTGCCCTCGGCGAGGTCGACGGCCATGGTGGCGGCGATGTCGGCCTCCGGCTTGTACGGCTTCTCGACCGTGATGGTCTGGGTGCCGAGGAGAATCCGCTGGATGGCGTCGAGTTGCGCGTCCTGGCCCGTCAACGGGACGTTGATGCCGGATGCCTTGAGGGCGGTGGCGATGCCGGCGGCCAGACCGTCGTTGGCCGAGTACACGCCGACGATGTTGTCCTTGCCCAGTGCGCTGATCGCGCCCGACATCTGCTGGTTGGCGTTGTTCGGGTCCCAGTTCGGCGTGTCGTACTCCTTGCCGATCTTGACCTTGCCGTCGAGGACGGAGTGCGCACCGGCCTTGAACTCCGCCGCGTTGGGGTCGGTGGGAGAGCCGTTGTGCATCACGATCTGACCGGACTCGGCCTTGTCACCGAGCGCGTCGAGCAGCGCCTGTCCCTGCAACTCGCCGACCTTGAAGTTGTCGTACGAGACGTAGGCGTCGACGGGGCCCTGGGCGAGGCGGTCGTACGCGACGACCTTCACGCCCGCGTCATGGGCCTTCTGCACGGACGACTGGATCGACTTGGAGTCCACGGCGTCCAGGATGAGCACCTGATCACCCTTGGCGAGCGCGGTGTTGACCTGCTGCTGCTGGGTGGTGGCGCTCTCGGCCGCGTTGTAGTAGTCGATCTGGGCGTCCGGCGCCAGTTCCTTGATCTTCTGCTCGATGTACGGCCGGTCGAACTTCTCGTAGCGCGTGGTCTTGCTCTCGGGGAGCAGCAGGCCGATCTTGATCTCCTCCTGCGCCGCGGCGCCGGGCTGGGCGCCGCTGACGGAGACCGCTCCCAGGGAGAGGGCCACGGCTCCGGCCAGGGCTATCGCGCCACGCAATGTGCGGGTCATCGGGGGCTCCTTCCGTACGCCCCCTTCCCTTCACCAGGTGAACGCGGGTGACGAAGGGGTGTACTTATGGCCTTAATACGACATTAGCCGCAACTGGAGGTCCGGCAAGCGGGTGAACGATCGGGGTCACTCCCGGGCGAACGTTCGGGGCCGCCTCCGGGCGAACGGTCCGGGCCGCCTCCCCGTGGCAGCTGGCCTGCGACGATCGAGGCGAGGGCGAGCCCGAACCCCAGGAGCTGGACCGGGCCGAGCGTCTGACCGAGCAGGGCGGCGCCGAGGGCGGCCGCGACCAGCGGCGAGAGCAGGACGAGCACCGCGACGGAGGTGACGGGCAGGGCTGTGAGGCCACGGAACCAGAGGACGAAGGCGAGCAGACCACCGACCCCGCCGAGCCAGAGGTAGCCCAGGGCGGCGGGCAGGTCGACCGCCGGAGGCGCGCCCTCGACGAGGAGGGTGAGGGGCAGCAGGAAGAGGCCTCCCGCCGTGAGTTGCCACCCGGCGAAGGCGGCGGGACCGACGCCTCCGGGGCGCCCCCAGCGTTTGGTGAGCGTCACGCCGAGCGCCATCGTGGCGGCGCTGCCGAGGCCCGCCAGGACCCCGACGAGGTCGAACGCAGCGTTCGGCCCGATCACCACCAGGCCGACGCCGACCACTCCGACCACACCCCAGGCGAGCCGCCGGACGGTGGGCCGCTCTCGGAGGACGACCACCGCCAGGCCCGCGACGACGAGCGGTTGGGCCGCCGCGAGGGTCGCCGCAACGCCGCCCGGCAGACGCTCGGCCGCGACGGTCAGCAGCGGGAAGAGCAGCCCGATGTTGAGCACACCGAGCACCGCGGCCCTCCCCCACCAGGCTCCTTGCGGCAGTGTCCGGCCGATCGCCAGCGCGATCAGACCGGCGGGCAGGGCACGCAGAAGTCCGGCGAACAGCGGGTGTCCGGGCGGGAGCAGCTCGGTGGTGACGACGTAGAAGGTGCCCCACGAGACGGGGGCGAGCGCCGTCAGGAGCGTACGGGAGAGATGGCCGCGCAGGTGGGCCCCTGCGGCTGGAGTGGTCATGTCCGGAAGTCTCGGTCGGCGACGATCGATGAGTCCAACACATGTTTGTCAGCCGATCGATCGTGATTCACGATGGATCCGTGGATCTCCAGCAGATGCGGTACGTCGTCGCCGTCGCCGAGACGAACAGCTTCACCCGGGCCGCCGAGCGCTGCCTGGTCGTCCAGTCCGCGCTCAGCCACCAGATCGCGCGGCTGGAACGGGAGCTGGGCGCGAGGCTCTTCGACCGCACGAGCCGCCGGGTGCGGCTGACCCCGGCCGGCGCGGCGTTCCTCCCCGCCGCCCGCCAGTGCCTGGAGGCCGCCGAGCGCGCGGCCGCCGAGGTCGCAGCGGCGGTGGGAGAGGTACGGGGACGGCTCGCCGTCGGGCTGATCCCGACCGTCGGCGCGGTCGACGTCCCCGGCGCGCTGCGCGACTTCCGCCGGCGGTATCCGCACGTGCGCATCGGCCTGCGGGCGGGCGCGAGCGAGGACCTCGCCGAGCAGGTCCGGCAGGGCACGGCCGACGTGGCGTTCCTGGGTCTTCCGACGACGGTGCGGCCGCAGGGGGTCGCGGCCCGTGAACTGGCCCGCGGCAGGCTCGTGGCGGTGGTGGCGCCGGACCATCCCCTCGCCGGCGAGCCGGCGGTCGACCTCCGCACACTCGCGTCGGAGGTGTTCGTGGACCTGCCGGCCGGGACGGCCGGGCGCGTCCAGTCCGACCTGGCCTTCTCGGCCGCCGGTCTGCGCAGGGACGTCGCCTTCGAGGTCAGCACCGCGGACCTCTTCATGGCCCGGCTGGTCGCGCAGGGTCTCGCTGTCGCCCTGCTCCCGGCCGCCTTCGTGCCGCAGCTGCCCGGCGTCACCACGATCGAGGTCACCGACGCGCCGACGCGCGTGGAGTACGTCGTCTGGAGTCGCACCGGCCGGACGCCCGCGGCGACCGCGTTCCTGGAGGTCCTCGGGATCCCGGATCCGGGTACGGAGGGGCGCGTTCCGTGAGGCGTACGCGGCACGGCCCACCGGAGCGAAACCCGCCCTCCCACCGGAGCGAGGAACCCGCCCTCCCACGGAAGGGAGCAACCCTCCCGAGCACCGTCGCGGCACCCCTCCCCGGACCCCTCCCAGGACCCGTCGCGAGACCGGTCAGGAATCGAGAAGCGCCCGCTCCGGGCCGCACGTAGCGTGGCTGTCGTGGGCGTCCGAGGGCCGCGGAGCGCGGCCCGCACAACGATCCGGGGCTCCCACCAGCCACCTCGTCCTACGGGACCACGACTCCAGGAGTGACCATGACCGCCTCTTCCACCCAGGGCATCAAGACCGTCCTGCACCCCGTGTCCGACCTGGCGAAGGCCAAGGCGGTGTACGCCGCGCTGCTCGGCACCGACCCCCAGGTCGACGGCGAGTACTACGTCGGCTTCGAGGCCGGGGGCCAGCACATCGGGCTCGTGCCGGGCGGTGGACCCCAGGGCATGACCGGGCCGGTGGCCTACTGGCACGTACCGGACATCGAGGCGAAGATCGCCGAGGTCACGGCCGCCGGTGCCACCGTGAAGGAGCCCGCGCACGATGTCGGCGGCGGCCGCCTGGTGGCCACGGTCACCGACGCCGACGGCAATGTCCTCGGGCTGCTCCAGGACCGGTGAGCGCCGGCGCCCCGACGGCCGGCCGTTGCCCCCGGGGCGCCGGCGACGTAGAACGACTGCTGAGAACGGCGACGCAGAACCAGGGACGTACCCGCTCGACATCCGCCGGGACCGAGCCGGGGGCGACATCGACGGAGACCGCGCAGGCGGCCCCGCCTCACAGATGGAGACACGACAGCATGGCCACGAGGAAGGGCGCGCGGTCGACCGCACCGCACGGTGCCGACAGTCACGACGTGATCCGCGTGCACGGCGCGCGCGAGAACAACCTCAAGGACGTCAGCATCGAGATCCCCAAGCGCCGGCTGACGGTGTTCACGGGGGTCTCCGGCTCGGGCAAGAGCTCGCTGGTGTTCAACACGATCGCCGCGGAGTCGCAGCGGCTGATCAACGAGACGTACAGCACCTTCGTCCAGGGCTTCATGCCGACGCTCGCCCGCCCCGAGGTCGACGTGCTCGACGGTCTGACGACGGTGATCACCGTCGACCAGCAGCGGATGGGCGCCGACCCGCGCTCCACCGTCGGCACCGCAACGGACGCCCACGCGATGCTGCGCATCCTCTTCAGCCGGCTCGGCAAGCCGCACATCGGGCCGCCCAGCGCGTACTCCTTCAACACCGCCTCGGTCCGGGCGAGCGGGGGGATCACCGTCGAGCGCGGTGCCGCCAGGACGAAGACCGTGAAGGCGACCTTCCAGCGCACCGGCGGCATGTGCACGCGCTGCGAAGGCCGGGGCAAGGTCTCCGACATCGACCTGACGCAGCTCTACGACGACTCCAAGTCGCTGGCCGAGGGCGCGTTCACCATCCCCGGCTGGAAGTCCGACAGCCAGTGGACCGTGCAGCTCTACGCGCAGTCCGGATTCGTCGACCCGGACAAGCCGATCCGCAGGTACACGAAGAAGGAGATGCAGGCCTTCCTCTACGGAGAGCCGACCAAGATCAAGGTCAACGGCATCAACCTCACCTACGAGGGGCTGATCCCCAAGATCCAGAAGTCGTTCCTGTCCAAGGACAAGGAATCGATGCAGCCCCACATCCGGGCGTTCGTGGAGCGCGCCGTCACCTTCACCGTCTGCCCCGAGTGCGACGGGACACGGCTCAGTGAGGGGGCGCGGTCGTCGAAGATCAAGCGGATCTCCATCGCCGACGCCTGCGCGATGGAGATCAGGGACCTCGCCGAATGGGTCCGTGGCCTGAAGGAGCCGTCCGTGGCGCCGCTGCTCGCCTCGCTGCAGCGGACCCTCGACTCGTTCGTCGAGATCGGCCTCGGCTATCTGTCGCTCGACCGGCCCGCGGGCACGCTGTCGGGCGGCGAGGCGCAGCGCGTCAAGATGATCCGCCACCTCGGCTCCTCGCTCACCGATGTCACGTACGTCTTCGACGAGCCCACCATCGGCCTCCACCCCCATGACATCCAGCGGATGAACGACCTGCTGCTGCGGCTGCGCGACAAGGGCAACACGGTGCTCGTCGTCGAGCACAAGCCCGAGGCGATCGCGATCGCCGACCATGTCGTCGACCTCGGCCCCGGTGCCGGTACGGCGGGCGGCACGGTCTGCTTCGAGGGCACGGTCGAGGAGCTGCGGGCCGGGGACACGATCACCGGCCGTCATCTCGACGACCGGGCCGCGCTCAAGGAGTCGGTGCGCACTCCCTCCGGCACGCTGGAGATCCGCGGCGCGACGGCGAACAACCTGCGCGACGTCGACGTCGACATCCCGCTCGGCGCGCTGGTCGTCGTCACCGGTGTCGCCGGCTCCGGCAAGAGCTCCCTCGTGCACGGATCGATTCCGGCCGGCGAGCCCGTCGTGTCGGTCGACCAGACGCCGATCCGCGGCTCGCGGCGCAGCAACCCGGCGACGTACACCGGTCTGCTGGACCCGATCCGCAAGGCGTTCGCGAAGGTCAACGGCGTCAAGCCGGCGCTCTTCAGCGCCAACTCCGAGGGCGCGTGCCCCACCTGCAACGGCGCCGGGGTCATCTACACCGACCTGGCGATGATGGCGGGCGTCGCCACACCCTGCGAGGACTGTGAGGGCAAGCGGTTCCAGGCGGAGGTGCTCGAGTACCACCTCGGCGGCCGCGACATCAGCGAGGTGCTGGCGATGTCGGTGACCGAGGCCGAGGAGTTCTTCGGCTCCGGCGACGCGGCGACCCCGGCCGCGCACAAGATCCTGGAGCGGCTCACCGACGTCGGGCTCGGCTACCTCACGCTCGGCCAGCCGCTCACCACCCTCTCCGGCGGCGAGCGGCAACGGCTCAAGCTGGCCACCCACATGGGCGACAAGGGGGGTGTCTACGTCCTCGACGAGCCGACCACCGGCCTCCACCTCGCGGACGTGGAGCAGCTGCTCGGCCTGCTCGACCGGCTCGTCGACTCGGGCAAGTCGGTCATCGTCATCGAGCACCACCAGGCCGTCATGGCGCACGCCGACTGGATCATCGACCTCGGCCCCGGAGCCGGCCACGACGGCGGCAAGGTCGTCTTCGAGGGCACGCCCGCGAAGCTCGTCGCCGACCGTTCCACCCTCACCGGCGAGCACCTCGCGGAGTACGTCGGAGCCTGAGCCGGACGCGACGCACGCGAGCCCCGTCACCGCCGGGAGGGCGGTGACGGTGCTCGCGTGCTGTGCCGTGCGGTCCGTCCGATCGGTCCGTCCGCGCTAGCGGCGGCCGCGGACGAGGAGGTAGAGGAAGTACGGCGTTCCGATAACGGCGGTCATCATGCCGGCACCGAGCTGGGCCGGGGCGATCACCGTACGGCCCAACAGGTCCGCGGTGCAGACGAGTACGGCGCCGAGGAGGACCGCGACCGGGACCACGCGCGTGTGCTGCCTGCCCACGAGGGCACGGGCCGCGTGCGGGGCGACGAGGCCCACGAAGCCGATGGTGCCCGCAGCGGCGACGGCGGTGGCAGTGAGCAGGACGCTCAGGGCCAGGAAGCCGAGCCGGCCGCGCTCCACGCCGAGGCCCAGGAGCCGTGGGGTGTCCTCGTCGAGCGACAGGAGGTCGAGCTCGGTACGCCGCAGGACCGCGGCGACCCCGCCCACGGCGAGCACAGCCACCAGAGGCACCGCGTCCGCCAGGGTCCGCCCGTAGGTGGAACCGGACAGCCAGGTGAGGGCCTTGGTCGCGTTGAACGGGTCGGTGAGGACGATGAGCAGGTTGATCAGCGCGGCCGTACCGGTGGCGACTCCGAAGCCGACGAGGACGAGCCGGTTCTGCTGGAAGCCGCCGCGTGCGGCGAGTCCGAAGACCACGACCGAACTGATCGCCGCGCCCACGAAGGCGGCGCCCGCGACGCTCCACGAACTCGCGAGCGGAACGGTCGTGACGAGGAGTACGGCGCCGAGCGCGGCGCCGCCGGAGACGCCCAGGGTCGCGGGCTCGGCGAGCGGATTGCGGGTGACGGCCTGGACGAGCGTTCCGGCCAGGGCGAGTGCCGCGCCGGCGAGGAGCGCCGCGAGGACCCGGGGGACCCGGCTGTCCAGGATGAAGGTCGTGGTCTGCCCCGCCCTGCCCTGCGCCCAGTTCATGACGTCGCCGAGGAGCAGTTTGCTGTCGCCCAGCAGGACGGCGGCGATCGTGACGCCCACCAGCACCGCCACCAGTACGGCGGTGGTGGTCAGGAAGACGGCCCGGCTCCGGATGCGCAGCCGGTCGGCCGCGGCGGCTCCGGCGGTGTCGCGTGCCCGTGTCGCCATCACGATGAGGAAGACGGCGCCGACCAGGCTGGTGACGACACCGGTCGGCACGGCGACCGCCGTGTCCGCCGGCACGATGGCGCGCAGCAGCACGTCCGAACCCATGACGAGGGCCGCGCCGACGAGACCCGCCACCGGAAGTCCGGCTCGCGCGCGGGAGAAGCCGCGGAACCGGCGGACGAGCGGGCGGACGAGGGCGGGGGCGCACAGGCCGACGAAGCCGATCGGGCCGGCGAGCGTGACGGCCGCCGCGGAGAGCATGGCCGCGAGCACGACCGCCGTGACGCGGGTGGAGCGCACAGGCACGCCGAGGCCGCGGGCCGCGTCGTCGCCGAGTGCCAGGGCGTCGACCCTGCGGGCGATGAGCAGCAGCCCGACGAGGCCGAGGAGTCCGATCGGTGCCATCTGGAGCACACCGTCGAACCCGTTCTGGGAGATGCTGCCCTGGTTCCAGGCGAAGAGGCCCACCGTCTGCTGGGGGAACAGCAGGAGCAGCCCCTCGGTGACGGCGGTCAGGCCGAGCAGGAGCGCGCTGCCGGCGAGCACGAGCCGCACGGTACCGGCGCCCAGGCCGGAGAGGCCGAGGACGACGGCCGCCGCGGCGAGTCCGCCGACGAACGCGACGCCCGAGGAGGCGAGCAGCGGGAGTGAGACTCCGCTGACGGCGGCCAGTCCGAGGGCCAGATAGGAGCCCGCGTTCACGGCGAGGGTGTCGGGCGAGGCGAGCACGTTGCGGCTGACGGCCTGGAGGGCGGCGCCGGCCATGCCGAGCGCGGCGCCGACGAGCAGTCCGGCGGCCATTCTCGGCAGGCGCGAGGCGATGACGACGGACGCGTCGGACGGGTCGGCCCGGCCGGTGAAGGCCTTCCAGACCTCGGACGCGCCGACGGAGGCGGTGCCCTGGGTGATGTCGACGAGCGCGAAGCCGGCGACGAGGAGGAGCAGTGCGGCCGTCACCGCGGCCGCGCCCGTCCGGGACGCGGCCGCCGACGGAAGGGTGGCGGAGGAAGGTGCGGTGACGGCCATGGGGGTTACTTCGTCAGCGCCTTCACGACGGAGTCGACGTACTGGTTCATCGACTCGGTGCCGCCGAACATCCAGATGCCGTCGGGCAGTCGGTGGGTGTCGCCCTTCTTCACGAACGAGAGCGAGGTCCACACCTTGTCCTTCTTCAGGACGCCGTCGAACGGGGTGCTGCTCGGGTCGCCGTTGTTGCTGATGTACGCGAAGTGCGTGCCGTCACCGAGCTTGGTGAGGCCCTCGACGTCGGTGGTACCGAGGCCGTAGGCCGGGTCGCCCTCGACCGTCCAGGCGTTCTTCAGGCCGAGCCTCTCGTTGACGGCGCCGATGAGGGAGCCGCTGGTGAACGGGCGGATCGAGACCTGGTTGGAGACGACGTAGCCGTCGGCGAAGGCGTACGGCTTGCCGGCCAGTCCGGCGTCGGCCAGGGCCTTCTTGCCCTCGGCGAGCTTCGTCTCGAACGCGGTCTTGAGCTTGCCGGCCTGCTCGGTGGTGCCGGTGGCCTGCGCGATGAGGTCGAGGTTCTTCGTCATCCGGCCGATCGGGTCGGCCGCGTCGGCCGCCTTGACCTCCAGCACCGGGGCGACCTTGCGCAGCTGCTTCACGGCGGCCGGGGGCAGGTCGTTGGTGGCGACGATGAGGTCGGGCTTCAGACCGGCGACGGTCTCCACGCTCGGCTCGCCCCGCGTACCGATGTCCTTGGGGTCGTTCTTCAGCGGGACCGCGGTGTCCCACGTCTTGTAGCCCTTGACGTCGGCGACGCCGACGGGGTCGACGCCGAGGGAGATCAGGGTCTCGACGACGTTCCACTCGGTGCCGACGACCTTCTTGGCGGGTCCGTCGAGCGTCACCTTGGTGCCGGTGGAGTCGGTGAGGGTGATGGGCTCCGCGGTCTTCTTCGCGTCGTCCTTGGCGGGCTCGGTGGTCCCGCAGGCGGTCAGGGTGAGCGCCGCCGTGGTGGCGACCGCGGCGGTGAGGAGGAGGCGTCTCATGGGGTGGGGCTGAGCCTTTCGCTTCGCGTGTGATGGCGGCCGATGGCGCGTGTGCGCAGCCGGCCTGTGGTGGGGTCGGTGTCGACCTCGATGCGGATGCCGTACGTGTCCGTCAGCCGGGGTGCGGTCAGGACGTGTTCGGGGCGGCCTTCGGCGATGATCCGTCCCGCTCGGAGCAGCACGATCCGGTCGGCGACGGCCGCGGCCTGGTCGAGGTCGTGCAGGACGACGCCGACGGCGATGCCGTGGTCGTCGGCCAGGTCGCGGATGAGGTCGAGGAGTTCGATCTGGTACCGCAGGTCGAGATAGGTCGTCGGCTCGTCGAGCAGCAGCACGCCGGTCTCCTGCGCGAGGCAGCCCGCGAGCCACACCCGCTGGAGCTGTCCTCCGGAGAGGTACTCGGCGCCGCGGTCGGCGAATTCCTCGACGCCCGTCATGCCGAGCGCGCGGTCCACCGCGGCCTTGCCGCCCGGGTCCGACGTGCCCCAGCGGCCGCGGTACGGGTAGCGGCCGAACTCGACGACGTCCCGTACGGTCAGCCCGCTGGGTGTGGGGCGACCCTGCGTCAGCAGCGCCACGTGCCGCGAGAACTCGCGGGGCGTCAGGGCGAGGCCGTCCGTGTCGGCGTCGATGGTCAGCGTGGCGCTCCGGGGCCGCTGCAGACGGGCGATCGTCCGCAGGAGCGTCGACTTTCCGCTGCCGTTCGGCCCGACGAGCACGGTCACTTCGCCGGGTCGCAGCGTCACGGCCGCGTCGTGCACGACATCGACACCGTCGTAGGCGACGGTGACCTCTGTGGCCGACAGGGCGTGACCGCGCACGGCCGTGGCCTGCGGGCTTTCTTCACCAACTCTCACGCCACACAGGTTAGCCTAACCTAATTCCGACCGAACACAGGGTGGGCGTGACCGATCCGGGGCAAGCCGGGCAAGATCGGTCATCTTCGGTCAGACATATGGTCAGTTCCGGGTACTTCCGGTCCAGGAGGGAGAACGGGCAGGGCCCGGCCGTCTGTGAGGCGAGGGCGCGTACCGCGCCCCCTTCGGAACAGATGGAGATCGACTCAGATGACGGCGCCCTTCGAGTGGACCGGGATCGTCCCGGCGTTGATGAGCGTGGTGATCCCCGGGCTCACCGCCGCGGTGCACCTGTACGGAGTCCGGCGACGGGACGGAGGAGGCACGAAGGGCGCCGTGGTCGCCGACGACGAGGCCGCCGTCGTCACCGTCCGGATCGTGATGACGACGGACCCCGGCCGGACGGCGCACGTATCCGGGGCGGCGGACGCACCCGGGGCGGCGGACGCGTCCTCGGCGGAGGAGCGCGCCCCGTGGTAGACGGTGAGACGCGGGAGGGAGCGGCGCTCGCGGTGGACGGTGGGGTCGGGCAGCGACTGTACGACCACTACCCGGTGTTCATCGGCCGGGAGCCCCACGCGCTGCGGAGGCGGAGCGACGAGAAGCTGTCGCTCCAGGCCTGTCAGGACATAGCCCAGGAGGCGTTCCTGCGCGTGGCGCGCAAGGCCGCCAGGGGTGAGCTCGACGAGACGGTCAACGTCCCGGCCTATCTGCGGACCGCGGCCTGGAACCTGGCTCGGGACCGGCTCAGGGCCGAGGGACGGCTGGAGCTGGCGGGCGACGGCCTGACGGCCTCGATGCCCGAGCAGCGACCGGCGGTAGGCGAGTTCGATCCGCTGGAGGATCTCGTGCGGCCCGCCATCGACGCGATGCCGCCGAGCCGCCGTCGCCAGGTCGTACGGCTCCAGAGCCAGGGACTCAGCGACGGGGAGATCGCGGCCTCGCTCGGGATGCGTACGGACCGGCTCCACCGGGAGCGGTACAAGGCGGTGCTCGAACTGCGGGACGCCCTGGTCGCGTTCATCCGCGACGAGCACCGGAAGACGACACGATGCTTGAAGAAGGACAGGTGACGGTTGTGAGCCGCTTCAACGCGGACAGCGGCGGCCGCCCGGCGCCGGACGTCCCGGCCGGGCTCGTGGAACTGATGGGCCGGCTGACCGGGCCTCCGGACTTCTGGGACCGGCCAGAGGGGGAGTTCGGCCCCCTGACCGACACGTACGAGACAGGCCGCGAGGAACGCGAGCGGGCGAACTCGCTCTACCGCCTCGGCTCGAAGGCGCTCGCCCGGGACGAGCTCGTCGCCGCCGCGCAGTGGCTCGGGGAGGCGGCCTCGGCCGGACACCCGGGTGCCCTGTTCCGGCTGGCCGTGGTCGCGCTCCGGGCCGGCGGGGAGTGGGCCGACGAGGCGGCCTACCTGGTCGCGGAGGCCGCCCGGCACGGACACGGGGACGCCACCCGGCTGCTGAGCGCGCTCGGTCACCGGCGCCCGGGCCCCGGCACGGCGACCGCCGTCCCTGAGGACCCCCGGTACTACGAGGAGGTCCGCACCCGGCTCCGCGTCCCCGAGGAGATGCTCCGGGCCGACCCCGGAACGCCACGTCCGGGGGCGGCCGGTGACGGGCACTCACGCGAACGCGGCGGTGGGGAGCCGTCCGCCGCGGACGGTGGTCCGGCGCTCGGCACGGAGGTCGACGCGCAGCCTCAGCTCTTCCTCGTGCCCGCGCCCCTGGTGCCGAACGAGTACAGGCACACCCCGGCGGGCGGAGAGGCGGAGGGGCGCCGGCCGAGGCTCACCGCGCTGCCGGGAGGGCAGGAGTCCGGACTGGTCCTCGCTCTCCCCCGGCTGCCTGTCGAGACCGAGAGCGAGAGCGAGACGGAGGCCGAGAGCGAAACCGACACCGAGGCCGTCGCCGCGCCGATGTCGCGCGAGGCGGCCGGTGCGTCGGGCCCGGGCGAGCACGGGCAGGAGCCCTGGTGGTCGGCGAACGCCCTGCGGCCGGCCGTCCTCACGGACATGGCCCGGCGCGACCGGTCCCCCGCCGTGGTTCCGGTCCGGTGGCAGGCCACCCAACGGGCCAGGGACCTGCTCCAGCACATCTGCGCCGGAGACGGGACCGACACCCGCACCCTCGCGCGGCGCGGGCGGATGTCCCTGAACGCCACCGCCCTGCTGCTGGAATGGCTCCGGGGCCAGCGTCTTGTCGACACCGTCGCCGGCTCCCACCACCCCGGGCCGCTGATGAAGCTGGTGACCGGGCCCGACTCCGACGGCGAGCTCCTCAGGAACGCCCTCGCCGGTCTCCGCGACGAACTCGACGCGGCGGTCTACCTCAGCAGCTACACCGACGGCGAGATCACCATCCACGAAGCCGCACACAGCCCGACGGCCCCGCCGGTCGACGAGTGGGCGCCCTTCACCGACACCGGCCATGCCAGCGCCGTCGGCAAGAGCCTCCTGGCCCAGCTCGACTTCGCCTCCCGCATGGACCACCTCACCCGCTACCCCTCCATCCAGCTCACCGACCGCACCATCACGAACCCCCGCGCCCTGATCGAGACCCTCGACGGGCACGGCCCCCACGCGGCCCAGTTCGACCTCCTGGAGTACTCCAGGACCGAGGTCTGTGTCGCGTACTCCCTCGGGCTGCCCGGCCGGGCGTCCAGCGTCGCCCTGTCGCTGCCGGCCCACCAGCACCCCCGGCTCATCGAGGCCGCCCGTTCCTTGAGCCGGCGCGCGACCGGCCTGCTCCTCGCCCACCTCCTCGCCTACGACGACCGGCCCACCGCCACCACCGCGGCACCGGCGGAGGGGCCCGACACGGCCCCAGGGCCCCGTCGGGCCCTGCCCTGAGCCGCCGTTGCGGTGTGCGGATCCGGGTGCCGTGCTCGACCACTCCGGGCATGGGGAAGTACCCCATGCCCGGGTTCCGCACATCGGGCGGACCGGACCGTCGCGGGGGCACGACGCCGGCCGGGGACGCTGACGGCGCAGGCGCGCTCAGCAGTTGTTCAGGCCGTCGAGTGCCAGGTCGTACGCGGGGACGTGGTCGGAGGCTCCGGGGAGGGCCAGCGCTGCCCGGAACTGCTGCCGCGCCTCGGCCCCGCGGCCGGCCGCCGCGTAGCTCTGGCCCAGCCGGATGCGGACATCCATCTCGAGCCATGTGCTGGTGCGCTCGGTGAGCGTGGACAGGGCCTCCTGGTGGAGGTCCACGGCCCTGTGAGGCCGGCCCCTGCCCCGTTCCACCACTCCGAGCCGCGTCAGCGTGACCGTGCGCAGTTCCTCTTCGCCCGCGTCACGGGCCAGTTCGACGGCCCGTCCCACCAGGCTCGCGGCCTCCGCGTGGCGGCCTAAGGCGATCTGCGCGTCGGCTGCGAAGCACAGGAACTTGGCGATCAGTCCGGGGCGGCCGTTCTTCTCGGCGAGTCCCAGGGCGGATTCGTAGTGCCCGAGTGCGTGCTCGTGCCGCCCCTGCCGGGCCTGGATGGCGCCGAGGTTGCAGGTCACCATCCCTGCCAGCCAGTTGTCGTCGAGCACCGTCGCCCGCTCCGCCGCCTCCCTCAGGTGGGCGACGGCCTCCTCGGTCCGGCCGAGAGGCCACTCCACGATGCCCATCCCGGCGATCGCCCGGGCCTGGTCCAGGGGGTCGCCCTGGCTCCGGGCGCAGCGCAGCGCGTCGGCGAACCAGGCGTGCGCCTGCCGCAACCTCCCCTGGTAGATGTCGGTGACGCCCAGGCAGTTCCGCAGGGAGGCGGGCATCCGCCGGTCGGTGGCCATCTCCGCGTACGGCAGGGCCAGTTCCAGCGCGGCACGGCACTCGTGGGAGCGGCCCTGGCGGACCAGGTGGTCGACCAGGCTCTCGGCGATCCAGCAGGCGTGGTCGTACTCCCCGGCGGCGACCGCGTGCGCCACCACGTCGACCAGTTCACCGCCGACGGCCTCCAGCCACGCGGACGCGGCCCTCCAGCCGGCGAAGGGCGACCCCGTGAGGTCGGGGCCGCTCGGGAAGCCCTCGGGACCCCAGTCTCCGGCGCCGCGCCCTGCGGCGACGTAGAGCCGCAGCACCGCCGCGCGGTCGGCGGCGGCCTCCTCGGGCGTCGCCTCGGCGAGCCGCCGCGCGTGGGCCCTGACGAGATCATGCGGTCGATAGCGGTCGGGCCGGGGTTGCTGGAGCAGGCTCGCGTCGACGAGCCGCTCCATGAGGTCTTCGGCCCTCTCGCGGGAGCAGCCGAGCATGACGGCGGGGGTGAGTCCGTCGAAGGCGTACGTCGGTGACGTCCCCAACGTACGGAACGCGCGCCGCAGTTCGGGCGGGAGCTGCTCGTACGAGAGCCGGAAGGCGGCTTCCACGCTGCGGTCCCCGGCCCTCAGTTCGTCGAGGCCGTGCTCGTCGTCAGGCATCCGGCCCGCGAGGTGGGCCATGGTCCAGGACGGGCGGTGCTGGAGCCGGGCGCCCGTGATCCGCAGTGCCAGCGGCAGTCCGCCGCAGCGCCGGGCGAGTTCGCGCGCGGCCTGCGGCTCGCTGTCCGCGCGCTCCTCGCCAAGAAGCTGCCGGAGCAGCTCGACCGCCGCTCCCGTGTCGAGCGGCTCGACGGAGAGCCGCAGATCGGCGTCGAGGTCCGGCAGCCGCCCGCGCCCGGCGACCAGAACCCGGCTGCCCGGCCCGGCGGGCAGCAGCGGGCGCACCTGCTCCGCGCTGCGGGCGTCGTCGACGACCAGGAGCAGCCGCAGCGAACTCGTCGCCGCACGCCAGGCCGCGACCAGGTCGTCCAGGTCGTCCGGGAGGTCACTGACGTCGCTTCCGATCGCGCGCAGCAGCCGGCGCAGAGCCCGCTGGGGTCCGACGCTCTCCTGAGCCCCGTCGTGCGTGCGAAGGTCCACGAACAGGCAGCCGTCCGGGTACTGGCCGTGGAGCGTCCAGCCCGCGCGGACCACGAGCGCGGTCTTGCCCACCCCCGCCGTTCCGTCCACGGCCGCCACGGACACGGCTCCGGTGGGCACCGGGGCGGTGAGCAGGGCGAGTTCGGCCTCGCGGCCGACGAGGCACGCGGTGTCGCCGGGCAGGTCGACGCGGGGCCGCCGCGGGCGCTCCGGCGCGGGCACGGGCCGCCCGGCCGCGTGTGGGCGCGTGACGCCGTCGCCGAGCAGCAGGGCGTCGTCCCGGCGCAGAACGCCCTGGTGGATCCGCCGGAGCTCCTCGCCGGGCTCCAGCCCCAGCTCCTCGAGGAGCCGGTTGCGCGTCTCCCGGTAGAAGGCGAGCGCCTCCGCCTGCCGGCCGCTGCCGTACAGCGCCCGCATGCGCAGGGCGGCGAGGGCCTCGTCGTACGGCTGGGCCAGAGCAGGGGCCGCGAGGCCGTCCAGGGCGTCCGCGAAGCGGCCGAGGAGGACCAGGCACTCCACCCGCTCCTGGTGCAGCGCGCGCCGCTGCTGGGCGAGCCGCTGACGCTCCGCGTCGGCGAAGGGTCCCGGCAGCCCGGCCAGCGGTTCGCCGCGGAACAGGCCGAGTGCCCGGGCGCAGTGCTCCACGGCGGTGTCGAGGCTGCCGGCGGCCTTCGCCCGCCGGCTCTCGGCCGCCCGTTCGGTCAGCTCGGCCACGTCCGTCGACGCCGCCCGGGGGACGAAGCGGTAGCCGCCGCGCTCGCCGCGGATCGCCGACTGTCCGATCCCGGTGCCGGGCGCGTCCAGCGCCTTCCGCAGGGGGTAGACGTAACTCGGCAGAACCCGGTGGCCCGTTCCCGGTGGCTCGGCTCCCCACACGTCGTCGAGCAGCTGCTGACGGGTGATCAAGGTCCCGTCACGCAGGACCAGCGCGGCGAGGACCGCCTGTCGCCGTACGGGACCGATGTCGAGCGGCTCCTCACCGCGGCGGACGCCGACCTGTCCCAGCAGGTCGATCCGCAGCAGCCGTGCCACCGGATCCACACCCCTCACCGATTCCCCCATGCCCCCGCGGCCTCCTCCGTATGCGCTCGCTCATCCGAACGCTCGCTCGCATCAGCAGGATTTCATCGCCATTCCACCGCGACGCGAGAGGGTCTGCCACGTCATCAAGAGAGGACCTGTCACCATGTCGAACGTCGATCGCTCACCCGGCACCGCGCCCGCCCGCCGCCGGGCGCGATGGGAGCGCTTCCGGGTCACCCACCCGTTCTCCCCCAGGGACCTGGCGGGATTGTGGGGAGCGATCATCGGGGTCGTGGCGCTCGCCCTCCTGCTCGGCTGGGGGCTCGAGGTCCAGGGCGGCGCGGTGATCGTCGCGGTCCTGCCCTTCATCATCTCCTGGTTCGAACAGCGGCGTACGGCGTTCCAGTTCGACGCGGCCGGTGTGCGCGTCGGCAATGTGCTGCTGCCGTGGTCCGACGTCTCCCAGTTCGCCGTGGCGACCCCGCCGGGCGACCCGCACGCCTTGATCGGCGTGCGGCTCCGGCCCGGTGCGGCCCTGCCGCCGGGCGCCGTGGTCCCGCCGCGGAACCCGGCGATGCCCGCGCCCATCCATGTCGCCGTGCAGCGGCCCAAGTTCCATCTGACCAAGTTGATCCGCAAGGCACGCAGTTACGCCCCCTCGCACGTTCAGATCATGATCGTCGAGCCGACGGGCGAACGCGCCGCGGTCTAGAGCGGCCCCCTCGTCGGGGGAGGGGGGCCGGAGGGCCGGTGTCCGCCGTGACGGCGGACACCGGCGGGGTGGGTCAGGGGAAGGAGACGACGGTCGAGGGGATGGTGTCGCTGCCGGCCGTGGGCGCTCCGATGTCGTTGATGACGTGGTCGAAGTGGCCGTTGCCGCCGAGCGAGACCGTGAGCAGGCTGTGGAACTTCACGCCCGGCTTCACGGGCGCCTTGAAGCCGTGTGCCTGCCGGATCGTCGGGTCGACGTTGTAGTAGCAGTAGCTGCCGAGGCCCCAGCCCTCATGGGTGGTGACCGAGTCGTCGACGCGGTAGGCGGCGTAGCCCTTGGTGGCGCCGTTCTGGATGGCGGCCTGGTTCGGGGCGTCGTACGCCTTCTCGTTCTGGAAGAAGATCGTGCGGCCCCGCTCGCCGTACCACTCCACGTCGTACTTGTTGAAGTGCTCGACGAACAGTCCGGTGGCGAGCACGTCGTCGCCGTTGACGCGGACGCCGTAGTCGGCCCGGTTGGTCTCCCAGCCGACGCCCTCGCCGTGGTCGGCCCGCCAGACCCAGGTGTGGTCGATGATCGTGTCGTCGCTGTTGACGACCATGCTGGTGGTCGCCCTGCCCGCGCCGGCTCCGCCGATGCGGAGGTAGACGTCCTGCACGGTGGTGGGGTTGGCGGCGTGGTCGGCGGCCGCTCCGGCGGGGCCGACCTCCAGCAGGGTCGGCGAGTTGACGGGCCCGGCGTCGATGAGGAAACCGGCCAGCCGGACGCCGTCGACGTCACCGACCCGCATGGCGGTCACGCCGTTGTCCGGGATGATGGTCGCCAGTCCCAGGCCCAGGACGATGGTGTTCGCCCGGTTGATCTCCAGGGTGCGGTCGACGTGGTAGACGCCGGGAGTGAAGAGCAGGTGCAGGCCCTGGGCGACGGCCGCGTTGATCGTGGCGGCGGTGGCGCCGGGCTTGACGACGTAGAACCGGCTCAGCGGGATCGACTCGCCCTGCGGGGTGCCGTTCGCCCACGAGGTGCCGCGCGCGTTGACGCGCTTGGCGGGCGCGAAGACCTTGAACTCCCCGCCCTCGTAGGTGAGGAAGGGCTTCTCGCGGGAGATCGGGGTGGTGTCGAGGGTGGTGTAGCGGGGCTCGGGGAAGCTGGTGGCGGGGGCGCCTTCGACGCCGGAGAAGACCTGGTTCCACACGGAGTTCGACCAGCCGCCGATGGCGCTGTCGCGCGTGTACCACTGCTGCTGCGAGTAGTTGCCGATCTGCCCGTCGACCTTGCTGTCGGCGATGTAGCCGCCGCTGGCCCAGCCGTAGCCGTTGGGTGAGAGGTTGAGACCGCCCTTCACGTGCATCCGGCGGAAGGAGGCGGCCTGGGAGACGGCCCAGCGGTTGGTGCCGCTGACCGGGGTGAGGGCCAGGTTCTCGGCGGAGCGCCAGAAGTTCTGGGTGGCGTTGCCGTTGAACCAGCCCGCGTCGACGGTCACATCGCCGTTGATCGAGGTGTCGTCGGGGCGCAGGCCGAGACCGGCTATCTGGGTGTAGAAGCCAATTTGCGCGTTGAGCCCGTTGTACGTGCCGGGCTTGAAGAGGAAGGCGTGCCGGCCGCTGCCGAACTGCGCGGATTCCTGCTGCCGGAAGACCTCGTCGAGCTTGGCCTGGATGCCGGGTGTGGACGGGTCGAAGACGTGTACGTTCGGCCCGAGGTCGCCGCCGCCGGGGAGCGTCGGGCCGCCGTCGGTGCCGTACACCTGGAACTCCCAGAGCGAGTAGCCGTATCCGGTGGCGCGCGTGACGCCCTGGAGGCGTACGTAGCGCGCGGTGCCGGAGACGGGGACGGATTCCGTGCCGCCGGCCCCGGTCGTCGTGGCGTACGCGGACGTCCAGTCGGTGCCGTTGGTGGACAGCTCGATGCGGTAGGCCTTGGCGTAGGCCGCCTCCCAGCGGAGTTCCACCCGGTCGAGCGCGGTGGGGGCGCCCAGATCGACCTGGAGCCACTGGTTGTCGGAGAAGGCGCTGGACCAGCGGGTGCCGAGGTCGCCGTCCACGGCGGCCGCGGCCGCGGTGCCGGGCTGCTCCACGCTGGAGGCGGTGACGGGCTTGCCCTGCGAGGCCGGCACGGCGGCCGCCTGGGCTCCGGGGGCCGGGGCCAGGGCGAGCAGCGTTCCGGCGAGGGCCGTGGCCACGGCCGCGGCGATACCGCGCCGCGCCCATGGCCGTGCGGCTGCCGGCACGGGGACGGGAGCGGGCGCCGGTGCTGACGCCGGCGCCGGTGCTGACGCTGGTACTGGTGTGCCTCTCTGCGACGTGAGGGGTGGGTGTTGCCCAAGAGGAGACATGCGGGGCTCCTTGGAAGGAAACGAAAGCGGGAGAGCGCTCCCGGACACCCTGCCCGGCGCCGTTTCTGACGGTCAATAACCCTGACAAGGCTTTTCTTTCGGCTTGCCTTAAGCCTCGGATCACCTAGGGGATCAGGCCCAGGGGCGCGCGAATGCAGGGTTTCCGCTCCCCCCTCGTGGGAGCGGAAACCCTGCCGTCGGCCGCCGGTGGCGAGCGCCCGTCAGCCGGTGAGCCCCCGGTGGGCGCGGATGATGTCCGCGTATCTGCGGCCGCTCCCCTTCACGGTCCGCCGCTGCGTGGCGTAGTCGACGTGGACGAGGCCGAAGCGCTTGTCGTAGCCGTAGGCCCACTCGAAGTTGTCGAGCAGGGACCACGCGTAGTACCCGGCGAGCGGCACGCCCTTGCGCACGGCACGGGCGCAGGCGGCCACGTGCTCCTCCAGGTACGCGGTCCGCTCGGGGTCGTCCACCGTCCCGTCCGGACCGACGGTGTCGGGGAAGGCGGAGCCGTTCTCGGTGACGTACAGGCGGCGCGCGCCGTAGTCGTCGGTGAGCCGCATGAGGATCGCCTCGAGACCGTCGCCGTCGATCTGCCAGTCCATGCCGGTGCGGGGCACGTCCGGCAGGCGGAGCTCACGGGCGTACGGGACAGGTCCCGCGGGGTCGTCGGCGACGGTGACGGGGAAGTAGTAGTTGACGCCGTGCCAGTCGAGCGGAGCGGCGATGGTGTCGAGGTCGCCCGGCCGTTCGGGCAGCTCGACGCCGTACAGCTCGCGCATGTCTGCGGGGAACCCGCGCCCGTACACGGGGTCGAGCCACCAGCGGTTGGTGTGGCCGTCCATGCGGGCGGCGGCCGCGATGTCCTCGGGCCGGGTGGAGGCGGGCGCGACGGTGGAGTGGTTGGTGACGATGCCGACCTGGGCGTCGGGGACGGCGGCCCTGACGGCCTGTGCCGCGAGACCGTGACCGAGGAGCAGGTGGTAGGAGGCGCGCACGGCGGTGGTGAGGTCGGTGAGGCCGGGGGCCATGCGCCCTTCGAGGTGGCCGATCCACGCCGAGCAGAGCGGCTCGTTGAGCGTGGCCCACTGGCCGACACGGTCACCGAGACGGGCGGCGACCACACCGGCGTACCGGGCGAAGTGTTCGGCGGTCTCCCGCTCCGCCCAGCCGCCCCGGTCCTGGAGCGCCTGGGGCAGATCCCAGTGGTAGAGGGTGACCGAGGGGGTGATCCCCGCGTCCAGGAGGCCGTCGACGAGCCGGTCGTAGAAGTCGAGACCCGGCGGATTCAGTGGGCCGTCACCGGCCGGGAAGACGCGTGGCCAGGCGATCGAGAGGCGGTACGCGTCGGCGCCGAGGTCGCGCATCAGGGCGATGTCCTCGGGCCAGCGGTGGTAGTGGTCGCAGGCGACGTCGCCGTGGTCGCGGTTGTCGATGGCGCCGGGCGTACGGGAGAAGGTGTCCCAGATGGACGGGCCGCGGCCGTCCTCGGTCACGGCGCCCTCGATCTGGTAGGCGGAGGTCGCGGTGCCCCAGGAGAAGCCGGCGGGGAAGGCGTCCAGGTCGAGCGCGCGGGCGTCGGTGGGTTCGGACACGGAGGACCTCTCTGACATCGGTGGGAAGAAGAGCGTCACTTGACCGCACCCGCGGTGAGGCCTGCGACGAGATAGCGCTGGAGAAGGAGGAAGCCGACGACGACGGGCACGCTCACGACGAGAGAGGCGGCCATGACCTGGTTCCAGTACACGTCGTTCTGCGTGGCGTAGCCCTGGAGGCCGATGGCGAGGGTGCGGGTGGTGTCGTTGGTCATCACGGAGGCGAAGAGAACCTCGCCCCAGGCGGTCATGAACGCGTAGACGGCGACGGCGACGATGCCCGGCACGGCCGCGGGGACGACCACCCGGAACAGGGCGCCGACGGGGCCGCAGCCGTCGACCTTGGCCGCCTCGTCGAGGTCCCGGGGGATCGAGTCGAAGTAGCCGATCAGCATCCAGATGGAGAACGGCAGCGAGAAGGTGAGGTAGGTGAGGATCAGACCGCCGCGCGAGCCGAAGAGGGCGATCCCGGTGGCGTTGCCGATGTTGACGTAGATGAGGAACAGCGGCAGCAGGAAGAGGATCCCGGGGAACATCTGGGTCGACAGCACGGTCACCGTGAAGACCCGCTTGCCGCGGAAGCCGTAGCGGCTGACCGCGTAGGCCGCGAAGACCGCGACCACGACGGAGCACACGGTCGCCGCGACCGCGACGATCAGGGAGTTCACGAAGTAGTCGGCGAGCGGGACGGTGCGCCAGATGTCGATGTACGGCCGGACGGTGAGCTCCGAGGGGAGCCACTGGAACTTCTCCGATACGTCCGCCAGCGGCTTGAGGGAGCTGGAGACCATCACGTACACCGGCAGCAGGACGAATCCGGTGAGCAGGGTGAGGAAGACGCGCCGGGTCCACAGGAAGGAGCGGGGCGCCGCCATCGGGGAGCGGGGCGACCCCCGCCGGGCGGGCTCAGACATCGCCGGCCTTCCTTCCTCGGCTGGTGATCAGCAGATAGACGCCCGTGACGAGGAGGAGGAAGAGCAGCAGCAGGACGGACATCGCCGAGCCGGTGCCGAAGTTCCAGGTCTGGAACGAGGACTGGTAGATGTGCAGGGAGATCAGGTCGGCCGCTTCGGGCGCCGCCTTGCCGAAGAGCACGAACGGCGTGTTGAAGTCGTTGAACGTCCACAGGAACAGCACCAGGACGAGGACCTGGTTGACCGGTCGCAGGGAGGCGAGGGTGATGTGCCTGATCTGCTTCCACACCCCCGCGCCGTCCAGTGCGGCCGCTTCGTACAGCTCGCGGGGGATGTTCTGCAGACCTGCCATCACGGTGAGGAAGGCGAACGGCCAGCCCTTCCACACGGAGACGATGAGCAGGGCCCAGAAGCTGTTGTCGCCGATGAGCCAGAAGGCGGGGCGGTCGCCGATGCCCAGTTGGTCGTGCAGCACATGGTTGATCAGGCCGTTGTCGTGCTGGAACATGAACGCCCAGGTGATGACGGCGGCGTAGACCGGCAGGGCGTACGGGACGAGGAAGAGCGCGCGCAGCAGGCCACGGCCGCGGAAGGACTCCTGGAGGAAGACGGCCGCGGCGGTGCCGAGGAGCCAGCACAGCCCGACGGACATGACGGTGAACAGGCAGGTCGTCACGAAGGACGTGAGCAGGGCCTGCCCCACGGGGGCGTCGAAGTCGATCGACAGCGCGTAGTTCTCGAATCCGGCCCAGGGCGCGTCGGCCCAGTTACGGATGGAGAACTGCGTGAGCTCCTTGAAGCTCATGGCGATACCGATCAGCATCGGCACGAGGTGGACGAGGAGTTCGAGGGCCAGGGCGGGCAGGAGCAAGAGGTACGGCAGCCCGATGCGGCGCAGCCGCCCGGAGCGGCGGCGCGGGGGGCGCGCCTCTCCGGGCGGTGCCTTCCGCACCGCCCGTTCCTCCCGGGGCGTGACGGTGGAGGTCATGAGTGGTCCGCGCCTACTTCTTGGGCATCTGCTGCTGGGCCTTTTCGAGCGCGGCCCTCACCGACTCGTCGGTGACGGGCCGGCCGGCCGCGGCGTCGGCGAACAGCTCCTTGACCGCGGTGCCGACGACGGTCTCGAACTGGGACTCCTCGGGGACCTGCGGCAGGGCGGAGGCGCTGGTGGCGAGCGTGTCGCGGATGACGGTGAGCGACGGAGTGGAGAAGGCGGGGTCCTGCTGCGCGGACGTGACCGGCGGGATGGAGCCGTAGGCCTTGTTGAGGATCTTCTGCTCCTCGTCGCTGGTCATGAACTTCACGAACTTCATGGCACCGTCGACGTTCTTCGTGTTCTTGAAGACGGCCATGTTGATGCCGGCGACCATGGAGTTGACGGACGTTCCCTGGCCCGGCTCACCGGAGGGGACCGGCGCGGGGGCGACGCCCCACTCGTCCTCCTTCATCCCCTGCGAGGCGAACGTCTGCGAGGGGGTCTGCCACAGGACCATGGCGGTCTTGTCCTTGGCGAAGTCGCTGAGCGACTGGTTCTGGGCGTACTCCGCGTTGCCGGGAGCGACGATCTTGTGCGCGGCCATCAGGTCGACGTACTGCTTGACCGCGGCGACGGCTCCGTCGGAGGTGAAGTCGGCCTTGCCGTCGGCGGTGAAGAAGTCGGCGCCGTGCTGCTTGCCGAGGACGTAGACCTGGTGGATGTTGTTGGAGAGGTTGGAGCCCTCGACTCCGATGGCCCACTTGCCGTCCTTGCTCAGGCGCTTGCCGGTGGCGACCAGTTCGTCCCAGGTGGCCGGGGGCTTGTCGACGCCGGCGTCCTTGAACATCTGCTTGTTGTAGTAGAGGGCGTAGGCCATGGAGTACAGGGGCACGGCGGCCGGGTCCTGACCGGCTGCGCCGGTGGAGCCGAGCGCGGAGGCGACGAAGCGGTCCTTGCCCCCGATCTTCTCCAGGTTCTTCGCGTCCCAGGGCAGCAGGGCGCCGGTGGACTGCAGGGAGGCGCTCCAGGTGTTGCCTATGTTGAGGACGTCGGGGCCCTGGCCGGAGGTGGTCGCGGTGAGGATCCGGTTGAGCAGGTCCGACCAGGGAACCACCTCCAGCTTCACCTTGATGCCGGTCTCCTGCTCGAACCGGTCGAGTTCGGGCTGGAGGACCTTCTTGTCGACCTCGATGCTGGAGCCCTGGTTGGAGGCCCAGTACGTGAGTGTCTTCGGCTGGGAGTTGGAGCCGGAACCGTCGGAGGTGCCGCCTCCGCAGGCGGCGGCGGTGAGGACGAGGGAGAGAGTGACGGCACCTGTGACCGCGGCTCTGATTCTGCGCATGGCTCCTCAAGGCCCTTTCGGGGAGTGACGGAGTCCGAGGAGGCGGGGCGGGCGAGACGTCCCACGCTCGCCCCGTACACCTTCCCGGCTTAATTTAGGACGTGAGTTAAATACCGAGAGAAGGTCGCGTCAAGGGCCCTGACAGGGGTATCTTGCGATGAGAGACTTCACGAACAGGGGGCAGGGTGCGAGCGAAGAGCAGTCGTACGGTGCGTGACCTGCGGCGGGAGAACCGCACCGCGGTTCTGCAACGATTGTATTTCGACGGGCCGCAGAGCCGCCTGACGCTGGGCCCGGCCACCGGGCTGAGTTCCGGGTCCGTCAGCAACGTCGTGGGCGAACTCCTCGCCGACGGCCTGGTGGAGGAGGCCGGCAGCGTCGACTCGGCCGGAGGCAGGCCCCGCACCCTGCTGCGTGTCAGCCCCGACAGCGGCTGCATGATCGGCATCGACGTCGGCGAGACACGCATCAGGGTCGAGCTCTTCGACCTCGCCCTGACCGAACTCGCGCGCGTGGAGAGCCCCCTGTCGGCCGAGGGCACCGGTCCGCACGCCCGGTACGACATCGGCATCGTGGTCGACCATGTGCGTGACGGCATCGCCACGGTGCTGCGCGCGGCCGGCGTGCCCCCCGAGCGGTTGCTCGGCGTCGGCATCGGCGTCCCTGGCATCGTCGCCCACGCGCCCGAGGACGGCGCCGTCGTGCACGGCCAGACCGTCGGCTGGGACGCCGTGCCCCTGGAGCGGCTGCTGCGGGAGACCGGCGCGGTGCCGGAGAGCGTGCCGTACTACATCGACAACGGCTCCAAGACGCTCGGCCAGGCCGAGATGTGGTTCGGGGCCGGCCGCGGCACCGCCAGCGCCGTCGTCGTCCTCTTCGGCTCCGGTGTCGGCGCCTGCGTGATCGGCGAAGGCATGGGGACCGGCCGGGCGATCGAGTGGGGTCATCTCACGGTACGGGTGCGCGGGCGCCGTTGCCGCTGCGGCTCCCAGGGCTGCCTGGAGGCGTACGCGGGCGCGGAGGCGCTCCTCGACCGCTGGCGGGAGGCGGGCGGCAGGCCGCCCGCGGGGGCGGACGAGGAGACCGCGCTGACGTCGATGATCGCCGCCGCCTATCCCCCGCACGACGCGGAGAGGGAGCCCGACGCGACCGCGCTCGCCGTCCTGGAGGAGACCGCCGAGTATCTGGGCGCCGGCTTCGCCGACCTGATCAATCTCTTCCAGCCCGAGCGGATCCTCGTCGGTGGCTGGGCCGGCCTCCAGCTCGGCTCCCGCTTCCTGGAGACGGTCAAGCCGCACGCCTCGGCCTTCGCCCTGCGCTACCCTGCCAGCCGGACCCGTATCGAACTGGGCACGCTCGGCCCGGACGCCGTCACGGTGGGCGCCGCGATCCTCCCCCTCGAAGCGTTCTTCGCCCGGGGCGGCCGCCGCAGCGAGGCCCCGCCGGAGGAGCCCGTCCCCACCTGGCAACCGGCCCTCCAGCACCGCGCGACGTCCTGAGGGCGGGCCGCCACGGCGACCCGCCTCGGAGCGCCGAGCGTGGTCGCCGCGGTCCTGGCCAGGACCGCGGCGGCCGCCGTCACCGGGCCGGGGTGATCCATCGCAGCAGCGCGTCGTGGATGGTGTCGTCGAGCGCGCACAGCGCCTCGATGGCACCGAGGTCGCCGGGCAGCGGGGCGATGCCCGCCGCGGTGAGCGCGGCGTGCAGATCGAGGCGGCGTCGGTCGGCCGGCCGCAGCGGGAAGGACAGGCGGCTCTCCGGAGCCGGCGCGGGCAGAACGTAGTCGCCGAACTTCATGACCCCGCGGGTCATGGTCGTCTCCTCGGGCTCGTCGTCCATGAGCATCGCGGGGAACCGGTACGGGTCGAGATCCAGCAGCTCAGTGGTGCCCGTAGCGAAAGCCTGAAACCCGGTCACGAGTGCCTCCTCAGTTCGTGGTGCAACTGATGAGGACGACTACGAAAGGACCGGGCGCAGTTGCGGTCCGCCCCGCAGTCCACCCGAATGCCCCCAACTCCATCTCGTCACAAGAGAGATGAACCGACCGACGCCGCCGCCCGGAAATCCACCCGCTCCCGGTCAGAAGGTGACGGCGTCCCGGGCGAGGGGGCAGGTCATGCAGTGGCCACCGCCGCGGCCGCGGCCCAGCTCGGCGCCGACGATGGTGACGACCTCGACACCGGCCTTCCGCAGGAGGGTGTTGGTCTGTGTGTTGCGGTCGTACGTGAAGACGACACCCGGCTCCAGGGCGACGGCGTTGTTGCCGCTGTCCCACTGCTGGCGCTCGGAGGCGTACACATCGCCGCCGGTCTCGATCACTCGCAGCGCGGGGAGCCCGAGGGCCCGGGCGACCACGTCGACGAAGGCGGCGCCGCCCTCGTCGGTGATGTCCACTGGCGTCCGGTCTCCGGGACGCAGCGTGAAGGTGTGGACCGCATCCATGATCTTCGGGTAGAGCGTGACGATGTCACGGTCGGCGAAGGTGAAGACGGTGTCGAGGTGCATCGCCGACCGGAGTTTCGGCATCCCGGCGACGACGACCTGCTGGGCTGCTCCGTGCGCGAACAGGGACGCCGCGACCTGGGTGATGGCCTGACGGGAGGTGCGTTCGCTCATGCCCATCAGGACGACGCCGTTGCCGACGGGCATGATGTCACCGCCCTCGAACGTGGCCTGCCCCCAGTCCTGTTCGGGGTCGCCCCACCACACCGTCGCGTCCGCGAAGTCCGGGTGGAAGGTGTAGATCGCCTTCATGAGGAGCGTCTCGCCGTGCCGGGCGGGCCAGTAGAGCGGATTCAGCGTCACACCGCCGTAGAGCCAGCAGGTGGTGTCGCGGGTGTACAGCGTGTTCGGCAGGGGCGGCATCAGGTACTCGCGTGGCCCGACGCTCTCGCGCGCCAGCGCCACGTATCCGGACCGGAAGTCCTCGGGCAGATCGGTCGTGGACAGACCGCCGATCAGGAACTCGGCCAGCTCACGCGGGGCCAGGGACTCCAGGAAGGCCCGGGTGTCGTCGACGAGCCCGAGACCGACCTCGTTGGGGACGATCTTGCGGTCGAGGAGCCAGCTCCTGGCCTCGGGGATCGCCATCGTCTCGGTGAGCAGATGGTGCAGCTCGACGACCTCGACACCGCGCTGGGTGAGCTTGTCGACGAAGTCGGCATGGTCGCGCTGGGCGTTCTCGACCCACATGACGTCGTCGAAGAGAAGGTCGTCGGCGTTGGTCGGGGTGAGCCTGCGGTGGGCGAGGCCCGGTGAACAGACCAGGACCTTGCGGAGCCGTCCGACCTCGGAGTGGACGCCGAGCGCGGGCTCGGCCGAGGGGGTGTCGCTGCTCGTCATGGTGAACCTTTCCGGTGGAGGCCGCGGAGGGCGGAGGCGGGGGACGTCGGGCGGGTCAGAGTTCGATCCAGCCGGCCGCGAGCGCGATGACCCCGACGACCGCACCGGCCACGGACACGGCGCAGATGAGGGCCTCCACGGGCGAGAAGAGACGCCGGTTCTGCTCGCGCCGCGCCTTGACGAACAGGAAGGTGGCGGGGGCGTAGAGGATGAAGGAGACGAGGACGAACTTGAGCCCGGCCGCGTAGATGAGGAAGGCCGTGTACAGCGTGGCGAGGACGGCGACGACCAGCTCCCGTCGGGTGCTCCGCCCCACGACCCGCTCCTCACGGGGCCTCAGCGCGATCTTGACGGCGAACGCCGCGGCGAGCAGGAACGGGATCAGGCTCAGGGCGCTGGTGAGATCGAGGGCGAAGTTGAACGCGTCGTCCGAGAAGGCGGTGACGACCAGCACGACCTGGCTGAGGGACGTGGTCATCAGCAGGGCGGGGGCGGGTACGTCGTCGCCGGTGGAGCGTCCGAGGAAGCGCGGCATGTCATCGTCCTTGGCCGCGACGAAGAGCACTTCTGCGGCCATCAGCGTCCAGGCGAGGTAGGCCCCGAGGACGGAGACGATGAGGCCCACGCTGACGAAGACCTCGCCCCAGGTACCGACGGCCGCCTCCAGGACGCCGGCCATGGACGGCTGGCGCAGCTCGGCGATCTCGCTCATCGGGAGGATCCCGTACGACACGATGGTGACCGAGGCGAAGATCGCGAAGACGCTGAGGAAACCGAGGAGCGTGGCCCGTCCGACGTCCTCCCGGCGCTTGGCGTGCCGCGAGTAGACGCTGGCGCCCTCGACGCCGAGAAAGACGAAGACGGTGGCGAGCATCGTGCCGCGCACCTGGTTGAAGAGCGAGCCGGCGTAGTCGGCGCCGCCCCAGTTCTCCGCGAAGACGGACGGATCGAAGTAGAACAGCGCCAGGATGATGAAGACGATGATGGGGACGAGTTTCGCGACGGTCACGATCCTGTTGATCGCGGCCGCCTCCTTCACACCGCGCCGGATCAGCAGGAAGAAGGCCCACAGTCCGGCCGAGGAGAGGACGATGGACAGGGCGGTGTCGCCGTCGCCGAGCGCGGGGGCGACCGCGCCGATCGTCGACATGATGAGCACCCAGTACGTCACGTTGCCGACGCAGGCGCTCGCCCAGTAGCCGAACGCCGAGAAGAACCCCAGGTACTCCCCGAAGCCGGCCTTCGCGTACGCGTACACACCCGCGTCCAGGTCCGGCCTGCGGACGGCCAGGGTCTGGAAGACGAAGGCGAGCATGAGCATTCCGAAGCCCGCGACCGCCCACGCGATGAGCGCCCCCGCGACACCCGTCTCCTGGGCGAACCGGCGGGGCAGTGAGAAGACCCCCGCGCCGACCATGGAACCGACGACCATCGCGGTCAGGGTCAGCAACGTCAGTTTGACCGCCGGCTCGGTGTTCGCGTCCGCGGGCCGCGCGTCGTTCGTCACACCATTCCCCTTCGAGACGTGGCAGGCGCTCGCCCGGAGCCGGCCTGCTGAAAGGGGAATCTAGCCCGAAATGATCTGTTTTTCTCTGATACGCACCGCGGCTCGGCTACGGCCCGGACCGGAACGGCCCGGGCGGGCTCACAGCATCACGTGCTTGACCTGGGTGTAGTCCAGGAGGCCGGAGAGGGAGAGATCGCTGCCGTAGCCGGAGTGCTTGACCCCTCCGTGGGGCATCTCGGAGACCGTGGTGCCGTGGGTGTTCACCCACACGATGCCCGTATGCAGGACGCGGGTCGCGCGCATCGCGCGGTCGTGGTCCGCGGTCCAGACACTGGCGGCGAGGCCGTAACGGACGCCGTTCGCCAGGTGCAGGGCCTCCGCCTCGTCCGCGAAGGCCTGCACGGTCACGACGGGCCCGAAGATCTCCTCCTGCACGATCTCGTCGTCCTGCCGCACACCGGCGACGACGGTGGGCTCGTGGAAGAACCCGGGGCGGGGCGGTCGGCCGCCGCCGGTGACGATCTCGGCGTGCGCCGGGAGCCGTTCCAGAAGCGCCTGCACCGAGGCGAGTTGAGCGACGTTGTTGAGCGGCCCGACGTCGACGCCCGGCTCGTCCGGAGCGCCGGTCCGCAGCTTCCCCGCCTCTGCGGCGAAGGCCGCGAGGAACGCGTCGTGGGCCCGGTGGTGGACCAGGAGCCGGGTGGGCGCGGTGCAGTCCTGGCCCGCGTTGTAGTAGGCGACGGCGGCGAGGGCGGCGGCGGTCGCCTCCACGTCCACGTCGTCGTGGACGAGGACCGGGGCGTTGCCGCCGAGCTCCAGGTGCACCCGCTTGAGATCGGCGGCAGCGGCGGCCGCGATCTCCCGGCCCGCCCGCACGCTGCCGGTGACCGCGATCAGGGCGACGTCGGGGTGCGCCGTGAGCGCGCGACCGGTGTCGCGGTCACCGCAGACGACGTTGAGCACGCCCGGCGGCAGGTGCGCCGCCGCGACACGGGCCAGCAGCGCGGACGACGAGGGGGTGGTGTCGGCGGCCTTGAGCACGCTCGTGTTGCCGGCGGCGATCGCCGGGGCGATCTTCCACACGGCCATCATCAGCGGGTAGTTCCACGGCGTGATCTGGGCGCAGACCCCGACCGGTTCGCGGCGCAGCAGGGAGGTACGGCCCTCGGTGTACTCGGCGGCGGCGGCGCCCGGCAGGTTCCGGGCGGCTCCGGCGAAGAACCGGAGGGTGTCGACGATCGCGGGCAGTTCTTCCGTCCTGAACTGGTGGGCAGGCTTGCCGGTGTCTCCGGTCTCGGCGGCCACGAAGGCGTCCGCGTGCTCCTCGATGGCGTCGGCGATGCCGAGCAGGGCGCGCTGCCGTACGGCGGGCGTGGTCGTGGACCAGTGCCGGTACGCCGTGGCGGCGGCCGCGCAGGCGGCGTCCGTGTCCGCGCGGCCGGAGCGCGGGGCGTGGCGGTGGACCCGGCCGGTGGCGGGGTCCACCAGCTCCATCGTCTCGCCCGAGGCGGCGGGCCGGTCGGTGCCCGCGATGTGGTTCCGCACGGTGTCAGCCACGGCGCAGCGCCTCCTCGGCCGCGTCGCGTCCGGTGCGGACGGCGCCTTCCATGTAGCCGGCCGCCCACTGGTCGGATCCGCAGACGTAGAAGGGGGGTTCGTGGGTGCCGTGCAGGGGGCCGACGGCCATGACGTCGCCGGGGGTCCACTGGGTGACGTACCCCTGGGTCCACGGATCGGTGCCCCACATCCGCACATAGCTCGCCAGCGGTCGGTACGCGTCGTCGCCGTAGAGGCGGGCGATGTCGGCCAGCAGTTCGCCGGTGCGCAGCGGCGTGGGCATGCCGAGCAGGACGCCGAGCCTCTCGGGCGGTACGAGGGCGGACAGGATGCCGTCGCTCTGCGCCCAGGTGCTGCCGAGGACCCCTTCGCACTCGGAGAGGCCGCTGAGGCCGCGTTCGCGCCAGAACGGCCGGTCGTACGCGGCGACGAACTTGGCGGCGAGCGCCTGGCGTTGGCGGTGCAGGGAGGCGAGGCGCTCCTCGGACACGCCGGTGACGTCGACCGAGCGGAGCGGGCCGACGGGCAGGGCGCTGACGACCGCGCCGGCGGTGAGGGTCTCGCCCCCGGCAAGCCGTACGGAACAGCGGCCTGCCCCGCGTACGGTGACGGCCTCGACGGGCGCGCCGGTGCGGATGCGCCCGCCGAGTGCGGCGGCCAGGCGCAGGGCCACCGTCGCCGACCCCTCGGCCACCCGCAGGCCCTCCCAGGCCTCGTAGTCGTAGTGGTCGGAGCCGCCCGCGGCGCCGGGTACGGCGGCGTGCTTGCGCAGGGCGGCGAGCAGCGAGGTGCGCTCGTACGAACCGTCGGCGAGGGCGAGTTGGCCGATCTCCCAGAGACGTACCACGGCCGGGGTCGCTCCCTCGGCGCGCAGCCAGTCGCCGACGGAGAGCCGGTCGAGGGCGGTGGCGTCGGGGTGGGTCCAGGGGTCGTAGGGGTCGACGGTCCGGGCGAGTGCGCAGAAGGCGGCGGTGACCTTCTGGTGGCACGCGTCGTCGCCGGGGCCGAACCAGTGGGGCGCGTCGCCGGCGGATACGCCTTCCGGGGTGGCCCGGGCGAGGGCGCCGGGCTCGGCGACGTAGCTGGGCGCCAGGGTGAGGCCGAGTTCGGTGGCCAGGGTCGTGTACGCGGTGTGGGCGCGGCCGACGACCTCTCCCCCGAGCTGGACCAGCCGGCCGTCGGGGAGTTCGGTCTGTTCGACGCGTCCGCCGACGCGGTCGCGGGCCTCGACGACGAGGACGTCGGCTCCGCCGGCGGCGAGGTCGCGTGCGGCGGCGAGACCGGCCAGGCCGGCGCCGAGCACGATGACGTCGTGGTTCATGGGGTGTTCCTCCGGTCGGTGCCGCTTCAGTCCAGGACGAGGCAGTGCTCGGGCTTCCACCCGACCTCGACGTGTTCGCCGCCGCTCCAGCGGTCCTCCATGCGGGAGCGGTCGGTGTTCTGCTCCAGCACGGACACCGTGACGCCGGGGGCCAGTTCGATGAGATAGGTGGTGGTCGGGCCGCAGTAGACGGTCTCCCGGACGACCCCGCTGACGCGCGCCATGCCGGGTTCCAGGTCGGACAGCCAGATCTTCTCGGGGCGGATCGACAGGTTGACCCTGCTGCCGTCGGTGACGGCCGGCCGGTCGCCGACGGGCAGCTCGGGTCCGTCGTCGAGGACGACCCGGCCGGAGCGGTAAGTGCCGGGGACGAGGTTGGAGGTGCCCATGAAGGAGGCGGTGAAGCTGCTCGTGGGGCGTTCGTAGACGTCCTCGGGGGTTCCGCACTGCTCGACGCGCCCGTCGTTCATCACGGCGAGGCGGTCCGACATGGTCAGCGCCTCGTCCTGGTCGTGGGTGACGAAGACGAAGGTGATCCCGACCTCGCGCTGGATCTGCTTGAGCTCGACCTGCATGTGCCGGCGCAGTTTGAGGTCGAGGGCGGCCAGCGGCTCGTCGAGCAGCAGGACATGGGGCCGGTTGACCAGGGCACGGGCGAGGGCGACCCGCTGCTTCTGACCTCCGGAGAGGGTGGCCGGCTTACGGCCCGCCAGATGTCCGAGCTGGACGAGGTCGAGCATGTCGGCGACGCGCCGGCGGATCTCGGCGCGGCCGACGCCCTTGCGCTTGAGGCCGAAGGCCACGTTGTCCGCGAGCGAGAGGTGGTCGAAGAGGGCGTAGCTCTGGAAGACGGTGTTGACGTTGCGCTTGTCGGGCGGCAGCCCGGTGACGTCCTGGCCGTCGAGCAGAACGCTGCCCGCGGTGGGGTCGGCGAAGCCTCCGATCATCCGCAGCAGCGTGGTCTTGCCGCAGCCGGAGGGGCCGAGGAGGGAGAAGAACTCGCCCGGGGCGATGTCGAGGGCGACGTCGCGTACGGCGTAGGTGTCGTCGGCGGAGGGATACTGCTTGCTGACGTGGTCGAGCCGGACGGCGGGGGTCCCCGGAGCGGGGCTCGTGGCGTCGGGGGTTCCCGGGGCGGGACTCGTGGCGTGGGGGCTGGGAGCCTCGGGGTTCGGGTGCGCGGAGGACGGGTGCATGGCTGTCACTTCCCGGAGAGCAGATCGAGGCCGCCGCGCCGCCCGAACAGGCGCGGGATGGCGAGTGCGAGGACGATGAGGCCGATGGAGCCGGCCAGCATCAGGGTGCCGACGGCGTTGATGGTGGGCTGCACGCCGAACCTGATCGCCGAGTAGATGCGTACGGAGAGCGGCTGCGGGTCGACGCCGGTCGTGAAGTAGGCGAGGACGAAGTCGTCGAAGACGAGGGCGAAGATCAGCACCGCCGACGCGAGGATGCTCGGAAGCAGCGCGGGCAGGGTGACCAGGCGCAGTGCCTGTCTGCGGGTGGCGCCGAGGTCCATCGCCGCCTCCTCGACCTCCGGGTTGAGCGCGGCGATACGGGAGCGGAGGATCACCGTCACGTACGAGATGGAGAAGGTGATCTCGGCGAGCATCACGGTCGTCGTGGACAGGGTGATGCCCAGGCCCTTGAAGAGGAGCATCGCCGCGACACCGGTCACGATCTCCGGCGTGATCAGCGGGACGAGCATGACCAGCCCGGCGAAGGAGCCGAGGCGGCCGCGTCCGCGTACGAGCCCCAGGGCCAGGGCCACGCCGAGGACCAGCGATCCGGCCATGGCGACCAGCGAGACCCGCAGGCTCATGCCGAGCGAGTCGAGGAGGACGTCGTCGTGGAGGAACGCCGTGTACCAGCGGAGGCTGACGTCCTCGAAGACAGTCAGGGACTTCTGCGAGTTGAAGGAGAAGAGGACGACGACGCCGACGGGGAGGTAGAGGAGCGCGAAGAAGACGGCGGTGACCGCGACGGCGAACCGGGGCGGGCGCTCGACTCCGCGCCTGCGGCGCTGCCGGGCGCTCATCGGACGGCCTCCGTCTCGTCCTTGCGGGTACGGCGCAGATACCCGAGCATCCCGAGGAACAGGACCGCCATGAGGAGCATGGTCAGGGCGGAGCCGAGCGGCCAGTTCTGGCCCTGGAAGAACTTGTCCTGGATCAGGTTGCCGATCATGATCTGGTCGGGACCTCCCATGAGCTGGGCGCTGACGAAGTCCCCCATGGCGGGCAGGAAGACGAGGACGCAGCCAGCGGCCGCTCCCTGCCGGGTGGCGGGGACGGTGACGAAGAAGAAGGTGCGCAGCGGACCGCCGTAGAGATCACGGCCCGCCTCGATGAGCGAGGTGTCCATGCGCTCCATCGCCGCGTACAGCGGGATGATCATGAAGACGACGAAGCCGTAGACCAGTCCGGCGACGACGCCCGCGCCGGTCTGGAGGATCTTGGTGCCGTCGTCGGCGAGACCGATCGCGCGCAGAGCCTTCAGCAGCGGCCCGTCGTCGGACAGGACGACGGACCAGCCGTACATCCGCACCAGGTAGTTGGCGAAGAACGGGACGACGATCGCGGCTATCAGCAGGTTCTTGAAGCGGCCGCCGCGCAGCGCGATGGCGTAGGCGACCGGGTAGGCCACGGCCAGGCATATGAGACAGGTGATCAGCGCGTAGCCGAGGGAGCGCAGCAGGACCGTGCTGTAGGCCGGATCGGCCAGTGCGGCGATGTTGTCGAGGTCGAGTCCGAAGCGCGGGTTGCCGAGCGGGTCGGTGGAGCCGAGCGAGAGCGTGGCCACCAGGAGGAGGGAGGCGACGAGGAAGCCCGTCATCCAGAGGGTTCCGGGCAGCATGAGCCAGGTCCACAGCCGGGGCTGTGTCCGGGCCGCCGACCCTGATCGCTTGCCAGGTTTCATGTCAGCCGGCCTTCACGTCGGTCCAGGCGGCGTCGCGGGCACGTTCGGCCTGTGGGTCGCCGTTACGGAAGAAGAGGTCCGCCTTGAGGTCGTCGGCGGTCACCGAGCACTGGGGGAACGGTTCGACGAGCGCGGCGTACGTGTCCTCGGTGCCGCGGACCGGCATCGGGTAGCCGATGTACTCGATGTTCTTCTTCACGTTCTCCGGGCGGAGCATGTAGTCGATGAAGAGCATCGCGGTGCCGGGATGCCGGGCGTCGGTGGGGATGGCGTAGCAGTCGGAGTTGACCGGGGCACCCTCGCGGGCGACTTCGAAGCCGAAGACGGCCGGGTCCTCGGCCTGGGCGAGCATGGCGGCCATGTCGCCGCTCCATGCCTGGGTCATGTCGGCGTTGCCGTTGAGCAGGTTGTTGTAGCTGTCGCTGGAGAAGCCGCGCAGGCGGGGGCGGAGCGAGCGCAGGGTGTCGGTGACGCGGGAGAGTTCACCGCTGTCTCCGGTGGTGAGGTCCAGGCCGAGCTTGAGCGCGCCGAGGCCGAGCACCTCGTCGCGGTCGTCGAGGACGAAGACCTTGCCCTTGGCCTTGTCGTTCCACAGGTCGTCCCAGGAGCCGGTCAGTTCGCCGAGCCGGTCACGGCGCCAGCCGATGCCGGTCTTGTACATGGTGAAGGGGACCGTGTGCGCGGAACGGGGGTCGTACCAGGGGTCGGCGAAGTAGTCGTAGCCGGCGAACACGGCCTCGGCGTTGCGGAGCCGGGAGTGGTCGATCCTGCGCAGCCGGCCACCCGCGACGAGGCGCTCCGCCCACTTCGCGGTGGGGAAGACGATGTCGTAGCGGTTTCCGGCGTTGAGTTTGGCGGCCATGCCCTCCATGGAGTCGTAGTTCGACTGGACGACCTTGACGCCGTACTCCTCCTGGAAGCCTTCGAAGACGGTGGGGTCGACGAAGTCGGCCCAGTTGAAGTAGACGAGATCGCCGTCGACCTTGACGTCGATGGGGGCTTCGGCGCGTGCCTTGCCGGCCGGGTCGTCGGCGGAGGTGAAGCCGCAGCCGGCGGCGGTGAGGGCGACGGCGGCGGCTGTGCCGGCGCGGAGGAACGAGCGTCGGGTCGGGGGGAGTGCCTCGGGGGACATGGGGTCCTCTCCGTAGGGCCGCAGGGGGACGGCGGGAACGAGCGGTGCGTCGGGGGGCTCGGTCGTGGGGTGGAAGCGGTCGCCGGCGGCGCGGGGTGGGGGTGTGCGGCCGGTGAGGCGTGAGGGAAGGCGGGGCCGGTACGGGCGTGGCCTTGGTGAGGGAGGCGGTCCCAGGCGGCCCGCCGAAGGGCCGTCAGGCGGTGCGGCTTGGTGCCGGGTGCGGGTCGGTACAGGGGCGAGCGCTCGGGGGGGCGCCTGCCCGGCGGCGCGTGCCCGACGGTGGCGTGCCCGGCGGGCGCGTGTACGTGGGTGGCCTGCGCGCTGCGCGGACGGACGGCCGCGGCGTCCTGTCTACGGCTCGGCACCGTCGAGGTCGGCCCGGACGCGGTCGGCGAACCAGCCGACCGCCGACTCGCGGCGCGACAGCGGTCCGGGTTCGAACCCGGGCGTGGAGAGCCCCTTCTGCACACGGGCGACCAGCTCGGCGTCCTCGTCGTTGGTGATCCAGCCGATGTGGATGTTCAGGCGCCGCGCGAGGCGGGTACGGAGGCCGGTGCCGCGGCGGGTGTAGAACGCTCCGGGCACGGCCACGCGGTCCACCGCGGTGGGGATCGCGGTCCAGGCCAGCACATGGTCGGGGTAGAAGTCGATGAGGGTGTTCGGGTAGATGACCGCGTACCGCCAGATGCGGCGGTCGGCGTCGCCGAGGCCGGGCATGGGCGCCGCGATGCGCTGGTAGAGGCGTTCGGCCCAGTTCGAGGACGGTTTGTCGCGCAGCGGCGAGGCGAAGAGGGCGTACGACTCGTCGATCTCACAGGTGTAGCCCTGGTAGTCGAGCAGCCGCATCAGCCCGGGGTGGGCCACCGGCACGTGGTACCCCTCCAGGTAGTTGTCGACCGCCACCTTCCAGTTGGCGTGCTGCACCTCCGCACCGGCCAGATCGTGGATACGGGCGCGGCCGACCGGCACCAGATCGGGCCCGGCGTAGTGGCCGACCGCCGCCTCGAGGCCCGCGCAGCTCTGCGCCAGCGGTACGGCGTCGAGGTCGAGGTTGACGAAGACGAAGCCGAGGAAGGACTCGACGCGGGCGGGGAAGAGGCCGAGCTTCGGCTTGTCCAGGCAGGGGATCTGCCGCGCCTCAGGGGCGCCGACCAGGCTTCCGTCGAGGCGGTACGTCCAGCCGTGGTACGGGCAGCGGATCGCCTTGCCGGCCGGTTCGGGGGTGGTGACCAGGCGCGTGCCGCGGTGGCGGCAGACGTTGAGGTGGGCGGCGAGACCGCCGTCCTCGGTGCGGACCACCAGGACCTCGCGGTCCGCGACGGTGGCGGCGAGCCGGGCTCCCGGGTCCGGCAGGTCGGACTCGTGGCAGACGAGCTGCCAGGACCTGCCGAACACGTGCCGCGTCTCCGCGGCGGCGGTGGCCGGATCGGTGTAGTAGCGCGCCGGTAGCGCGGGGGCCACCGGCGCCTCGGGGGCAGCCCGTGCAGCGGGGGCTTCCGGCGCTTCGGGTGCCGGGGTCCGGGCGGCTGCCGGTGGATCGCCGGCTGTCGGCGCGTGGGCGACTGCGGGTGTCTCCGGGGCTCTGGAGTGCATCGATGACTCCTCCGTGCCGCCAGTGCGGCGATCGGTGTCGGCGTGCGATGTCGGGACGACCGAGCTGCGGACAGGCGGTCGGGGCGGGAAGCCGGGACCGGGCTGACCGATTGGACAGCCAGATTGCTGGCTCATTTCCGCCGGGTCAAGACTTGTTCACTGACCGATCGGTCAGCTAGCGTAATTCTTGCCTGACCGATCGGTCAGCAAACGTGTTTTCCTGTCGCCGTCCCGGCGCTGTTCCGCATTCGCCCTGCTCACGGGCGTGCGCAGTCGGGCGGCACCCATCTCCCGGAGGCACGCATGGGTCGTCGTCGTCTGGACTGGCTCGGGCTCACTCCCGAACCGGAGCGAGAGCTCCCCGCCGCGGTCGCCGCCCTGCGCGCCTCATCACTCGATGCTCCCGCTCGGCGGCCGAAGGACCTGGCGGCCGCCGAGCAGCGCCGCGTGGAGCGGCTGATCCTGCGCGGAAGCCGGCACAGCTGGCTCCGCTACCTCGCCGAGGTCACCGGCCTGGTGACCGGCGTGGCCACCGGCTCCCGGGCGGGTGACCCGGCGGCCGCCCTGCTCGCGGGCGAGGTCGTGCTCGACCACCACCGCATGCTCATCGGCCTGCCAGGTCCGGGATACGGCCGTACGGCGAACGACCGCGCCGCGCTGGAAAGCGCCGTACACACCCTGCGCACCCGCCCCGGCACCCACACCCCCGGCAGCGCCGGCACCCAGACCCCCACCCGGACAGGAGGCAGCCGATGACCACGATCCGACTCCCGACGGCGGACCCGCAGGGGACCGTCCTCGGGGCGGCACCGGGCCACACGGAGAGCGCGAGCGCCTACCGTGCCGCCGGTGGCTACGACGGGGCCACGGCCCCCGACGAACTGCTCGCCCACCTCGCCGCCTCCGGGCTGCGCGGCCGCGGCGGCGCCGGATTCCCCGCCGCGGTCAAGCTCCGCTCCGTACGCGACCGTGGCGGCGCGCCCGTCGTCGTCGCCAACGGCGAGGAGGGCGAACCCGGCTCGGTCAAGGACCGCTGGCTGCTGCGGGCCCGCCCCCACCTGGTCCTCGACGGTCTCGCCCGGACCGCCGCGATCACCGGCGCCGTACGCGGCTTCGTCTACCTCTCCGACCCGGTCGCGGCCGGGAGCGTACGGCGTGCCCTCGTGGAGCATCCGCCGCCGCTGCCCGTCGAGGTCGTCCAGACCGATCACACCTATGTCGCCGGCGAGGAGACGGCGGTGGTCCGCAGGATCGACGGCGGACCCGCGCTGCCCACGTCCAAGCCTCCCCGCCCCTTCGAGCAGGGGGTCGGTGGTGCGCCGACCCTGGTCTCCAACGTCGAGACGCTCGCCCGGATCGCACTCATGGCTGCCCGGCCGGACCTGGGCCGCGCGATAGCCCTCACCACTCTCGTCACGTTGTCCGGTGGCAGGACCACGCCGCTGCTCACCGAAGTCCCGTACGGGATCCCCCTGCGCGCTCTCGCGGCCGAGCTCGGCATCCCCGACGCGACGGGCGCGCTGATGGGAGGCCTCTTCGGCGGGCTCGTCGGAACGGACGCCCTGGATCTCCCCCTGGAACCCGGCGCGCTCACCGCCGCGGGCACCGCCCTCGGCTGCGGAGCGATCCGCTTCCTCTCCCCCGGCATCTGCCCGGTGGCCACCGCCGCCGACGCGGCGGCCCATCTCGCGGCCGAGAGCGCACGCCAGTGCGGGGTCTGCGTCTCCGGGACCGGAGCCGTCGGGAACGCCCTGCGCGCCCTCGCCGCCGGGACCGCGGGCCCGGACACCGCCGACAGCCTCCACCGCTGGTCACAGGGGCTGCCCGGACGCGGTGCCTGCGGGCTGCTCGACGCCTCCGCCGGCATCGCGGGCAGCCTGCTCCGCGCCTTCCCCCGGCTCGCCCCCTCCCATCTCGCCGCGCCCTGCCCGCTCTGCGCCGCCGCGCCCCCGGACGGCCGCCGCCTGACCGTGACCGTGCCGCAGGTGGCGGCCGGCACCACTCCCCCGCACCCGTCTCCCCCACCGCACCCGTCTCCCCCACCGCCCCCGTCTCCCCCACCGCCCCCGTCTCCCCCACCGCCCCCGTCTCCCCCACCGCCCTCCCGCTGCCCGCGCTGAAAGGAACGCCGTGAAACTCCTGCTGGACTCCACCCGCTGCCAGGGCTACGGACTGTGTCAGGAACCCGCGCCCGACCTGGTCGAACTCGACGAATGGGGTTACGCGAAGATCATCGCCCTCGTCGTCCCTTCCGGCCCCGAGGCCGCCGCCCGCGCCCGGGCCTGTGCCGAGAGCTGCCCCAACTCCGCCCTCCGCGTGGAGGGATGACATGGCACGTGATCTGACCGCCCTCTTCGACCCCGGCTCCGTCGCCGTCGTCGGCGCGAGCGACGACCCGGCGAAGTACGGCCACGCGGTGGCGTCCCAGGCGCTGCGCGCACCCGGCCGCCGGCCCGTTCACCTGGTCAACCGTCGCGGCGGCACCGTCCTCGGCCGGACGGCGGCCACCTCCGTCTCCGCGATCGGGGAACCCGTCGACCTGGTGGTGATCTCCGTGCCCGGCGCCGGCTTCGAGGCCGCCGTGGACGAGGCCCTGGCCTGCGGCGCGAAGGCGATCGTCGCGATCACCGCGGGCTTCGCTGAGGCCGGCGCCGCGGGCCTCGCCCGGCAGCGGTCGGTCGCCGCCCGCGTACGAGCCGCCGGAGCCGTTCTCGTCGGGCCCAACTGCCTGGGCATCGCCGACAACACCACCGAGCTGTACCTCGCCTCCGACCGCTTCGCCCCCGGCGGTGTCGCCCTGCTCAGCCAGAGCGGCAACCTCGCCCTCGAACTCCAGCTCCGCGGCGAGCCGCACGGCCTGGGGTTCTCCCGCTTCGTCTCGCTCGGCAACCAGGCCGACGTCACCCTCGTCGACCTCGTCGAGGACTGTGCCCGCCACGAGGCCACCTCGGCCATCGCCGTGTACGCCGAGGACTTCGGCGACGGCCGGGCGTTCGCGGCGGCCGCCGCCACGGCGGGCAAGCCGGTGGTGCTGCTCACCGCCGGCCGGGGCACCGCCTCCGCGCGCAGCGCCCAGTCGCACACCGGGGCGCTCACCACCTCGGCCGACGTGGTGGCCGCCGCCTGCCGGGACGCGGGCGTCGAACTCGTCCGTACACCACGGGAGATGACCGTGGTCCTGGCCGCGCTGGGAGCGGGATCGCGCACGCGCGGCCGGCGGACCGCGGTCTTCACCGACGGCGGTGGCCACGGCGCGATCGCGGCGGACGCGGCCGAGGACGCCGGGCTCGACGTGCCGGAACTCGGCGCGCCGGCCCAGGACAGGCTGCGGTCCGTGCTGTGGGAGCAGTCCTCGGTCGGCAACCCCGTCGACCTGGCGGGGATGGGTGAACAGCGCCCCCTCTCGTACGCCGACACGGTCGGGGAGCTCCTCGCCGCCGACGAGGTCGACGCGGTGCTGATGACCGGGTACTTCGGCGGTTACGCCGCTTCCGACGGCGGTCTGGGCGGCGGGCCGGCCGGCGGCTCCGTACTCGCGGACGGCGAGACCCGCGCCGCCAAGGAGATCGCCGCTCGCCTCGCCGCCGTACCGAAGCCCCTTGTCGTGCAGTCGATGTACCCGCGGTCGCCGAGCTGCCGGGTGCTCGCCGAGGCCGGGGTGCCGGTGTTCGGCGCCACCGAGGACGCCGCCCGCGCGCTTGCGGCGATGACGGGCCGGGCGGCGCCCGGCACCGGCGGTGTCCCGCCGCTGCCGCCCGCAGCGGTACCGCTGCGGGACCCGGGGTACCACGGGGTACGGGCGCTGCTCGGGTCGGCCGGCGTGCCGTTCCCGGCGGCCCGCGAGATCACGGACGAGGCCGGACTCCTCGCCGCGGCCGAGGAGTTCGACGGGCCGTACGTGCTCAAGGCCCTGCACGTCCTGCACAAGTCCGACGCCGGTGGCGTGGTGCTGCGTCTGCCCGACCGGGACGCGCTCCTCGCCGCGTACCAGGAGATGCGGTCCCGGCTCGGCGCGCCGGCCTACTCGGTGGAGGCGATGGCCGATCTCTCGGACGGTGTCGAGCTGATCGTGGGCGTGAACCGGGATCCGAGGTTCGGGCCGGTCGCCCTGGTCGGGCTCGGCGGGGTGCTCACCGAGACGCTCCGTGACGTGGCCTTCGCGCTCGCGCCCGTACCGGCGGCGCGGGCCGAGGCCCTGCTGCGGGGCCTGCGCAGTGCCGCGCTGCTGGACGGCGTACGCGGCCGGCCGGCCGTCGACGTGGCCGCGGCCGCCGCCGTCGTCGAGCGCATCACCACCGTCGCGGCCGCGCACCCGGAGATCGCCGAGCTGGAGGTGAACCCCCTCCTCGTCCGCCCGGACGGCGCCCTTGCCCTGGACGCCCGGGCCGTCCTCGCCCCGCCGGGCGACACCCCACCGGCGGCCTGCCCCGCCCCACCGGCCGACCTGGACTGACAGCGGCCGGCCTGGGCCGACCGCACCACCACCCGCCCGCCCCCACCACCTGTGCCCTGGAGGACACATGGACTTCCGCTACACCCCCGAGCAGGCCGACCTCAAGGGCCGTGCGGCCGCCTACGCCCGGCTCCTGATGAGGTACGAGGACCAGGCCGAGGAGGCGGGCGGCCCGCTGCCCGCCGACACGGTCCGCGAGCTGACCCGCGCCGCGATCGACGCCGGTGTCTACGCCATCAACATGCCCGCAGAATGGGGCGGCGCGGGCCTCTCACTGCTGGACCAGGTCATCGTCGAGGAGGAGTTCGGCAAGGTCACCAACTGCCTCTGGGACATCCCCTGGCGGCCCGCGAACGTGCTGGCGTACGGCACCGAGGAGCAGCGGGAGAAGTATCTGCTGCCGGTCGTCCGGGGCGAGCGGTTCGACGCGTTCGCGGTGACCGAGCCCGGTGCGGGCTCCGATCCGGGCTCCGGCACGAGCACGGCCACCCGTACCGACGGCGGCTGGCTCCTGAACGGCGAGAAGTGGTTCGTGACCTGCGGTGACATCGCGGACTTCCTGCTGGTGCAGGCCGACGCGGGACCCGAGCGGGCGGCGACCCTGTTCTTCGTGGACAAGCAGGCGCCGGGTGTCGAGATGACACGCGTGCCGCGCTTCATGCACTCCGCGGTGAACGGGCACCCCGAGTTCACCTTCACCGACGTCTTCGTCCCCGACGACGACGTGCTCGGCGGCGTCGGCAACGGCTACGAGCTGACCAAGGAGTGGTTCACGGACGAGCGGCTGATGATCGCCGCCCGTACCGTCGGCGCCGCCGAGCGGGCCCTGGAGCTCGCCCGGGACTGGGCCGTCGAACGCCGCCAGTTCGGCTCCCCCATCGCCGACTTCCAGCTCGTCCAGGGCATGCTCGCCGACTGCGCCGTCGACATCGCCGTCAACCGCGCCTACACCCACCAGGTCGCCTGGGAGGCCGACCGGCCGGACGCCGACCGCAAGACGCTGCACGCGAAGGCGTCGACGGCGAAGCTCGCGGCGAGCGAGGCGGCGGGGCGGGTCATCGACCGGTGCGTACAGATCTTCGGCGGCCGCGGCTACGACCGTACGTACCCGGTCGAGCGCATGTACCGCGAACTGCGCGTCGACCGGATCTGGGAGGGCACCTCCGAGATCCAGCGCCTGATCATCGCCAACGAGCTGATCAAGCGCGGCACACGGGCGCTCGCCCTCCCCCACTCCTGACGACCGCTCGCCCGCCCACCACGAACCAGAGGACAGACACGCACATGGACTTCCGCCTCACCGCCCGTCAGGAAGAGCTCCGGGACGCGGCGCGCACACTGACCGACGTCATCATGAAGTACGAACTCGACTGCGAGGAGAACAACGGCCTGCCCCCGCAGGCCCATGCCGAGATCCGCGACGCCGTGCTCGACAGCGGGCTGCAGGCCGTCAACATGCCGCAGGAGTGGGGCGGCGCCGGCCTCACCATCCTGGAACAGGTGACGGTCCAGGCGGAGCTCGGGCGGCTCACCGGCGCGCTGTGGGACATGGTGTGGCGTCCGGCCAACGCCCTGTCCTTCTGCACGCCGGAGCAGCGCGAGCGCTACCTCGTCCCCGTGATCAGGGGGCAGCGCAGGGACTGCTACGCGGTGACCGAGCCGGAGGCCGGTTCCGACCCGCAGAGCATCAGGACGACGGCGACGCGGACCGACGGCGGCTGGGTGCTGAACGGCGAGAAGTGGTTCGTCACCGTCGGCGACCACGCCGACTTCATGATCGTGCTCGCGGCCGCCGGGGACGAAGGCGCGCCGACCCTGTTCCTCGTCGACAAGGACACGGCGGGCATCGAGATGACGCGCGTGCCGCGCTGGATGCACACCTTCGTCTACGAGCACCCCGAGTTCACCTTCACCGAGGTGTTCGTCCCCGACGACGCGGTGCTCGGCGAGGTGGGCCAGGGATACGACATCACCCGCTCCTGGTTCACGGAGGAGCGGCTGATGATCGCCGCCCGGACGATCGGGGCGGCGGAGCGGGCCCTGGAGCTGGCCCGGGACTGGGCGGTGGAGCGCCGCCAGTTCGGCTCCCCCATCGCCGACTTCCAGTTGATCCAGGGCATGCTCGCCGACTGCGCCGTCGACATCGCCGTCAACCGCGCCTACACCCACCAGGTCGCCTGGGAGGTCGACGAGGGCCTGATCGACCGCAAGACGCTGCACGCCAAGGCGGCCATCGCCAAGCTGGCGGCGAGCGAGGCGTCCGGGCGTGTGGTCGACCGTTGTCTGCAGATCTTCGGGGGCCGCGGCTACGACCGTTCGTACCCGGTCGAGCGTCTCTACCGCGAGCTGCGCGTCGACCGGATCTGGGAGGGCACCTCCGAGATCCAGCGCCTCATCATCGCGGGCGAACTGGTCAAGCGGGGTACGGGCGTCCTGCGGATGCCGTCCGCGGGATAGGCGCCGTACGCCCCCGGGTGGTCCGGGCGGCGCCCCGCGGCCGCCGCCCGGACCACCCCACCCGTACGCAACTCGGGCACCACAGGAATCACCGCAGAGATCAGTGCAGAAATCAGTGCAGGGAGGACGCACCGATGACGGATGTCGAACGGGTCGGGATCGTGGGCTGCGGACTGATGGGTTCCGGCATCGCCGAGGTCTGCGCCCGCGCCGGACGGGACGTCGTGGTGGTCGAGACGACCCGGACGGCCGCAACCGCCGGCCGGGAGCGGATCTCCCGTTCCCTGGAGCGTGCCGCGGCGTCAGGGAAGCTGACGGACGTCGAGCGGGATGCCGCCGTCGGCCGGATCACGGTGACCACGGACCTGGAGCTGATGGCGGACCGGGACCTCGTCGTCGAGGCGGTGGCCGAGGACGAGCGGGCGAAGCTGGAGGTGTTCGCCGTGCTCGACCGGACGGTGGAGCGGCGGGACGCCGTCCTGGCGACGAACACCTCCTCCATCCCGGTCATCCGCCTGGCGGCGGCCACCTCGCGGCCGGAACAGGTCGTCGGCCTCCACTTCTTCAACCCCGTACCGGTACTCCCCCTGGTCGAGCTGGTGCCGTCCCTGCTCACCGGCGAGGAGACCGCCCGGCGGGTGCGGGCGTTCGCCGTCGACGTCCTGGGCAAGGAGGTCGTCCGTGCCCAGGACCGGGCGGGGTTCGTCGTGAACGCCCTCCTCGTGCCGTACCTGTTGGCCGCCGTCCGCATGGCCGAGTGCGGGACGGCCTCGGCCGAGGACATCGACCGGGGCATGACGCTGGGCTGTGCGCACCCCATGGGACCGCTCGCCCTGGCCGATCTCATCGGCCTGGACACCGTGCAGGCCATCGCGCGGTCGATGTACGCGGAGTACCGGGAACCCCTCTACGCCCCTCCGCCGCTCCTCGCCCGCATGGTCGACGCGGGTCTGCTGGGCCGCAAGACGGGCAGGGGCTTCCACACCTACGGCGGCCCCGGGGGCGCGATGCGCGAGAATGACGGTGTGACGGCCCGGGCGACCGGGCCCACCCGCCCGGTCCACGGGCACCGACACGGGGAGCAGCCGACGTGACCAAGGCCGATCGCGCACTGGAGACGCGTGAGCGCATCCTCACGGCCGCGTGCGAAGTCATCGCCGACATCGGCTTCGAGAACGTCAGCATGCGCAAGGTCGCCGAGCACGCCGGAGTCTCGAAGGCCCTCCTGCACTACCACTTCGACACGCGGGAGAAGCTCTTCGCCGACGCGATGACGCACTCCTTCGCCCAGACCGGTACGGAGGCCGACGACGGTGCCGACCCGGTCCCCGCGGCCGTCGCCCTGGCCCGCATCCTGCGGAGCATGCTGCCGACGGACGCGGAGCTGCGCCAGGACTGGAAGCTCTGGCAGGAGCTGTGGGTACGGGCCCAGCGCGACACGGCGGCGCGGCACCTGGCCGTCGACCTGTACGACCAGTTGCACGCGTGGGTGGGCGGGGCGGTGGAACGGGGCATCGAGTCCGGGGAGTTCACCGCCTGCGACGTCGACGCGCTGAGCACCCAGGTGCTGGCCCTGTGCGACGGCCTCGGCATCCGGCTGATGCTCGACGACCCCAGGGTGGACCTCGCGACGGCCCGCTCGACGATCTGGGGAGCGATCGCACCGGCGCTCGGCATCGACCCGGCGTTCCCGGACGTCTGACCGGTTCAGCCGGCCGGGTCGGTCGTGAGCACTGCGGCGGCCGCGAAGAGGCGGGCGCAACGACGGGTCATGGCCTCGGGGGATTCGTCGGGGTGCTTGACCCACCAGCGGACGAGCGTCGCGACCAGGTCCCTCCAGACGTACTTCAGCGCGTCGGCGTCCAGCGGGTCGGTGGAACCGGCCGCCCGCAGCAGGTCCGCGGTGCCGCCGGCGGCGAGCCGGTCGATGGCCGTCCAGTACTCGGCGGCCCGACGCGCGGCCGCGCCGTCGGCCGGCAGGGAGGTGTCGTACAGCACGAACCACGACTCCCGTTGCCCTTCCAGCGCGACGAAGATGCTCTGGAGCACGCGCAGAGGCGTGTGTCCCGTGGTCCCGTCCTCCCCCATCGCGGTGCGGATGGTGCCGAGGAGCCGGTCCCCGACCGGGACCAGGCAGGCGACGTACAGATCTTCCTTCGTCCCGAAGTACTGATGCAGCAGCGTCTTCGTGACGCCGACGCGCTCGGCGATCGCGGCGAGCGAGGCGGCCGCGTAGCCGCGCGTGCCGAACTCCTCCGTGGCGGCGTCCAGCATCTGCTGCTGACGGTGGTGCCGCGGGACTCCCTTGGTGCCGGCCTTCGAACGGGGGGTTGCCATGGCCCGATATTATCAGTAAGTAATTTACCGCAAGGTAAATTCTGCCCGCGGCCTCTGGAGCGCACCCATGTCCGGCACCACCACGCAGCCCGTTCCCCGTCCGCGCACCCGCTCCTGGTGGGGCTGGGGGTGGGCGGACGCGCATCCCGACGACGCGGAGTGCGCCGCGATGGGCGCCCTGCTCCCCGGTACGCTCGCCCGCCCGCTCCCCGTCCCGCGCGTCGGCGACCTGAACATCGCGAACCCTGCCGTCGAGCCGCCCGCAAGCCTCGCGCACCTGGTCGACACCGACCCCCGGCAGCGCGCGGCGCACGCCATGGGCAAGGCGTACCGCGATGTCGTACGGGCCCTGCGCGGGCGCCCCGGCCGCATCCCCGACCTCGTCGCACGCCCGACGGACGACCGGGAGGTGGCCGACCTGCTGGACTGGGCCGGCGAGCGGCAGGTCGCTGTCGTCCCGTACGGCGGTGGTTCCTCGGTCTCGGGCGGCGTGGAGTACCGCGGTGACGCCCACCGCGCCGTCCTGTCCCTCGACCTGACCGCCATGGACCGCGTCCTGGAGGTGGACACCGTCGGCCGGGCCGCCCGCATCCAGGCCGGGACCCTCGGTCCGAGCCTGGAGGACCAGCTCCGGCCGCACGGCCTGACGTTGCGTCACTTCCCGCAGAGCTTCGAGTTCTCCACCTTGGGCGGGTGGCTCGCCACCCGCGCCGGCGGCCACTACGCGACCGGCCGTACGCACATCGACGACTTCGTCCAGTCCCTGCGCGTGATCACCCCGGCCGGCACCAGCGCCTCGTGGCGGCTGCCCGCCTCGGGCGCGGGGCCCTCCCCCGACCGGCTGTTCCTCGGCTCCGAGGGAGTACTGGGCGTCATCACGGAGGCGTGGGTGCGGCTACAGGAGCGCCCCGCCCACAAGGCATCCGCCTCCCTCTCCTTCACCGACTTCCGCGCCGCGCTGGAAGCGGTACGCGCCCTGGCACAGTCGGACCTCTCCCCCGCCAACTGCCGGCTCCTCGACTCCGGTGAGGCCGCGCTCTCCGGGGCGGCGCACGACGGCTCCGCCGTACTGGTCCTGGGATTCGAGTCCGCGGACGGACCGGTCACGTCCCGCCTGGAACAGGCCGTCGGCCTGGCCCGTTCGCACGGCGGAAGGCCTGGCACCGCATCGCCCGCACAGGACGGCGACGCCGCCGTGAGCGCCTGGCGCTCGGCCTTCCTGCGGATGCCCTACCTCCGCGACGGTCTGGCCAGGATGGGGGCCGTGGCGGAGACCTTCGAGACGGCGGCCACATGGGACCGCATCCCCGCCTTGATCGAAGCGGTACGCGAGGAGGTCGGTGAGGCGGCCCTGAAGGCCTCCGGCCACCCGGCGACCGTCAACTGCCGCCTCACCCACGTCTATCCGGACGGCGCGGCGCCGTACTTCACCGTCCTGGCCGCCGGCCGCCCCGGCGACGAGGTCGCCTTCTGGGACGATCTCAAGGCCGTGGCGAGCGATGTGCTGCACCGCCACCGGGCCACGATCACCCATCACCACGCCGTCGGCCGGGACCACCGGCCGGGCTACGACCGCCAGCGCCCCGACCCGTTCGCCCTCGCGCTGCGCGCCGCGAAGGGAGCCCTCGACCCGCGGGGCATCCTCAACCCCGGCGTGCTCGTCGACTGACCGTGAGGCCCCGCTCGCCGCACGGGAAAGATGACCGAACCGTGCGGCGTGAGGTACGAAGACTTCTGTGAACGATCAGATCCACTCCTCGACCATTCGGGTGTTCGTCGCGCTCGCCCCACCGGACGACGCCAAGGAAGAGCTGGCGCGGGCGCTGGGGCCCGCCTACGCGGCGTACCCGAACCTGCGGTGGAACCGCATCGAGGACTGGCACATCACGCTGGCGTTCCTGGGGGAGCTCCCGGCGGCGACCGTTCCGCTCCTGCGGCCGCCGCTCGCCGCACTCGCGGCGAGCCGCCGGCCCTTGGAGCTGGGGCTGCGTGGCAGCGGGCACTTCGACGAGCGGGTGCTGTGGAGCGGCATCGACGGGGACCTCGAGGGCCTGCACCTGCTCGCCTCCGAGGTGCGGGCCGTGGTCCGCGCGTACGGTGTCGCCTTCGAGGACCGGCCCCTGCGCCCCCACCTCACGCTCGCCCGGGCCCGCCGCAACGAAACAGCGCCCGTGGTGGAGACCGCCGCCGCCCTCGAGGCGTTCACCGGGCGCCGCTGGCAGACGGAACGACTGCACCTGGTCGGCAGCAACTTCGGCCGCGGCCCGGGCCCGATCCACTACCGCGACATCGAAGCCTGGAGCTTCGGCGGCTCCGGCGGCTTCCCAGCGTCGGGCGGGCTCGGCGGTTCCGGTTCAGCGACGTGAGGCGGACCGCTTCGGCGGCTCGATGCGCACCCGCCGTCCGCCGGGCACCATGTCGATGTCGTCGAGCTGCGCGGTGATCGTGCTCCGCAACTCGTCGTAGTCGTCGAAGGAGTAGTCGTTGAACAGGGTGTAGCCGGTCCACATGAGGTTGGCACAGACCCGCGCGGGCACCCGGCCGGTCCGAGCGCCCATGCCGACCAGCGCCACCGACTCGATGCTGCCCGGAGCCTCCTTGTTCTGCCGGTGGATCGCCTGGAAAGCGGCGGCGCACGCCAGCGCCACATTCAGCGTCTCCCGCACGTTCTCCGAAGACGATTCCATGGTCGGCGTCGATATCAGGAATGCCGGGACGACCGCGCCCGACGGAACGCAGACCGCACTGCCCACGGGGAGATGTCCCGAGAACCGGTCGCGGATCGCCCGCTGCACGCGCAATTGGATGCCCGCTCCGAGGTGTCGCTTGATGACCGCGTCCACCCCTCCGTCCATCCGCCCCCGGGAATTGGTGGGGGTGACCCAGGCATCGACCTTCTCGTCGAGAATCGAGCCCCTGCGGATCTCGATTCCGGGAGTGCCGGCGAACGCCGCCCGCCACGCCTCCACCACGTCGGCGTCGATGTCCGTCAGCACCACCTTGAGAGGCGACTGCACACGGCTTTCGGTCATGATGCGCTCCGATCGAGAGAAGGCTCTTCCCACCACTCACGACGCTACAGCGCACCACTGACAACGCCGCTGAGAGCGACGGTCGGTGAGTGACCGTCACGATTGCCTGCGTCGTGACCCGGTGCTAGCGTGCCGCCCGTCTCCGCAGGTCCGGCCGTGACGGCCGGCGCCGGCGACCCTGCCGACGGGGGGCCCAGGAGGATCGGCGGGCCGGACGTACAGGCGTCCCTAGGTGCGCTTCTCCGCGCTGCCCGATCCCTCGTCCGCCTCATCCATCACCCCACTGGGAGCCTTGCCGAAATGAACGATTCCAGTACCCCGAACAAGCCCGACGCGAATGACCCCTTGGGCCTCTCCGAACTCTTCGAAGGCGGCGGTGAACCCTGGCTTCCGCTTCTGAGATCCGCGATCGAGACGCAGCCGGACGCGGCCACGTTCATCGGCGCGGGCCGCAGCCCGGAAATCGTTCCTGCCCGGGAATTGACCTTCCAGGCGCTCAAGCCCCATCCGCCGCACAGATGGAAGGTCGTCGTCTTCGGCCAGAACCCTTATCCGCGGCCGGAAAGCGCCACGGGTATAGCCATGTTCGACAACACCTTCCACGACTGGAAGGACAGTCAGTTCGGCCGGGTCGTCAGTATCCGCTGCATCATCAAGGCGGCGGCGATGTGGAAGTACGGAATTCCGAAGAAGACGCCCATCGCCGATGTCCGCGCCCTCCTCAGGAAGCAGGACACCGTCCAGCCGCCGGAGTGGTTCCAGGCGATGCTGACGCAGGGCGTCCTGCTGCTCAACGCGTCACTCACCGCGAGCAGTGACGGCGCGACGGGGACCGACCGGCACACCGCGTTCTGGCGTCCGGTCGCCGAGCGGATCGTCGAGGAGATCCTCAAGGCCAAGCAGGAGGCCGACGAAGAGGACCGCGGTGTCGTCTTCGCCTGGTGGGGAGCGCATGCGCGCAACCTGAAGAAGGTCGTCCTGCGCCTCCAGGAGAAGTACCCCGAGGTCGACGTCCGGCACATCGACCACCCCAACCCGGCGGCGCAGGGCGACATCTTCTGCGACGGCGACCATTTCTCCGTGGTCAACGACGCCCTGGCGTCGCTCGGCGCGGAACCGGTCGACTGGCTGCCGAGCAAGGGGTGGGACCAGGCCACGGGGGATGCCGACAGCGGCCGCGGGGACGTCGCGGAACGCATGGGCGCGTTCATCGCCTCCACCATGGAACTGCACCAGCTGTATCTGGACCGGCTCTCCGGCGTAAAGGACGAGGGACTCGTCCTCCCCGAGATCACCGGTGTGTTCGACACCCCGATCATGGATTTCCAGGACGCCGTCGGTCCCGTCGCCGAGCTGCTGTCCAACCTCGACCGGCACATCAGCCTGTCGCACGACTTCGGCAAGAGGCGCGCGGACGAGTCGGCTGCCGGTGGGCTCTCCGCCGACGCCATCGCCGCCCTCCATCTCTACACCTGCGAGTCCGCGTTCTACCGGGAGATCAACGCCGTCCTCCGCTCCCCGGACCGCTCCAAGCTCGCCCCGTACGTCCCGTATCTGCGTCTGCTGTTCTCGGCCGTTTCGCAGCTCCCCGCCCGTACGGAACCGTTGTGGCGCGGGGTGTCGCTGGACCTGCGCGCGCAGTATCCGCTCGGCCGTACCGTGACCTGGTGGGGCGTGTCCTCGTGCACGTCCGAACTCGGCGTGGCCCGCGCCTTCCTCGGCGGCCGCGGAAAGCGCACGCTCTTCGAGGTGACTCCCCTCCGGGCCGTGGGCATCCGCAGTTTCTCCGCCTTCACCGGCGAGGAGGAGTTCATCCTGGCGCCGGGGACCCAGCTCAAGGTGACGAGTGTCACGGCGGAGCGCGGCGGCCTGTGCACCGTCAGGCTCACCGAGCTGGAGGAGCAGACCCTCGTGTCGTGATCGACGGTCTGGCCGCCGGACCGCGAGCGCGTGATGCGCCCATGACCGCTACCCCAGCTGCCTCAGCTGCCTCATCCGACCCGGCCGACCCCGCCGTCCCTGCCGTGCGCGTGGAGAGGGACGGACCCGTGACGACGGTGGTGCTGTCGCGGTCCGCCGCCCGCAACGCGGTGGACGGGCCTACGGCCCGGCAACTGGCCGACGCCTTCCGGGCCTTCGAGGCGGACGACGAGGCATCGGTCGCGGTGCTGTGGGGTGAGGGAGGGACGTTCTGCGCGGGCGCCGACCTCAAGGCCATCGGCACGGAACACGGGAACCGGGTGGAGCCGGACGGCGATGGCCCGATGGGCCCGACCCGGTTGCGGCTGACCAAGCCGGTCATCGCGGCCGTCGCGGGCCATGCCGTGGCCGGCGGGCTCGAACTGGCCCTGTGGTGCGATCTGCGCGTGGTCGAGGAGGACGCGGTCCTCGGGGTGTTCTGCCGCCGGTGGGGTGTGCCGCTGATCGACGGCGGTACGGTCCGGCTGCCACGGCTGATCGGCGAGAGCCGCGCCATGGACCTGATCCTCACCGGCCGCCCGGTCCCGGCCACCGAGGCGTACGAGATCGGCCTCGCCAACCGTCTCGTACCGCGCGGGCGGTCCCGGCAGGCGGCGGAGGACCTCGCCCGGGAGATCGCCGCGTTCCCGCAGCTGTGCCTGCGTCACGACCGCCTCTCGGTACGGGAGCAGCACGGGCTTCCCGAACCCGAGGCCCTGGCCGTCGAGCTGCGTCACGGCATGGTGCCGCTGTCGGCAGGTGAGACCCTCTCCGGCGCCACACGCTTCACGCACGGCGCCGGCCGCCACGGATCCTTCACCGACTGACCGTCTCGCGCGGAGGCCCGCCTGGCCTCCGCGCGCAGACCCCGGGCACACGGAACGGCCTCACCAGAAGGGGGTTGGTGAGGCCGTTACGCGAATCCGGGGTCTCCGCGTTTCCGGGAGCGGCGCCTATCCCGCGCCGTCGAGCATGCCCTTCCGCAGCTTCTCCAGGTTGCGGGAGAGGAGCCGGGAGACGTGCATCTGCGAGATGCCCAGCTCCGCGCCGATCTCCGACTGCGTCATCTCCTCGACGAAGCGCAGATGCAGGATGCGACGGGCCCGATCGTCGAGCTCGACGAGAAGGGGGGCGAGCGTATGGAAGTCCTCGAAGAGTTCGAGGGCCGGGTCCTCCACCCCGATGAAGTCCGACAGCGCCGCGTCCTCGTCGTCCGAGCCGATGGCGGCGTCCAGGGACGTGGAGTTGTATCCGTTGGATGCCACGCGGGCCTCGATGACCTCGTCCTCGGAGAGGTTCATCAACGCCGCCAGCTCCGCCACGCTCGGCGAACGGCCCAGGCGGGAACTCAGCTCCTCCGTCGCCTTGGCGAGCTCGACCCGGGCTTCCTGAAGCCGGCGCGGCACGTGGACCGCCCAGGAGGTGTCACGGAAGAAACGCTTGATCTCGCCCACGATGTACGGCACGGCGAAGCTGGTGAACTCCACCTCACGCGATATGTCGAAGCGGTCGATGGCCTTGATCAGGCCGATGGTGCCGACCTGGACGATGTCCTCCATCTCGTCGCCACGGGCGCGGAACCGCCCGGCCGCGTACCGCACGAGCGACATGTTCATCTCGATCAGCGTGTTGCGCGCGTACTGGTACTCGTGGGTTCCCTCTTCGAGAACCGCCATCCTGTTGAAGAACGTCCGCGACAGCTCTCGTGCGTCCTTGGGGGCGACCTTGCGAGGCGCTTCCAGTACAGGCAGCTCCCCCACACTCGATCCGGCTCGGGCCTTCGTCTCCGTCGTCACCACAGTCGGCACTCGGACGACCTCCCTCATAGCTCGAACTACTCGACTCCCCGTCAGCAGACCGCCTGCCCCGAGTCCGTCGAAGCATTCCCATGGATTCACATCATTTTTTTCCGGGTCCTCCGAAGCGCCCGGACCCCGTCCGGTCCCGCCCCGACCGCGGTGGCCCGTGCGGATCAGGTGAGCGAGAGGCGCGCCCGGACCCGCTTCCCCGTGGGCACGGGGTCCACGCTCACGCTTTCGCAGACGGCCACCACGATCTCGACACCGTGCTGACCGATCCGCCCCGGGTCGTGGCCGCGGGGCACGGGAGACGCCTCCTGTCGGTCGAACACCGAGATCTCCAGCGCCCCGTCGAACAGCTCCAGCGTGACCCGGCACGGGCCCGGCGCGTGCCGCACCACGTTGGTGACCAGCTCGCTGACCACCAGTCGTGCGAGGTCGATGCGCTCACGGGGCACCGGTTCACGTCCCGCCGCCGGGGAGGCGCTGAGGAAGTCGGCGGTGAAGTCGCGGGCGGAAGCGATCATCCCGTCACCCATGTCGTACTCGACGCTCGCGGACAGCGAAGGTTGTCGGGTGGCACTCTGCATGGCCGTCACGTCCGTCACCGCCCCTCCTCCCCCACACGTTTCGTTGATCCCTGCTCGTTCTGCGAATTTTCCCCTCTTCGCACGTTCCACACCGTCCCCCGTCCGGGAAATCCGGGCGCGCGCGCCGCGCCTCTCGCGGCCACGGCCTCCGGACTGTTCTACCGGTCCGCATCCTCGTTCGCATCCCGTTCGCCGGCGCGGCCGCCGTACCAGTCGAGACAGAGGACGAGGACCGCTTCCGCCGGCACGCCCGGAGATCCCCGCAACGCCCGGACCACGGCGCTGGGCGTGTCGGCACAGGTCAGATGTCGTACGGCGTCGATCGCGGCGTTCACGGCACGGTCCGACACCGGGTCGCTCGCTCCGGGCGGGCTCTCGGGCCGGTCGCAGGCGAGGAAGACGAGCCGGTCGCCCGGGAGGATCCGCAGGCGCTGGGTGGCGTACACGGTGTCCTCGAACATTCCCAGCGGCAGTTGCCGTTCCAGTTCGAGCCGCTCGGTCACGGCTCCACGGGTGCGCCAGACGGTCGGCGAGCCCGCGTCGACGACCTGCACCTCGCCGTCGGCGAGGCTGAAGCTCATCAGAAGGGCGGAGAGGCTCCGCTCGCCCCGGTGCTGACCGTAGAGCGCCTGGTCGGTCAGGCTCGCCTGACCGACCAGGTCGAGCCCGGCGCGCCGGGCGTTGCGGAGCGCGTTCAGGGCGAGGTTGCTCACCAGGACCGACTGGGTGCCGGGCCCGGTGCCGTTGGCGACGACGAGCGTGAGCTCCTTTTCGGTCACCGACCAGTCCAGGACGTGTCCGCCCGAGGTGTAGGACGGCTCCCAGTAGGCGTGGAGAGCGAACTCCTCGCCGGCGCAGGCCCGCCCGGGAAGCAGGTCCCACTGCATCTCCGCCGGGATGCTGAGGGCACGGGCCCGCCGGGTCTGCCGGTAGACGTCGGTGTGGCGGTCCGCGACCCGCATGGCGTGTCCGAGGGTTTCGGCGATCGCGGCGAGATCCTCGGTGGACCGGGGTGTGAGGTGCTCCGAGAGGAGGTCGACCACAAGAACCCCACACCGGTCGCCGCGAACCGTCACAGGAAGGTACGCGGTCGCCGTCGGTCCGTCCGCACCGGAAAGATATGGTTGCTGTGTGGTGAAGGCGTGACCCGCGGGCCCGGAGTCCAGGGCCATGGGCTGCGATCCGGTACGCGCCTGGACGGGCTCGACGGGGCGGAGCGCCGTGAGCCCGTAGTCGACGAGCAGGAGGTCGACGGAGAACGCGGCGAACTGCTGTGCCAGATTGATCCGGAGGGAGTCCAGGAGGCGGTGTGCCGGCGCCCCGCGCAGAGCGCGTTCCACTGTCACGCGTCGATCCACCGAATCCGTACCGCTTTCTGGAGAGATGTGGAGATGACCGGGCGCCCGGCGGTGCCGGCGCCCTCGGCTCGGACGCCTGAGGAGTGTCGATAGCCATGGACACGAACCCCGACCCGTCTCAGCGGGAGGCGCAGCAGACGACCGAGGCGGCCCGGGAGCTCATCGAGCTTCTCGAGGTGCTGTGGGAGCGCGGCCGGGACATGGTGTCGTCGACGCCGGTGTCGGCGTCTCAGCTCCGGGTGCTGTACAGCCTCGACCGTGAGGAGGGGATCAACCTCCGCTCGCTGGGCGAGCTGCTCGGTTCCGCCCCGCCCTCGGTGAGCCGCATGTGCGACCGGCTGGAGGCCCTGGGATTCGTGCAACGGCTGCCCAGTCCCGTCAGCCGCCGCCAGCTCGAGCTGCACCTGACGGTCCGCGGCAAGGCGTACCTGAAGGACCTCAGGGCCCAGCGGGAGGAGGCGCTGCTGGCCGTCGTCGCGGCCATGTCACCGACGACCCGCAAGGCGCTGCTGCGAGGGCTGACCGGGTTCCAGGACGCCCTGGACAAGGAAGGCGCAGCCCCGCGGAGCGCGTCGCCGCTCAAGGGCGTGCGGTCCGCCTGAGCTCCGTGTGCCGTGAGCGCCGTCCGGTCACGTGCCCCATGTCCCACTTGTCACCCCTGGTCGCCTACGACGTGTTCACTCCCGGGCACGAGCCAGGTGTTGCCACAAGGATACAGTTGTCACGCGGCAACTGTTAACACGTGGGGGTGCGCCGGACGCCTGACGGCCGTGTCAGGGGCGGGCGTCCTCGGCCGGGGTGACGTCCTGGCGGGCTCCGCGTCCCCACCAGTCGAGGCAGACGACGAGCGCGTCGTCCTCCAGCGCCGTGTCTCCGTGGTACGTCGTGAGTTCCCGCAGCACGGCCCCGGGCACCTGGGTGGGCGGCAGCAGCCGCGTCGAGGTGAGCGCGCGGGCCAGCGCCCGTTCGCCGTAGCTCTCCCCGTTCGGAGACGCGGCGTCGTACACACCGTCGCTGCCGAACAGCAGCCGGTCCCCCGGACGCACGGTGAACCGCTCCGGAACGTAGGCCGTCTCCTCGAACATCCCGAGGGGCAGCTGGGCCTCGAAGGTGATGGGCTCGACGGAGCGGTCGCGCAGCCGCCACAGCCGGGGCGAGCCCGCGTCGACGGCCTCGACCTCTCCCGTCGCGAGGTCGAAGCGGAGCAGCAGTACGGAGACGTAGGCGGTGCCGCGGTACTGCGCGAAGACCGCCTGGTCCGCCAGGGCCGCCTGGTCCGCCAGGCCGAGGCCCGCGCGGCGGGCGTTGCGGAGCGCGTTGATCGCGAGATGGGTCAGCAGGGCCGCCTCGATGCCCTCACCCATCCCGTTGGTGACCGTCAGGGTGAGGTGGTCGGCCGACGCGGACCAGTCGTAGTTGTCCCCGAAGATCGCGTAGGCGGGTTCCAGGTGGGCGCCCAGGGCGAACTCGGGCCGGGCGCAGGAGCGCCCCGGGAGCAGCTGCCACTGCATCTCGGCGGCCAGGGTCAGCCGGGTGGCACGCCGCGCCTGGACGTACAGGTCGGTGTCGCGCTCCGCGACGAGGATCTCGTGGCCGAGCGCCTCGCTGATGTGTCCGAGCTCCGAGAGCAGGGAGTCCAGGTCACGGTCCGGCGGTACGGTCACGGTGAGCACGCCCATGCGGTCACCCCTGATGGTCACCGGAAGGTGCGCGGTGACGGTGCCCGCCTCGTGCGTGACGTACGGCTCCTGCGCACCGAAGGCGCGGCCCTGCGGGCTGCCGTGGATGGGCACCGACACGCTCGCGTGCGGGACACGCTCGACGAGCTGGAGGGAGCGCAGGCCGTAGTCGGCGAGCCGTAGCTCCACCCGCAGGGCGCCGTAGTGCTTCCGCAGGGCGTCCTCGACGACGCTCACCAGCATGTGCGGAGCGGCCCGGCGCAGCGCCTGCTCGACGACGGTGATCTCGTGCACGTGTTCCCGCTTCTCCTTCCGCCTGCCGCGGGCCCGCCGCGGCGGGCCCGCACCGAGGTCTACTGTCCGGCGCGCCCGGCCGCCGCGAGCGCCTCCGCCACGTCGGCGTGCAGGGGCGTCGTCATCGTGAGACCGGTGATCTCCAGGATGCGCCGCACGGCCGGCGTCGGCGCGACGAGATGGAGGTCGCCCTTGGCCTCACGCGCGTCCCGTGCCGCCCTGATCAGGACGTTCAGGCCGGACGAGTCCATGAAGGCGAGGGAGGAGAGATCCAGGACCAGGTGGCGGCGGCCGTGCAGGACCTGGTTGGCCAGGTGGTGGTGGAGCAGTGTGGCCGTCTCGATGTCGAGTTCGCCGCCCACGGACAGCACGGCCGTGTCGGCGTCGCGGATGTCCACCTCGACGTCCAGGTTCACTTCTCGCTCGGGCATACTGCCTGCTTTCTGTGGTGGGGCATTCGGTCTTCCGTGGGTGGGGACGTTCGGTCTTCGTGCACGGGGCGGCCGGTCACCGCGCGGTCAGGAGACCCGCACGCCGATCAGGCACGTGTCGTCGTCCGTGTCGGACTTGCTGTGCGTCAGCAGCATGTCCAGGCGCCGTTCGAGGCTTTCGGCGGGGGCCTGGGCCGTGGTCAGGAGCTGGGCGAGGGAGTCGTGCACGGCCGTGTCACGGCGCTCGACGAGGCCGTCCGTGTACATCAGGACCGTGTCGTCGGCCTCGAGCTGGAACTCCGCCTCCTCGTACTCGGCCTGCGCGAGTGCTCCCAGCAGCATGCCCTTGAGCAGCGGCAGCGTCGAGGCCTCTGTACCGCGTACGAGAACCGGCGGGAGGTGGCCCGCCCTGGCCCAGCGCAGTGTGCGGGTCTCGGGGTCGAAGACCCCGCAGACGGCCGTCGCCGTGACCTGCTCGGTGAGGTGGTGGGCCACGATGTTCAGCCAGGACAGGAGCTGGCCGGGGCCCGCTCCCGTGACGGCCAGGCCGCGCAGGGCGTTGCGCAGGACCACCATGCCGGTGGCGGCCTCGATGCCGTGCCCGGCGATGTCGCCGACGCACAGCAGTATCTTCTTGGACGGCAGCACGACCGCGTCGTACCAGTCGCCGCCCACCAGGGACTCCGTCTCCGCCGGGCGGTAGCGCACCGCGACGTCCAGGCCCGGCGCGTCGAGCGGGGCCCTGCTCGGCGGCATGATGGCGTGCTGGAGCTGGAGGGCCAGCCGGTTGCGTTCCGCCGACTCCTGCTCCGTGACGGCGAGTTGGTCGCGGGTCGCCGCCAGGGCCACCTCCGTCCAGTGCTGCGAGGAGATGTCCTGGTACGCGCCCCGTACGGCGAGGAGCCGCTCGTCGGGGTCGAGGACGGGTTCGGCGATCACCCGGATGTGGCGGGTCACTCCGTCGGGGCGCAGCAGCCGGAAGGCGGTCGAGGTCGCCCGCCGGTGGTGCAGCACGGCCTGCAGGAAGCGGCCGATGGCGACGGAGTCGTCGGGGTGGGCGTGGGCGCTCAGATCGTGCAGGGACACCGGCCCCGCGGAGACGTCCCTGCCGTACAGGTCGAAGAGCTGTCCGTTCCAGGTGATCACCCTGGTGAGGACGTTCTCCTCGAATCCGCCGATCCGGCCGAGGCGCTGGGCGTGCTGGAGCAGGCTCGCGAGCCGGGCGGTCTCGTCCTCGATGCGCCAGATGAGGAGCACGCTGCCGCTGTGCCGGCTGATGCTGAGGTCCGCGACCGACGCGAGCTGCACCTGGTCCACCAGCGCGGTGAGCCGAGCGCGGCGCGCGCGGAAGGGTTCGCCGGTGGCGTAGACGCGCTCGATCCGCTCGAAGAGTTCGTTCTCGCCCGCGGCCGTGGGGTACGCCTCCAGGAGCAGGGCTCCGGCGACGGCGCTCCGGGTGCGGCCCGCCGGGTCCTGGAAGCGTTCGTTGGCGTGCCGGATGCGGAAGTCCGACAGCCGGCCCTCGGAGTCCAGATGCGGAGTGAGGACGAGCGCGGGATCGTACAGCCCGTCGGCGAGGTCCACGAGTTCGGACAGCCCGGCCGGTTCGTGGGGTCGCGTCGGCACCGGCTCGGCCGGAAGGGTCTCCAGTGTGTGGGCGCAGAGCTCGGCCAGCGCCTCGAACTGGCGCTCGACGACCTGGGGGTGCGGGTCCAGCGGTCCTGGCCAGCAGATTTCCAGGACGCCGTGGATCCGGCCGCCGGTGCCGGCGGGTACCGCCACCCGGCCACCGTCGGGGTTCTGGGTGTGCCCGATGGAGGGGATGCCCGCGGCCGCGAGCGCGGGGAACCGCACCGTACGGCGCTCGGTGAGCGCCTGCCGGGCGACGGTGGCCACTCCGGGCGGTACGTAATGCCAGCGGGCGGGCTCGTCCGGACCGAACCCCGCGTGGCCGCAGAGGGTGAGGGAGGAGTCGGAGCCGGCCGTCCAGACGGCGACCCCGGTCGCCCCGAGGGGTGCGAGGGCGTGCTCCAGGAGGGACTCGGCCACGGACTGGGTGTCGCCCGCGTTCAGCGCGGCGCACTCGGCCGTGCGCAGGCGCACCGCGACCGAGGCCTCGGTGCCGCCGCTGGTGTCGGGGCCCGCGCCGGTCCCGGGGTCACCCACCGTCCGTCGGACGAAGTCCTCGGCCACCTCGGCGACCTGGTCGTGGGCCGCCTGGTTGACGATGTCGGCGGCCAGTTCCAGTTGTGAGAGTCCGGCCTGGGCCGCCAGGGCGGCCAGTTGCCGCGCCGCCTGCGCCGGGCCGCACCGGAGCCGCTCGACGATGACGCCCTTGGCGAGTTCGATGAGGGCACGCCCGTCGGCCGCCGCCTGTGCGGCACGCACCTCTCCGCGCAGCCGTTCCACCGTGGCGGCCAGCCGGCCGACGGTGGAGTGGTCCTCGGACAGGGGATCCTCCTCGTTCGACGGTCCGGGCGCGGGCCCCGCCCCGGCCACGTGGCCGCGGGGGGTGTCACCCACCGAGCCGCCGTCGCGCGGATCGTGGCCGAGCAGGTCGTCGTCGTCCACCCAGTCGCCATCGGGCCCGGAACCGGCCCGCGAGCTGTCCGCCTCCCAGGACCGGGGCGTCGGCAGTTCGCGGTACGCGACGGACCGGCGGATGCGGCGGTCCCCCTCGGGAGCGTCGTCCCCAGAGGGACCGACGGCGGGGTCTCCGTCGGGGTGGTGGGGAGCGCTCATGACGCGGACTCCTGAGGGGGGACGGCCGGGGGGCCTGGGCGGGCGGGGAGCGGGGCGGTCGGTCGGGCTCGTGGGGCTACCTCTCACCCAGCCAGCGCCGGATGCAGTTGATGAGGTCGTCGGCGTCCACCGGCTTGGTCACGTAGTCGCTGGCGCCCGAGGCGAGGCTCTTCTCACGGTCCCCCGGCATGGCCTTCGCGGTGACCGCGATGATCGGCAGGTGGGCGTGGGCGGGCATCTGCCGGATCTTCGCGGTGGCGGTGTAGCCGTCCATCTCGGGCATCATGACGTCCATCAGGATCAGGTCGATGTCCGGGTTCGCGGCGAGCGCGTCGATGCCCTTGCGGCCGTCCTCCGCGTGCAGGACCTCGACGCCGTGCAGTTCCAGGATGCCGCTGAGAGCGTAGAGGTTACGGGCGTCGTCGTCGACCACGAGCACGGTACGGCCCTGCAGGGTGGCGTCCACGGCCTGCGGGACGGGCTGGCGCTGCTCGGCGCGGACGAGAGGCACGACATCGCCCGGCTGGTCGGCGGAGAGATGCAGGGCGATCCGCTCGCGCAGTTCGTCGAGGCTGGAGAGCAGCTCCAGGGGACGCTTGCTCGCCCGTGACTGCAGGGCCCGCTCGTGGTCGGCGGCCAGCCTGCGGTTGTTGTGGGCGAGGACCGGGACCGTACGCAGTGCCCGGTCGCCGTCCATGGCGTCGAGGAAGGTGATGGCCTCGCTGTCGGCCATGTCGAGTTCGAGCACGACGCAGTGGAAGGGCTGGGTGGCGAGGGCGGTGGCGGCGTCCTGGGGGCCGACCGCCGTGATCACCTCGATGCCGTCCTGGAAGCCGAGGTTCCGGCTTCCGGACAGTTCCGCGACGGCGTTCTCGGCGACGAGCGAGAGCAGCCCTCGCGGGCGTTCCTCGATCACCAGCAGCCGCCTCGGCTGCCGGGGCTGCACGAGCGTGATCCCGTCGCGGGCCGAGGAGGCGCCGTCGACGGCTGCCGAGAGCTGTGCGCGGTCCTCGGTCCTTGCGAGGTGCGCGGGGCCGGACTGTTCCTGGAAGTCCGCCCGTGCCACGGGCAGATAGAGCGTGAACGTGCTGCCTTCGCCGGGCGTGCTCTCTGCGGTGAGAGCGCCGCCGAGCAGGTAGGCGATCTCACGGCTGATCGAGAGGCCGAGCCCCGTACCCCCGTACTTGCGGTTGGTCGTGCCGTCCGCCTGCTGGAAGGCGCCGAAGATGGCTTCCAGGTGCTGGGAGGCGATGCCGATGCCCGTGTCCTTGACCCGGAAGGCGACCACGGCACCGCCCCGGTGCACGCCGGCGGGCAGTTCCTCGTCCGTGGCGGGTTCGATCCGCAGCTCGACGCCGCCGCGCTCGGTGAACTTGACCGCGTTGGAGAGCAGGTTCCGCAGCACCTGGCGCAGCCGGGAGTCGTCGGTGACCAGATCCACCGGCACGCCGGGGGCGGTGGAGACCGTGAAGTCGAGGCTCTGCTGTGTGGTGAGCGGCCGGAACGTCGCCTCGACGTAGTCCAGGAGCCTGCGCAGCACGACCCGTTCCGGGTTGAGGTCCATCTTCCCGGCCTCCACCTTCGACAGGTCGAGGATGTCGTTGATCAGCTGGAGCAGGTCGGACCCCGCGGAGTGGATGATGCCGGCGTACTCCACCTGCTTGGCGGTGAGGTTGCGGGTCGGGTTCTGGGCGAGCAACTGGGCCAGGATCAGCAGGCTGTTGAGCGGCGTCCGGAGCTCGTGGCTCATGTTCGCGAGGAACTCGGACTTGTACTTCGAGGCCAGTGAGAGCTGCTGGGCGCGGTCCTCCAGCTCCTGCCGGGCCTGCTCGATCTCCAGGTTCTTGGCTTCGATGTCGCGGTTCTGCGTGGCGAGCAGGGCCGCCTTGTCCTCGAGCTCGGCGTTGGAGCGCTGCAGCTCTTCCTGCTGGACCTGCAACTCCTCGGAGCGGACTCGCAGCTCGTCCGCGAGGCGCTGCGACTCGCCCAGCAGTTCGTCCGTACGGGCGTTGGCGACGATGTTGCTGACGTTGACGCCCACCGTCTCCATGAGCTGCTCGAGGAAGTCCCGGTGCACGGTGGTGAAGGGGGTGAACGAGACCAGCTCGATGACGCCGATGACCTGGTCCTCGACCACGATCGGGAGCACGATCAGACTGCCTCCCGATGTCCGGCCGAGCCCGGAGGAGATGTACACGTAGTCGCCGGGTACGTTCTCGGCCGCGATGGTGCGGCGACTGCGCGCGGCCTGGCCGACGAGCGACTCGCCCAGCCGGATCCGCTTGCGGCCCAGGCTGTCCGCAGGGAGGCCGTAGGAGCCCACGAGCTTCAGTTCGGTGCCTTCCTCTCCCTCCTCCGCCAGGTAGAAGGCCCCGTACTGGGCGGACACGAGGGGGACGAGCTCGTCCATGACGAGGTCGGCCACGACGGCCAGGTCGCGATGGCCCTGCATCAGCGCGGACATCCGGGCGAGGCTGGACTTCAGCCAGTCCTGCTCCTGATTGGCCCTGGTCGTCTCGCGGAGCGAGCCGACCATCGAGTTGATGTTGTCCTTGAGTTCGGCGACCTCGCCCGAGGCGTCGACGGTGATCGAGCGGGTCAGGTCGCCCTCGGCGACCGCGCTCGCGACCTCGGCGATGGCGCGGACCTGCCGGGTGAGGTTGCCGGCGAGTTCGTTCACGTTCTCCGTGAGCCGCTTCCAGGTGCCGGAGACGCCCTCGACCTCGGCCTGGCCTCCGAGCCTGCCCTCGCTGCCGACCTCCCGGGCCACGCGGGTGACCTCGGCGGCGAACGAGGACAGCTGGTCCACCATCGTGTTGATGGTCGTCTTCAGCTCCAGGATCTCGCCCCGGGCGTCGACGTCGATCTTCTTCGAGAGGTCGCCGTTGGCGACGGCGGTGGTGACCTGGGCGATGTTGCGGACCTGCCCCGTCAGGTTGTTGGCCATGGAGTTGACGTTGTCGGTCAGGTCCTTCCACGTGCCCGCCACGTTCGGCACCCGGGCCTGGCCGCCGAGACGTCCCTCCGTGCCGACCTCGCGGGCCACCCGGGTCACCTCGTCGGCGAAGGCCGAAAGGGTGTCCACCATCGTGTTGATCGTGTCGGCGAGCGCGGCGACCTCGCCCTTGGCTTCCACGGTGATCCTGCGCGCCAGGTCTCCGCGGGCGACGGCGCTCGCGACCTGGGCGATCGAACGCACCTGCCCGGTGAGGTTCGACGCCATCACGTTGACGTTGTCGGTGAGGTCCTTCCACGTGCCGGAGGCTCCCCGGACGGTGGCCTGGCCGCCCAGGTTCCCCTCCGTGCCGACCTCCCTGGCCACCCGGGTCACCTCGTCGGCGAAGGCCGACAGCTGGTCGACCATCGTGTTGATGGTCTCCTTCAGCTCCCTGATCTCGCCCCGGGCGTCCACGTCCACCTTCTGCGAGAGGTCGCCCTTGGCGACGGCGGTGGCGACGTGCGCGATGGAACGGACCTGGGCGGTGAGGTTGCCGGCCATGGAGTTGACCGAGTCGGTCAGATCGCGCCAGGTGCCGGAGACACCCTTCACATCCGCCTGACCGCCGAGGATTCCCTCCGTGCCGACCTCGCGCGCCATGCGCGTGACCTCGTCCGCGAAGGACGAGAGCTGGTCGACCATGGTGTTGATCGTGTTCTTGAGCTCCAGGATCTCGCCCCGGGCGTCCACGTCGATCTTCTGCGAGAGATCACCCTTGGCCACGGCGGTGGCGACCTGGGCGATGTCACGGACCTGTGTCGTGAGGTTGCCGGCCATCGCGTTCACCGAGTCGGTGAGGTCCGCCCAGGTGCCGGAGACTCCGGGGACCTTCGCCTGCCCGCCGAGGGTTCCTTCCGTACCGACCTCCCGTGCGACACGGGTCACCTCGGAGGTGAACAGCGAGAGCTGGTCGATCATGCCGTTGAACACACTGGAGATCTCGCCCATGAGCCCGCTCGCCTCGTCGGGCAGCCGGGTTCCGAAGTCTCCGTCGCGTACGGCGGTGAGGCCGGCGAGGAGCTGTCGCAGTTCCGGCTCCCCCACCGCGGCCGGCGTCTGCCGCCCTACCCCCGAGGAGCCCTCGATCGTCGTCTCAGACATGATCCATCCTCGTCAGCTAGCGGGTCCCGCCGATGTGCCGGGCGTCGTCAGGGCTGCGGCCGGTCGGCCACCCTCCCGTACGTTCCCGGCCAGGACCGTTGTCGTACGGCAATCAACCCGAGACTACTCCCCCGTGATCGACGGGAGGGAGACGGAGCCGGATCCAGCGGCTGGAAGTGATCCGGTCCGGGCTCGTGGCCCCTTCCCCCGACCGGTGTGCCGGACAGCACGACGGGCCCACGGGACCGCGAGGACGGGGCACGCGCGCTTCCCTCACCGCTCCCTCTCCATGGCGTGAATCCGCCGCTGCGAACGTCGCGAACCCGGCGCGGCCGATCCGACGCCCTGTAGCAGAACTGATGCCTGATGAGGGTGTCGGCGACGGGACGACGGGAAGGCGACCTGAGTACGCAGAAGTGAACTCCGGGAGGAAGGGAACCATCATGCAGCCCCAGGGCGAGACGCGGTCCCGTGCCTCGATTCCCCGGCCCCGGCCGGCGCGCTCCGTCGACGACGAGCGGGCGGTCCGCACGTCGACCCAGGCACGAGACGTCACCAGGCGGAGGCTGGCCGGCATACGGCCGTCGGACGAGTCACAGGTCGACGACCTGTTGCTCGTCGTCTCCGAGCTGGTGACCAATGCCGAACGTCATGGCGGTGGCCTCATCGACTTCCGCTTGGATGTGACGAGGGACACGGCGACGGTGTCCGTCTCGGACGCCAGCGAGGACGCTCCGCTGTACCGGCGCCACGAACCGCTGGTTCCCGGCGGGTTCGGGTGGCCGATCGTCCTGCACCTGTGCCGTGAGGTGGCCGTGACGGTCCGCCGCGGCGGCAAGACGATCCACGCGGTCGTACCCCTGGAGCAGTGACGGCCCGTGAGCCGAAGGCATGGGTGGGAAGGCGCCGCCGCGGTCATGGACAGGTGGGTGCCGTCTCCGGTGACAGAGGCCGGCCCCCCACTCCGTGTGACGCGCGGCGGCGACCAGGCACGGTCTACCAGCGGTACCACCGGCCCGTGCCGCCCCTGGGCCGGACCACGAAGCCCAACAGCCACAGGACGAGCACGATGGCGGCTATCCACCAGAGCACCTTCACGGCGAATCCGGCGCCGAAGAGAACCAGCGCGAGCAGCAGGACCAGCAGAAGGGGAACCATTGTCATCAACCTCCGGACCGCCGCGTACCCCCGGTTCTCAGGCTCATTCCCGCCGATCAGGCAGGTTTTCCGCATGCCTTCCCGGGAATTCGGAGCGGCTGCACCCTCACGGCAGCCACGGGTGACGCGCTCAGCGCTGGTACGTCCCGAGGAGGGTGCCCGAGGCCAGCTCCCGGCCCTTCAGCGCACCGTGCACGTCCTCGACGCCCGGGTGGCCCTCGAGGGGCAGCGGCTCGGACAGGGCGTACAGGCGGAAGAAGTAGCGATGCGGCCCGTGGCCCGGCGGAGGCATCGGCCCGCCCCAGCCCATGCGCCCGAAGCCGTTGGGCCACGGCAGTCCGCCCTGCGGCTTCGTGTCTTCCGCCACTCCGGTGGCCGCCGGATCGATGCCGGTGACCAGCCAGTGCAGGAAGGTCGCCCCCGGCGCGTCCGGGTCCTCGCACAGGAGCACGAGCTCCGTGGCCTCTTTTGGCACTCCGGACCAGGTCAGCGGCGGTGAGACGTTCTCTCCCTCCCCGCTGTACCGACGGGGGATCACCGTGTTGTCGTCGAACGCGGTGCTGCTGAGTTCAATTCCGCTCATGCGCGCCGCCCTACCCGCAACGACGACACCGGCACCGGTCCGCGCCCCGAAACCCCCGTTCGGCCGAGCGTCCTGCGGGCCCCGCGCGGCCCGCTCCGCGCGTCGCTCAGCCCTGCGGCGGGGCGGCCCGGTTCCGGCGGGCGCTCAGCGCGCGCGTCACGCGTGCGATGCCGTAGCCGAGCAGCCAGGGCAGCACGGTGATGCCGAAGACGTAGACGGCGAGATAGCCCGTGAGGTCCTCCTGCCAGGTCTCCTCCTTCAGCCGGAGCAGGCCGGATATGAGGACGGTGCCCGAGATCCCCACCGGTACGGCGGGCACCAGCACGGACCACAGTCGCGGCGTCCAGCCGGGCCGGCGGGCACACCACACACCGAAGCCCGCCATGAGGAAGGGCCCGAGCGGCACCCAGAACACCACCGGGACGAACAGCAGCGCCAGCCAATCGTCCGAGTACCCGAACATCACGCGGCATCCCCCCGACATCAGCCGCCCCTCGTGCTACCTGCCCGGCCGCGGCCCCAGCTGAATCATGGCCGCGAGTGTGAGGTAGCCGACACGGTCGCCGGCCTCAACCGCGGCGCCCTTCCTCGCGTCTGGCCTCCTGGAGGCTTCCTGGAGCCTGCATGACGACGAGGAGCACGCGTGGCCACCACCGCAGAGTCCGCCCCACCCGCCGAGCCCGCCGCGCGGGACCGGCCCGCGACGGGTGCCGGAACCGCCACGCCCGCCTGGCGCATGCTCCTGGGTTACGTACGGCCGCACCGCTGGACGCTGCTCCTCGGCGCGGTGCTGTCGCTGGTCACCGGAGCCACCGGGCTCGCGCTGCCGCTGGTGGCGAAGTTCCTCATCGACGCGCTCTCCGACGACCGTCCGATCGCCGGCGCCCTGCTGCTGATGTCGGTCCTGGTCGTCGCCAACGCGGGGATCGGCGCGCTCGGCGGGTACGTCCTGCAGCGCACCGCGGAGTCGGTCGTCCTCGGCGCGAGGCGCACCTTGTCGTCGTATCTCCTGCGACTTCGCATCACGGCGGTGGACCGCAGTGAGCCAGGCGACCTGATGGCCCGGGTCACCTCGGACACGACCCTGCTGCGCGAGGTCACCACCGACTCCCTGGTGGGCCTCGGCACCGGAGGGCTCACGCTCGTCGCGACGCTGGTGATGATGGGCGTGGTCGACCCGGTCCTGCTGGCGGTCACGCTCGGCGTCGTGCTGGGCGCGGGCACGGTGATCGGCGTCTTCGTGCCCCGTATCAACAAGGCCAGCAGGCAGGCGCAGGACGCCGTCGGGGCGATGGGGGCGTCGCTGGAACGCATCCTCGGGGCACTGCGTACCGTCAAGGCGTCCGGCGCCGAGCACCGTGAGGAGCAGGCCGTGCACGCGGCGGCCGAGGAGTCGTGGCGGCAGAGCCTCCGGGCCGCCAAGTGGTCGGCGCTGGCCGGGAACACGGCCGGCCTGTCCATGCAGATCGCGTTCATCACCGTGCTCGCGGTCGGCGGCGCCCGGGTCGCCACCGGCGCGATCGACGTGGGCACTCTGGTCGCGTTCCTGCTGTACGTGTTCTATCTGATGTCGCCCATCCAGCAGGTCGTCGGCGCCGTCACCCAGTACCAGGCCGGGGCAGGCGCGCTGGCCCGGATCCGCGAGGCACTGCAGCTGCCGGCCGAGCCGCCCGCCGCGCCCGCGCCGCTGCCCGCGCCCGGAGCCGAACCCGCCGCGCTGGCCTTCGAGGACGTCCGGTTCCGGTACGCGGACGATCTGCCGTACGTCCACCACGGCGTGACCTTCTCCGTACCGCAGCGCGGCATGACCGCGTTCGTCGGCCCGTCCGGCGCGGGCAAGACCACCGTCTTCTCGCTCATCGAGCGGTTCTACGACCCCGAGGCCGGACGGATCACCCTCGACGGCCGGGACCTGAACGCCTGGGAGATACCGCGGCTGCGTTCCGCGATCGGGTACGTCGAGCAGGACGCGCCGGTCCTCTCCGGCACCCTGCGCGACAACCTGCTGCTCGGCAACCCTGACGCCGGCGAGGACGACGTACGGCGGGTGCTGGGGACCACCCGGCTCGACGGTCTCGTCGAGCGGCTCCCCAAGGGCCTCGACACCCTCGTGGGCCACCGCGGTACCAAGTTGTCCGGCGGCGAGCGTCAGCGCGTCGCGATCGCCCGCGCGCTCCTGCGCCGCCCCCGGCTGCTCCTGCTCGACGAGGCCACGAGCCAGCTCGACGCCGTGAACGAGGCCGCGCTGCGCGACACCGTGACGGACGTCGCCCGCACCACGACCGTGATGGTGGTCGCCCACCGGCTGTCCACGGTCACCATGGCCGACCGCATCGTCGTCATGGACGCGGGCCGGGTACGGGCAGTGGGCACGCACCGTGAACTCATCGCCGCCGACCCGCTGTACGCGGAGCTCGCCGCCACGCAGTTCCTGGCCACCGCCGACAACTGACGGGGGCTCCCGGGACACGCGAGGGCGCTTGGTCCTGTGGGGCTCCAGGGGCTTCCGTTGTTCACGGGACTCCTGGGGCGCACGGGGGCGCCAACCGCTGTTCCGAGCCACATGGAGGGCCGCTCACGGGCTGATTGTTGGCCGGGCTCTGCCCTGCCCTGCCGTTCCCGGGCGCCTAGCATTCGACCACCCCCGCCCACACCGGCAGGGAGCCCCGGAACGACGCATGACATGTACATGATAGTTCAACCGTTGCCGGTTGGACCACCCCTGTGGCGCAGTGAAGCACTGGATGGGAGAAATCATGAGAGTCCCCCTGCTCGTGGGCGGAGCGGTCGCCGCTCTGTTCGCCTCGGCCCTGCCGACACAGGCGACACCGTCGTCGATCGTCGACCCGCCCCCGGACCGGATCGTCATCGACATCGCCACGGTGAACGGCTCCGGCTGCCCCCTGGGCACCGCGGCCATCGCCGTCTCCGAGGACAACACCGCCTTCACCGTCACCTACAGCGAGTACCTGGCCCAGGTGGGCGGCGGCTCCGCCCCGACGGCGGCCCGCAGGAACTGTCAGCTCAACCTTCTGGTGCATGTGCCCCAGGGGTTCACCTACGCGATCGCCAGCGCCGACTACCGGGGCTACGCGTCGCTCCAGCCGGGCGCGAGCAGTACCGAGAAGGCCTCGTACTACTTCCAGGGCTCACCGAACACCGCGTCCCGGACCCACACCTTCCAAGGGCCGTACGAGGACAACTGGCAGGCCACGGACAACACCGACTGGGCGCAGCTCGTGTGGGCACCCTGCGGCGTGCAGCGGAACTTCAACATCAACACCGAACTCCGGGTGAACGCCGGCACGTCGAACCCGGCCAAGACCAGCTACATGACCATGGACTCGACCGACGGTGACATCAGCACCGTCTATCACCTCGCGTGGAAGGAGTGCCCCGCGAACTGACACGGCGCCACCCCGGCCGGGCCCCCCGTCCCGGCCGGGGACACCCCGCCCCCGAGGAGTGCTCAAGGCTCTTGACGGACACTTAACTTACTTCTTAAATCATGGAGGCGACAAAGGAGTTGAGTGTTCACGCGCCGCGGCCGGGCCACCCTGCGACCGGCATGTCTGTCATGCGCATGACATTCCACTCACCTGTCGCCCTCCGCCCCGGCAGGGCCGGATGTGCCCCTCCCCCACCCGCATCCGACGGAAGAGAGAGCCATGCACTCCTCCCGACCACCTCGCCGCCCCCTGCGGAAGGCCCTGTCCGCCCTGGCGGGCGCCGCCCTGTTGCTCGGCCTCGCCGGCACCGCCCCCACGTCCGCCGTCGACGACGCCACGCGCGCGGTGCCCGCCGCCGAGGCCGCCGCCGTCACCTTCGCCGAGGAGTTCGACGGGCCCGCGGGCTCAGCCGTGAACGGCGGCCGCTGGCAGCTCGAGACCGGTGACAACGTCAACAACCACGAGCGGCAGTACTACACGGCCGGCACCGCCAACGCCGCGCTCGACGGCCAGGGCCATCTCGTGATCACGGCTCGCCGCGAGAACCCCGGCAACTACACCTGCTGGTACGGCCGGTGCGAGTACACCTCGGCCCGGCTGAACACCGCCGGCCGCTTCACCGCCCAGTACGGCCGGGTCGAGGCACGGATGAAGGTGCCCCGCGGTCAGGGCATGTGGCCGGCGTTCTGGATGCTCGGGAACGACCTCGGTCAGGTCGGCTGGCCGAACTCGGGCGAGATCGACGTCATGGAGAACGTGGGCTTCGAACCCTCCACCGTCCACGGCACCCTCCACGGTCCGGGCTACTCCGGCGCGGGCGGCATCGGCGCCGGCTACACGCTCCCCGGCGGACAGGCTTTCGCCGACGCGTTCCACACCTTCGCCGTGGACTGGGCCCCCGACCGGATCACCTGGTCGGTGGACGGGACCGTGTACCAGACCCGTACGCCCGCCGATCTGGGCGGCCGCGCCTGGGTCTTCAACAAGCCCTTCTTCCTCATCCTGAACCTCGCGGTCGGCGGCTACTGGCCCGGCGACCCGGACGGCTCCACCGTCTTCCCGCAGCAACTCGTCGTGGACCACGTCCGGGTCACGACCGGCGACGGCCCGGCCACCGGCGGCCGGATCACCGGGCTCGGCGGCAAGTGCGTGGACGTCGCCGGCGCGAACGAGGCCAACGGCACTCCGGTGCAGCTCTACGACTGCAACGCCACCGCGGCGCAGCAGTGGACGGTCGGCACGGACGGCACGATCCGGGCCCTGGGCAAGTGCCTCGACGCGGCCTCGGGCGGCACGGCGGACGGCACTCTCGTCCAGCTGTGGGAGTGCAACGGCACGGCGGCCCAGCGCTGGATCGCCAACGCGGCCCGGGACATCGTCAACCCCCAGGCCAACAAGTGCCTGGACGCCACCGGCAACAGCTCCGCCAACGGCACACGCCTCCAACTGTGGACCTGCTCCGGAGCGGCGAACCAGAAGTGGACGGTCGGCTGAGTCCGGGACGTCCGACAGCGGAGTGACCCCCGCGCGAGCGGGGGTCACTCCGCGTTGCCCCTCATCAGACCCGGCCGTCGCGTGACTGTCACTCCGGATCGTTCCGGATGCCTCGACCGGCCCTCCCCCCTCTACCGTGTCGGCGGCGCCCGCCAGAGCCACCAGTCCGGAGCCCGGGGGAGCAACGATGTCGTCGACCACCACCACCGCACGCCGCACCGCCACCGTGCTCAGGCCTCAGGAGCGCACGGTGCTCTCCGCGGTCGGCTGCGGGATGCGGGACCACGAGATCGCCGCCGCCCTCGCCATCCCCGAGGACGCCGTGGCCGGACACCTCGCGCGGATACTGGTGAAGCTCGGGCTGCGCGACCGGGCCGCCGCCATCGTCCACGCCTTCGACTGCGGCCTGGTCGTCCCCGGACGCGGACCCCGCACGCAGCCGGTGAGCCACGCCCCGCGCTCCGCCGCTCGGGCGGGCGGACCGACGGTACGGATCTCCGTGCTCGGCCCGGTGCAGGCGTGGCACGACGGGCGGTCCCTGGATCTCGGGCACCCCCGCCAGCAGGCGGTACTGGCGACGCTGGCGCTCTGCGCGGGACGGCCCCTCAGCCGGCAGGAACTGCTCGACGACGTATGGGGGATGGAGCCGCCGGCCGCCAACGTGGTGCCCGTGTACGTCTACCGATTACGCAAGATCCTGCGCATCGGGGACAGCCCGGACTCGGTCATCGAGCATGCCCGGCAGGGCTACCGGCTGGTCCCCGGGGCAGTCGAGGTGGACGTGGCGCGGATGGAGGAACTGGTCACCGCCGTAGGGACGGCAGATCGCGCGGGCGAAGCCGCCGAAGCGGTCCGCCTGTGTGCGCAGGCGCTGGAGCTGTTTCGAGGGGAGCCGCTGGCCGGTCTGCCCGGGCCGCTCGCGGAGCTGGAACGCCTGCGGCTCACCGAGCGCAGGATCGCCCTGCTGCAGCGGAAGCTGGAGTGGCAGCTGCGGCTGGGCCAGGATTCGGAGGCGATCGACGAGCTGTTCGCCCTGTCCGTGGCCAACCCGCTGAACGAGCCGGTGGCCGCGATGCTGATGCGGGCGCTGTACCGCAACGGCCGGCAGGCCGACGCGCTGACCGTGTTCGACCGCGCCCGCCGCAGCCTGGCCGACGAACTGGGCGTATCCCCCAGCCGGATGCTGCGGCGGACGCACGCGATGATTCTGCGCGGTGACGAAGCCGGCCTCGGCCTCACTCCCCCGGCCGGCCGCACCGCCTGCCCGTGATCACCAGGAGGCGGGATACCAGGCGCCGTTGTACCACTGCTCGTTGGCGCTGTCGTTGTGGTGGTCCATGTTGAAGTCGTTGGGGTAGTTCCTGACGTGGTTGCCCGGGTAGGTCCAGATGCCGGCGGACTCGTCGCAGACGTAGTCCCAGTGGCAGATCGTCTTGACCGGGATGTCGCCGAAGAACCTGTCGGCGCCGGCGAGCGGAGCGCCGACGATTCCACCGAAGGGAACGGATCCGCCGTTGGCGCCGGGATTGCCCTGACGCTTCGGGTCCGCGATGAGAATGGCATTGACGTTGTCGAACGTCTGCCAGTTCTCGGTGACCCAGATGTGCACCACCGCCGCGCCCAGGGAATACCCGCCCATCTTGACGTGCTGGCCCGGGCACGCGGCACGTTGGTCACGGACCAGCCGGTTCAGTTCATTGACGCCGGCCCGGGCGCTCGCACCGTTGGGAATCTGCGTGGGGTATCCGACGTGCTGCTGAATGTTGCCGGTGAAGCCGTCGTTGTTCCACGAACTTCCCGTACCACCGACGACGATCGTGTACGTGCCCTCGCACGGAGCCGTCGCCGCTGCTTGCGCCGTGGAGCCCTGGGCCACCGAAAGCCCGGCTGTCATCAGAAGTCCGGCCAGCGCGGCCGTGATCCTCTTTGCTCGCATTTCGATCCTCCATGTGGTCGGCCTACGGAGGACGACATTGGCAGAGGCCGATGACATCCCGATGAAACGCGTACGGGGCCCATTCCATCGGCATTTCATCGGTGCCTTCTACTGTCGGCCGGCGAATACCGGAGTTCACGACAGAAGGGCACACGATGGAAAGAACTGGCTTGTACCGGGTGCTCACCAGACTGGCCTTGGTGGCCGGTATCTGGGCGTTGGTCGTCGGAATGACCGCCTCGTTCGCCGTCGCCCAACCCGACCCCGGTCCGCGCCCGGGTGACGACCGGTACGGCGTCTCCCACTATTTCAGCGGCCCCGAAGGTCTGGCGATTCCGACCGAGCCGTGTGATCCGGCGGGTCCGTCGGCCACCGACGGCCTCATGGCCGCACAGCTCAACCCTCAGCTGCAGGCGCGGATGGCCGGCTATCTGACGGCCTACAAGATGTCCTGCGCGCGGATGGTCACCCAGGCGGTGAAGGACCGGGGGCTCAACCCACGAGCCGCGGCGATCGCCCTTGCCACGATCATCGTGGAGACCAACATGAACAACTACTCCCAGGCCGTCGACCACACCAGCATCGGCCTGTTCCAGCAGCAGGACTGGTGGGGCAGCCGGGAACAGCGGCTGAACCCGGCCTATGCCACCAACGCCTTCCTCGACGCGATGGAGGAGCAGTTCCAGGGCGGCTCCTGGAACAACACCGCGATCGGCGAGGTGTGCTGGAAGGTTCAGCGGCCGCGGGAGGACCTGCGCCACCTGTACGGGCTCGAGGCGGGCGACGCCGTGCTCATCGCCAACGCGCTGTGGTCCGGGATGAGCGCCGGCCCCAAGCACCCGTACGCCGCCGGCCGAGTGGTGTCCGGGCGGTCCGCGGACGGGCGGCTCGAGGCCTTCGCCGCTGGTGCCGACGGCGTGTACCACTCGTGGCAGACCGAGGTGAACGGCGGCTGGTCGCAGTGGCGGTTCGCGGGTGGTCCGCGCAATGCTCAGCTGGCGGTGGCGTCCAACGCGGACGGCCGGCTGGAGCTGTTCGCGCTGTCGGACAGCACCTTCGACCACATGTGGCAGACGGCGCCCAGTGCGGGCTGGTCCGCCTGGGAGAACTTCGGCACAGGAGGGTCCCGGCTGGCAGCCGGCAACAACGCCGACGGCCGTATCGAGGTGTTCGCGTCCAATGCCAACGGCGTGTTCCACCGCTGGCAGACCGCGCCGAGCGGCGGTTGGGCCCCCTGGGTCGGCACGGGTGGTGGCCCGGCCGACGCGCGACTCGCCGTCGAGACCGCACCCGACGGACGACTGGAGGTGTTCGCGTTGTCGGACGCGACGTTCGGGCACCTCTACCAGACCGCCGTCAACGGGGGTTGGTCGTCGTGGGAGCACTTCGGTGAGGGAGGGCACGCCGTCACCGCCAGCTACAACCAGGACGGCAGGCTCGAGGTGTTCGCCTCCAACGCGGAGGGGGTGTTCCACCGCTGGCAGACCAGCCCCACCTCGTGGTCGGAGTGGACGGGCACCGGCGGGACACCCAACGCCGAGCTGGTCACCTCGCGGTCGGTCGACGGCCGGGTCGAGGTGTTCGCGATCAACGCCACCACCGCGACCCACGCCTGGCAGACGGGCCCGAACGCGGCGTTCTCGCAGTGGGAGACGTTCGGTACCGGTGGCAGCGCGATCGGTGCGAGCAACAACGCCGACGGTCGTATCGAGGTGTTCGGTACCAGTCAGGCCGGCGTCTACCACCGGTGGCAGACCGGGTTCGCCAGCTGGTCGCAGTGGGGCTGGCTGAACGATTCCGGCCCCGCGGTCACCTGACACGTCCCGCCTGCCCGCCGTCGTCCCGGGGCCGCGTCAGCGGCCGGGACGACGGCGGGTTTCTCGTCAGGAGGCGAAGTGCCGTTCCAGCCGGGGAATCAGGTCCCGCAGGTCCTCTTCCCAGCAGCCGGCGTTGTGTCCGCCGTTGCACTGGGTGCCCCAGCCGGAACCGTCGCCGTAGTTCACGAAGTGGTACGACATGCCCAGGGCGTCCATGGCGTTCTTGACGTGCTTGGCCGCACCCTCGAGCCAGAACTCCAGGTCACCGGGAGATCCGCCCCCGTTGCCCACATAGACCGAGACCCCGACTCCGCCGCCCTTGAGCCTGTCCATGTGCTGCGACGGATCGACCTCGTTCCACCGCCAGTCGGCGTTGAACACCGGGTAGGGCGAGCCGAACGCGGCGTCACTGTCCACGGAGGGCTCGTAGGCCACGAGGGAGGCGACGACGGCCAGTCGCAGGTCCATGGACCGGACCGACAGATCGATGTCGCCGGACAGGGAAGCGGTCTGGCTGAACAGGTCGGGACGGACCTGGGCGTAGTGAAGGGCTCCGAACCCGCCCATGGAGATGCCGGCGACGGCCCTCGCCTTCTTGGCGGCGATGGTCCGCAGGTTCGCGTCGATGAACGGGATCACCTGCTTGAGGTGGAAGTTCTCCCAGTTCTGGGCACCGGCCTTGGTCTTCTGGTTCAGCCAGTTGGCATACCAGCCCCGAGCACCGCCGTCCGGGATGACGGTGATCATCCGGTCCGACATGCTCAGCGCCGGATAGGTCTGCTGGACCGGGTCGTCGGGTGACCCGTGCAGGAAGTACATCACCGGGTACCGCCGGCCCGGGTCGTCGTAGTAGCCGCTCGGCAGAATGATTTTGATGTGCTGCTCACCGGCGACCTCGGGCGTGGTCACGGTGAGGTAGAAGTTGGTGGCGTTGCCTGTCGCCGTGCCGACCTGGGTCAGGCCGAACCCGTTCGCCATCGGTGGGGGCGCGGTGTCGTCCGCGGCCTGTGCCGAACCCGCCGGCATGAGCGTGACCAAGGCCAAGGTGGCGAATATCCAGGCCACCACCATGCGCCAGCCATTCGGTGTCCTTCTCACGGGGCTCCCTCTCGTGATCGTTGTCGTTGCGTCGATGTCAGTCGAGGACCCTGACCACCAGGGCCGGCGAGGCCGCGATCTGATCCTCGGTGAAGCGCTCGGTCACCCACTGGCCGGCCGAGAAGAGCTTGGTCTGATCGGCGTAGTGCGGCGAGTTCGGGTCGGCCGACTGGGAGTAGGTCATGACGGAGAGCGCCTGCGGCGGGCCGTCGGCGGTGAACCGGACCTGCTGGATGAAGCTCGATCCGAAGACGACGTCCGGCTTTCCGTCGACCTGGCCGGCAGTGATCACGTTGAGGACGCCGAGTTCGCCGATCGCGCCGTGGATCGGGATCTGCTCACCACCGCGGGTGACCTTCTGGTGGTCCGACAGCGGCGCGTTCAGCGCGATGCCCGCCTTGCGCAGCGCGAGAACGGCCCGGGCCAGCGCGTCGCGGACGGCGGAGCTCCCGGGATCCAGCGAATTGGGCGTGTGCACCGGGTCCTTGGGGTCGAAGGGAACGCGCCAGGGGAGTTTCTCGATCCCCTGTCCTCCGAGGAGGGAGAACCAGTAGTTCGCGAAGAGCAGCGACCCGCGGCTCTCCGCCGTGTAGTCGTGGTCCTTCCAGGCGGCGAGGATCGGACATGCCTCGCTCACGTTGACCAGGTTGCCGTCCACCAGGACGAGCCCGAAGGGGACGCTCCTGCACATCGCCACGGTGGTGTTGAGAGCCAGGTCGGCCGCCCTGCTGTTGTCGGCGAACAGCAACTTCCCCATGGTCTCCGGAGTGAAGCCCCTGCCCGGCAGGCCGTCGGTTCCGTTGATCCGCTTCTGCGCGGTCAGGATGAGTTCCTGGGTACGCAGGGAGCGGGGCGCCCCCATGTCGCCCATCACCCGGGGGAACGCCAGCGGCTGCTCGGGGTTGGCCAGCCAGGCGCTGTCGTTGGCGTTGCCCACGAAGTCGTCCCGGATCAGGCGTGGCTGCTTGTGCGGGTCCAGTAGTCCCGGTGCGACCGCGTTCGGGTCGTCGGGCCAGTCGCACGCGCTGCGCTTGCCGTCGAGGATGGAGATCGGCGGCACGTTCGGCAGCCGTAGGGGCTGGTTGAACAGCAGTTGCCCGGTCATGGTGAGGCACGACTGCGCGTGCGCGTCGGTGATGTTCGGGGCGGCCTGGATGTCCGCGTACAGCGCCTTGCCCTTGCGGTCGGAGGCGACGGTGTTGAAGAAGGGGACGCCCTGCGTGGTCTCCAGGATGTTCACCACGTCGTCGACGTCCTTGGCCTGGTCGAGGCGGAACCAGGTGTTCAACGCCCGCAGGTTGTTCATGTTCACGTCGCGTACCGCGTGCGCGCTGACCGCCCAGGGCAACGGGATGCCCTGCATCGATGTGGTGATCGGGCCGTAGCGGGTGGACCACAACGTCCTGGTGACCTTGCCGATGGAGCCGTCCGCGTTCAGCACGTCGACACCGACCTGCTGCGAGGTCATCTGCTCCCAGGCGCCGTCGACCAGGTACTTCGTGGGGTTGAGCGGGTCCACCTGGACGTCGAACAGCCCGAAGGGAGCCACCGTGGCGACGGTGTGGCTCCAGGCGACATCGTTGTTGTACCCGATGTTCACCGCGGGGAGCCCCAGCAGGCTGGCCCCGGAGACGTCGAGCTTTCCGGGGATCGTCAGCTGGCTCTGCCACATCCGGTTCTTGCCCTGCCACGGAAAGTGCGGGTTGGCCAGGAGCATGCTGGTGCCTCCGGAGACGCCCTGCGAGCCGACCGCCAACGCGTTGCTGCCCATGCTCTGCCGACGGCTCACCGCCATCGCGTCACGGATCTTCGCCGCGGTCTCCTTGGGCGTGGGCGCCGGCCGCGCGGCGCCCGACGCCCCCGGGGGCGTGGCGTTCACCTGACCGTCCAGCAGCGCGTCGGCGCTGCCCATGATGATCTCGGCATGCGTGTGCCGGTAGACGTCCAGTTCCGTGATCGGCCGCACCCAGGCCGCACCGCGGCAGGCCGGGTCGGAGATGTTGTTCACGCCCGTCTCGGACAGGTACCTGTTGTATCCCTGGACGTAGCCGCGGATGGCCTCTTCGACCTCCGGTGCGGGCCCGTCGGGGGCGGGCTTTTCGAGCAGCCGCTCCACCACCCGGTTGTCCTTGATCCGCTGGAAGTACAGGTCGCTGTTGAGGTTGGTGGTGCTGTTCTGGTTCTGGCCGGGGCTCGCCTTGCCGGCGGGCCCCAGATGGCGGGACCGCTGGGCGTTGACCATCAGATAGGTGTCGGCCAGGGTGCAGATGTTGTCCTTGGCCGCCGCGTATCCGTAGCCCGTTCCCAGCCCCTCCCAGTCCGAGGCGACGATGTGCGGGATGCCGTACTCGGTGTAGCGGATCGTCGGCTTGTCGGGCCCCGGGCCGGCAACCGCCGACCCCGTGGCCACCGGCCCCTCGGCGGCTGATCCGCCGGCAGCCGACCCCGTCTCGGCCGATCCGGTGGCCGTCACCCCCGTGGCGGCCATCGTGCTCATCACCGCGACCGCGGCCGCGACCGCCACCGGCAGCCTCGCTCTGAATCTCCTCCGTGCCATCGAGCCGTCCTTCCCCTGGGTACCGGTTCTCGTCCGAACGCGGTCACGCTAAGGAGGGGCGATGAAATACCGATGATGCCGCGGACAGCAGCCGCGGCCGGCTACGGCAGCCGCGGCCCCCGGCCGGGCCGCTGCCCCCTAGCCGACGCGCTTCCGCCTGTCACTCCGTACTCTTCCGGGGTCTCCCGGCCCGATGGCGTTGCTACGTTCCCTACCGCCCGTTCGCACGACCCGGTCGACGGACCGCGCCCTCGGAGGAGCTTCCTGTGCTTCCTGGTCTTTCCCGCCGCGCACTGGCCTGTGTGCTCGCGGCGACAGCCGCCCTGCTGCTGCCGGCTCTGGCGCCTGCGCCTCCGGCCGCGGCCCGGCCCGCCGCTCCCACCGCGGCCTGTCCGGCCGCCGGCTTCGTCTCGCAGCACTTCCACGACGGTCACAACGGCGTCGACATCGCCAACAGTGTCGGGACGCCGATCTACGCCGTGGGCGACGGCGAGGTGACCATCTCGGGGTACGAGCCCGGCTACGGCCAGTGGATCCGCGTGCAGCACCCCGACGGCAGGATCTCCGAGTACGGGCACATGTCCCGGCGGGACGTCTTCGCCGGCGACCGTGTCGTGGCCGGCCAGCAGATCGCCCTGATGGGCTCCGAGGGGCAGTCCACCGGCCCTCACCTCCATCTGCGGATCTGGGGGGACCGGTCCACCTCCTACGGCATCGACCCCGAGGTCCACCTCGCCGAGCGCGGCGTCGTGCTGCCCTGCACCCCGGGCAGCGGACCGCGGCCCACACCGCACGTGTACCCGGCGGAGTCCGGCCGGGTCGTGTCGGCGCGGTCGGCGGACGGACGCCTCGAAGTGTTCGCGGCCGGAGCCGACGGCATCCATCACGCCTGGCAGCAGGAGGTCAACGGCAACTGGTCGGCCTGGGAACCCCTCGGCGGACCCGGCGGCGCGGAACTCGCCGTCGCGCCCAACGCCGACGGCCGCCTGGAGCTGTTCGCCCTCAACGGGAACACCTTCCAGCACCGTTGGCAGCAGAGCCCGTCCGGCGGCTGGTCGAACTGGCAGACCTTCGGCGAGGGCGGCCGGGACACCGCGGCCGGGGTCAACGCCGACGGCCGTATCGAGGTCTACGCGTCCGGGCCGGTCGGGCTCTTCCACCGGTACCAGACCGGCCCGAACGGCGGCTGGTCGGAGTGGGAGCCCACCGGCGGCGGCCCCGCCGACAGCCGCGTGGAGATGGAGAAGTCGGCCGACGGGCGGCTGGAGGTGTTCGCCCTGAACGACAGCACCTTCCAGCACCGCTACCAGACCGCGCCCAACGGCGGCTGGTCCTCATGGGACGCCTTCGGCGAGGGCGGCCACGACCTGACCGTCGACCACAACGCCGACGGCCGCCTGGAAGTCTTCGCCTCCGGCCCGGTCGGCGTCTTCCACCGGTACCAGACCGGCCCCGCCGGCTGGTCCCGCTGGGAACCCACCGGCGGCCCGGCCGACTCACAGCTCACCAGCGAACGCACCCCCGACGGCCGCGTCGAAGTCTTCGCGATGAACGGCACCACCGCCATGCACACCTGGCAGACCGCCGTGAACGCCCCCTACGGCGACTGGGCCCCCTTCGGCACCGGCGGCACCGAGGTCACCGCCGCCACCAACGCCGACGGCCGCATCGAGGTCTTCGGCACCAACCCGGCCGGCACCTTCCACCGGTGGCAGACCGGCTTCTCCACGTGGTCCGGCTGGACCTGGCTCAACGACACCGCCGGCCCCGGCCTCGACTGACCCGCCCCCTCTGGAGGGACTCGTGCTTCCGATCAGCAGACGGAGCCTGTTGCACGGCGTGGCCGGGGCCGGCGTGCTCCCGTTCCTGGGCATCGGCCCGGCCGCCACCGCGGCCTCCGAGGACACGCCGTCCCCCAGGTGGGTCGGCGCGGGACCCTTCACCTACGTCCACGACCCGTCGACCTCCAACGGCCCGCGCTATCTCAACGATCACACGTTGGTCCACGCACGGGGCCGCTGGCACCTGTTCGGCATCGTCGGGGACAGCGCACCGCGCGGCGAGTCCCCGGACAGCTCGGCGGAGATCTCCTTCGCCCACGCCTCGGCCCCGAGCCCGCACGGGCCGTGGACCAGCCACGCCGACGCCCTCACCGTCGACCCGTCCTACTTCGGCGAGGAACACCTGTGGGCGCCGCACGTCGTCGAAGCCGACGGCAGGTTCTGGATGTTCTACGCCGCGGGCGGCGAGCGTGGTGCCGCGATCAACCTCGCCACGTCGACCGACCTGTTCACCTGGACCCGCGCACCGTCCGGCCCGTTGTTCCGGGGGCTCGCGGCACGTGACCCGATGGTGCTGCGGGTCGGCGGCGAGTGGGTCATGTACTACACGGAGCTCTCGGATGTGGGCGGCCACCATGTCGTGGCGTACCGCCGTTCCGCCGATCTGCTGCGCTGGAGCGAGCCGGGCGTCGCGTTCACCGACGCGAGCACGGACGCGACCGTCTCGGTCACCGAGTCGCCGTACGTCGTCCAACGGGACGGCTGGTACTACCTGTTCATCGGTCCGCGCAACGGATACGAGGGCACCGACGTCCTGGCGTCGCGGGACCCGTTCCGCTTCGAACTCGCGGGGTACGCGGGCCATGTGCCCGGTCACGCCGTCGAGGTGGTGGCCGACGGGGAGCGGTGGTACGTCAGCGCCGCGGGCTGGTTCCGCAACGGGCTGTACGTGGCACCCCTGTACTGGCGGGACTCGCCGGCACCATGGCAGAGCCCCGACAACCCGGTGGCCGGCCTCGATGTGCACGGCCGTCTCACGGTGTTCGCGCTCGACGCCGCCGACCGCTCGATGCTGCGGCGCGTCCAGCTCGACCCGTACACCGACGCCTGGTCGGAGTGGGAGACGTTCGGCGGGCCGGCCGGTGCGGTGCCCACACTGGGCCGCGACACCGACGGCAGGCTCGAGGTGTTCTCGATCGCCCCGGGCGGCGTCCACCTGAACCACCGCGTACAGCGGCCGGACGGCGGGTGGCACGACTGGACGGGGTTCGGGGGGCCGGCCGGCGCCGCCCCTGCCGTCGCCCGCGCCGCGGACGGCCGTCTGGAGGTCTTCGCGCCGAGCCCGGGCGGCGCCTCCGTCGCGCGGCGATGGCAAAGGGCACCCGGCTCTCTGGCCTGGGACCCGTGGGAGCCGGGGTTCGGTGGGGCGGCGGGCGCGCCACCCGTGGTCGCGGCGAATGCCGACGGACGGCTGGAGGCGTTCGTCCTCTCGCCCGGCGGCTCGGGGATCGTCCACCGCTGGCAGGAAGCTGCCGACGGCCCCTGGACCGCGGCATGGCACCCGTTCGGCACTGCGGCCGGTGCCGCGCCCCGGGTGGCCGTGGACGGCAGCGGCCGGCTCGGCGTCGCCGCGATCGGACCGTCGGGTGTGGGGACCTTCGTCCGGCGGCAGACCGTGCCGAGCGGCGGCTGGGACGAGTGGCTGCCGCTGTTCGGCTGGAGCGCCGGCGCTCCGGCGTTCGCCGCCAACGCCGACGGCCGTCTGGAGGCGTTCTCCCTCTCGCCGGGCGGCGCCCGGCTCAGCCACCGCTGGCAGGTCGCTCCGGGCGGGACCTGGGCTCCCGGCGGAGAGTTCGGCGAGCCCGGCATCAGGCTCGTCGCCACACCCACGGCCGCGCTCGACCCCGCCGGGCGGCTGCACGTCTTCGCCGTCACCGTCGCGGGCGGGATACGGACCCGCGTCCAGGACAGGCCGAACGGCGGTTGGCGGCCGTGGACGGCCTTCGGCGACCGCGCGGTCGCGCCCCTCGTGTCAGGCAGCCCCGCGTGCTGAGCGGAGAGTACGGATCGCGCCACGTGAATGAGGGAATCCGCCCTCCGTACGCACCGTGAACCTCCCCGGAACCCTCCGCGTACGGTGACCTTCCCCACCTTGTGCGGCCGGAGCGAGGCATGCGCACTCCGCGCGGCCGTTGCCGGTCTTCCGCGCCCGACCTCCGCGGCGGCAGCCGTCTCCCCCACGCCTCGGCGTGGCAACTGCGCCTGAACAGCCCGACGGAGGCCCCCGGGACGTAACGAGGGAGGACTCTTGCTGACCGTGTCGCGAAGCGCCGCGGGGAGAGCACGTGGGGAGCTTCCCCGTACCGCGGCGGCCGGCGGCCCTCCCCCGCGCTGCCGGTCGGGGCGAGGTGGCCAAAGTACGACGGTGAACTCCCGTGATGGATGAGTATCGTTCGGCTCGTCCGACGCGTACGGCCGGGGGAACGGGGGGAACGGTGAGCGGCGTAGTCGTCCATCTGCCGCGGGGGAGCGGTGGCGGCGCCGACGGCGGCGAACCGCGTGGTGACGCGGTGACGTTACGGCTCGGTCCCGGCGAGGTCGCCCGCTTCGGACGGGGCTCCGCCACGGTCCCCGTCGAGCTGTGCCTGGCCGACCCGGCGATCTCGCGGCTCGCCGGGGAGATCCGCGTGACCCACGACCACTGGCAGCTGACGAACTACAGCGGCAGCCACAGCTACCTGGTGGAGAACCCGGAGGGAGCAGGGGAATACCTGAGGATCCAGCCGCGACGGGTCGGGGCGCCCATCCCGTTCGAGTTCTCCCGTGTGGTCCTGCCCACCCGCGGTGACGCCACGGTCTCCTTCCAGGTGTTCGCCCCCGACCACGTCTATCTGGACCCGGAGGCCATGGACGTCCCCTGGGGGAACAGCACGGTCACCGCGTACTCCCTGGACGAGACGGCGACGTACTTCGTCGTCCTCGTCGCGCTCTGCGAACCGCGCCTGCGCGACCAGTCCCGCGTGGCGGTGCCCACGACTCCCCAGATCGTCGAGCGTTTGAGGGAGCACGCCACCTGCGGCACGCTGACGGCGCGGGCGGTCAGCTCGCACATCGACTACCTCGCCGAAGAGAAGCTGCGCATCGGCGTCGCGGACGCCCGTGAACCCGGCAAGGGCGACCGACGCAACGGCAAGCGGGAGGAGATCGTCGGGCTCGCCCTGCGTTTCGGGCTCGTACGTGAGGAGCACCTCGCGCTGCTGCCGCCCCTGACGGCGGCCGGCGGGCGGGAGCGGCAGGCCGCACCATGACCTCGCCGTACGGCCTGGGCGGCAGCACGGGAGGCGACCGGACGGACGTGCTCCCGCCGGGTCATCGGGTGGGGGGCTGGGTGGTCTCCCGGCTGATCGGATCCGGGGGCTGGTCCACGGTCTACGCGGCGCGGCGTGCCGAGGGGCGCCCGGACCACACCGGCGGGGAATCCGCCGCGGCCCGGCCTTCGGACCCGACCGAGGTCGCGCTCAAGATCATGCCGACCGACGGGCTCGCGCCGCGGCAGGCGCGAAGGATCATGGAATCCGCCCGCCGCGAGGTCGAACTCGGCAGCCGGGTCGGGCATCCCAGGCTGATCGGCCTCCTGGAGTCGTTCGTCCTCGCGGCACCCGACCGGCCCTCCCTGGACGGCGCGATCGTGCTGGTCATGGAACGGGCCGTCGGCAGTCTGCGGGAACTGCTCGACGCGGGGGTGCCCGAGGCCGAGCGCGGCCCCCTGATCGCGGGAATCTGCGAGGGGCTCGCCCATCTCCACCGCTCGGGCTGGGTCCACGCGGATCTCAAGCCGGAGAACGTCCTGCTGGGCCGGGACCGCTCCGTGAAGCTCTCGGACTTCGGCCTCGCCACCGAGCTGACGGGGACGCACGGGTACGTGCCTCCCATGGGCACCCTGGACTATCTGCCGCCCGAGCGCTGGAGGGCGCCCCTCGGTGAACTCGGCGTGCGCATCCGGCCGACGGCCGACATCTGGGCCCTGGGGATCGTCATCCACGAGGTGTTCTCTTCGGGCGGCTCACCGTTCTCCGGCGCCACACCCGTCGCGCGGGGCGCCGCGGTCCAGGAGTACGGCGAGGGGCGTGCCCCGCTGCGCATGGACCACGCGGTGCCGCCGTTCTGGCGTGCCCTGGCGGCCGACTGCCTCGCCCCGACCCACGCGGCCCGCGCGCCGCACACCGCCGACAGCCTGCTGGCCCGCATCGCCGCCCATCAGGAGCGGCCCGGGCCGGGGGCGGGCCGGCAGCGGGGCCGGGCCCGCGCCGCCGTCCTCGCCACCGCGCTGTGCGGGATCGCCGCCGCGACCCTGTGCTCGGACTCGGTGCGCACGGCCTCGTCCACACCGTCCGTCCGCGCGGGCGCGACGGCCGGCACGGTGCGGGTGTTCAACGCGGAACGGAGTTGCCGGGAGCGGGCCGACCGGGACCCTGGGTGCAGTCTGGGCCTGGCGATCGATCCCGTGAAGCCGTACACGGCGGACAATGTCGTACCGACCAGGGTGTGGCACGGCGACGTCCTCGCCGCCGACTGCCAGTTGCCCGACGGGCAGCCCATCGTCGACGAGGAATCCCTGTGGTCCACCCGCTGGTTCCGCGTCCGGCTCCCACCCGGCTCCGCTCCCCCGGCGGCCTGGCTCCCGGCCGTACGCACCAAGGAACGGCCTGCCCTCCCGGAGTGCCGGCCTCCCACGGCGGTGCGCTGAAAGACCTCGCACGACCCGCCCCACCGGGCGCGGGATGATGGAGGTGGAACGACGGAACACGAGGTCAGGAGTCTCATGGCGAAGCGGGTTCACCAGCCCCGTGAGGACGCGGAGTTCGAATTCATCCTCAGGATGAGCGGGGTCCCGGTCCTCGCGTACTTCATCGGGACATGGCCCAAGGCCATCGAGCCCTGCCGGACGATGGACCTCGTCGTGGGTGGCATCGCCGACGAGTACGCGGGCCGCCTGACGGCCGTCAGGACCGACATCTCGCGCTGTCCGGCGGCGACCGAGCGGTACGGGATCACCGGAGCCCCGTCCTGCGTCCTGCTGAAGGAGGGCGAGGCGGTGGCACACGGCGCGGGGATCCTGACCACCGCCGAGCTCCGGGAGTTCCTGGAAGGCCACCTCTGAGGTGCCCCGTCTCCTGGTGCGCGGGGCACCTTGGGGGCGCTGGATTGACCCATGATTCTGCACCTCCAATGCACCCTGCTGCCGGTCTTTCCGGGATCTAGATTGAGTGGTGTCGCCGGGAACACCGGTCGGCGGAACTGCTGAGACCCAGGAGCGACCATGACGTTCACCCGTGCTTCGCAGCCCGTCCTCGTCCGTGCCGGCGAGGCCGAGACGCTGCAGGACGGAGCCACCAGCCTGATCACGCTGCTGGCCGACGCGAACGCCACCGGCGGTGCGCTGACCGCCAACCGCGCGACGCTGCGGAAGGGCTCTCCCGGTGCTCCGGCGCACTTCCACACCCGGGCCACCGAGATGTTCTACGTGCTCGACGGATCCATGCGGGTCCTGCTCGACGACCAGGTCCTCACGCTCGGCCGCGGTGACTTCCTGACCGTCCCGCCCACCGTCCCGCACGCCTTCGCGCCGTCCCCGGACAGCGAGGCCGAGATGCTCGTCGTCTTCACGCCGGGGATGGACCGTTTCGACTACTACCGGCTGCTGGAGCGGGTGTACCGGGGCGAGGCGTCGGTGCAGGACATCCGGGACAGCTCCGAGCAGTACGACAACCACTACTTCGAGAGCCCCGTCTGGCAGCAGGAACTCGCCCGCCGCTGAAGTCCCCGGCCCTGCGTCCCGGTCGCGACCCGGGTGAGGGCGTGGGTTCACCGAGCGGGCGGCAGGATCCGGCAGAGCGCTTCGAGAGCGGCGGCGTACGCGTGGTCGGGCGGGGTCGCGTAGCCGACGACCAGCCCGTCGAAGAGTGCCGTCCCGGTGGCGGGGTGCCGGAAGCCGGCCAGGCCGTCGAGCGCGAGGCCGAGAGAGCCGGCGGCCGTCACGGTGGAGGCCTCGGTGCCCGGCGGCAACCGCAGTACCGCGTGCAACCCTGCGGCGATCCCCGTGACTTCGATGTGCGGCGCGTGCGCGGCGAGCGCGGCGACCAGGCGGTTCCGGCGGTCACGGTAGCGCTGACGCATCTGCCGGATGTGCCGGTCGTAGGCACCGGAGGTGATCAGGTCCGCGAAGGTGAGCTGGTCCACCACGCCGGTCCAGCGCTCGCGCAGGCCCTTCACCTCGAGGACGGGACCGACCAGACGCTCCGGCAGCACCATCCAGCCCAGCCGCAGCGCGGGCGACACGCTCTTGCTCGCCGACCCGACGTACAGCACGTGGTCGGGGTCAAGCGCCTGGACCGCGCCGACCGGTTCGCGGTCGTACCGGAACTCCCCGTCGTAGTCGTCCTCGATCACCACACCGCTCCGCGCACGCGCCCAGTCGACCGCCGCATTGCGCCGCGCCGGACCGAGCGGCCCGCCGACAGGGAACTGGTGGGCGGGGGTGAGCAGCACCGACCGCACGCCGCGGTGCCCGTCCAGCTCCTCCGTTCTCGTGCCGTGCTCGTCCAGGCCGAGCGGCACCGTCCGTACGCCCTCGGCCGTCAGCAGGGCGAGGTGGAAGGCCAGGCCGTACGCCTCGACGGCGAGCGTTCCGCGCAGCACTCCGCCGCCGAACAGCAGCCTCAGCGCGTCGGAGAAACCCGAGCAGATCACGACGCGCTCCGGGTCGGTCCGCACGCCCCGCACGCGGGCCAGGTACTCCGCGAGCGCGGTGCGCAGCTCGATCCTGCCCTGTGGGTCGCCCGGCCCGAACGCGTCGTGCGGGGCGGCGGTGAGCGCCCGGCGGGTGGAGGTGGACCAGGCGTTCCTCGGAAACGACGAGGCGTCCGGCTGACCCTGCGTCAAATCGTGTACGGGGGCGGCGAACCCCGGGTGCGGTCTCTTCGGCACGCGCACCGCCCTGGCCGGCGCGGCGCGCTCCGCGACCCGGGTGCCCGAACCCTGCCGTGCGGTCAGCCAGCCTTCGGCGACCAGCTCCGCGTACGCGTCGGCGACCGTGTTCCGCGCAAGGCCGAGGTCGACCGCGAGCGACCGGTAGGGCGGCAGCCGGACCCCGGCGGGCAGCCGCCCTTCCTGGATCGCCTCCCGCAGAGCCCGCGCGAGGGCGGCCCGGCGCGAACCCGTCCCGGCCAGTTCGAGGTGCAGGTCGGCGCCCAGGCGTTCGGCCAGATCGGCCCAGGATTCCGCCACTTGTCCGACCTCTCCCATCGTCCGAGGCGCCGCCCTTTCCGGAAGCGAGCGCCGAAACCGTCCGAGCACGTGACTGTTGATCAGTGCGCGGGTCCGCCCAGGACCAGCGCGTTCAGGGTGACAGAGGCAGAAGGCCGCTCAGCCGCCGCTGGACGAGCGTGTCCGGAGCCGCGGGAGGACGAACAGCCGATGCCTGGGGGCGTCCGGCTGATCGAGTCGGCGCACCAGCAACTCCAGGGCAGAGGCGCCGACTTCGTGCTTCGCGGGGGCGATCGCGCTCAGCGGGATGTCGGCCAGCCCCGCCACCTCGTCGTCGTACGCCACGATCGCGACGTCGCCGGGAACCTGGACCGACCGCGCGCGCAACCGCCTCAGGAGGGCGAGCGCCTCGTTGTCGGGATGGGCGATGACGGCGTCGACGCGGCCTTCCGCGGCGGCGTCGAGCAACTGCTCGACCAGACCTTCGCGTTCCGGACTCCCCGCGTCGGCGATGTCCATGACGGATGCGGAACGGGCGTCGAGCCCGGCCGCGCGCACACCGGCCTCGAACCCCTCGATGATCCACTGAGCGGTCGGGCTCGTCCCGCGTACGAGCAGCACGAGGCGACGCCGGCCCGCCTCGACGAGATGCCGCACGGCCAGGCGTGCTCCATGGACGTGGTCGGACACGACATGGTCGATCCCGGCCACCTCGTCCGCCTCGGGGCGGCGCTCCACGATCACGACCGGAACGGGCAGTTCCTCGTACCAGCCGCGTGGCCCCGACGGGACCACCAGCAGCCCGTCGACTCCGTCTCCGATCATCCGCTCGGCCTGCGCGCGCTCCTCGTCCGCGTCGTATCCCGAGATGTCGAGCACCAGCCGGACGTTCCTGGCCGCGGCGGCTTCGCGCGCACCCTTGATCACCTCGGGGTAGTAGTAGTCGGCGGACGGCACGATCAGGCCGATGACGCGCTCCCTGCCACGGGACGGAGTGGCGGGGGCCGTCTCGGAGGTGGCCGTCTCCGCCCAGGTCTCGGGGAGCATGGCGCCGCCGTGCACCCGGGCGACCAGGCCACGGTCCGCGAGGATCTCCACGTCACGGCGGACGGTGACAGGGGAAACGCCCAACTCGGCCGCGAAGTCGCTGACTCGTAGCGAGCCCTCCTCCCGCAGCCTGCGCAGGATCGCCTGGTGCCTGTGTTCCGCGTGCACTGCCACGCTCCCCTCCGACGACGCCCCAGTTCACGTGCAGTGTAGCGAGCGATGGATCGTTTCTGTCTGTTTACTTTCGAACGGACAATGAGTGGCTGTTCCTGTCCAAACCGTTGCTGTCTTGTGTTTCTGCGTGTTAGAAACCCCACGCTTACGAGCCAAGCGACAGCGAACACAGCGCCGAGGCAACGACGCGCTCCTCCCGTAAAGGTCGTCTCCCATGCCATCTCCCTGGCGTCGCCGCACACTCCTCCAGGCCGCGGGTGGGGGCGCGCTCGCCCTCGGACTCACGGGAACGCTCACGCACCCGTCCGCCGCCGCCGAAGTCCCCGGCGGCGACGGGACGTTCAGCGCCGCGTCCGACGCGGAGTTCGACGCGCTGCGCGCCAAGTGGCGCGACCTCGCCCTCGGTACGGGCTTCAGCCCGACGGCGGAGCCGTTCCGGACCATCCTCACCAACCTCGGCACGACCGCGTCCGGATACGCGGCGACCATGGCCCCGGCGAGCGGTTCGCTCTGGCCCGGCCGCACCTGGACCGACCCGGAGCCCGACCTCGACGCGGAGTCCTACGCCTTCTCGGCGGTCATGAACGACAGCTACAACCGGCTGCGCACCATGGCCGAGGCGTACTCCCAGCCGGGCACCGGGCTCACCGGCGACGCCGGGTTGCGCGACGCCGTCCTCACCGGCCTCGAACACCTCTACGCCGAGGTCTACAACGAGAAAACCGCGCGCTACGGCAACTGGTACAACTGGCAGATCGGCGCCCCTCAGGCGCTGATGGACACCTGCGTGCTGATGTACGACCACCTGTCGGCGACGCAGATCGCCGACTACTGCCGGGCCGTGGACGCGTTCGTGCCGGATTCGGTCTTCGCCTCGTACACGGGCACCAGCACGGGCGCCAACCGGGTCGACCTGTGCCGCGGAGTCATCCTGCGCGGGATCGTCGGCAAGGACGCGGGCAGAATCGCGCTGGCGTCCCAGGCGCTGGCCCCGGTGTTCCCCTACGTCACCTCGGGCGACGGCTTCTACGACGACGGATCGTTCGTCCAGCACCGCAACGTCCCCTACATCGGCGGCTACGGCGCGGTGCTCCACGACGGTGTGGGCCGGCTGCTCGCGCTGCTGCGCGGCTCGAGCTGGGAGGTGGCGGGTCCGGGCACACAGCTCTTCCTCGACACGATCGAGAAGGCGGTCGCTCCGTTCATCTACAACGGGCTGATGATGGACAACGTCAGCAGCCGGGGGATCAGCCGTATCGGTACCAACGAGCACCAGCGCGCCCACGGCCTCATGGCGACCATCCTGCTGGTGGGCCAGGGGGCGAGCCCCGAGGAGAACGCCCGCTGGCGCGCGATGGTCAAGGGCTGGCTCCGGCGCGACTACTACTACCCGGCGCTGAAGAACCCCGGCCTGAGCCTGATCAGGGCCTCACTCCTGCAGTCGCTGCAGGACGACACGTCCGTCAAGGCCGCCCCCGAGCCCGTCGAGCACCGGCTGTTCCCCAACATGGCGCGGGCCACCCACCGCCGCCGCGACTGGGCGGCCTCCGTCTCCATGGCCTCGAACCGCATCGCCCACTACGAGTTCGGCAACGGCGAGCACGCCCGCGGCTACCACACCGGCGCCGGATGGCTCTCCTGGTGGGGCAGCGACTTCGGCCTGGAGCAGTACTCGGACGCCTACTGGCCCACCGTCGACCCCTACCGCCTGCCCGGAATCACCGCATCGCGCAAGCCTCTCGCCGACGGCGAGGGCGGCAACTGGGGACAGCCCATGCCGGACGCGGCCTGGGTCGGCGGCACGACCGACGGCGAGTACGCCGCCATCGGCCAGCACCTCAAGGGCATCTCCAGCACCATGGACGCCAAGAAGTCGTGGTTCTGCCTCGACGACTCCATCGTCTGCCTCGGCGCCGGCATCACCTCCACCGACGGCCACACCGTCGAGACGACCGTCGACAACCGCGCCCTCGGCGCCGCGGGCGCGCCGGTCCTCACCGTCGACGGCAGGACGCAGCCCATGACACAGGGGTGGACCACCACCTTCGACGGCGCCGAGTGGGCCCATGTCGCCGGACAGGCGGGCTACGTCTTCCCCGGCGGCGCCAAGCTCAGCGCCGTACGCGAGGAGCGCACCGGCTCCTGGAGGGACATCAACACCGGCGGCTCCCCCGACCCGGTCACGCGCCGCTATCTGACCCTCTTCACCGACCACGGCATCGATCCGACCGACGGGGACTACGCCTACGTCCTGCTGCCCGGAGCGAGCGCGAAGACCACCGCCCACCGCGCCTGCGACCGGGGGTGGTTGCGGATCCTCGCCAACTCCGCCGACCACCAGGGCGTACGCATCCAGAGACTGGGCCTGACCGCGGTGAACTTCTGGAGCGCGGGCACCGTCGACCGGCTCCGGGCGAGCGCCCCCGCCTCCGTCCTCGTACGGGAGCACCGCAACGGCACGGCGACCGTCGTCGTCTCGGACCCCGCGCGGCAGGCCACGTCCCTGGACGTCGTCTGGAACCGCAGGGTGAGCAAGGTGCTCTCGAAGCCCGCCACCGTCACCGCGGCCACGACCGGCTCGTCGCTGAAGCTCATGTTCGGCGACCTCACGGGGCAGGCCGGCGCGCCCCAGAAGATCACCGTCCGCCTCGGCTGACCCCATGAAGAGAGGTACCCGCTCCGACTCGCGTCCGCGCCCCACTCGCGGACATCCGCTCTCCCCCCACCGGAGGAATCCATGCATCACAGCAACGTCCGGGGCACTCCCCTCCTCTCCCGCTTCTCCCGCTCGGGCAGTCGCCGCTCCCCCACGGATCGCCACGGACCGCAGCGCCCCCGCCAGCGGCTGTTCGTCCCCACGGCGCTCGCCGCGGCACTCTCGCTCGTCCTGTCGACACCCGCGCACGCGGCGGTCGAGTGGAACGGCGACGCGGACAACGGAGGCACCGCCGTGTTCGCCTCGGTGCTCTGCGACTCCCCGTCGTCCGTGTACCAGCCGGACTGGGGCGACGGCCGGGGGAAGATCTTCGGCTTCACCAAGGCAGTGGGCTCCGAGCGGTGCGAAGGCCACGGCATCGCCGGCCGCACCCTCACGTCCGGCAGGACCTACTGGTTCGGCTGGGAGTCCATGACCAAGACGGGCAATGCCCAGACCGTCTTCCAGTGGAAGTCATGGGGTACCGGTGACGAGCACGACCAGAACTACCCGGTGATCATGAAGGTCGAGGACAGCCGGCTGAAGATCTGGTACGTCGCTCCGGGCGAGCAGTGGATCTCCGTCGGCAGCGTCGCGTGGACGCCGGGCACGTGGAACAAGATCGAGCTGGGCATCGACGCCCAGACCTCCACGAGCGGTTCCTTCTCCCTGTACGTCAACGGCCACCTGGTCGTCGACCGCCAGAACGCCCGGACATGGGACCTCCAGGGCAACGTCCCGCGCTGGGGCTCCTACGGCTCCACCATCGTCGACGTCGAGTCGATCCACTGGGTCGACGGCCTGAAGATGGGCACGACACGGGCCGACGTCGACTGAGGCACCGCGTGCGGGGGGCTTGAGGCGAAGGCGGGCCGGCTCCCGCTTGGGCAAGGGGTGAGGGGCCCGAACTCGTCGAGTTCGGGCCCCTCACCCCTGTCATGCCCGGTGCGCCACGGCTTCGCTACCACCGATACCAGCGACCGCTACCGCTCTTGGGGCGTGCGACGAATCCGAGCAGCCAGACGACGAGCAGGACGATGGCGATCCACCAGAGCACCTTCAGCGCGAAACCGGCACCGAAGAGAATCAGGATCAGCAGAAGAACGAGCAGCAGGGGAACCATGTGTATCAACCTCCGGCGGTACGTGTGCCCCGGTCTCCTGTTCGCACACACAACTGGCTGTCGCACACCAGAATCCCCGTCGTCCCTGGCCTCTTGCCGTGGGGAGGTCTGTCACCAACTGCGGTCCAGTACGTAGGTGAACAAGGCGTCCAGGTCCCCGGCGGCACCCGGCGCGAGTGACGCCTCCCGCAGCCCGTGGCGGGCGATGTCCAGATGCCGGCGCGCCTCGTCGCGGGTGGCGGCCCGCCCGCCGGCCTCCTCCACGAGCACGGCGGCACGTGCCACCGCCGAGCCGTGTGGCTGCTGACCGGAAGGCCCCAGCACCGCCGCCAGCTCGCGGGCGGCCGCTCCCTCCGCGGCCAGTGCGGCGAGGACCGGGTACGTCTTCTTGCCCTGCCGCAGGTCGCTGTGGACGGGCTTGCCCGTCACCGCGGGGTCACCCCAGATGCCGAGCAGGTCGTCCACCGCCTGGAAGGCGACGCCCAGATGACGTCCGGCCCGGTCCAACACCGACACGGTGCCGGCGGGAGCACCGCCGAGCACCGCACCGAGCCCGATCGCACAGCCGAGCAACGCACCCGTCTTCTCTTCCGCCATCAGCCGGTACTGCGCCAACCCCACTGCATCGGATCCGCTCCAGGGGCGCTGCTCGAACCGCAGGTCGTCCGCCTGCCCCCGCACCAGCACGTTGAGCGTCCCGGACAGGTGCCGGACCGCGGTCGCGGCCCAGGGGCTCGACGCCTCGGCCAGCGTCTGCACGGCCAGGGCGAGGAGGGCGTCACCGGCCAGGACGGCCGGTCCGGTCCCGTACGTCCTCCACACCGCCGGACGCTGCCGTCGCAGGACGTCCCCGTCCATGATGTCGTCGTGGAGCAAGGAGAAGGTGTGCACCAGTTCCGTGGCCACCGCGCCGGGGACGGCGACGCCGCCGTCCGCTCCCACAGCCTCGGCCCCCAGCACGGCGAGCGCCTGCCGCACTCCCTTGCCCTCGGAACCGGCCGGATCCGGCGTCCCGGCCACATCGCCCCAGCCCAGGGCGTACGCCGCCATCTCACCGATCCAGGGATGCAGTTGCCCCACGGCCTCCACCAACGCGGGCCGCACCAGCTCACGACAGCGCGCCACGTCACCGGGCACCCTCCCGAGGCGGGTCTCCGGCTCGGGCCGGGGCTGTGGCTCCGGCTCCGGCTCCGGCTCCGGCTTCGGCGCTGTGAACGTGGAGGTGCAGGCGAGGGAGGACGTGGACGCGGAGGAGGACGTCAGCGAGGAGCTCACCGCAGCGCCTCCGCGTCTGCCGCTCGCAGTGCCTCCACCCCGGCCGCGGGCAGCACCGGCCCCTCGGGCCCCGCGTCTGCGGCGTGGCCCGGCAGCGGACCCACGCCCAGCTCTGCCGCCGCCTTCTCCACCATGTCCCGGGCGTGGCGCAGGCCGATGCGCTCCAGCATCGAGCGCAGCTCCGCAAGTTCGGCCGCGCTCTGCGTTGCGTCCCGGCCCAGCCGGGCACGTGACTTGACCAGCCCCAGCCGCGAGAGCGCAGTCCCCCGCGGTTCCTCCATCGCGCGGAACTCGTCGAGGGCCCGCGCGTACAGCTCACGCGCCTCCTCGTACCGACCCGCCCGGTACAGCACGTTGCCCCGCATCTTGTGGTTGTAGGCGAGCGCGCTGGACAGCCGTATCTCACGGCAGGCCTCCTCGGCCTGCGACAGCAGCGACAGGGCGCGCTCCACGTCCCCGTCTCGCGCGGACACCACATCGGCGACGCCTCGCAGCGCCCATGCCCACCCGCGCCGGTCCTCGGCGCGCGACGCCGTCTCCGCCGCCTCCTCGAACAGCTCCAACGCCTCGTCGTAGGCGCCGGTGTTGCGGTGCATCTGCGCGATGCCCTCCAGGGCCCACACCGTGTGCCGGGCCTCGCCGCGCCTGCGGGCCTCGGCCAGCAGCTGCTCGTGCAGCCTGCCCACCGCCGCGTAATCGCCCTGGATGCGCCCCGTCTCGGCGAGCCCGGCCAGGGAGTAACCTCGCACGACGACGTCACCGCCCCGCTCACCCATCTCGGCCGCCAGGCGCAGCAACCGGTACGCCAGCGGGAAGGACCCTCGCTGCCGGGCCAGCGTGCCGCCACTCCACAGCGCCCACGCCATCGCCCCCTCGTGGCCGGCCGAGCGGGCCGCCCGGTAACTCGCCTTCCACGCCCGGTCGGCCTCCTCGATCCGGCCCAGCCTCCGGCAGGCCTCCGCGACGGCGAGCCCGCAGCGTGCCGCCTCCTGCCGGTCACCGGCCAGCTCGGCCGCCCGCAGCTCCTCGACCCCCCGGGCGAGCACATCGGCCAACGGGGCGTTCACCGACAGCGACCCGAGAACCCCCTGGTACTCCGGCGCGGACGCCTTCGCCCGTCCCGCATCACATACCTGACCCGCCATCAGAAGCCTCCTTCAGTCGAACTTGACGATCAAGACGTCGACGAAGGGCCGAGGTTCCGCGAAGGCTGCAAAGTCCGTCTCCGTACGGGCGCCGGGTCATCCTCAAGTGCTACGCGGCCCACCACGAACTCGTCAGCAAGGCCTACCCCACCCTCCTGCCCTCCGCGGACACCTGCGCGCCGCGCATACTGCCGAGCCGGCCCAGGAGGAAGGCGACGGGCAGGGACACGAGGACGACCGTCTGGAGCGGGAACCAATCGACGTGCCAGTCGGGGAAGAGCGCCAGGGGGTTGCCGGAGAAGACCGGGCCGGACAGCTGGAGCCCGACGGCGCAGCCCAGACCTCCGTACAGCGTCCAGAGCAGGCCGGTCCGGGTGTAGCCCTTCCAGAAGAGGGAGTACACCAGAGCCGGCAGCAGTGAGGAGGCGGCCACCGCCAGGGAGAGAGCCGTCAGGAACTGGACGTTCCACCCCTGGACCCAGACCGCCAGGGCGATGCTCAGTACGCCGACACCGGCGGACGCCAGGCGTGCGGCGGCCACTTCCCTGCCCTCGGTGGTACGGGCGCGTCGCAGCACATGGGTGTACAGGTCGTGGGCGATCGTCCCCGCTGCCGCCAGGGTGACGCTCGCGACGACGGCAAGCGTGGTGAGGAAGACGCCGGAGGCGACCAGGACGACGAGCAGCGCCCCGCCGGCGTCGGCGTCCGCGCCTCCGGCCAGTTCGTCGGCCAGCATCACCAGCGCACTGTTTCCGCCCGGGTCGGCGGCCAGGATCGCCGGTGCGCCGATCAACGCGGAGGCGGCGAGACCCATGAGAGCCGTGGTGAAGCAGAACGCGCCGACGATCGTGAGCGTATGACGCACGGTACGGCGGGCGGTGGCGGCGTCGGGGGCCGTGCCGAGTTGCAGGGCGACGTGCGGAAGGCAGGCCACGCCGAGCACGATGGTGATCATGAGGCCGATGAAGTCCAGGGTGGCGGCGGGCTCGGCGCTCGCGCCGAAGCGCAGACCAGGGCGCAGGTAGTCGGCGGGGCGGCCGCTGCCCTGTCCGGCCGCGGCGATCAGGGAATCGGCGCTCCAGTGGAAGCGGTGCAGCAGCACGGCGGACACGCCCAGGGCCACACAGAGCAGCACCACCGTCTTGATCACCTGGATCACGACCGTACCGCGCATGCCGCCGAACGCCGTCGTGCAGACGACGAGAGCACCGATCATAACGATCGCCGTCTTCTCGATCCCCGGACCGGACAGCCCGAGCAGCGCCGAGGTGGTCACCCCCGCACCGGAGAGCTGTACGACCAGGTAGGGGACACAGACGCACAGGGTGACCACGGCGACCGCGATCCTCACCGCGCGCCCGGGGGTCCGCAGGCCGAACGTGTCGCCCAGGGTGTAGCCGGCGCGCTCGCGCAAGGGCACGGCGAGCAGCAGCAGTACGCCGAGGGAGAGCACGGTGCAGAGCGCGATGAACAGGCCGTCGTACCCGAAGACGGCGACGCTTCCCGTGGTGCCGAGCACCGTGGCCGAGGAGAGGTAGACACCGGAGAGGACGAGCGCCCCACGCAGGGGCCGCAGTGTGCGTCCCGCCGTGTAGAAGTCCTCGACGCGGTCCCTCGGTGGGCCGCTGAGGACGCACAGGAACAGGATGGGGACGATGAACGCCACGAAGCAGCCGAGGATCAGTGCCTGGGTCTCCGGGTCCATGGTTCCGGGCGCGGCGAGCGGGATCTCCGGTCTCATCAGTACTCCCCGTGCCCGTGCGCGGTGGGCCGGCCGGCCGGCCGGGACTCGTCCGCACTGCGGTCGTAGCGCACCGCCGTCCAGACCAGCAGTACGGCCTGGAGGAGGAGCGCCGGTACGCCGATGCCGGCCTGGCCCCGGAACGAGGCGGCCATGAAGTCGGGTGCGGAGCACACGAGCAGCAGATGCGCGGCGAAGACCGCTCCGTTGACCACGGCGAAGGACAGACCGGGACGACGACGGGACCGGGAGTGTTGAGGGGGTCGGGGGACGCGCGGATAGGTCATGGCGGAGCTCTCCTGGCAGGCCTGGGTGCGGGTGGATCGCCTCTGAACGGGGCTCACCAGAGCACCCGGCCCCATGACACGTCCATGCGCTTCACGCGCACCGGTGTCCGCTCCCAACGCCCGGCACGTGCGACTGTGCGGAGGCCCAGAGGCGGGGACGACGGGTGACTGCCGGGAGGGTGTGGAACTGGCAGGAAGAATGGGGCTGGGGCGGGGAGGGGTCAGGACGGGGGGCGGCGTCGACGCCCGTCGTCGGCGGGGCCGGCTGCCGCGGTCGGGCCCAGCAGGCGATGGGCATCGAGCGCGAGGGTGAGTTGCACCAGGTCGCGGGGGCGGGACAGCGTGAGGCCGGTGACCTGCTCCACCCGGCGCAGGCGGTTGAGCACGGTGTTCCGATGGCAGAACATCTGCCGAGCCGCCTGGACGGAGGATCCACCGCATTCGATCCAGACGCCGATGGTGTCGAACAGCAGGTCGCGGTCGACGGGTTCCAGGTCGTACAGGGGCCGCAGCACCTGGCGGACGAGTTCGTGGGACAGGTCGGGCCGCGAGACCAGGAGTCCGTCGGGCAGGCGGGCGTCGAGCCGGGCGACCTCCCCGTCGCCCCGGCAGGTACGAAGGGCGAGTCCGGCCATGTCACGCGCGCGGGCCAGACTCTCCAGGCCCGGGACCACCGGGCTGATGCCGATGCGGAGCCCCGGTCCGGCGACGAGGCCGGAGGCGAACGCGTCGAGCGGACGGTCGCCCAAGTGAGCTACGAACACGGCGCGCTGACCCCAGGAGTGCCGTAGGACCCGGACGTCCTTCAGCTCCGGGGCGGCCTGGGGCACGCGGCCGTACGGGGGTGTCGCCTCGGCGACCGCCACCGCGTACCGGCTGTCCAGCGGCAGGTCGAGGATGCCGGCCGCGCTGCGGGTGAACTCGGGTTCGTGACGCGTCTCGAGGAGCGCGGCGAGGATCAGACGGACCCGCTCCGCGTGCCGCCCGGTCACCCCCTCGATGACCTGACGGTAGGCGTCGGCGACCAGGACGGCGTCGCGGTCGTTGCTCTTCCACACCAGCTCGGCGACGTGCACCAGCCTGCGCATGTCGCCCAGACCCTCGCGCTCCACCACCCCGATCATCCCGCTCCAGACCTCGGATCCGGCGACACGGTAGGCGTGCAGCACTTCGTCGAGGGGGCGGCCCTGTTCCGCGCGCCGCGTGCCCAGCTCTCTGGTGAACCGCTCGACGTCCACGATCCTGCCCGGATCCACCCCGGTCTCCAACGCGTGGCGGATGCCCGTCGCCACGTTCTCGCGCACGTCGGGCGGTGCGAGCACCGGGTCGGCGTAGTACGGAACCTCGGCGCGGATCGCCTCGAGGACGGAGTCCGTGAACACCGTGCCGTACCCGAGAAGCCGTCGGCACGCACGGTCGAACAGCTCGACGGAGGACGGGTCCGTGGCGCTGCCGGGGGCGAAACTACGGTGCATGGACGCTCCTGGTGGACGAGGGTGCGAGCACCACGCGAGCGAGGTGCGGGCGCGAGGCGCCGACGTGCGGTGCTGACGTGCGGTGCCGACGGAGCTGCGCGGAGCGCGGGGGCCTTCAGCGGGCCGGTCGCCGTAGGCGAGAACCGGCAGCGTCCTCTCCGGCGAGGCCCATGCTAAGCGGTCGGTCAGGAAGTGGTGAGGCCTCGGCCGGATCGTGATGTTTCCGTATGCGCCGGCGCGGTCCGCCACGTTTCGAAAGCGCGTTCACGGATACGTGGCGTTCCGTCAGGAACATCGGCCTCTCGGAGGGGACCGCCGCGGTACTGACCCGCAGACCGGTACGACGCGGCCCCCGAACCTGCCAGGGTCGGGGCCGCGGTGCGCATGAGGCGTCGACGAGTGAGGGAGGGCCCGGATGAGGGTGACCGGGGAAGACAGTCGTGCGGCCCGGCGTGGCCCTGCGGCCATCGGGCGCGATCTGCTGCTGGCGGTGGGGCTCATAGGGATATGCGGCGGCGGCCTGGCGCTCTTCCTCAGGACGGCCGAAGTCGCGGGGCGCCGCGGGTCCGGCGTCCCGGTCGCCGTCCTCGCGACGCTCGCCGTCCTCGGAGTGCTAGCCGTCGGGCTGGGGGTGGCCAGGCGGAGTACGGTGCCCGTCCGGAGCCGCGCGGGCGTTCGCCCCGCAGGCGCGCCGGACGCCTCGCCGCCCGCCCCGGACGTGCCCGACGTGGATGCCGGGGCTCTGGACCACGCGGCGGTCGACGCCGACGGTTTCGAGCACACGGTCGCCGCGCTGTGCGCGCGGGACGGCTGCACCGCCGTGGAAGTGGTCGGCGGGGCGGGCGACCTGGGCGCCGATGTGCTCGCGGTCGCGGAGGACGGCCGACGTGTCGTGCTCCAGTGCAAGCACTACGCGGAGGACAACCGCGTCGGCTCGCAGGATCTGCAGAGGTTCGGCGGCACCTGCTTCACCATCCACGAGGCGGATGTGGCCGTCGTCGTGACCACCAGCTCCTTCACCGCGCCTGCTGCCGAATACGCCGCCACGTCCGGGATCGTGTGCGTGGACGGTGAGGCCCTGGCCGCGTGGACCGACCAGATCACGCCGCCTCCTTGGGAGACGCTCGGTGCGGACCCTACGACTCCTGTCCCGGTGACCGGCCCGGCTTGAGCCGTCGCACGGCGGCCGGACGCGGCCCTGCCGAGGCATCAGTCCACCGGTTCGTCCGCGGCGGACTCCTCGTGCCCCTCTTTGGGGGCCTCGCCCTCGGCACGGTCCCGGCGTCCGGTGCCTGCCACATCGGTCCCGGGCAGTTCGGTGTCGGGCCAGTCCGGTACCGGTATGGCCAGGGGGTCCTCCCCCTGCTCCGCCTGCTGGTTCTGCGGGTCGCGGGGAAGCGGCTCCTCCGTCGGCTCGGCATTGTCCGGATTGCTCATACGGCTCACCTTCCTCTGGCGGTGGCACTTCGCGGGTGGATACGGACGCGGGGTCGCGGTGCCTCGGCGGGACCGGCCCCACCCCCTACGGCTGCTGACCGGTGTACCGTCCGGCAAACCTCGATGCCGCGCGCCTGGCGCCGCCGGAGCCGACGGGAGTCCGGCAGTGGGGTGCGTATGTTGCGGGCGCCCCTCCGCCCGGCCGGGGTTCACGACCGGCCGGGCCCGTCATCCCGGCCGGGCCCGTCGTCCCCGCCGCGCCGATCGTCCCGGCCGGGCCCGGCATCCCGGTCGGACGACGGCCAGACGTAGGGAAGGTCCTCGGGGACGTCCGGAAAGTGGTGTCGGTAGATTTCCGGAGCCTTGCGCAGCAGCGCCGACTGGTGGCTGCGGTGGAACGGAGGGTCACCCAGCCAGGGGGGCAGCTCGGCGTCCTCCCCGAGTCGGCTCTGTTCGCGCACGACGGCCCCCGGGCGCCAGGCGAGGTAGTCACTCATCAGCGTCGCGGCGCAGCTGTCGGCGCGCCCCGCGGCGGTCCAGACGTCACAGACGTCCAGGGCGTAGCGCACGAGGGCCTCCTCGTAGCCGGCCCACATCCGCACCGCGGGGTGCCGGCGCCACCCGTACCCCGGGACGGTGAGTCCCCGGAAGACCTGGAGGGCCTCCACCCGCTGTTTCCCCAGACGCCTAAGGTCCAGAACGGCGGCGGAGTCGGAGAAGACCGGATACGGGAGGAAAGTCTGCATGGTGATGTGTCCTACCCGTCCGTTCACCGCCCTGACTCGATCCTTGGTCGGACGGCCCGCCTCAGGCGCGTAGGGCGGTGTCGACGTCGGGATGGAGGACGAACACCTGATCGAGGCCGACAAGGCGCAGAATGCGCAGGGTGTTGGTCGGTACGGATGCCAGGGCGATGTCCGCCCGGGCCGCCTCGGCTCGGTTCCGCGCCGCGAGCAGGGCGGTGATGCCGCTGGAGTCGCAGAACTCCATACCGCCCAGGTCCATGACGAGGCGTTGTCCCGCGTGGAGGGCGAGCGTGGACAACACCTCACGCAGCTCGCCGGCGCTGGCGTAGTCGAGTTCGCCCTTGATCTCCAGGACGGGGCCGGCCGCGGTGTCTCGGACAGTGATCTTCAATGCGCTCATCGTGGTTTCTTCGCTACAGGACGGAAGCCGGACAGGTGGGGACGCCGAGGGCGAGGAGGGCGGTGTCGTCGTCCAGTCCTTCGCCGAATCCGGCCAGGAGTCCGGTCAGAGCTTCGATGACGCCACGGACGGACGTGCCGGCGTGCCCGGCGGCGAAGTCCCGGAGCGCCTCGTCCCCGAAGAGGTCCGCACGGTCCGCTCCCGTACGGGCCTCGGTGAGGCCGTCGGTGTAGAGCAGCAGCGTGTCGCCGGGGGCGAGTGTGGTGTCCGCGGCGGCGAAGTTCGGCTGGGGCAGGATGCCGACGAGCAGGCCTCCGGGGGTGTGGAGATACTCGGTCCGACCGTCGGCGCGCAGCACGAGGGCCGGGGGGTGGCCGCCGGATGCCAGCTGGACGGAGGTCAGCCCCGTGTGCGGATCGGGTTCGAGGATGCCGACGATGGCCGTGCAGTAGCGCGGGTCTCCGCCCGTGTAACGCTCGTGGAGCACCGTGTTGAGGGTCGACAGGGCCGCGACGGGCTCGGGGTCGTGCAGGGCGGCGGCCCGCAGGGTGTAGCGGGTGAGCGAGGTGACCGCGGCGGCCTGGGGGCCCTTGCCGCAGACGTCTCCGAGGAAGAAGCCGTAGCGCTTGTCGTCGATGGGGAAGACGTCGTAGAAGTCACCGCCGAGCCGGTCGGGGGAGGCGGTGTGGTAGTAGGCGGCCGTCTCCACGCCGGGGACCGGGGGCAGGGTGGCGGGCAGGAGCGACTGCTGGAGTACGGCGAGGGCGTCCTGCAGGCGGGCCCGGTCGGCCTGCGCCTGCTTGGTGGCCTCGTCGGCCGCCTTCCTGGCGCGCAGGAGCTCTTCCTCGTACGCGCGGCGGTCGCGCGCGTCGAAGACGGAGGTACGGATCAGCAGCGGCTCGCCGTCGTCGGCGTGCTTGACGGTGCTGGAGACCAGTACGGGCAGCCGGGCACGGTCGGCCTGTCGCAGATCGAGGGCGATGCCTGCGATCTCACCCTGCATCCGCAGCAGCGGCGCGAAGTGCGTCTCGTGGTACAGCTTGCCGCCCACGGTCAGCAGGTCGGTGAACCGCATCCGGCCCACCACCGCGTTCCGGTCGAGGCCGAGCCAGCGCAGGAGCGTGGTGTTGATCTTCGCGACGGTGCCGTCCATCAGTGTGGAGAGGTAGCCGCACGGAGCGCTCTCGTACAGCTCTTCGGCGTCGTCCTCGAGCATCGCCGCGAACGCGGCGTCGCTCCTCTCCTCGCCGTCGGCCTCGTTCGGCCCGGACACCTGCTCGGTACGGCACATCACCGCAAGCCTGCCAGGAATGCCGTGATGGCCTGATTGGTGGCCTCGGGCGCCGAGAGATGCGGACAGTGACCCGTGGCATCGAGAGTGACCAGGGTCGAGCCCGGGACGGCTGCGTGGACGAAGGCGCCGACCTCTCGGGGGGCGATGACGTCCTCGGTGCATTCCAGCACCATGGTCGGCACGTCGACCGCCTTCAGATCGTCCCTCGAATCCGACAGGAACGTGGTCCTGGCGAAGACGCGCGCCATGTCCGGGTCGGTGGCGCAGAAGCTGTTGGTCAGCTCCTCGCCCAGCTCGGGCCGCTCGTCGTTCCCCATGATCACCGGCGCCATGGCGGCCGACCATCCGAGATAGTTCGACTCCAGCGAATCCAGCAGCTCGTCGATGTCCTCGGCACTGAACCCGCCCCGGTAGCCGTCGTCGTCGATGTAGCGCGGGGAAGGGGCGACCATCACCAGGGCTCCGATGCGTTCGGGAGCCATCGCGGCAGCCATCACCCCGATCATGGCGCTGACCGAGTGCCCCACGAACGCCACGTCACGCAGTTCGAGAGCCTCGCACACCTCCACCACGTCCCGGGCATAGCCTTCCAGGGACGAGTAGCGGTCCTCGGTGAACGCCGAGAGGTCGGAGCGGCCCGAGCCGACGTAGTCGAACAGCACCACCTGGTAGTCCTCGACGAGAGCCGGCACCGTCAGCCGCCACATGTTCTGGTCGCAGCCGAATCCGTGCGCAAGGACGATCACCGGCCCCCTCGGGTTGCCGGTGACGGTGACGTTGTTCCTGCGTCGGATGTCCATACCCGCCATCCTCGCAGCTCCGCCACCTGGAGCCCCGCGGACCTCCACATCCCCCCGGACCTGACGCAAAGCCTTCACCTGCAGATTCCGGCCGCCCGCGCTGTGGCCGCCGTCGGTCAGGCCGTGGAATGCTCGTCCCGCCGCTTCGACAGGCGCCGCCGGGGCGCCCGAGGCTTCACGGCCGAACCAGTCACAGTAGGGGGTGGCGTCGGCGGCCGCCGCACGCGTGACGCACGATCGGTGTCCCGCAGAACCCACCGGACCCGGCCCTTTCCCGCGGTACTCCCCGTCGCCCCGCCGCCGGGGACCGCCCGGTCGCGCCGGTCGCGCGTACCCCTGGTCCGCGCCACCAGGACGAAGGTGACGCTGATCAGGAGGGCCCAGGCTCCGAACTTGGTGAGGGGTACGGGTTGCCAGCCGTCGAGCTGGTGGGGGTAGCTCCAGGCACCGGCGTAGGTGGCCGCGTTCTCCGCGACCCAGAGGAAGAACCCGATCAGCGCGAAGGCCAGGGCCAAGGGCATCCGCGGGCGCGAGGAGCCCACCGTGAAGTGGACCCAGGTACCGGCCATCGCGCCGAGCAGCAGGAGGGCCAACAGCAAACGCGCGTCCGGCAGCCAGTGGTGGGTGAAGAAGTTGACGTACACCGCGGCCGCGAGGACGGCCATCAGGCGCGGCCGGTACCCGGACAGCGACAGATCCATGATCTTCCACGCCCGGCAGCAGTAGCTGCCCACGGCGCTGTAGAGGAATCCGCCGTAGAGAGGAACTCCCGCGACCTTGGAGAGGGCGTCCTCCGGATAGCTCCACGAGCCCATGCGCACTTTGACGAGCTCGAAGAGCAGCCCCACGACGTGGCAGCCCAGAATCACGGCGGTGTCCCGCGGACCGTCCCAGCCGACCTTGCGGGCCAGGACCGTCAAGGCCACGCCGTAGAGCAGCAGCAGGTCGTAGCGCGCGACCGGCAGGTCGCCGGGCAGCAGCCGCGAGGCGCCGATGCCGCCGACGAGGGCGACGGCGAAGGCGACGGCGCGCACCTGGTCGAGCCCGAAGCGCCAGAACTGCGCGCACCCGTGGGCGATCCGCTGGAAGGTCATGCCCGAGCAGACTGCCGGCCGGCGGCCCTTGGTTCCGTCGGTTCCGTCGGACCTCCCGGAACGTCGCGTGCGGACCCGGCCGGCTTTCGAAGGCGTTGCCGGGCCGGCTGCCGCCGGGCCGCCCCGCCCGCCTGTCGATTAACCGGTGGATCGACCGTCGCGACGGTCCATAGAGTCTCCGACCATGCGTACGCACTACCCCCGGACCCCACACCTTCCCTGGTCGCCCGGTGCGACCTCGGACGACGTAAGGGCCGAGGGGCTCGCCGGTTTCGCCGGCCGCGAGATCGTGGTCACCGAGAAGATGGACGGCGAGAACACCACCCTCTACCGGGACGGTCTGCACGCGCGCTCTCTCGACTCGGGCCACCACCCCTCCCGGGCCTGGGTGAAGGGGCTTCAGGGGCGCATCGGCGCGGGCATACCCGCGGGCTGGCGGGTGTGCGGGGAGAATGTGTACGCCCGCCATTCACTGGCCTACGCCGACCTGGAGAGCTGGTTCTACGGATTCTCGGTCTGGGACGACTCCGATCGATGCCTGGACTGGGACGACACCGTCGCCTTCCTGCGCGCCGTGGGCGTTCCGGCGCCGCGGGTGCTGTGGCGCGGCGTCTTCGACGAACGGGCGTTGCGCCGGCTGCGGCTGGATCTCTCCCGGCAGGAGGGCTATGTGGTGCGGACCGTCGCCGGCTTCGCCCGGGACGAGTTCGGCCGGCGGGTGGCCAAGTGGGTGCGGGCCGGGCACGTGAGCACCGACGCGCACTGGATGTACGCCGCCGTGGTGGAGAACGGGCTCGGACCGGCGGCGCCCCTGTGGGCGGTCCGCTCGGGTGCCGCGCCCGACCCGGCGGGTCTGCTGGACGCGGTGGGGATCGGTCCGGCGCACGGGGGTGCCGATCGGCTGTCCGTGAGCAGTGGACCGGTGGCCGTGGCTGCGGAGGAGGCCGTACGGGAGGTCGCCGGGCGCTTGGACGTGCTGGGGCGCACCGGGGACGCACGGTTGACCGGAGTGCTGGCCGCACTGCTGCACGACCGGCGTCGCGGCTCGTTGGGGCCCGTGCTGGCGGGCAGGCTGGGGATACCGCAGGCTCGGCGGGTGGCCGACCTCGTCGGCCTGCACCCTCGGCTCCACGCTCCTTTCCCGGACTCGGAGCGTCGGGCCGGGCTGCTGCGTATGACGGCCGCGGCCGATCTCGGGGTCCTTCACGCGGTGGCCGCGTCCGTGCCGGGAGGCCGGACGCGTGACGGCCGGGAGCAGGTGGAATGGTCCTCGCTGTACGCGGAGGACGCCGGGCTGCTCGGTCCGGCCCCGCTGGAACCGCTGCGGACCGGGCTGCGGGAGGCCCTGGCCGGCGCGGACGTGACGGCTGAGGCCGCGGACCGCTGCTGGGCGCAGGCTCGGGAGGCGTACGCGGAGGGCCGGATCGGCACGGTGGAAGAAGCTGTTGCCGCGACGTGGCGGTGGCGTTCCGGGGAGTTCCCGCGGCTCGTGCAGCTGGTCGGGCCCTCCGGCAGCGGCAAGAGCACCCTGGCGCGGACGTTTCCGCACGCGGTGTGCGTGTCGCTGGACGACCTCAGGACCGAGCGTGGTGATCGCTCGGACCAGTCCGCCAACGCGGAGGTGGTCCGGCGCGGGCTGGAGCGACTGGACGCGGCGCTGTCGTACGGCGGCACGGTGGTGTGGGACGCCACCTCGCTGACCGAACGGCAGCGAGATCCGGTACTGGCGGTCGCACGGCGGCGGAACGCCCTGGTCACGCAGGTCGTGGTGCTGGTCGCGGAGGACGAGTTGGTACGGCGCAACGCCTGCCGGCCGCATCCGGTACCGGCGGAGGTGCTGGACCGGCAGCTGCGGCGGTACAGCCCGCCGTATCCGGGGCGGGCGCATCGGACCTGGTACGCCGGTCCGGACGGTGGGATCGAAGACCGGGCCGGAGGCCTGGACCAACGGGAGCTGTGGGGTGTGAGGGACTGATGCGTACCAGTGAGGCCATCTATCACCAGGTCCGCTGGGATCCGCGGTTCGATCCGGCCCGGTTTCTGCTGGGGGTGGCCCAGCGCGGGCGGGATCCGAAGCGGATCCCGCTGACCTCTTTCGTACCGGGGGGCGATGTCCCCTGGCACCGTGTGCTGTTCGTGGAGGCGGACGGGGAGCTGGTGTGGGACCGGGCGAGCGGCCTGGACCGCGTCGCGGAGTCCGGGGCCGGACGCATGCGGACGCCGCGCCGGTTGCGGGCCCCGTTCTTCACCGCGCGCACACCGCACGCCTGGGACGGGACTCGATGGAGCCCGGTCTCTCCGGCCGTACCGGCCACGGCGGGCACCGTCGTGCCGCGGCAGCACGGGACCGGCTCCCGGGTCGGCTCCGGGGTGCGGTTGCTGACGTGGAACACCCTGTGGGACCGGTACGACGCCGAGCTGATCGGCACCGCGCTGCGTCGGCCTCGGCTGCTGGAGGCGCTCGCCGAGGCCGACGCCGACGTGATCGCGCTGCAGGAGGTCGAACCCGCCCTGCTGGAGATGGTGCTGGCCGCCGACTGGGTGCGCTCCGGCTACACGCTGGGCGCTGAACCCCGCGGGCGGGACGTGGACGACTTCGGTCTTCTGCTGCTCAGCCGACTGCCCGTGAGCGAGGCGGGCGTGCACGCCCTCGCTCCGCACAAGGCCGTGACGGCGATCGCGGTGGAGGCGGAGGGCGTCCCGCTGGTGGTGGCGTGCACGCATCTGTCGAGCGACCACTCGGCCCGCGGGGCGGACCGGCGTGCGGCCGAACTGGCCCAGCTGGCCAAGGGACTGGCGGACACCGACGGCGACGTGGTGCTGCTCGGCGACTTCAACGACGGGCGGGACGGCCCGGAGGGCCCGGCCGCCGCACTGGGGCTGCGGGATGCCTGGACCGAGGCGCGCGGTCCTGGCGACCGGACGCCGACCTTCGCGCCGGCGGTCAACCCGCTGGCCGCGGTGTCGTCGCTGACCGGCCGGACTTCGCGGCTGGACCGTGTGCTGCTGCGCGGGACCGGCCGGGTGACGGAAGTCGGGTTGCTCGGCGATGTCCCGCATACCGACGGGCTGTTCATCTCCGATCACTTCGGGGTCCGCGCCGACCTGGACCTCGCTCCGGCGGTCGCGGCGACCGAGGTCGTGGACGTGGCGCCGACCCCCCGTACGGCGCTGGCCTGGCTGCCCCCCGAGGTGCTGTGGCCCGCGATCCAGCGGCTGCGGCAGGCGCACGACCCACAGATCGACCGGTGGCCTCCCCATGTGAACCTGCTGTTCGGCTTCGTACCGGAGGCGGAGTTCGAGCGGGCGGCGGCTCTGGTGGCCGGGGTCGCGGCCGGGACGGCGCCCTTCCCGGTCCGGTGGGCAGGGGTGCACGACTTCGGGCACCGGCACGACGCCACGGTCTGGCTGGACCCCACCGGGGGCGGCGAGCAGGCATGGCAGGAGCTGCACGCCGCGCTGGCCGCGCGGTTCCCGCGCTGCCGCGGCCGGGCCCCGGGCTTCACCCCGCATCTCAGCCTGGGCCGCACCGCCGAACCGGCGGCCGTCGCCGCCGAGTGCGCCGAGGCACTGGCCGGGCTGCCGGCGAGCACGGTCGGCGAGTTGGTGCTGCTGTCCCGGCGCGGCCCGGAGCCGATGCGGGTCCGGGCCACGGTGACGCTGGGGACCGGCGAGATCCGCTGGCGCCCGGACCCGGCCGCCCCGGGCCACGAGGCGGGCGACGGACCGGGCTTCGCGGCGGCGGTCGCCGAGCGGGTCGCCGGCGCCCTGGGCGACGCGGTAGTGGAGGTGGTCGGATCCCGCCGGATGGGCTGTGCGCTTCCCGGCGCCGACCTGGACCTCGTCGCCGCCCTGCCCGGGAATGTGGACACGGAGGCGGTCGGCGCCCGCCTGGCCGCGGCACTGCCCGAGGCGACCGGACTGCGGCAGGTGGTCGGTGCCAGGGTCCCGGGTCTGCGGTTCGCCGTGGGCGGTCTGGCCGTGGACCTGGTGCTGGTCGGCACGGGCTGTCTGGACCCGGCCGAGGCGGTGACCCGCCGGGCGGAGCTGGGCGAGTCGGCGGCGGTCGCGCTGAGCGCCGTCGGCGACGCGGAGGCGGTCCGCGCGGCGGTGGCGGGGCGGACCGCCGCCTTCGAGGAGCTGGCCACGCGGGTCAAGGCCTGGTCCCGCGTGCGGGGCCTGGACTCCGCCCCGCACGGCGGTCTGCCCGGCCTGGCGTGGACGGTTCTGGCCGCCCGTGTGGTGGCCCGGTCCCCCTCCCCGGACGCCGGACCGGATGCCCTCTGGCGCGAGTTCCTCGCGACCTGGGCCGCCTGGAACTGGCAGCACCCGATCGGCCTGGAGCCGGGTGAGGGGGCGTCAGGTACCGGCCCCACCCGCCGTGCACAGGACATCGACTCGTCCGACCCTGTCGTGATCCTCACCCCCTCCGCTCCTGTGCGGAGCTGCACCACGCAGGTGTCCGCCGGGTTCCGGGACCTGCTGATCCAGGAGCTGTACGAGGCGTGGGAGGACGCGGAGGCCGACGTCCGCGCTGGCACGCCGGACCTTCCGCCGCTGCACCGGCGTCATGCCGCCTGGGCGCTGGTGACCGTACGGGGCCGACGGGGCACGGTGGAGTTCGAGGAGGTGATGGGGCGCGTACGGGGGCGGATCCGGGCTCTGGTGAGCGCGCTGGAGACGTCCGGTGGTCCCGACATCCACGCCTGGCCGCACCCGTACGACAGCGGTCCCGGGACCGTCCATGTCGCGATCGGTCTGGGCCGCACCCCGCCGCCCGCCGCTGCCGTCGAAGCCCTGGCGCGCACCTGGCCCCGTGGCCTCCCCGGCGTGGACCTCACCTACGCCGCCGGAGGCGAGGTGCCCACGCCGCTCCGACCCGGAGGCGCCCGCGCGGGCGACGCCCCGCCGTAGGCCGTCCGCCCTCCGTTCACCCCGATGGCAGGCGGCACGCCCGGTGTCCGTGACCGGCCACGCCCATGATCGTTACCCGCAGTGGCAGCGTCCGAGGGCGGCCCCCTTCGCCCGGAGCGCGTGTACGGCGTCGGGTCGTCGCGGGGAGGAATGACGAGTGGGTGGCTGGATCAGTGTCGGGCTCGGGGCTGCGGCGGCCCTGTGCCCGCTGCCGCTCCACGGCGACGTGACCGTCGTCATGGATCACTCCTCCGGCCGCGATCACCTGGTGGTCTGTACCCCGGACGTGTGGGTCGACATGGGCTACGGCGATGTGACGCCCGAAACCCCACCCACGTGCACGCCGCCGTCCCCGCCACTGCCCGCACCGCACACGTCCCCGCCGCCCGCGCCGGCTCCCCCACCGTCGCCCCCGTCGGCGGTCCCCGAGCCGACGCCGCCGAAGCCGCCCGGGCCCGCGCTCTCGCCACCGCCCGAAGCCGCCTCGGAACCCGCGGCACCGGCACCCGCCGCACCGCCGCCTCCCGGCCCGGAGTCGACGCCAGCGGCCCCGGTGCCGGGCTCCACCCCGGCCCCCGCGCCGTCGCCCCCGGCGAAGGCGCCTGAGGCCTACCGGTGGGTGCCACGCTCGCACTACACCGGCGGCCCGTCCCGTCCCGCGCCCGCCAAGCTCTCGATGACCATGTCCACGGTCGTGGTGACCCTGCCGGCTGTTCTGGCCGCGGCCGCCCTGCGACCCGGGTCCCGCCGCCGCGGCCGCGGCTGACCGCCCGCTTCCCGTCCGGCCGGCGGGTCCCTGACCGGTCCCCCGTCCGCTCCCCGTATGCCGTACACATCGCTTCGCTCGTCCTGGAGTTGTGCAATGCCGGAATGGCTCGTCTACACCCTGGCCTCAGTCCTGGTCTGCGTTCTCGTCGTCACGGCGACCGTCGTGCGGCACCGTCGCGTCGCCGTCGACGAGGACACCTCCGAGACCCCGGACGTGCTGGAGTACATGGTCATGATGGTCGGCGTCGTCTACGCCATCGTGCTCGGTCTGGCCATCGCCGGCGTGTGGGAAGCCCGTACGGCTGCCGAGGACACCGTCCAGCGCGAGGCTCAGGCCCTCTACGAGATCGATCAGCGCCTGGACGTCTACCCGGCCGCGTTCCGCACGCAGATCAAGGGGCACATCGACGCCTACGCCCGGCACGCGGTCACCACCGAATGGCCCGCCCTGAAGGACGGCACGCCCGTCGACGGCACCGGCGCCGAGCTCCTGGGCCGCATCCGGAGCGACATCGCTCACCGCACCCCGGCCGACGAGCTCCAGGCCCAGGCCTACCAGCCGCTCCTGGACCAGGTGGCGGCCGCGGACGACGCCCGCCACCAGCGCCTGGACACCTCCGGCACGACCCTGCCCGCCGCGCTCTGGTTCGGCCTCGTCGCCGGCGCCCTGGTCACCCTCGGCCTGCTCTACACCCTGCAGATCCGCCGCTCGGCGCGCGAACTCCTGCTCGCCACCACCTTCAGCGCGCTGGTGGTCTTCCTGCTCTTCCTCGTCTGGAGCTTCGACGCGCCCCTCGGCCACTCCGGAACGGACTCCGCCCAGCCCTTGAGCGACCTCCTCACCACCGCGGTCTGATCAGGGATCACGAAGGGAAGCGGTACCGCACGTCGCGAGCCGGACGCCGTCAGCAGCGGCGGGTCTGGTACGGCACGGGGGCGGGTACCGGTTCGGGCGGTGCCGGGCACCGGCTCACGGCGAAGAGGAACGTCAGCGCGATGCCGCCCGCGGCCACGAAGAGCGTGGTGCGGATCCCGTCGGCGGTCGCGGTGCGGAGTTCTTCGCCGGAGAGGCCGTCGAGGCCGGCGGTCGACACCAGGACGAGGACGGCGAGGCCGACGGCCGCGCCCACGCCCGAGCCGGTGGAGGCGATGCCGGAGGCGATGCCCTGCTGCCGGTCGGGGACGCCGGTGGCGGCGGCGATGAACATGGTGGTGAAGACCACCCCGTCGCCGACGCCGAGCGCCACGAGACCAGGGACGAGTTCCGCGTACGTGCCGTCCGGCGCGATCGCGAGGCCGAGCGCGACCGCACCGAGCGCACCGACGGCGAGGGCGGCGCACAGGGTCCGCCGGAGTCCGAACCGCGTCACGAGCCGGCCCGCGACGGTCGAGCCGGCCACCACCACCGCCGTCGGGAGGAGGAAGCCGACGCCGGTCCGCAACGCGTCGTAGCCCAGGATCTCCTGGAAGTAGAGGGACAGGAAGTAGAGCACGGATCCGAAGGTCGCCATGAACATGAAGGCGATGACAACGCCGGTGATCAGGTTGGGGTTGGAGAACAGCCGGGGCGGCATCAGCGGGTCGGGGCTCCGCCGCTCGACGACGGTGAAGGCTCCGATCAGCAGGACGCCCACCGTCGCGCTCACCAGGATGACCGGCGAGAGCCAGCCCGATCCCGGGCCCTGCACGAGAGCGAACACGACGAGGGTGACGCCGAGGGAGATGCTGAGCGCACCCGGCAGGTCGAACGTGCGGCCCTTCTCCCGTTCACCGTCCCGGGGGATCACGACGAAGGCGAGCAGCAGCGCGGGGCCGGCCAGGGCGACGTTGACGAAGAAGACCGCCTCCCAGCCGAAGAGCTGCGTCAGGAGACCGCCGAGCAGCACACCGATGACGAGACCTGCCGCGCCCGCCCCGCCCCAGATCCCCAGGGCGCGGTTGCGCGGACGGCCTTCGTCGAAGGTGGTGTTGATGAGCGCCAGGGTGGTGGGGAAGACCAGCGCTCCGCCGAGCCCCTGGAACGCCCGGGCGGCCAGAAGCACTTCGGGGCCGGTCGCGAGCCCTCCCGCGAACGCCGCCCCGGCGTAGAGCGCCAGCCCGGTGACCAGGACACGGCGTCGCCCGAGCAGGTCCGCGGCCCGTCCGCCGAACAGGAGGAAGCCGGCCGAGGCCACCGCGTAGGCGCTGATGACCGACTGCAGCGTCTGCGCGGAGTAGCCGAGGTCCCCCGCGATGTCGGGAAGGGCCACGACCACGATGTACTGGTCGAGCGAGACGATCAGCATGGCGAACGACAGGAGCACCAGCGTCGCCGTCTCGCGGTTCCGGCCGAGGCCGCCGGAGTCCGGCGAAGTCTCTACGCGTCCCACGGCAGCACTCCTGGTGATCGGAACCGCGCCCGGCCGGCTGTCTTCGGTTCACGCCTTCCGCTGCATGTCGCTCCGTGCGGGGTTGCTCTGTTCGGCCGCCTTGGGGTCCTTCTCGTCGGCCTTGTCGCGTACACCTTGGGCGATGCGCTCGCCGATCTTCTCGTCGATGTTCGTCCAGTACGCGAAGGCCCGCTCCAGGACCGGCTCGGAGACGCCGTTGAGGAGATGGCCGACCACGTTGTCCACCAGACGGTCGCGAGCCGCGTCGTCCATGACCTCGCGCACGAGCGTGCCGGGCTGTCCCCAGTCGTCGTCCTCCGGATGGGAGACGTACGCCGCCCGGGTGATCTCACCGTCCGCCGTCCAGCTGGGCGGGGACCCGAACCGCTCGGTGTCTGCGGCGGGGCCGCCCTTGGAGTTCGGCGCGTAGACCGGATCGGTCGTCCTGCGGTAGGCCATCGCCCCGTCCTTCGAGTACGTGTGGACGTCGACGACCGGCGCGTTCACGGGCAGCTGCTGGTAGTTGGCGCCGATGCGGTGGCGGTGGGCGTCCGCGTAGGAGAACAGCCTGGCCAGCAGCATCCGGTCGGGGCTCGGCCCGATGCCGGGGACCAGGTTGTTGGGCTGGAAGGCCGCCTGCTCGATCTCCGCGTGGTTGTCGGTCGGGTTGCGGTCGAGCGTCATGCGCCCGACCGGGATGAGGGGATAGTCGCCGTGCGGCCACACCTTGGTCAGATCGAACGGGTTGAACCGGTACCCCGCGGCCTCCTCGTACGGCATGACCTGGACGTACAGCGTCCAGGAGGGGAACTCCCCGTCCCGGATGTGCTCGAAGAGGTCCCGCGTGTGGTAGTCGGTGTCGACGGCCGCCATCTGGTCGGCCTCGTCCTGGGTGAAGAACTCGATGCCCTGGTCGGTCTTGAAGTGGTACTTCACCCAGAACCGCTCGCCGGACGCGTTGATCCACATGTACGTGTGGGACGTGTATCCGTTCATGTGCCGCCAGGTACGCGGGATGCCCCGGTCCCCCATGAGCCAGGTGACCTGGTGGGCGGACTCCGGGGAGAGGGTCCAGAAGTCCCACTGCATGTCGTGGTCGCGCAGGTTGTTGTCCGCGCGCCGCTTCTGGGAGCGGATGAAGTGCTGGAACTTCATCGGGTCCTTGACGAAGAACACCGGCGTGTTGTTGCCGACCATGTCGTAGTTGCCTTCGCTGGTGTAGAACTTCACCGCGAAGCCGCGCGGGTCGCGCCAGGTGTCCGGGCTGCCGCGCTCACCGGCGACGGTCGAGAAGCGGACCACGAGCTCGGTGCGCGTGCCCGGCTGGAACAAGGCCGCCTTGGTGTAGCGGCTGATGTCGTGGGTGACCTCGAAGTGGCCGAACGCGCCGCTGCCCTTGGCGTGGGGCTGGCGCTCCGGGATCCGTTCCCGGTTGAACTGTGCCATCTGCTCGATCAGATAGGCGTCCTGCAGCAGGATCGGACCGCCCGGGCCCACGGTGAGCGAGTGTTCGTCACTCTCGACCGGGGCGCCGGAATCGGTCGTGGTGGCGGGTCGGCTCTCGGTCATCGGTCAATCTGCCTTTCCTCGAGCTGAGCGGTGGCGCGGCCCCTCGGTGGCACGTCGGCGCGTGGCCGGCGTCGAGGGGCTGCTGCCCGTTCGGTCGGGGCTCGTACGACGTCGAGATGTCCCCTCCCCGGGGAACCTCGCCCTCGTTGCCCATGTCTCGACATGTCGCCTCGCCCGCCGTCGCCGCGGTAAACGTCTTTCTCCACCGTCGGCTGCGCCTGCCGTCGCGGTGGGCGTGCTCTGCGCGGTCGGCATGGGCCTCCTCGCCGGGTGCGGGCGGACCTACGGGCACCGGGCGGCCTGGCCGCCCGGACGCACCTCCCAGCCTGGGCCGTCTCGGCCGAAGCCACCACCGGAGGCCGGACGCCTCCCCCACCGCCGGGGCCCGCCGCCCCGCGCGGTGGGGGACGTCAGGCGACAGCGCTGAGGGTGTCCGCGAGGCGGCGGCGGGCCGCGCGGGCCGCGGGGAGGGCTGTCAGGGCGATCGCGCCGAGGACGGAGGCAGCGCTCATGGCCACGAGGTGACCGGCGGGCGGGGCCTCGGCCACGCCGGAGCCGATGCCGATGGTGTGGGCCTCGTGGTCGATCAGCCAGTGGGCCAGGGGGACGCCGAGGGCCGTCGCTGCGAGGGCGGCGACGAGCGCGGTGCAACCGATGGCCGTCACCGTGACGGCGGTGATCTGGCGTGGGGAGAGGCCGATGGCCTTCAGGGCCAGCAGGTCGCGTTCGCCGTCGCGGATGCTGCCGCCGATCGCCGTGGACAGTTCGGTCAGGCCGATCAGGGCGAGGACGGAGATCAGGCCGACGACGACCCCGCGCAGAGCGGAGAACCGGTCGGCGGGGGAGGTGACCCCGTGGACGTCGAGATGCCCACCGGACGCGTCGGCCAGTTCGGCGCGGACGGCACGCGGGTCGGCGCCGGGTTCCAGACGGAGCTGGTAGAGGGTGGGGCTCAGGGACGGGTCGTTCTCGCGCAGCGTGTCGAGCGAGGTGGAGATGACCCGGCCGCCGTTCTCCGGCTCGATGCTGCGGCCGACGAGGTGCAGCACCTGCGGGTGGCCACCGACGGTGACTCGCACCCAGTCTCCAACGCGTACGTCCAGCAGGTCGAGGAGGCCCTGGCCGGCGACGGCCTCGTCCGGTCCGTCGATGGGCCGGCCCTCGGCGACCGTGTACGGGTAGGGATCGACGCGGGTGCCGAGACCACGCAGCGCGATGGTGCCGGTCTGGCCGGGAACCAGGGCGGCGACTTCGAGCCCCGGGTGGGCCGCGTCGATGCCGTCGTTGGCCGCCAGCAGCGCGGCGGCCTCGCGGTCGCCGAGCGTCGCGTCGGGGCGGGCGGTGAGCGCGGCGGCGTGGCCGAGCCGCTCGGGCCGGCTGTCGAACCGTTCGACGGTGGTCCAGGCGCTCAGCGCCACGGTGATCAGCAGCAGCGGCAGGGCGAGGCGGACGATGGTGGACGGGGCGCGCCGTCCTCTGCCGAAGGCCCGGTGCCAGCCGAGAACCAGGGTCGCCGGTGTGCGCAGTGCGAGCGCACCCCGGGCGGCGCGGGACAGTCCTCTGCCCGGCGCGGCGGCGGCGGGGACGACGGGTACGGGCTCCACTCGCCCGGCCCGCCAAGCGGCGAGGCAGGTCGCCACGCCGATGAACAGCACCGCCGCGACGGGCACCGCGAGCAGCGCCGCCGTGTGCCCCTGGAGCCCTTGCCAGACGCCGACGGCATCGCCGAGCCGGCCGGGCAGGTGGGTGCCGAGCGCCTGCACCGCCGCCGTGGCGAGGGTCGCTCCCAGCACGGCGAAGGCCAGGTGCTGGACGAGGAAGACACGCACGACCTGGCCAGGGGTGAACCCGATGGCCTTGAGGACGGAGATGTCCCGAAGGTGGCCACGGACCCGGGTGCTGATGGCGCCGAACACCGCGAGGGCCGCGGCGATCAGCGCTCCGAGACCGAACAGGCCGAGGACCTGGCCGAGCAGCCGGGTGTCGCCCTGGGCCTCGGAGCGGCCCTGCTGCCAGGTGCCGACGTCGGTGACGGCACCGGCGCCGAGCACGGTGACGGCGCGCTGGACGACGTAGTCGGTGTCGTCCGGGTCCGCCAGGCGCAGTCCGACGACCTGGCCGCCCTCGCGTTCGGCGGGCACCGTGCGCGGCAGGGCCCAGACGGTGCCGGGCCGTTCACCGGGGCTGTAGCGGGGCTCGGCGCTGTCGGCGACGCCGAGGACGGTCAGGGTCCGGCCGGTCGGCAGGGTCAGCCGGTCGCCCGGTACGGCCCACAGCGCACGGGCGAGGCTGGATTCCAGGACGACACCGTCCGGGACGGTGCCGTCGAGCCAGCGGCCCGACGTCAGCAGGGGGCGGCCGGTGGCCGGGGGTTCGACGGCTGCGGCGCGCAGTTCGATGCGGGCGCGTGTGCCGCGCGAGGCGACGGTGTCGCCCGCGGTGCGGTAGGGGCCGGATATCCGCTCCACCCCGTCGAGGGCCGCGAGGGCGCCGGTGTCGGCGGTGGGGCCGGTGTGGATCCACACATGGGCGCCGCGCGACTGGGTGAAGACCCGCTGCCAGGGGTTGGTGGCGTAGCCGAAGAGCGCCGTGGCCAGGAGCAGCGAGGCGACGATTCCGGCGGTCGCGGCGACCATGAACAGCGCCTCGCCCCGGTGGGTGCGCAGATCGGCGTGCGCCCAGCGCAGCATGGCCCGCACGGGTCAGTCCTTCAGTTCGAGTACGCCGGCGAGGCCGTTGCCGCGCGGCGGGGTGCCACTCAGATCGGCGTCGTCGGCTATTCGCCCGTCGAAGAAGCTGATCACCCGGTCCGCGGCGCTGGCGAGCCGGGCGTCGTGGGTGACGAGCACGATGGTCTGGCCTTGCTGGTGGAAGCGGGCGAGCTGCCGCATCACTTCGCGGGTGCCCTTGCTGTCGAGGCTTCCGGCGGGTTCGTCGGCGAGGAGCAGCCGTGGCTGGTTGACCAGCGCACGGGCGAGGGCCACGCGCTGCTGTTCGCCGCCGGACAGCTCGCCGGGCATGCTGCGGGCCTTGCTGTCGAGGCCGAGCTCGGCGAGGAGCCTCTCGCGTTCGGCGCGGGCCCGCTTGGCGGAGGTTCCGGCCAGCAGCGCGGGCAGTTCGACGTTGTCGGCGACGCTGAGGTTGGAGACGAGGTTGAAGAACTGGAAGACGATGCCGATGCGGCGGCGCCGTTCCACCGCCCAGCGGGCCTCGGTCCAGCCGTCGGTGCTCTCGCCGTCCAGCAGGAGCGAGCCGCTGTCCGGACGGTGGAGGCCGCCGAGCAGGTGCAGCAGGGTGGACTTGCCCGCACCGGAGGGCCCGGTGACCGCGACGAACTCCCCGCGCCGCACGGTCAGGTCGACGCCGCGCACCGCGTGGGCGGGAGCGCCCTCGCCGTGGTGGGTCTTGACGAGGCCGTCGGCGCGCAGCAGCGGCACGGGTACGGCGGAGTCGGTCATCGCAGCTCCTCCAGCTCCTCCTGGCAGCGCTCCAGCCAGTCGAGGTCGGCCTGGAGGTGCAGCATGGCGCCTTCGATCAGCAGGTGGGCTATGCGGTTGTCCCGGTCTTCGGCGGCGGCCAGCTTGGACAGGTTGCGCATGGTGGTGAGGTATTCGCGTCGCTGCTTGTTGATGAGGGCGATCTGGTCGGCGAGGCCCGTGCGCGGGGCGAGGGCGAGCTTCATGAAGAACTCGTCCCGTACCCGCGGCTCGTCCGCCGTCTCGTCAAACCAGGCGCGCAGTGCTTCCTGCCCGGCTTCGGTGAGGCGGTAGATCTTCTTGTTGGGGCGGCTCTCCTGGGCGATCTCCTCGCCCTCGATCAGCCCGGACTTCTCGAGGCGGCCGAGCGTGACATAGATCTGCCCGACGTTGGTGGGAGGGTACGCGGCGCCCAGCAGTTGCTCAAGGTCCTGCTTCAGCTCGTAGCCGTGGGCGGGGCCCCTGGCCAGGAGCGCGAGGAGGGGATGGCGCACCCGTACTGTCCTCCCTTGGCGTGCTCCCGGTGTGGTGAGGGCTCTAGTATCGCCCATGCCTAACGGGTATACATGCCCTGTTGCTGGACGAAGGTGTACGGCGCGGCGCCCTGGGAGGAACCTATGCGGTGGATGCGGGCCGCGGGTAGGGGTCTCCTGGCTCTCGCGGTGGTCCTGACGGGCTACATGGCCTCCGGAGCCCCCTCGGGCGGAGCGGAGCGGGCGGGTGGCCGCGGCCCGATGACGCTGGCGACCGCCGGTGATCTCACCGGCTATCTCGCACGTGTCCTGGAGGGCTGGAACCGCGCGCACCCGGCCGAGCGCGTCACCGTGGTCGAGCTGCCGGATTCGGCCGACGAGACCCGGGCCCAGATGATCACGGATCTGAAGTCGGGCGGGGGCAGGTTCGATCTGCTCAACATCGATGTCGCGTGGACGTCGGAGTTCGCCGCGGCCGGCTGGATCGCTCCCCTGGAGCGCGGGCGGTTCCCCTTGGAGAGCTTCCTGCCTCCGGTGGTGGACACCGCGACGTACGACGGACGGCTGTACGCCGTCCCGTACGTGACCAACGCCGGGATGCTCTTCTACCGCAAGGACGTGCTCGACCGTGAGGGGCAGCGCCCGCCACGGACCTGGGCGGAGCTGGAGCGGCAGGCCCGCACCGTCGCCCCGAAGTACGGCCTGGGCGGTTACGCGGGTCAGTTCCTGCCGTACGAGGGGCTGACGGTCAACGCCGCCGAGGCGGTGTACTCGGCGGGCGGGACCATCCTCGGTGACGAGGGCGAGCGGGTCACGGTCGACTCGGCGGCCGCCCGCTCCGGGCTGGGGTTCCTCGCCCGGGGTGTACGGGACGGCTGGATACCTCGGGAAGCCCTGACGTACAAGGAGGAGGAGTCCCGGCAGGCCTTCCAGGACGGCCGGCTGCTCTTCCTGCGGAACTGGCCCTACGCGTACGCCGGCGCCTCCGGCGCGCAGTCGAGGGTCGCGGGGAAGTTCGGCGCCGTGCCGCTGCCGGGCCCGGCGGGGCCTGGCGCGAGCGTGCTGGGCGGCTCCAATCTGGCCGTCAGCAGCCGGGCCCGGCATCCCGAGTCGGCGCGCGATCTGATCGCGTACCTCACGAGCGAACCGGTGCAGCGCCGTGTCCTGACCGAGGGGGCCCTGCCGCCCGTGCGGAGCGCGCTGTACGAGGATCCGGCGCTGGTGGCGCGCTTCCCCTATCTGCCCACGCTGCGGGCGAGCGTGCTCGCGGCCGCGCCGCGTCCCAAGAGCCCGCACTACGAGCAGGTGAGCCTCGCGGTGCAGGCGGTGGCGCACGACGCGATGACGCAGCACCAGACGCCCGAGGCCGCGGTGCGCCGGCTCGCGGACGAGCTGGCGGCCATAGCCCGTCGCCGCTGACTCGTCACCCGGGGCTGTCCCTCTTCGGCGCTCTCTCGCCTTCACTTCTGCGCCCCCTACTTACCCGTTAGGTATCAGCATGCGGACCGGCATGCCTTGACCGTGGGCGCAAACCAGGGCATTTCACCCCAACTGACTTCGATCCTTGGCAGCTTCGTTGACACCCTCTCGTCATACCTACTTAACATGCATGCATAACCGCTACCCGCTCTGGGTGGCGTGCACCCCTTCACGCAGAAATACAGGTCAACGGGTGATGCTCACAGCCCCAGGCCGCCGTCACTGGTGGCGCGACGCGGTGATCTACCAGGTGTACGTCCGCAGTTTTCTGGACAGCACCGGCGACGGGATCGGCGACCTCGCCGGTGTCCGGGCCGGATTGCCGTACCTGAAGAAGCTCGGGGTCGACGGGATCTGGCTCAGCCCCTTCTACCCGTCGCCGCAGCACGACCACGGCTACGACGTCGCCGACTACTGCGACGTGGACCCCGTCTTCGGCGACCTCGCCGAATTCGGCCTGATGGTCGCGGACGCACATCGGCTGGGCGTCAAGGTGCTGCTGGACATCGTCCCCAACCACTGCTCCAGCGAGCACGCCTGGTTCCGCGAGGCCCTCGCGGCCGGGCCCGGCAGTGAGGCCCGGGCCCGCTTCCACTTCGCCGAGGGGCGCGGTCCGGACGGCGACGCCCCGCCCAACAACTGGCACGCCATGTTCGGCGGACCGGCCTGGAGCCGGGTCACCGAGCCGGACGGCACGCCCGGCCAGTGGTACCTGCACATGTTCACGCCCGAGCAGCCGGACCTGAACTGGCGCAACCCCGAGGTCGGCGCCCATTTCGACCACGTCCTGCGCTTCTGGCTGGACCGGGGCGTCGACGGCTTCCGCATCGACGTGGCGGCGGGCCTGTTCAAGCACCCCGACCTGCCGGACTCCCCCGACCCGGAGGCCGACGCCCGTACCCGTGACTCGGTCAACCCGCTCGCCTGGAACCAGCCCGAGGTGCACGACGTGTGGCGTCACTGGCGGTCGGTGTGCGAGGAGTACACGGCCCTCGACGGGCAGGAGCGGCTGCTGGTCGGCGAGGTGTCCGTACCGACCGCCCGCGAACACGCCCTGTACGTCCGGCCCGACGAGCTGCACCAGGCGTTCTTCTTCGACCTGCTCGGCGCGCCCTGGGACGCCGACTCCTTCCGCAAGGTGATCGACGAGGCGATGCGCGACATCGCGGGCACCGGCTCCACCGTCACCTGGGTGCTCAACAACCACGACCAGGTGCGCACGGTGACCCGTTACGGCGAGTCCGGCACCGAGGGCAGCGGACTCGGGGCCGCCCGGGCGCGCGCCGCCGCCCTGCTGATGCTGGCCCTGCCCGGCGCCGCGTACATCTACCAGGGCGAGGAGCTGGGCCTGCCGGAGGTCGTGGACCTCCCGGACGAGGTGCTCACCGACCCGATATTCCGGCGCACCGGCAGCCGGGCCCGGATCCGCGACGGCTGCCGCGTGCCGCTGCCCTGGTCCGGACACGCCTCCCCGTTCGGCTTCAGCACCGGGGCGGAGAGCGCCAAGCCGTGGCTGCCGCAGCCCGGATGGTTCGCCGAGCACGCCACCGACCGGGCGCTCGCCGACACCCGCTCGGTCTGGCACCTGTACCGCGAGGGTCTCCAGCTGCGGCACGGACTGCCGCAGCTGGGCGAGGGCACCTTGCGCTGGCTGGAGGCGCCGCCCGGCGTGCTGGCCTTCCGGCGCGGCGACGGACTCGTCTGCGCCGTCAACTTCGGCACCGCTCCGGTGCCCGCACCGGTCTCCGGCGCCCCGCTGCTGTCCAGCGGACCGTGCCCGACCGCCGTACTGCCCGGGTCCACCGCCGCCTGGTGGATCAGTGACGACACGACTCTGGAGGAACTGCGATGACCCTGCGACGGATGACGACGGCCTGCTGCTCCGCGCTGACCCTGGCGCTCGCCGCCACCGCGTGCGGCGGCGGACCGGTGAGCGCCGGTGGCGGCGGCAAGGAGCTGTCCGGCCAGACCCTCGATGTGGCCGGGGTCTGGTCGGGCGCCGAGCAGAAGAACTTCCAGAAGGTGCTGGACGCCTTCACCGAGAAGACCGGCGCCAAGACCCGGTTCGTGTCCACCGGCGACAACGTCTCCACCGTCGTCGGCAGCAAGATCGAGGGCGGGAACGCCCCCGACGTGGTCATGGTCCCGCAGGTCGGCGTGCTCCAGCAGTTCGCCCGGCAGAAGTGGCTCAAGCCGCTGTCGGAGACCGCGGCGAAGGCCGTCGACACCAACTACGCGCCGGTGTGGAAGAACTACGGCTCCGTCGACGGCGCCCTCTACGGCCTGTACTTCAAGGCCGCCCACAAGTCGACCGTCTGGTACAGCCCGGAGGCCCTCGACCAGGCGGGCGTGAAGCCGCCGAAGACGTACGAGGAGATGCTCAGGAGCGGGCAGACGGTCTCCGACTCGGGCCTGCCGGCATTCGCGGTCGCCGGTGAGGACGGCTGGACGCTGACCGACTGGTTCGAGAACATCTATCTCTCCCAGGCCGGCCCCGAGAAGTACGACCAGCTCGCCAAGCACGAGATCGCGTGGACCGACCCGACCGTGGTCAAGGCGCTGACCACCCTCGGCACCCTCTTCTCGGACAAGAAGCTGGTGGCGGGCGGCCAGAAGGGCGCGCTCGGCACCGACTTCCCCGGCTCGGTCGAGAAGGTCTTCGGGCCGGAGCCCGAGGCGGCGATGGTGTACGAGGGGGACTTCGTCGCCGGCGTCGCCAAGGACCAGTTCGGCAGGAAGATCGGCGAGGACGCCACGTTCTTCCCCTTCCCGGCGGTCGAGGGCGGCAAGGCGCCTGTGGTCAGCGGCGGTGACGCGGCCGTGGTCCTGAAGGACGGCAAGAACCAGAAGGCCGCCATGGCGTTCCTGGAGTACCTCGCGACGCCGGAGGCGGCGGCCGTGTGGGCCGAGGCGGGCGGCTTCCTGTCGCCGAACAAGAAGCTCGACCTCGCGGCGTACGGCGACGACACTCTGCGCGAGACCGCCAAGTCGCTGATAGACGCCGGGGATTCGGTGCGCTTCGACATGTCGGACCAGGCGCCTGCCGCGTTCGGCGGCACCAAGGGCGTGGGCGAGTGGAAGATCCTCCAGGACTTCCTGCGCGACCCGTCGAACCCGGCCGCCACGGCCGCGGCGCTGGAGGGCGCGGCGGCCAAGGCGTACAAGGGCTGAGGCGGCCGTCATGACCACAGTCACCGCTCCACCGCCCCCGCTGGCCTCCACGAAAGGCGGCTCGCGGTCCGGGAACCCGCGGGACCGGGCCAGGCGCCGACGGCGGATCGTCGCCGTGGCGTTCGTGCTGCCCGCGCTGCTCCTGCTCGGCGCGCTGGTCGTGTATCCGGTGCTGTTCTCCGTGGGTCGCAGCTTCTTCGACGCGTCCGGCACCCGGTTCGTCGGCGGCGACAACTACACGGAGATGTTCAGCGACCCGGCCACCCTGACCGCGATCCGCAACAGCGCCGTCTGGGTGGTCGTCGCGCCGACGCTGCTGACGGGTCTTGGGCTGATCCTGGCGGTCCTGGTGGAGAAGGTCCGCTGGGCCACCGCGTTCAAGCTGCTGCTGTTCATGCCGATGGCGGTCTCCTTCCTGGCGGCGGGCATCATCTTCCGCCTCGCGTACGAGGAGGACCCCGACAAGGGGGTGCTGAACGCCGCGGTGGTCGGCGTGCACGACGCGTTCCAGGGTTCCTCGTCGTACCCGGCGGCCCGAGCCCGCGAAGGTCAAGGGCTGGAGAAGGCGCCCGACGGCTCGTACGGGACGGCCGACGCCCTCTCCCCGGGGCAGAGCGTCGCCCTCGGCCTCGTCGGCGTGCCGCCCAAGGAGCTGCCCGCCGACGCCGAGCAGGCGGCCGTCGGCAAGGCCGGCGCGGGGGACGTGGCCGGCGCCGTGTACCTGGACTTCACACCCGGCGGCGGGGGCCGGCCCGGCGCGATCGACCCCGCGGAGCGGGGGCTGCCGGGCATGACGGTCGAGGCGGTCCGCGACGGGCGGGCCGTCGCGACCACGGTCACCGCGGCCGACGGGTCGTTCCGCTTCACCGGTCTCGGGGCCGGCGCGTACACGGTCCGGCTGCCGGCGGAGAACTTCGCGCCGCCGTACGAGGGCGTCTCCTGGCTCGGCCCCGCCCTGGTCACACCAGCGATCATCGGTGCGTACCTGTGGATCTGGACCGGCTTCGCGATGGTGCTCATCGGCGCGGGACTGTCCTCCCTGCCTCGCGACACGCTGGAGGCGGCACGGATGGACGGGGCCAACGAGTGGCAGGTGTTCCGCCGGATCACCGTGCCGCTCCTCGCCCCCGTGCTGACCGTCGTCTTCGTGACGCTGGTGATCAACGTGATGAAGGTCTTCGACCTCATCTACATCATCGCGCCGGGGCCGGTGCAGGAGGACGCCACCGTGCTGGCCACCCAGATGTGGCTGGTGTCCTTCGGCGGAGGCAACGACCAGGGGCTCGGCAGCGCGCTCGGTGTGCTGCTCCTGCTGCTGGTGATCCCCGCGATGGTCTTCAACGTCCGCCGCTTCCGTAGGAGTCAGCGATGAGTGCGACCGCGACGAAGCCGGGCGGCCGGCTGCGCCGCTGGCTGGGCAACGGTCTGGTCCAGGCGTTCCTGACCGTGGTCGGCCTGATCTGGGTGACCCCGGTCGCCGGACTGCTGCTGTCCTCACTGCGCTCGGCGAGCGACAACGCGTCGAGCGGCTGGTGGACGGCGCTGACCGGCCCCGGGCAGCTGTCTCTGGAGAACTACACGGCGCTGCTGGGCAACGCGGGCATCACACGCGCCTTCTGGAACACGGTGCTGATCTCGGTGCCGACGACCGTCCTGGTCGTCGTCGTGGCGGCCCTCGCCGGATACGCCTTCGCGTGGCTGGAGTTCCCCGGCCGGGACTGGATCTTCCTGGGCGTGGTGGCGCTCCTTGTGGTACCGGTGCAGGTGGGTCTGCTGCCGGTGGCGAAGCTGTTCGGACAGCTGGGGCTGTTCGGCACGATCCCTGGCGTCGTGCTCTTCCACGTCGCCTACGGGCTGCCGTTCGCCGTGTTCCTGCTGCGCAACTACTTCGCCGACATCCCGCGCGAGATGCTGGAGGCCGCGCGGATGGACGGCGGCGGCGAGTGGCGGATCCTGACGCAGCTGGTGCTGCCGGTGGGCCGCCCGGCGATCGCCAGCCTGGCGATCTTCCAGTTCCTGTGGGTGTGGAACGACATGCTGGTGGCGCTGCTCTTCGCCGACAGCTCCTCGCAGCCGCTGACCGTGGAACTCCAGTCCCAGGTACGGCAGTTCGGCAGCAACATCGACGTCCTGGCGCCCGGTGCGTTCCTCTCCCTGATCGTGCCGGTGGTCGTCTTCTTCGCCTTCCAGCGTCACTTCGTGCAGGGGGTGATGGCGGGTTCGGTGAAGTGACGGTACGGACCGGGGCCCCACGCGGCGTGGGGCCCCGGTCCGTCCGGTGGAAGCGTCAGAGCCCCTCGGTCTCGAACATGCGCAGCAGATCGGCGGCGACGCTCACGGCGATGGTCGCGGGCTCCTTGCCGGTGATGTCGGCCAGCCCGATCGGCGTCTTGATCCGATCGATGGTGGTCTCGGCGTGACCGCCCTCGATGGAGAGGCGTCGGCGGAACCGCGCCCATTTGGCCGCCGACCCGATCAGTCCGATGGAGCCGAGATGGGGTGAGCGCAGCGCGGCGTCGCACAGGGCGGCGTCCTCGGCGTGGTCATGGGTCATGACCAGGATGTGGGTGCCGTGCGGCAGCTCCTCCAGGACCTCCTCGGGCAGGAGCGGCGTGTGGTGCACATGCACCTGTGCCACCGCGTCCGCCAGTACGTCGAGCCGCTCCTTGGTGAGGATGTCCGCGCGGCTGTCGACCAGATGGAGGTCGAGGTCCTGACGTGCCAGGATGCGCGCCAGCTCCATCCCGACGTGCCCGAAGCCGAAGATCGCCACCGCCCGTACGACCGGCAGCGGTTCGAGCAGTACGGAGACCGTGCCGCCGCAGCACTGCACGCCGTGCTGGTTGGTCACCTTGTCGTTCAGCGCGAAATCGATCAGCTCGGGCTCCGGCTTGCTCGCGACGATCATCTCCCGGGCCCGGTCGATCGCCACGGCCTCGACATTGCCGCCACCGATCGACCCCCACGTCTCGGTCTGCCCCACGACGAGTTTCGCACCGGCGTCGCGGGGGGCGTGGCCCCGCACGGTCGCGACGGTCACGAGCACGCCGGCCTCCCTGCGTGCCCGCAGCCGCGCGACCGCGGCGAACCACGTCATGTCAGGCACCGCTCAACGCTTCCGCGCCGGCCCGGACCGCGCCGTCGACGTGCGGGACAGTGGCAACTCCGGTGCCGTCGTGGCCGATCCGGGCGGCCTCGCCCTGACGTGCCGACTGGATCGCCCAGTAGACCGCCTCCGGCGTCGCGGGCGATGCCAGCTCGACGCCGACCCCGCTCGGCCCGAACGCGGCGGCGGCCTGGCGCAGCGCCTCTCGCACCGAGAAGGCCAGCATCAGCGGAGGCTCCCCCACCGCCTTGGACCCGTACACCGCGCCCTCTTCGGTGGCGTTCCGCAGCAGCGTGACGTTGAACTCCTCGGGCATCTCCGAGAAGCTCGGCAGCTTGTACGTGCTGGCGGCCTGGGTCAGCAGCCGGCCGCGGTGGGGCCCGTCGGTGGCGTCCCAGCGCAGGTCCTCGAGCGTCAGCCAGCCCGCGCCCTGCACGAACCCGCCCTCGACCTGACCGATGTCGATCATCGGGGACAGGCTGTCGCCGACATCGTGCACGATGTCCACCCGCCGGATGCGGTACGCGCCGGTGAAGCCGTCCACCTCCACCTCGGCCGCGGCGGCGCCGTAGGAGAAGTACTTGAACGGCGAGCCCCGGAACGTCTTGGCGTCCCAGTGCAGCCCCTCGGTCCGGTAGAAGCCTGCCGCCGACAGCTGCACCCGCTGGAAGTACGCGGTGCGCACCAGATCGTCCCAGGCCAGCTCCTTGTCGCTGCCCAGCGTGCGCGCGACGCCCTCGACGATGCGCACGTCCGAGGCGCTCGAAGCCAGCTGCGTGGCGGCGACCTGAAGCAGCCGTTCACGCAGCTGCTCGCAGGCGTTCTTCACGGCCGCGCCGTTGAGGTCCGCCCCCGCACTGGCAGCGGTGGCGGAGGTGTTGGGCACCTTGTCGGTACGTGTCGGGGCCAGCCGCACCTTGTGCAGCGGGATGCCCAGCGTGGTCGCGGCCACCTGGAGCATCTTGGTGTGGAGGCCCTGACCCATCTCGGTGCCGCCGTGGTTGATCAGGACCGAGCCGTCCTTGTAGATCAGCACCAGCGCGCCGCCCTGGTTGAAGGCGGTGAGGTTGAACGAGATGCCGAACTTGATCCCGGTGATCGCGAGCCCGCGCTTGGTATGCGGGTGGGCGGCGTTGAACGCGGCGATCTCGCGCCTGCGTTCGTCGATGCCGCCGTTCTCCTTGACCTGTTCCCAGACGGCGGAGATCCGTTCCGGCTGGGAGACCGGCTGTCCGTACGGCGTGGACTGGCCCTGCTGGTAGAAGTTGCGTTCCCGCAGCTCTGTCGGATCCAGGCCGAGCAAGGGCGCACACCGGCCCATGATGTCCTCGATCACCAGCATGCCCTGCGGCCCGCCGAAGCCACGGAAGGCCGTGTTGGACACCTTGTTGGTCCTGGCGATGCGACCGGCGATGCGGGCGTGGGGAATCCAGTACGTGTTGTCGATGTGGCACAGCGCGCGGGCGACCACCGGCTCGGACAGGTCAAGGCTCCAGCCGCCGTCGGCGGTCAGGGTGGCGTCCAGGGCCCGGATGCGGCCGTCGGCGTCGAAGCCGATCTTCCACGTGGCGTGGAATCCGTGCCGCTTGCCGGACATGGTCAGGTCCTGCGTGCGGTTGAGCCGCAGCCGGACGGGCCGGCCGGTCAGCTTGGCGCCGAGGGCGGCGACGGCCGCGAAGCCGTGCGGCTGCATCTCCTTGCCGCCGAAGCCGCCGCCCATCCGCAGACACTGCACGGTCACCTCGTGACTGTGCAGCCCGAGCACGTGCGCGACGATCTCCTGCGTCTCGGACGGATGCTGGGTGCTGCTCTGGACGAACACCTGCTCGGCCTCGTCGACATGGGCCAGCGCCGCGTGCGTCTCGAGGTAGAAGTGTTCCTGGTCGGAGAAGCGGAACTCGCCGGTGAACACGTGCGCCGAGTCGGCGAACCCGGCGTCGACGTCACCGGTCACCATCACGGGCCGGGCACCGTGGAAGCTGTCGGCCGCGATCGCGTCCTCCAGGGTCACCACGGAAGGCAGCTCGTCGAGTTCCACCTCGACGGCCGCCGCACCGAGCCGGGCCGCCTCCAGGGTCTCGCCCAGCACCCAGGCGACGGCGTGGCCGTGGAACATGACCTCGTCGGGGAAGAGCGGCTCGTCGTGCTTCATCCCGGCGTCGTTGACACCGGGCACGTCGGCACCGGTCAGCACGCGGACCACCCCGGGCACGGCGAGCGCGGGCTCGGTGCGCAGCGCCGTGATCCTGCCGTGGGCCTTCATGACCTGGACCGGATGGGCGTGCAGCACGTCCTTGGTGCGGGCGACCAGGTCGTCGGTGTACAGAGCGGTGCCGGTGACGTGCTGGAAAGCGCTCTCGTGCGGCATGGAGACGCCGACGACGGGCTTCTCGGGGCGCTGGGAGAGATGACTCATGACGACACCGCCTCGGTGGTCTGTGCGTGCAGCTTGAGAAGGCTCTGGCCGAGCATCGCGGAGCGGTAGAGGGAGCTGGCCCGGTGATCGTCCATCGGCGTCCCCTCGCCGCGCAGCACGCGGGCCGCGGCCTCGACGGTCTCCGCCTCCCACGGCCTGCCCTCGAGGGCGGCCTCGGTGGCGAGCGCGCGGATCGGGGTGGCGGCGACGCCGCCCAGGCCGATCCGCGCCTTGCGGACGATCCCGTCCTCGACGTGGAGCGCGAAGGCGACCGCCACGCTGGAGATGTCGTCGAAGCGCCGCTTGGCGATCTTGTGGAAGGCCGCGACCGGTGAGAGCGGCAGCGGGATCCTCACCGCACGGATCAACTCACCGGGCCGGCGCACGCTCTGCCGGTATCCGGTGAAGTACTCCGCCAGCGGGACCTCGCGCTCACCGTCGGCGTCGGCGAGTACCACCGAGGCTTCGAGGGCGAGGAGCACCGGCGGGCTGTCACCGATGGGCGAGCCGGTGCCCAGGTTGCCACCGAGGGTCGCGCCGTTGCGGATGAGACGGGACGCGAACTGCGGGAACAGCTCCGCGAGCAGCGGAACGTCGCCGTCCAGGCGGCGTTCGATCTCGGTGAGCGTCAGCGCCGCACCGATCTCGATGTGGTCGGATGCGACGCGCAGCGCCCGCAGTTCGGGCAGCCGGTCGACGGCCACCACGCAATCGGCCCGGCGGGAACGGATGTTCACCTCCACACCCCAGTCGGTGGAGCCGGCGACCACCACCGCGTCGGGCCGCTCGCGCAGCACCCGCAGCGTTTCGGCCAGGGTGCTCTTCCGCAGGAACACGCTGTCGCCCTGGGTGTACGTGGTGGCGACCGCCGCGGGCGGGGACTGCTCGCGACGCCGCGCCAGCGGGTCGTCCTCGGTGGGCGTGCCGACGGCGAAGGCGGCATCGCGGATCGGGCGGTAACCGGTGCAGCGGCACAGGTTGCCGCTCAGCGCGTGCAGATCGAACCCGTTCGGACCGTGTTCGCGGTCGGTGCTGTCGGCCGGGTCGGCGTGCGCGCAGCGGTCGGACCGGTAGTACTCGGCGGCCATGCTGCAGATGAACCCCGGTGTGCAGTAACCGCATTGGGAGCCGCCGCGGACCGCCATCTCCTCCTGCACCGGGTGCAGGGTGGGCGGCGTGCCGGGTTCGCCCGCCGTGGCGAGTCCTTCGGAGGTGATGACCTCCTGACCGTCGAGTGCCGCGGCCGGGACCAGGCACGCGTTGACCGCCACCCAGTCGGTGGGCTTGTCCACACCGGGCCGGGCCACGAGGACCGAACAGGCGCCGCACTCGCCCTCGGCACAGCCCTCTTTCGTACCGGTGAGGCCACGCTCGCGCAGAAAGTCCAGCGTCGTGGTGTGGGGTGCGGCCGGGGAGATCGGTGCGTCTTTCCCGTTGACCGTGATCCGCGCCGATGCGCGATCGGTCGCTTCGATGTTCGCCAATGTCAGGCAGCTTTCTGTGTTCCGAGGCGCCACAGGAGAGAGGGGGCGCAAGGCGGCACGTAACGGCGACGTGCCGGGAAGTGGTGAGGGAGACCCGAAAAGTGCCCACCGGGGGGGCACATCAGAAACGGCGTGCTAGCAGCCGTGCGCAATCCGGCCCGGAACCCAGACCGTACGGCGGGCGAGGCGACCGAGGTCAGAGAGGGTGTACATCTGCCGGTCGCCTCCATTCGCTGGTCGTGGGTCGGCTTCTCACGCAAAGTAGTGGCCGGTGCCACCGAGGTCAAGGGGCCGGCCGGCACAGGGTAGGGGGCCGTCCGGCACACGGCAGCCGGGGACCGGGTGTCATGGCGGTGGATTCTCCGGTGGGTAGTCGGGCCGCGGCTCCATCTCGGCCACCATCTTCTCGAGCCGCGCGCAGACGCGTTCGATCTCCTCATGGGTGTTGTCGCGCTCGGTGATGACAGCCGCGAGGAGCAGTGCCGTCAGCGCCGTCGTGCCGTTGAAGGCCTGGAGGGTGACCATGTCGCGGAACACGTCCTCGCCTGCGAACGGGCCTCTGTCGCCGGCGGCGGCCAGGACCGCGAGCGTCGACACCGCGAGCGCGCACGGCGCCGCACCGGCCAGACGAAATCGGAAGGCCGCCCAGACCAGGAACGGCGAGACGAGGAAGAGCAGGCTCGAATGGGGTGTGCGCGTCGCCAGGAGCGTGACGAGCACCGTGCCGAGTGCGAGCGCCACCGCCTCGAACCATCGGCCGGGCCCCGCCCGCGACGGCCACCGGGCCTTGCGCAACACGAACAGGAAGGGTGTGACGACGAGGATTCCCATCGCGTCGCCGGTCCATCACACCGACCACGTCGGCCAGAAGTCGCGCTGATCCAGCGCTCCGGAGAGGACCAGGGCGCCGCTGCCGATGGTCGAACTGATCGACATCCCGGCGAGGGCACCGAGGAAGACCAGGGACAGGACGTCCCGCAGGCGGTCGAGTTCGGTTCTGAACCCGGCTCTGCGCAGCATCAGGCAGGCGCAGACCGGTGCCAGCGTGTTGCCCGCGGTGATGGCCAGCACGGGGAGCAACGACGGCCCGAGGAAGACGTTGACCAGGAACGCGCCCAGCGCGATCCCGGCCAGACGCGCAGCCCCAGCATGAGCAGCGCCGCCGGCGCGACACCCGACGGCGGCCACAGAGGGGTGACCTGGTCACGCACCAACGCCACCTGCTGCCGGAGTCCGATCTGCGCGGCCCCGTAGTACACGGCGGCGACGGCAAGGGTACGCAGCACAGCGAACCCGTAGCTCCTCATCTCCGCGCTGCGCACGACAGCAGTCTGCGCCGCGATCCCGCCGCCTGCGACCCCGGCTACGCCTCCCCCGGCACCCGGGACGCCCGTCGGTCAGATGGGCCCCGATGGCCCGTCGTAGCGGACGACGAGGACTGCGGCATCGTCGCGGTCTCCCGTCAGATCGGCCACTTTGACGATGGCGGAGGCCAGGATGTCGGGGTCGGCGTCGAACCCCGCGCGGACCAGCTTGGCCACCTCGGCGAGACCGGCCTCCATCGGGTAGTGCGGGCCCTCCACCACCCCGTCGGTGAGCAGCACGAGCATCCCCGGTTCCGTCAGCCGCCGATGGGTGACCGGGTACCGCTCACCCGCGACGATGCCGAGCGGAGGCCCGCCGCGGTCGAGCGCTGTGCCGTTACGGCCTCCGGCCGTGGCCCAGACCATCGGTACATGGCCGGCCCTGGAGACCGTCAGATCGCGGGTGACCGGGTCGAAGCGCAGGAAACAGCACGTTGCGAAGAGGCCGCCCCCCATGGCGATCAGCAGATCGTTGGCGCGGCCCAGCACTTCTCGGGTGTCGATCGTCGACTGGGCGAGGGCGCGCAGACTCGTCCGCACCTGCCCCATGAAGGCGATCGCCTCGACGTCATGCCCCTGGACGTCACCGACCGTGAGCCCCAGTGAACCGTCGTGCATGACGAATGCGTCGTACCAGTCGCCGCCGACGTCCAGACCGTCCCGCGACGGCGAGTACCTGGCGGCCAGATGCAGCCCGGGCAGCTCCGGCAGCGCGGGCGGAAGCATATGGCGCTGCAGAGCCACGGCAAGCTCGGCCCTGGCCCGCTGGTACTTGATCCGTTCCAGGGCCTGGTCGACGAGCTGCCCGAGGGCGACCAGAAGTTCCTGTGCTCCTTCGTGCGGCTCGGGACGGTGTCCACGCATCGCCGCTCCTCACCTCACCCTAGCCGCGCCTGCGGTACGCCTCCACAGCGGCGAATCGGCAGGCCGGAGCCCGGTCGGGGTGCCACCCTCGCGGCTTGGAGTGCACGCACGGGCGGAGGAGGTGGACGATGGGATGGCAGACACGGCACCGGCCATCGTCCGATACGGCGGACAGCACTCTGATCGGCGGCCGAAAGGGGCCTGAGAATGGGAGCCACCGAACCCTCTCAGAGCGATCCTGGAGCGTCGGATGTGGTGCCGTCCACGCCGGGCGGCTTGCTGGACGTGCTGAATGTGGCCGCTGTCCTCCTCGATGCCAAGGGCAGGATCGATCTCTGGAGTCCGCAGGCGAAGATCCTTTTCGGCTACAGCGCCGAGGAGGCCCTGGGACAGTCCGCGGCTCAGCTGCTGATCGACAAGGAGCACCGCAACGCGGTGCTGGCGCTGTTCGACCAGGTCATGCAGGACGGTGAGAGCTGGGCAGGGGTCTTTCCCGTCCGGCACAAGGACGGCAGCCCGCGACTGGTGGAGTTCCGCAGCATGCGGCTGCAGGACGACCAACGCGACTACTGGGCTCTGGGGCTGGCCACGGACCTGGCGACGCTGCGGCGGGTGGAACGGAATCTGGCCCTGTCCGCCCAGCTGGTGTCCCAGTCGCCGATCGGTCTTGCGATGCTGGGCACCGACCTCCGCTACATCTCCGTGAACCCCGCGGAGGAACGCATGAACGGCGTGCCGGCCGCCGAGCATGTCGGCCGCCACGTCCACGAGGTGGTGCCGTTGCTCGACAAGTCGTTCGCGGGAGCCATGCGGGAGGTCCTGGCCACCGGGAAGCCGATCCTGGACCAGTACACCGTCGGCCGCACCGCGGCCGATCCGGACCATGACCACGCCTGGTCGATCTCGTTCTACCGGCTCGAAGCCCCCAACGGGAAAGTGCTGGGCGTGGCGACCTCCAGCGTCGACGTGACCGACCGGCACCGCGCCGTGGAAGAACAACGCCGCACCGCCCTCACCCTCCAGCGCAGCCTGCTGCCCCACCCCCCTCCCCAGCGACCAGGTCTCGACATCGCCTTCCGCTACCGCCCCGCACAGGCCACGATCGAGATCGGAGGCGACTGGTTCGATGTCATCCCCCTGAGCGGCGACAAGACCGCCCTCGTCGTCGGCGACGTGATGGGAAGCGGCGTCACAGCCGCGGCGGCCATGGGACAGCTGCGCACCGCCACCAGGACTCTGGCCGACCTCGATCTCCCTCCCGACCAGGTCCTGCACCACCTCGATCACATCACGGACGGTCTCGGCACCATCGCGACCTGCGTCTACGCCGTCTACGACCCCGGCGCCGCGCGATGCCGGATTTCCCTGGCAGGGCATCTGCCGCCCGCGCTACTCCACCCGGACGGCACCCGCGAGCTGCTCGACCTGCCCACGGGCGCACCTCTGGGCGGCTGTGGCATTCCCTTCGACACCACGGCCATCGGCTTCGGGCCGGGCGATCAGCTCGTCCTGTACACCGACGGCCTCGTAGAAACCCGCGACCAGGCGATCGACGTACGCCTGAACGCTCTCCTCGCCGTCCTCGACGACCCCCACCGATCGCTCGACGCCACCTGCGACCTGCTTCTGCGCACCTTGCGTGAGGAAGGTGACCACGACGACGTAGCCCTCCTCATCGCCCGCGCCGGCCCCGTTCCCGCGAGCGACGCGATCAGCGGGAGCTGAGACGCCGACCGCCTCGGCTCTACGCCGAACCGCGTCCTGGGCGTGAAGCAAGAAGGGCCCGGATCCTGTTGAGGATCCGGGCCCTTCCGAGCAGTAGCGGGGACAGGATTTGAACCTGCGACCTCTGGGTTATGAGCCCAGCGAGCTACCGAGCTGCTCCACCCCGCGTCGGTGCCTCCACCATACGGCACGCTTGGCCTGGGCTTCGCCAGGTTTTCCTGTCCGCCCTGCGGTCGGCGGAGGTGGTGTGCGGGGCCGACGGAACCGGGTAACGTCTTTGTCATGTTCTTCCAGAGGCCGATGTGCGAGGGAGAGCGTGATGGGCCACCGCTGACGTCCATCGACGTCGCCGCCCGCCCCTCACCGACGAATCCGTAGATCACTTCACATCACCACCGGGAGAACCCGTGACCGACAGCAAGAACATCAACAACCCCGTGGGCCAGGGCGGCGGCCAGCGCAAGAAGCTGTCCCGCGCTGAACGGCAGAACAACGGTCCGCACCGCAACCTCGACCGCCGGAACGCAGCCGACCAGAAGGCGGAGCTGGTGCGCAAGATGCGTGAGAAGGCAGCAGCAGCCGGGGGCGCCGGGCAGGCGGCCGACGACACCGCCCAGAGCTGACGCACCGCCGCTGCAGGGGGCGGCACCGCACGGGACAGGGGCCCGGACCGCGACGTGTGGTCCGGAACCTGCTGCGTTCGGGGCTCCGCTGCCGCAATGGCCGCGGCCGGTCCCGCCCGGCTCTCAGCCGACCACCGGCGGCTCGGCGGGTCACCCGGGGCAGCCGCAGATTCGGCAGCCCCGCCATCGGCACCGCCCCGGGCTGCACGAGCAGCTCAGCACGATCCCGTTGCCCAGCCCGGGCACCCGGCAGACCGGCAGCGGAGTCGGGACGCAGCCGGCCCGGCCTTCGCCGGTGTGGCCAAACCCCTGATCAGCGCACCCTCCCCCGCGGCTTCAGCGGGGTCGCGGGCAGTTCCGGGGCGGGAAGCGGAGCGCCGTCGTAGCCCTTCACCTCGCCGAAGCGGGTGCCCTCCATCCAGTCCTGTCGGGCCTGAGCGATCTCCTCGTTGCTCCGGCCGATCCAGTTCCAGAACATGACGATCTCCTCCTCGAACGGCTCGCCGCCCAGGAGCATCAGGCCCGCGTCCGAGGTTGCGCGCAGGGGGAGTTCCGTACGGCCGCAGCCGAGGTAGAGCATCGAGCCCGGGAGGACCGGGACGCCGTCGACGTGGGCCTCGCCCGACATCGCCAGGACCGCGTACTCGAAGTCCGGCTCCAGCGGGAGGCTCGTCTCCGTGCCCGCCGTCAGGGCGAGGTCCGCGCCGATCAGGGGGCTGTAGGTGGTGCCGGGTGAGGTGGCGCCGTCGAGTTCGCCGAGGATCACCGTGGCCGTGAGGCCGGGGGCCGTGACCTCCGGTAGGTTCGCGTGGTGCTGGAAGTGCGGTTCGACGTTGCGGTGAGCGTCCGGGAGCGCCACCCAGAGCTGGGCGCCGTGGAGGAAGCGCGCATGGGACCTGGGGCTCTCCTCGGAGTGGGAGATCGCCCGGCCCGAGGTCATCAGCCCCAGTTCGCGGGGGCGGATCGTCTCCAGGCTGCCCGTGCTGTCGCGGTGCAGGACCTCGCCCTCGTGGAGCCAGCTCACCGTCTGGAGCCCCATGTGCGGGTGCGGCGGGACCTGCATACCGGGCTCGTCGGCGATGTCGTCGGGGCCGTAGTGGTCGACGAAGGCCCACGCCCCCACCATGCGACGGCCGAGGTTGGGGAGCAGACGGCGCACCTCGGTCGACTCGCCGAGCCGGACGTGACGGGGGCTGAGGAGTTCTCGGACCGGTTCGGCGACGACGAAGCCGCGGCCACCGCAGACGCTGAGGGTGGCCTGACGATCAAGATTGCTCATGACACTCAACCTATTCCTGTCCGGGGACGAGGTGGGCGTGTCTCCACGCGGAAATAGTAGTGGAATGTTCAATCATATCGGCGTGTTGACGACACCAGTGCCACCCCACCGGGTGGCAGGGTAGGCACCTCACGAGGGAGCGCGAGTGAACGACACGTACTACGAGTTCGGCACGGCCGGCGAGCGCTGGGACCGCGCCCAGTTCTTCTTCGAGGCCAAGGAGTACCAGTCGGCGGCGCGCATCCTGCGCGGCCTGGTCGCCGAGCACCCCGAGCAGACCGCGCAGCGGCTGCTGCTGGCCCGCGCCTACTACCACTCCGCCCAGCTCTCCCGCGCGGAGACCGAGCTCCGCGCCATCCTCGACCAGGACCCGGTGGAGCAGTACGCCCGGCTCATGCTCGGCCGCACCCTGGAGCGGCAGGGCCGCCCCGCCGAGGCCGCCCCGCATCTCCGGCTCGCCGCCGCCATGAGCGGCGACCTGCCGGAGTAGACCCTTGAGCCGGTCCCGCGCGCCCCTTCGGTAGGGTCGTCGCGGGAGGTTCAGCCGTGCGTACGGGACGAGTGGGACAGAGCTTCATGCGAGCGGGGGGCGCCGTCGCGCACCTGCTGCTCGTCGTGGTGCTCGCCCTCGGCGTCTTCGTGATGCACGCGGTCGGCCACCCGGAGAGCGCCTCGGACACGGGCACGGGCGGCATGTCCCATGCCTCCGCACCCACCGGGACCGACGGCATGTCCCATGCCCCCGCTCCCGTGCACCGCACAGGGACCGAGACTCCCGCCGCCCCGTCGCACGACTCCGGTATGACGATGGACATGACCACGCTCTGCGTGGCCGTCCTCGGCGTCTGGGCCCTCGCCCGGCTCGTCCTCGGCGCCCTCGGGCGCCGTCCCGACCGGCTGGTCCGGCTTCTCGGCCGGCTCCTCCGGGCCGTCGCCCCGAACGCCCCGCCGCCCATACCTCCCGACCTCGCTCAGCTGTCGATCCTGCGGATCTAGGCCGAAACGCCCCCGCGGGCGCGCCTCGCGCTGCCCGCACACGCGTCCATCGACCATTCCCGCAGTACACAGCACACGAGGTGTGACAGACATGCGTGCCTTCACCGACCCCACCGCCCGCAAGATCGCGTTGACCGGCGCCGCCGCCGTCGCGAGCCTGCTGCTCTCCGCCTGCGGCTCCGCCATCGACTCCGCGGGCGACGCGGCGAGCGGGACGAAGCCTGGCTCCCGGCCCTCGGTCTCCGACTCCCCCGCGGCCGGCGCGTTCAACGACGCGGACGTGGCGTTCGCCCAGGCGATGATCCCGCACCACCAGCAGGCCCTGGAGATGGCGAAGCTCGCCGACGGCAGGGCCGAGGACACCGGCGTCAAGAAGATCGTCGCCGACGTCGAGAAGGCCCAGGACCCGGAGATCCAGAAGATGAGGTCCTGGCTCAAGGCCTGGGGCAAGCCCGAGTCGGCGGGTCGGAGCGGTCACGGCGGCGGGCACGGCGGCGGCCACGCCATGGCCGGGATGATGTCCGAGCGGGACATGAAGGATCTGGAGTCCCTCCGGGGCAGGGCCTTCGACCGGAAGTTCGCCGAGCTGATGATCGCCCATCACGAGGGCGCGGTCGAGATGGCGAAGACCGAGCAGAAGGACGGTCGCGACGCCACGGCGAAGAAGCTCGCCGACGACGTCGTACGGACCCAGTCCGCCGAGATCGCCGAGCTGAGGAAGATCCTCGACCGGCTCTGACCGACGACCCTGGTGCGGCTCTGACCTGCCGCCCTGGTGCCGGCGGTCCTCGCTCCCGAGGGCCGCCGGCGCCCGGCCTCAGCCGTCCGTACGCGTGTGGACGACCTCTCCGCCCACCACGACCGTCTCGGCCACCGTCCCCGGGATCTCCTCGGGGTCGACGCGCAGGATGTCGCGGGAGAGGACGACGAAGTCGGCGAGCTTGCCCACGGTCAGCGAACCCCGCTCCTCCTCAAGGAAGTTGGCGTACGCGGACCCCATGGTGTAGCCCTCGACGGCGGTCGCCACATCGATCGTCTCCTCCGGCGTCCAGGGCTCTCCCCCGCCGCGCAGCGGGCGGCGGGTGACGGCGGTGTAGATGCCGACCATGGGGTCCATCTCGGCCACGTTCCAGTCGCTGGAGAGGGCGAGGACGGCGCCGGCGGCGTGCAGGCTGCGCAGCGGCCAGGCCTTGTGCCAGCGGTCGGGGCCGATGTTCTCGGCCCAGTCCTGGCCTGGGCCCGCGATGTCGGGGGCGGCATGGCGGGGCTGCATGCAGGCGACGACGCCGAGTTCGGCGAAGCGCGGGGTGTCGTCTGGGTCGAGGCACTCGACGTGCACGATCTGGTGGCGGGCGTCGCGCGCTCCGTTGGCGCCACGGGCACGCGCGACGGCGTCGAGGACCGTGCGGATGCCGCGGTCGCCGGTGGCGTGCACGAAGCACTGGAAGCCGCGCGCGTCGAGGCCGGTGAGCAGGTCGGCGAACTCCTCCGGCGGGTAGAAGGTGTCGCCGCGGTGGTGGCCGCACCCTGCGTACGGCTCCAGGAGCGCGGCCGTGCGGGGTTCGACCACATCGTCGATGTAGAGCTTGAGCGGTCCGACGCGCAGCCGGTCGTCGGCGAACTTCCGGGCGGCGGCGGCGAATTCGTCCAGGTCTGCGTCGGTCGTGCCGCGCGGGTGGAAGAGCGCGGCGACGATCCGGGAGCGGAGCCGGCCCTCGGCGCGGGCGCGCTCGAAGAGGGCGAGGTCGTCGAGGGAGTTCTGCGGTTCGACGACGGTGGTGATGCCGTACGCGACGGCGTCGTCGAGGCTTTTGGCGAGCCGGCCGTACTGGCGGTCCGGCGACGCCCACGGGACGCCGAGCTCCCGCAGTGCGCGGTGGCCTGCACGGGAGAGGCCCTTGACCGCGAAGTCCTTGACGAAACCGGTCGGTTCGCCCGTCTCGGGGTCGGTGACGGCGGTGCCGAACGGCAGGTCGGTGCGGTCGCGGGTGACGTCGAGCGCGCGCAGGGCGGCGGTGTTGAGCCAGGCGGTGTGCACGTCGTAGCTGAGTACGAGGGCGGGGGTGTCGCCGGTGACGGGGTCGAGGTCGGCGGCGGCGGGCATGCGTCCGCCGGGTATCGCCGAGTAGTCGAAGGCCTCGGCCTCGATCCAGGCGGCCTCGGGGTGGGCCGCCCGCCAGGTGGTGATGCGCTCGTGGATCGCGTCGAGGGAACGGGCTCCGGCGAGTTGGACGCAGGCATCGTCGGAGCCGAGGCGTACGTGGTTGTGGGCGTCGATGAAGCCGGGCAGGACCAGCCGGCCGCCCGCGTCGAGGACCGTGGTGCCGGGCCCGGTCCAGCGCGCGGCGTCGGCGTCCGCGCCGAGCCAGACGATGCGTCCGTCGCGTACGGCGAGGGCCTCGGCCTCGGACAGAAGGGGGTCGACGGTGTGGATGCGGGCCCCGGTGAGGACGAGGTCGGCGGGGGTTGCGCTGTTCATGCGGGTCGGACTCCAGTTTCTGACAAGGGCGTTACTGCTGTACGGGGGTGGCGGTGCGGCGCGCGAGGGGGACGTACACGAGCGCGGAGACGAGGGCGCCGAGGAGGGTGAGGTCGGCGCCGCCGAGCGGGGCGACGAGGGGGCCGGTCCAGAGTTCGGAGTCGCAGGTGAGGGCGGCGAAGACCATTCCGGCGAGCAGGGCGGTCATGCCGGCGGGGTTCCATCCGGAGCGGTACCAGTAGCCACCGCGCTCGCCGGCGTGCAGGGCGTCGGAGTCGTACGTACAGCGGCGCAGGACCATGTCGGCGAGGAAGACCCCGCCCCAGGGGGCGAAGACGATGATCAGGAGGGAGAGGAAGGCGAGCAGGGAGGTGGTGAAGTCGGTGAGGAAGAGGGCGCCGAGGGAGCCGAGGGCGGTGACGGCGGCGCTGATCACGATGGCGCGCGAGCGGCTCCAGGGGATGCCGAGGACCTGGAGGTTCAGGCTGGAGGAGTAGAGCGTGATGATCGAGTTGGTGACCGAGCCGCCGAGGATCAGGGCGAGGAAGAGCGGCTGGAACCAGCCCGGGAGCAGCCCCTCTGCTCCGGCGACCGCGTCGGTCATGTCGGCCTGGGTCGCGGCGGCCACTCCGGCGACCCCGAGGGCCACGGAGGAGACGAAACCGCCGAGCCCGCCGCTCCAGGTGAGGGCCTTGAGCGAGGTGGTGCGCGGCAGGTAGCGGGTGTAGTCGGCGGGCATCGGGACGTACGAGAAGGGGCCCGCGAGCATGACGACGAAGGCGAGGCTCCAGCCGGCGGCGCCGGGGCCCTGGGCAGGGGCGGCGGTGTCGGCGCCGGGCAGGACGAAGACGAGCAGGGCGGCGAACCCGAGCGCGAGGGCGTAGGCCATCCAGCGTTCGGCGAACTGGACGGTGGCGTGGCCCCACAGGGCGACGGCGAAGGTCATCGTGAGGGTCACGAGCAGGGCGATCGCGCGGGCGGGGTGGCCGCCGAGGCCCCAGCCGAGGTCGGCGAAGAGGGCTTCGAGGGCGAGGGTGCCGACGACCGTGTTGACGATGGTGTAGCCGATGCTGACGACCCAGTTGAGGAGTCCGGCGGGCCAGTTGCCGCGCACACCGAAGGCCGCACGGGAGATCACGAGGGTGGCGGTGCCGGTGCGGACGCCGCTGAGTCCGGCCGCGCTGATGGCGAAGAAGGAGAGGCCGCCGATCACGACGACGGCGGTGGCCTGCCAGAAGGAGAGGCCGAACGCGACGGCGAGGGCGCCGTTGATCACGTAGGTGAAGGTGAGGTTGGAGCCGAACCAGAGCCAGAACAGGTCCTTGGCTCCGCCATGGCGCTCCGCGTCCGGAATGGGGTCGATGCCGTGGCCCTCGACCTGGAAGACCTCGTCGCGGCCGACGTCCGCCGTTCTCTCCTGGTGCAGCATGCCCACTCCCAGACTTTGAATGGTGTTCTAGAATTTAGAACAGCATTCAAGATGTGGGAGAGGTGACGGCCGCGTCAAGGGCTCCGGGACCTACGGTTAAAGTCGTGACCTGGCGGGTCACGGGGATGGAGGCGGCACGGGTGGCAGGGGCAGCACGACGACGCGACGGGCACATCGCCCAGGAGCGGATGCTCGAGGAGGCCATGGCGGCCATCGCCGAGAACGGCCTCGCGGCGCTCACCATGTCGGCCCTGGCCGAGCGGCTCGGCACGAGCGGCGGCCACATCCTGTACTACTTCGGCAGCAAGGACCTGCTGCTGCTCGCCGCGCTGCGCTGGAGCGAGGCGGCCCTCACCGAGGAACGCCTCGCGCTGCTCGGCCGGCGGCTGACGGCGGAGCGCAAGCTCGACCTCTTCCTGCGGCTCTATCTGCCGCAGGGTCCGCGCGATCCGCGGTGGATGCTCTGGATCGAGCTCTGGGCGCGCACCCAGGGGAACGACACGCTGCGTGAGGCGCAGCAGGAGCTGGACCGGGGCTGGCAGGAGGACCTGGAGGCCCTGCTCGCCAAGGGCGTGGCGCAGTCCCGATTCGTACCGATGGACGCGGCCGAGGTGACCGAGCGCGCCTCCGAACTCCTCGCGCTCCTCGACGGGCTGAGCACGCGCATGGTGCTCGGCCAGGAGTACGGCCCCGACCCGCGCCCGGCGATCGACGCGGCGCGGGCGGCGGCCGCGCGGCTGGTCCCGCGGAGCTGAGCGGACGCTACTCGGCGGCGGCCGGCGGGTCTGCCCACGGCAGGGGCTCGGCGGCGGCGAACGGCCACTCCAGGGCTTCGGGGTGGCGGCGCATCTGGTCGGCGTACCAGCGGATCTGCTCGGTGTGGAGAGCCGGGCGGGACAGCTTGGCCACGGCGGGATAGGAGTCCGCGATCACCTGGGCGACGGCGAGCGCCGCCTCGGCGTCGGAGGCCGGGTCTCCGGGGTGGGCGTGCGGGACGCCGTACCACGTGGTGACGGCGCGCAGGGAGCGGCTGCCGGGGCGGTAGCGGTCGGCGTGGCGGTCCAGGACGAGGGGGTCGCAGACGGGGGCCACGCCGTGCGGGAGCCGGGCGGTGAGGGGGGCCAGGTCGTGGCGCCGGAGTTCGGCGTGGAGCGTCGTCAGGACGTGCGGGGCGAACCAGACGACCAGGACCTCGTTCGACGTCAGGTGATCGGTGAGGACGGTCGCGAGTTCGTCGAGGGCGCGGGGAGCGGGGATGCCGCCGGCGCGGGCCCGATCGGCGGCGGCGCCGATCCCCGTCGTGCGGTCGGGATTCCGGAGATTGGATCCAGGATCCACGATCCAATCTCCGTTCGCGCCGTCGCTGGTCCGCACCGACGCGGCGAGGATCCGATCCACCGCCGCCCGGTACCCCGTGGTCACGATGTCCACCGCCATGAGACGGCGGCGGTGCCAGCCCGGCAGGTCCTGCCGGGCCGGCGGCGCGTCCTCGGGCACATGCCCCGGGTGGAAGACCTCCCAGCCGTCCTTGGGGCCGTGGCCGTGCCGCAGCACCCCCGCCCCGGCCGGCACGACGGCCCCGCAGACCGCGCAGCGACCGTCGTAGTCGTTGGTGAGGTCGGGGGCGCCGGGGCTCATGTCGTCGCCGCACCGTCCCGGTAGGCCTCGAGGAGCCGCAACCAGGCCTCGCTCAGCGTCGGATACGCCGGAACGGCGTGCCAGAGGCGGTCGATGGGCACCTCGCCCGCGACGGCGACGGTGGCCGAGTGGAGCAGTTCCCCGATGCCCGGCCCGACGAAGGTGACGCCGAGGACGATCTCGCGGTCCAGGTCGACGACCATCCGGGCGTGGCCGCGGTAGCCGTCGGCGTACAGCCCGGCGCCCGCCACCGAGGTGAGGTCGAGGTCGACGGCGCGGACCCGGTGCCCCGCGCTCTCGGCCTCGGCCAGGGAGAGTCCGACCGCCGCGGCCTCGGGATCGGTGAAGACGACCTGGGGAACGGCCGCGTGGTCGGCGGTGGCCGCGTGCGCGCCCCAGGCATCGGTCTTCACGGCGGAGCCGTCGGCGGCCCGTGCGGCGATGGCCGCGCCGGCGATCCGCGCCTGGTACTTGCCCTGATGGGTCATCAGCGCCCGGCGGTTGACGTCCCCGACGGCGTACAGCCAGTCGCTGCCCGTGACCCGGAGGCTGTCGTCCACCGAGAGCCAGGAGCCGGGCTCCAGGCCGACGGTCTCCAGGCCGATGTCATCGGTGCGGGGGTGCCGGCCCGTGGCGAACAGGACCTCGTCGCCCTCGATCCGGTCGCCGCCCTCCAGGACGACGGTGACCGGTCCGGTGCTTCCGTCGCGTACCACCGCGGCGACGGAGACGCCGGTACGGACGTCGGCGCCGCCCTCGGTGAGCGCGTCGGCGATGTGCTCACCGACGAAGGACTCCATGCGCGGCAGCAGCCCCTTGCCCCGGACCAGGACAGTCACGCGCGAGCCGAGCGCCTGCCAGGCGGTCGCCATCTCCGCGGCGACCACTCCCCCGCCGACCACGATCAGGTGTCCGGGAACCTCGTGCGAGCTGGTCGCCTCGCGGCTGGTCCAGGGCCGGGCCCCGGTCAGACCGGGCAGGTCGGGCAGTGCCGCGCGGCTGCCGGTGCACACGGCGACGGCGTGCCGGGCCGAGAGGAGATGACGATCGCCCTCGGGGCCTTCCACGACGACCTTCCGGGGGCCGGCGAGGCGGCCGTGCCCCCGGTAGAGGCGGGCGCCGGTGGAGTCGAGCCAGCCGACGGCGCCGTCGTCCTTCCAGTCGGAGACGTAGTAGTCACGATGGGCGAGGACCGCCGCCGCGTCGAGCGGCCCCTGCACCAGCTGCCGCAGCCCCGGGACCTTGCGGGCGTCCGAGCGGGCGATGGCCGGGCGCAGCAGGGCCTTGCTCGGCATGCAGGCCCAGTACGAGCACTCGCCGCCGACCAGTTCGCTCTCCACCACGGCCACGCTCAGACCGGCGGCCCTGGCCCGGTCCACCACGTTCTCGCCCACCGGTCCCGCACCCAGGACCACCACGTCGTACTCCTGCTCCACCTCATGTGTCATGGGCCCCAGTCTGCTGGCAGGTGTGCCCCGTGGCCACAGGGGAAGGCGCGGCCGTGCACGCCCGGAACGACGGCCGTGCACCCTCGGAACAGCGTGGAATAGCGCGACTCGATACGCCGTTGTGCGGGGCGAGTCCCCAGGGGACCGTGAGGACACCCACCAGGAGACCCGGAGAGGTAGAAAACATGAGCACTGTTGAGCTCACCAAGGAAAACTTCGACCAGATCGTGAGCGACAACGAATTCGTTCTGATCGACTTCTGGGCTTCCTGGTGTGGTCCGTGCCGGCAGTTCGCGCCGGTCTTCGAGGCGGCCTCCGAGCGCCACGAGGACCTGGTCTTCGCCAAGGTGGACACCGAGGCGCAGCAGGAGCTGGCGGCCGCGTTCGAGATCCGCTCGATCCCGACGCTGATGATCGTCCGCGACAACGTGGCCGTGTTCGCTCAGCCTGGGGCCCTGCCGGAGGCGGCCCTCGAGGACGTGATCGGTCAGGCGCGCAAGCTGGACATGGACCAGGTGCGCAAGTCCATCGAGGACGCGCAGCAACAGCAGCAGTAACCACGCGTCGCGGGGGCGGTACGGGATGTCCCGTACCGCCCCCGCGTGCGTCGTGGCGCCCCCGGCCGAGTCCGCATACCCCGGATCAGCGCTCCAGGACCGGACCGGCCGGCGTTCGGTGATCAGCGCTCCACTACCGACACGCGTGCGGGGATCAGCGCTCCAGAACCAGCGCGAGGCCCTGGCCGACGCCGATGCACAGGGCCGCGAGTCCCGTACCCGAGCCGGCCGCCGCGAGCTGGTGGGCCACCGCGCCCGCGAGCCGCGCGCCGGAGGCGCCGAGCGGGTGCCCGATGGCGATGGCGCCGCCGCGCGGGTTGACGACGGCGGGATCGAGTTCGGGCCACTCGGCGAGGCAGCCGAGCGACTGGGCGGCGAACGCCTCGTTGAGCTCGAACGTCGTCAGGTCGGCGAAGGAACGGTCCGCCTTCCCGAGCGCGCGCCGGACCGCCTCCACCGGGCCGAGCCCGAAGAGCTGCGGCTCGATGCCGGTGACGGCGGAGGCGCGGATCCGGGCGAGCGGCTCGCGGCCGGTCTCCCGCAGGCCCTCCTCGTCGACCAGGAGCAGCGCGGCGGCACCGTCGTTGAGCGGCGAGGCGTTGCCCGCCGTCACGGTTCCGCCCTCGCGACGGAACGAGGGCTTCAGCTTGGCGAGCGCCTCGAGGGACGTGGTGTCGCGGATGCACTCGTCCCGGACGAGGTCCACTCCCTCGTAGGGCACCACCTCGCCGTCGTACAGCCCCTTCGCCCACGCCTCCGCCGCCTTCTGGTGGCTGGCCAGAGCGAAGGCGTCCTGCTGCTCGCGGGTGAGGGCGTGCTTGTCGGCGATCAGCTCCGCGCCCTCGCCGAGGCCCACGGTCCACTCGGCGGGCATCCTCGGGTTGGTCATGCGCCAGCCCAGCGTCGTGGAGTGGAGCTGCTGGTGGCCGGCCGGGAAGGCGCGTTCGGGCTTCTGCAGGACCCAGGGCGCGCGGGACATGGACTCGACGCCCCCCGCGACGGCCACGGAGGCGTCCCCCACCGCGATGGCGCGCGCGGCCTGGATCACCGCCTCCAGGCCCGAGCCGCAGAGACGGTTCACGGTGACGCCCGGCACGGAGGTGGGGAGCCCGGCGAGCAGGACGGCCATGCGGGCCACGTCGCGGTTGTCCTCGCCCGCGCCGTTGGCGTCGCCGAAGTAGACGTCGTCGATCCTGGCCGGGTCGAGGTCGGGGGTGCGGTTCACGAGCGACGCGACGACATGGGCGGCGAGGTCGTCGGGGCGTACGGAGGAGAGCGCGCCCCCGAACTTGCCGATCGGGGTGCGGACGGCGTCGACGATGTAGACGTCGCGGATGCTCATCGGTTCTCTCCCACGGACCCTGGGGCGGCCGGCTGCGTGCGCGTCGTCCGTGCGCCTGCGGTCGGCCGTGCGTTCGCCTGGTGAATTTTCCTTCGTTGACGTGCGCGCCGAGTCTCCGCCCGGCGGCCGCTTCTGTCAACGGTGCCCGACGGTGCGTACGTGGTGGATGAACCGATGCGACGGTGGCTCCCGGTCAGGAGCCTGCCGGGTTCCTGACCAGCGCCGTCAGGCCGTAGTCGAGCTCCCGGCCGTCGACGAGCAGTGCCTCGACCGTGCGGGTCTCCGGGTCGATGTCGGCGGCGATGCCGTGGCCCTCGTAGCGCGGGTAGCCCGAGGAGCCCGTGCGGCCCGTCGCCTCCACGACCGCGGTCCGGACCGCGCTGTCCTCCACGGAGGCGCCGCCTCGATCCTCCACGTGCTCGGCGACGAGCAGGATCTCGAAACGCCGCGGAACTGTGCTCATGCTTCGACGCTAAGCCGCTTCGCGGCCGGGCGCCCGGCGCACGCCCCCTCACGACCGCCGCCCGGCCGGATCGGGCCCCGCCCTCAGCTGGAGTCGCGGGGGACGACCCGCGAGGCCATCAGCTCCTGGGCCAGGGGCGCGCTCTCCGGGTCGCGGACCGCGCTGTCGACGAGTTCGGCGAGGTGGCGGCCGATCACCATGTCGATCTGCACCGTCGTCAGCCGCGGCCGCAGCAGGCGCCCGAGCAGCAGGTCGTCCGAGCCCACGATCGCCGTGTCGTCCGGCACGGCGATCCCCGCGTCCTGCAGGGCGCGCATCAGCAGCATCGCGTACTCGTCGTTGTACGCGAACACCGCGTCGAGGCCGAGTTCACGCCAGCGTCCCGCGAGCTCGTTCGCCGCCTCCTCCTCGTACCGGAGCGGCAGGGGTACGACGACGGCGTCCGTACCCGTCACCGCCTGCCGGACGCCTTCGAGCCGCGGCCCGGAGAACATCTCGAGGCCCGGCTCCTCCGGAACCACCACACCGATCCGGCGCCGGCCCCGCTCCAGGAGATGCTCGGCGGCGACACGGCCCACCCGCCCCTGGTCCATGACGAGGGCGTGCGCGCCCTCGACGCGGTGCGGGCCGACGGTGATGACGGCCTTCGCCCCGGACCGTTTGAGGATCTCGACGCCGTGCGGGGAGAGCTGGACCTCGCCGAGCGAGACCACCGCGACCGGGCGGAGCTCCGCCCAGGCGCGCGCGGCCTCGTCCCCCTCCAGGCCGAGGCTGCCGTACTGCACGACGGTGTAGTCGAGCCGCCGCAGGGCCCACTGCAGCTCGTTGAAGAACCGGCTGTACAGAGGGCCGATCGGCACGTGCGCGGTGGGCAGCAGCACCATCCGGCTGTGACCGGCGCGCAGGCTGCGCGCCGCCGCGTGCGGGACGTAGCCCAGCTCCTCGGCCGCCTCCCGCACCCGCTGCCGGGTGGGCTCGCTGATCCGCACGGCCGCGGTGTTGTTCAGCACGTACGAGACGGTCGCTCTGGACACTCCCGCGAGCCGCGCCACATCGGCGCTCGTCGGGACGGGACGGTCGGCGGACTTTTCGGGTGACTGGCTCATCGCTCCGGCATCTTTCCAGACCAATCCGGACCAGGGTCTGGCGGATGGCCGGATTCGGGTGCTACACAATGCTGACGCGTGTCACTGACACGTGTCACCTCCCGCACATCCGCTCCTCGCCCCCGCACCGGGCGATCTTCACCAGGAGGGCACCGTGGCCCTTTCCTCCCCCGGCACCGGACCCGAAGCGGGACCCGAAACCGGACCGGAGACGGGATCCGAAGCCGGACTCGGACCCCGCACCGACACCGCCACCGGCACCGCCACCAGCCCCCGCGCCACCGGCTCCGCCTCGGAACCCCGCCCCACCCGCGGTCTGCTGTCCCTCCTCCTCGCCGGGAACACGGCGATGTACGCGCTGTACATCGGCGTCCCCGGCCTGCTCCTCGCGCTCCAGATCGAGGACATCGACCCCGCGAACAAGGTCGCCAACTTCGGGCTGGTCTCCGGGGTCTCCGCGATTTTCGCGACGGTCTTCAACCCGGTCGCCGGCGCGCTGTCGGACCGCTCGGGCCGCCGTAACCCGTGGATCCTCGGGGGCGGACTCCTCGCCATCCCGGTGATGTTCCTGCTCGGCAGCGTGCACACGATCCTGCTGGTGATGATCGCCTGGTGTCTGGGCCAGGCCGTCATGAACATCTACCAGGCCGCGATCACCTCCGTCGTGCCCGACCGGGTACCGCTCGCCTCACGCGGCAAGGCCTCGGCCGCAGTCGGACTCGGCCTGCCGATCGGCTCCACCGTCGGCGCGCTGATCGGTGCCGCGTTCTCGGAGAACTACCGCACCGGCTACCTGGTCTTCGGCGTGATCGTGGCCGCCACCGCCGTACTGTTCACCACCTGCGCCCCCGAGCGGCGGATGCCCGCCAAGGCGCCCCTGCCCGTGAAGCAGCAGATCGCCGCCTTCGGCAGCGCGCTGAGGGACCACGACTTCCGCTGGGCGTTCATCGGCCGCGCGCTGCTCGTCCTCGGCTACTTCGCCGTCGCCGGCTTCCAGCTGTACATCCTCAAGGACCACACCGATCTGCCGGGCGGACTCTCCCCCGAGGAGGCGGTGGCGATCCTCATGCCGGTCAACTCCGTCGCCATGGTGGTCTCCACCGTTCTGGGCGGCTGGCTCTCCGACCGCTACGACCGTCGCAAGCTGTTCGTCGGCGCCTCCGCCGCGTTGGCCGCCGTCGCGCTCGTCATCCCGGCCGTCTCGACGAGCTGGACCGCGATGCTCGTCTTCTCCGTCGTCAACGGCCTCGGTTTCGGCTGCTACATGGCCGTGGACACGGCCCTGGTCACCATGGTGCTGCCGAAGGCGGAGGACGCGGCCCGCGACATGGGCGTGCTCAACGTGGCGAACGCCGGGCCGCAGATCGTCGCCCCGTTCGTCGCCTCGCTCATCGTCTCGCTCAGTGGCGGATACACGGCCCTTTTCGTGGTCGCCGCCGTACTGTCGGTCCTCGGGGCACTCGCCGTGCGCCCGATCCGTACCGTGCGCTGACCGAGAGGCAACGACGTGCACCTGCACACCACCACCTGGGGATCCGGCGACCGGGTCGCCCTGCTGATCCACGGCATCATGTCCGACCACCGCACCTGGCGGCGGGTCGGACCGGCCCTGGCCGAGCAGGGCTACCGGGTGGTCGCGGTGGATCTGCGCGGCCACGGCGCCAGCGGCCGGGCCGCCGGGCCCGAGGCGTACACGCCGGAGGACTACGCCGACGATCTCGTCGAAACCCTGCCCGCGGGTGCCGAGTTGGCGATCGGGCACTCGCTCGGCGCGCTGACCCTGGCAGCCGCCGTGGAGCGGCTGGCCCCCCTGCGCGCGGTCTACGTCGACCCGGCCTGGCACCTGCCGGCCGGGGACGCGAGGACCCGCGCGGAGCTGTTCCTCCAGGCCAAGCGGCTCACCCGCGAGCACATCCGGGTCTTCAACCCCCGCTGGGCGGAGGAGGATCTGGACATCGAGATCGACACGGTCGGGCTCTGGGACGAGCGCACGGCCCACAGCCTCGTGGCACTCGCGGGCCGGGACTTGTGGCCCGCGAAACCGGTCGTCCCGTCGCTGGTCACCCTCGCCGATCCAAGCATGCTGGTGACCGCCGACGACGCCCGGATGCTCGCGGAGCGCGGCTTCGAACTCCGTACCGTCCCCGGCGCGGGACACACCGTCCACCGCGACGACTTCGACGGGTTCATGACCGCCCTGAAGGGGTGGATCTGACGTACCGTGTGGTCATGGACGACGTCTCGATGGTGGGCATGCTCGGCCGGGTCACCGGCACCGTCGGGCCGGGACTCGTCGGCGAGGTGATCGTCCGGATCCGGGGCGGAGCCGAGCACTTCCTCGCGTACGCGGCCGACGCCAAGGAACGGATCAGTCTCGGTACGGTCGTGATGGTCGTGGAACATCTCCCTCCACGCACCGTCTATGTCACAGCCGCGTACGACGGTTGACCGATCCATTGAGCGCCCGTCCGGCGCGGCGCACACTTCCTTCACCGGATCCGCACGGCTCCGGTGAAGGGGGAGCTGCCCATGGGAATCGGCATCCTGGCGGGCGGCGCTGTCGTCGCCGTCCTCGTCCTCATCGCACTGTTCAAACTCATGTGGCGCGTCGCGGAACCCAACGAGGCGCTGATCATCTCCGGCTCCAACCACAAGATGGAGGGGCTCGGCGAGGGCATGGGCTTCCGGATCGTCACCGGACGCGGCACGCTCGTGCTGCCGGGCGTCCAGGCCGTACGGAAGCTGTCGCTCGATCTCAACGAGACCCAGTTGCAGGTGGAGTGCGTCACCCACCAGGGCATTCCGCTCAAGGTCCGCGGTGTGGTGATCTTCAAGGTGGGTGACGACTTCGTGTCGATCGCCAACGCCGCCCGCCGTTTCCTCGACCAGCAGAAGCTGATGTCGGAGCGGGTGCACATCGTCTTCGCCGGTCATCTCCGCGCCATCGTCGGCGGGTTGACGGTCGAGGACATGATCCGTGACCGGGAGAAGCTGACCGGGCAGGCCCGTTCGGCCTGTGGCACGGAGATGGAGAAGCTCGGTCTGATCGTGGACTCGCTGCAGATCCACGAGATCGAGGACCCCACCGGGTACATCAAGAACCTGGCCGCGCCGCACGCCGCGGCCGTACAGCGCGACGCCCGGATCGCGCAGGCGGAGGCCAACCGGCGCGCCACCGAGGCCGAGCAGCAGGCCGCGGCCCGGATGTCGGAGGCCACCCGGGACAGCGAGATCCTGCAGGCGGGCTATCAGGCCGAGCGGGATCAGGCCTCCGCGAAGGCGCGGCAGGCCGGTCCGCTCGCGGAAGCGGCGGCGCGCCAGGAGGTCGTCGTCCAGGAGACCCGCGTCGCCGAGCTGGAGGGGCACCGCAAGGAGCAGCAGCTCCAGGCGGAGGTCCGCAAGCCCGCGGACGCGATGGCGTACGAGACCCGGACGCTGGCCGAGGCCGAGCGCGACGCCCGGATCTCGGCGGCGCAGGCGGAGGCCAAGGAGACCGAGCTGGCGAGTGCGGCCAAGGCCACCGCGACGCGGCTCACCGGTGAGGCGGAGGCGGCGGCCCAGCACGCGAAGGGTCTGGCCGTGGCGGAGGCGACGCGCGCCAAGGGTCTCGCGGAGGCCGAGTCGATCAAGGCCCGGGCGGCGGCCCTGGCCGAGAACCAGGAGGCCGTGGTCGCGCAGCAGCTGGCCGAGAAGTGGCCGGAGATCGTCGAGGCCGGCGCGTCGGCCTTCGGCAATGTGGACCAGATGGTCCTGCTGAACGGTGCGGACGGCATGGCGGACGTGTTCGCCAAGGCGCTGACCATGGGCGGGACGGGCCTGGGGCTCGCCCGTCAGCTGCTCTCGACGATGAACCCGGGCGCGCAGGCGGCGGTGCCCTCGGTGAACGGCTCGACGCCGCCCGCTCCCCGGACGGAGGCGATCGAGGTCGGCGACGACCGGGAGTAGCCGTTCGGGAGGGGGACGGGACGGGCCCGGCGCCGTACCGGCGTCGGGCCCTCGTCGTGTCGTCGGCGGAGCTCGGGCGGGGACGGCAGCTGGGCACCGAGCCGATCACCACGAGGCCGGTCGGCGGAAGGCCGGCCCGCGCAACGCGGGTCCGTGGAAGATCAGTTGTGGCCGAACTTCCGTTCCTTCTTGTGGGAGACCTGCTCGATGATCGGCCGCGGGGTCTCCCGTACGGCCGGTGTCTGTTCCTTCGTCGCCTCGGTCCTGTGCTCGTGGCCGCCCGTACGGGCACCGCGGTTCACCCGGGTCTGTTTCTTGCCCACGATCGTGCCTCCTGTACCGGAAATGCGGACGCTGGGGCCGTTTTCAGCCTCGCACGGGGGTACGGACGGCGCATGTCAGGGACGGTGCGCCCCCGCCGGGCCCTACGGTGGTCCCCGTGACGACCTTCCAGTACTCCACGACCGAGGCCGACCCTCACGCGATCGGCCCTGTCCGCACGTCCTACGCCCCGGACCGTGACGGTGCCCCGGATCCCGGGGAGATCGTCTGGACCTGGGTGCCCTTCGAGGAGAACGACGGGCGGGGCAAGGACCGGCCGGTCCTGGTCGTGGCCCGGGAGGCGGCGGGAACGCTGCTCGCCGTGCAGTTGTCGAGCAAGCGGCATGACGACGATCGCGAGTGGAGCGAGATGGGGGTCCCCCCGGCCGGAGGCTGGGGGAGGGTGGCGATCGGGGTGGGTGACTGGGACAGCGCGCGGCGTGAGTCCTGGGTGGATCTGGACCGGGTCCTGCGGGTCCACGAGGCGGGGATGCGGCGTGAGGCGTGCGCGCTGGACCGGCCGCGCTTCGACCGGGTGGTGGAGCGCCTGATCGAGCGTTACGGGTGGTCGTAGCCGTAGCCGTAGCCGTCAGTCGCCCGCGATGACCCGCTGGAACGCGCCGAGCGTCGTCCGGCCCGCCGTACGGTCGAGAATCGCGAAGACGATCTCGTCGAAGTGGGCGGCGAACCGGCCGCCGTCCATGATCAGTGCCCGGAACGCGCCCGCGACCTCGGCCGGGTCGTTCTGGAAGACGCCGCAGCCCCAGGCGCCGAGGACGAGCCGCCGGTAGCCGCCCGCCACGGCCGTCTCCAGGACCCGCTCGGCGCGGGCGGCGAGGGCGGCCGGGACGCGGTCGGCGAGCTCGGGCGTCTGCCGGCGGATCACGCCCGCGTTGGGGGCGGGCGAGGTGAGGAAGCCGACCGTGAAGGGCTCGTCCATCAGTCCGCCGCGGTCGTCGCGGAAGACGGGGACGCCGGGCGAGTGGATCACGCGGTCCGTGTAGAAGGCGTCCCGCTCGGCCCGGTGGTGGGTGTAGTACTCGGGGGCGCGCAGGAGCGTCGTGTAGAGGGCGGAGGCCCGGCAGAGGGCCTCTTCCTGGGCCTGGGCGCCGTTCAGATATCCCCCACCGGGGTTACGGGCCGAGGCGAAGTTCAGGACGGCCACCGGGGTGGCCGGATCCGCCCTGGTCAGGCGCTGCGCGGCGACGAGGCTGCTCTCGTCGGTGACCTCGACGGATGTGGTGCGGTCGGTGTCGGGGGTGACCGGAACGGCCTCGGGGCCGTACAGCCTCGTGCCGGCGAGCGCGGCGCGCAGCGCCTCCTCGATGGAGACCGCCCGGCCGCCGGAGGCCCGGTACCGGCCCGCCTCGACGATCTCCTCGGTCTGCTTCGCGATCCCCCGCAGTCGTGCGCTCATGAACGCAAGCATGATCGATTCCGTTGACCGTGAGCAACGGGATATTCACCGTGGGGCCGGTGAGGCGCTCTTGCACGCCCGTCAGTGGTGGCTTTAGGTGGAATCAGCGCCTCACGGAACAGGAGGAAACGACATGTCGTCGAGCGGCATACCGCACAGCGGTCAGGGCCTCAGCGTGGACGAGGCCGAAGACCTGCTGCGATGTATCTGCTTCAAGACGGGTCCGCCCCGCACGGTCGGGGTGGAAGTGGAATGGCTCGTCCACGAGCTGCGTGACCCGCGGCTTCCCGTCCCGCCCGAGCGACTGGCCCTGGCCGTCGACACCGTACGGTCCCTGCCCCTGGCCTCGGCCATCACCCTCGAACCCGGTGGACAGCTGGAGCTCAGCTCGCCGCCCGCCGGGTCCCTCATGAGCTGTGTCGACACTCTCTCGGCCGATCTTCGCGCGGTGCGCGACGCGCTCTCCCCCCTCGGGCTCTCCCTCAACGGGTACGGGGTCGATCCCTGGAACGCGCCGCGCGAGCGGATTCTGCGCGAGCCCCGCTACGACGCGATGGAGACGGCTCTCGACCGTGCGGGCCCCGCGGGCCGGGCCATGATGCGGGACTCGGCGTCGGTGCAGGTCTGTCTGGACGCCGGCCACGAGGAGCCTGGTCCGCTCGGCTACCACCGCCGCTGGCAGCTGGCGCATCTGCTGGGCGCGGTGCTGGTGGCCGCGTTCGCCAACTCGCCCGTCCACGGCGGGCGTCGGACCGGCTGGCGCTCGACCCGGCAGGCCCTGTGGACGGATCTCGATCCGGCGCGGGCGCTCGCCCCGCCCCCGGACGGCGAGCCGCGTGCCGCCTGGGCCGCGCATGTGCTGGACACCCCGGTGATGTGCGTGCGCGGGGAGGAGACTCCCTGGGACGTGCCGGAGGGGCTGACGTTCCGGGAGTGGCTGCGCACCGGGCGTCCGCGACCGGCCGACGAGGACGATCTGCGCTATCACCTGACCACCCTCTTCCCGCCGGTGCGGCCCCGCGGGCATCTGGAGCTGCGGATGATCGACGCCCAGCCCGGGCCGGACGGCTGGGTCGTGCCGGTCGCCGTGACCACGGCGCTCTTCGAGGATCCGGAGGCGGCCGAGACGGTGTACCGGGCCGTCAAGCCGCTGGCGGAGCGCGCGGGTCCGCTCGCCGCGCCGCGCAATCCGCTCTGGCTGGCGGCGGCGCGGGACGGGCTCACCGATCCCGAGCTGCACGCCGCCGCGCTGGTCGCGTTCGCCGCCGCCCTGGAGGCGCTGCCCCGGATCGGGGCGAGCGAGGCCGTCCAGCAGGCGGTGGCCGACTTCCACGAGCGCCATGTACGGACCGGCAGCTGTCCCGCCGACGAGCACCTGGAGGTGGCGTGATGACCGTGACCGACGACCCGACGGCTCTGCGGCGGCGGGCGCTGGAGGCGCTCACCACCGCGCGGGCCCGCACCGCGCTGCTCACCTCGTGCGTCGAGGACGACGAACTCACCGCGCAGCACTCCCCGTTGATGTCTCCGCTGGTGTGGGACCTGGCCCATATCGGCAACCAGGAGGAGCAGTGGCTGTGGCGGACGGTCGCCGGGCGGGACGCGCTGCGCCCGGAGATCGACTCGGTCTACGACGCCTTCGAGCACCCCCGCGCCTCCCGCCCCACTCTTCCGCTGCTCGCACCCGCCGAGGCCCGGGCGTACGCCTCGGACGTACGGGGCCGGGTCCTGGACATCCTGGGGAGCACCCCGCTGGAGGGCCGGCCGCTGGTGGAGGCGGGGTTCGCCTTCGGGATGATCGCCCAGCACGAACAGCAGCACGACGAGACGATGCTGATCACCCATCAGCTGAGGAGGGGGCCGCAGGCGCTCACCGCTCCCCCGCCGCCCGTCACGGACATCGGCCCCCTTCCGGCCGAAGTCCTGGTTCCGGGAGGCTCGTTCACGATGGGCACCTCGGACGAGGCCTGGGCGCTGGACAACGAGCGTCCGGCGCACACCCGGGTCGTCCCGGCGTTCTTCATCGACACCGTGCCGGTCACCAACGGCGCCTACATGGCGTTCGTGGCGGACGGCGGCTACACGGACGAGCGCTGGTGGCAGGCCGAGGGCTGGGAGCAGATCCGCAGGCACGACATCGGGGCGCCGCTGTTCTGGCGGCGTGACGGCGGGCAGTGGCTGCGCCGCCGGTTCGGCGTGACGGAGCCGGTGCCCGAGGACGAGCCGGTGGTGCACGTCAGCTGGTACGAGGCGGACGCCTACGCCCGCTGGGCCGGCCGCCGGCTGCCCACGGAGGCCGAGTGGGAGAAGGCGGCCCGGCACGACCCGACGACGGGGCGCTCGCGCCGGTACCCCTGGGGCGACGCCGACCCCGAGCCCGGCCACGCCAATCTCGGGCAGCGGCACCTGCGGCCCGCCCCGGCCGGCAGCTACCCCGAGGGCGCCTCACCGCTCGGAGTACGGCAGTTGATCGGGGACGTGTGGGAGTGGACGTCGAGCGACTTCCTGCCGTATCCGGGGTTCACGGCCTTCCCGTACAAGGAGTACTCGGAGGTGTTCTTCGGTCCCGCGCACAAGGTGCTGCGCGGTGGGTCGTTCGCGGTGGACACGGTGGCCTGCCGGGGCACGTTCCGCAACTGGGACCTGCCGGTGCGCCGCCAGATCTTCTCCGGTTTCCGGACCGCACGGGATGCGGAGCTCTCCTGATGTGCCGCCATCTCGCTTTCGTCGGCGATCCGCTGACGTTCGGTGAGCTGCTGCTGCGGCCGCCGTTCTCACTGGAGCGCCAGGCGTGGCAGCCGCGGATGCAGAGCAGCGGCCTGGTGAACGCGGACGGCTTCGGTGTCGGCTGGTACGCCGACGGTGACCCGGTGCCGGCCCGCTACCGCCGCGCCGCGCCGGTCTGGGGAGATCTCACGCTGGCCGATCTCGGGCGGGTGGTGCGCACGGGCGCGCTGCTCGCGGCGGTCCGGGGCGCCACCCGGCCGGGCGCGGACGGGGAGGCCGCGGCGGCTCCGTTCGCCGCCGGGCCGTGGCTCTTCAGCCACAACGGGGCGGTCGAGGGCTGGCCGGGCTCGCTGACCGGCCTTGCCGCCTCGCTGCCGGCCGCGGAGCTGCTCGCCCTGGAGGCCCGTACGGACTCGGCGCTGGTGTGGGCCGTGGTGCTGCACCGGTTGCGGGCCGGTGACGCGCCGGGGCAGGCGCTCGCCGACACCGTACGTGAGGTCGCCGAGGCCGCCCCGGGGTCCCGGCTCAACCTGTTGCTCACCGACGGTACGGAGATCACCTCGACGAGATGGGGGAACTCCCTGTGGTACCTCCGGCGTCCCGACCGCGTGGTCGTGGCCTCCGAACCGTACGACGACGATCCGCGCTGGCACGAGGTGCCGGACCGCACGCTACTGACCGCCACCCGTACCGACGTCACCCTCACCTCGCTCAAGGAGCCGTCCTCGTGAGCCCGTTCCAGCTGACCCGCACCCTTCCCGAGGACGCCACGGAGGCCGATCTGCGCGCCGATGTGCTCCACGGTCTGACCCGCATGCCGAAGGAGCTGCCGCCGAAGTGGTTCTACGACGCGCGCGGCAGTGAACTGTTCGAGGAGATCACCCGGCTCCCCGAGTACTACCCGACCCGTGCCGAGCGGGAGATCCTGAGCGACCGGGCCCATGAGATCGCGGCGGTGACGGGGGCCCGGACTCTGGTCGAGCTGGGCTCGGGCTCTTCGGAGAAGACCCGCTTCCTGATCGACGCGCTGCTGCCTGAGCTGGACAGCTATGTGCCGGTGGACGTGAGCGAGTCGGCGCTGAAGGGGGCGGCCGACGCTCTGATCGCGGAGCGCCCGGGACTCCACATCCACGCCCTGGTCGCCGATTTCACGCGGGGGCTCGCCCTGCCGGGGACTCCGGGGCCGCGCCTGGTGGCGTTCCTCGGGGGCACGATCGGCAATCTGCTGCCCGCCGAGCGCACGGTGTTCCTGCGCTCGGTACGGGCGATGCTGGCGCCGGGCGACGCGCTGCTGCTCGGTACGGACCTGGTGAAGGACGAGGCGACGCTGGTCGCCGCGTACGACGACGCGGCGGGGGTGACGGCGGAGTTCAACAAGAACGTGCTGGCCGTGATCGCCCGTGAGCTGGACGCGGACGTGCGGCCGGACGACTTCGACCATGTGGCGCTCTGGGACCGGGACCGGGAGTGGATCGAGATGCGGCTGCGGGCGCGTCACGCGCTCACGGTGAAGATCCCGGAACTGGATCTGGTCGTGCCGTTCGAGGCGGGCGAGGAGATTCGGACGGAGGTGTCGGCGAAGTTCCGTCAGGCGGGCGTGCGTGCGGAGCTCGCCGAGGCCGGGCTGGAGATGACCCGCTGGTGGACGGACAAGGAGGGGCGGTTCGCGCTGTCGCTGGCGACGGCTCTCTGAGCCGCTCGGGCGAACGCGCGACGGTTCGGATACTGGATGCTGGATATCGGATCCAGTATCCGAATCTCGGCGGTGAGCCCGCGGGCCGTCGCGATCCGCCACAGTGAGGCGGCCAGCGAATCATCTCCCACGAAGGCGGCGGGGCCGACGGGCCGGTACTCCAGCCGTACCGGCTGGACCGGCACCGAGGCGTCGAGGGCGGCCTGGAAGGCGGCGGGCCGGAAGGCGCCGCCGCCCCGGCCGCACCAGGTCGACCCCTCGGGGAAGACGACCACCCGGCCGCCGTCCGCCATCGCCCCCGCCATGGTGCGTACGGTCTCGGGCAGGGCCCTCAGCCGGTCACGGTCGATGAAGAGGGTGCCGCCCCGCGCCGCGAGCGGGCCGAGCACCGGCCAGGACCGGACCTCCCGCTTGGCGACCATGCGTCCGGGCAGGACGGTGGCGACGAGCGGGATGTCGAGCCACGAGATGTGGTTGGCGACGACCAGCAGCGGCCCGTCCGCCGGGACGGGGCCGCCGGTGACCTTCATGCGGACGCCGAAGGCCAGGATCACCAGTCGGCACCACCGGCGGACGAGCGCCCGCCGGCCGGCGGCGGGCAGCGGCGCCGCCAGGGGTGCGAGCAGCACCCCGGCGAGGACGGCGGCGATGCCCATGGTCAGGCGGACCGCGGCCAGGACGGGCCCGACGGCAGGGGAGGTGTGCCGGGCGCAGTCCGCGGGCGCGCACGGCGCCGTCGGCAGCCAGGGCGAGACGGGGCCGGCGGTGGTCACTGCGCCGGGGCGAGGGAGAGGAAGTGGCGGAGGTAGCGGGGGTTGGTGTTGCGCAGGGACAGCAGGACGTAGAGGTCGGCGACGCCGAAGTCCACGTCGTGCGCGGGCGCCCCGCAGACCCAGGCACCGAGGCGGAGATAGCCGCGGAGGAGCGGCGGGAGCTCGACGCGGCCCTCGGGGCGGGTGACGCCGTCGGGGGTCCAGAGCTTGTGCGGGGTGACCCAGTACTCCTCGGGGGCGAGGTGCTTGGTCTTGACGGTGTCCCAGGTGGCGGCGGCGAGCGTGCCTCCGTCGGCCAGCGGTATCGAGCAGCACCCGGCGAGCCAGTTGTGGCCGGTCCGGGTCATGTAGCGGGCGAGTCCGGCCCAGATGAGGGCGATGACGGCGCCGTTGCGGTGGGCGGGGTGGACGCAGGAGCGGCCGACCTCGACGAGGTCGTCGCGGATGGGGCCGAGGCGGCCGAGGTCGAACTCGCTCTCGGAGTACAGACGCCCGGCGATCCGGGCGCGGTCGGGCGGCAGCACGCGGTACGTGCCGACCACGTCGCCGGTGGCCTCCTCACGTACGAGCAGGTGGTCGCAGTAGGCGTCGAATGCGTCGATGTCGAGGCCCGGCTCCGGACCGTCGAGGTGGGCGCCCATCTCGCCGGCGAAGACCTGGTGGCGCAGACGCTGGGCGGCGCGGACGTCGTCCTGGTCGCGGGCGAGGCAGACGATGTAGCGCGGCTGCTCCTCGGTGGCGCGGTCGGCGGCCACGGGCTGCGGCTGCGCGGGGACCCCGTGGAGCGGGGCGGGCGTGAGGGTGACACCGGCGGGGACGGGGACAGCGGGTGCGACAGTGGCTGCGGGTGACGGTGCGGGCATGTCGGGCTCCTCCGGCGTGCGGAAGGGGACGGTGAGGGCCGGACCGGGAGAGCGGTGGTCCGGCTCCTTACTTCTTCCGTGGCCGATTGGATTCGACATGACCGTGCGGCGGATCGCGGGTGTGTAGGTGCTGAATGCTGGTCGGCGGACCCCGCGTGGCCTGGTTCTTCGGTGTCCCGCCCGGTCTACTCGCCGAGGGTCTGGGTGATCTTCTCCGAGGCGGACCGGGCGGCCTTCTTCGGGTTCTCGCCCTGGAGGACGGCCGTCATGTAGGGCTTGATGGGGTTGGCCGCCTCGACGTCGGCCCACTGCGGGGAGTTCGGTGTGGCCCGGCCGCGGGCGGCCGCGACGGCCATGACGGCGGTGGCCTCCTGGCCCTCGACGACGGACGCGAGGGAGGTCTTGTTGGGCACGTTGTTCATGGCCCGGGCCAGTTCCGTCTGCCACTTCTCGCCGGCCAGGGCCTTGACGACCTCGATCGCCGCGTTCCGCTCGGGCGCGTTCTCCGGGACGATCAGGTCGGAGCCTCCGGTGAAGACGGCGCAGGGCTGCCCGGCCTTCTTGCCCGGTATCGGGAAGAAGCCGAGCTTGTCCTCGAGTCCGGGGTTGGCCTTGGTGATGGCGGCGACGACGCTGGGGGTGGCGATGATCTGGGCGACATCACCCTGGGCGAAGACCTCGGCCTGGGGCGGGGTCTGCTCGTCAGCGTCCTTGGGACCGGAGCCGAGGGACTGGAGCTCCTTGTAGAAGTCCATGCCGCGGAGCGCGGCGGGGCTGTCCAGGGCGCCGGTCCAGTCGCCGCCCTTGTCCTCGGCGAGTTCGCCGCCCTCGTCCCAGATGAATCCGGCGAGCGTGTACCAGTCCTGTCCCGCGAGGTAGATGCCCTGGGAGCCGTTGCGGTTGAGCTTCTCGGTGTCGTCGAGCCACTGGGCCCGGGTGGTGGGCGGCTTGGTGAGGCCGGCCTGCGCGAAGAGGTCCTTGTGGTAGATCACGACACGGTTGGCGGCGTACCACGGAATGCCGTACTGGGATCCGCCGATGCGTCCGGGCTCGGCGAGGCCGGGCAGCCAGTCCTCGCTGCCGAGGTCGCGCACGGACTCCAGCGTCAGGTCGTAGAGCTTGTCGGTGTCGGCGTACTGGGCGACCTGGGTGTTGCCCACCTCGATGACGTCGGGTCCGCCCTCGCCGCGGATCGCCTCGGTGACCTTCTTGCCAATGCCCGTCCATTCCTGGATGGTGAATTCCAGCTCCACGCCTTCGTGTTCCGCCTCGTACGAGGCTTCGAAGCGCTGGAGGAAGTCCTCGCTGGCACTGTCGCGCATCAGCCAGACGTTCACCGTTCGGGTCCCGACCTCGTCGCCGGGGAGGAGCCCGCAGCCCGCCAGGGCGAGGGCGGTCGCGGCTGCCAGGGGACAGGCCAGGTGGCGGTTCTTCACGTAGGTCACCTTCTGCGTTCCATGAATGGAGTGCGGCATGGGGAGCTGACCCGTCGTGGGGGGACCGAACAGCGAGTTCGTGCGGGTGCGTGGCCTGGATTCTGGTCTGGACCAACCAAGTGGTCAAGCCCCGGTCGATCCGGTTCCGGGCAGGTGTGCGGGGCACACCTGCCCGTTACCGCGGGTACGACCAGCCGGTACGCCCTAGACGGCCGGCACCGAGTCCTCGAAGGCCGTGCCCGCCGTGCGGTAGGCGGCCACCTTGGCGGCCACCTGCGCCGGGGTCAGGACCTGGTCCTTCACATGCAGGACGTAGTCGACCTTCTGGTCGTAGGAGCGCGGCGTGGTCGACGTCTGGCCCTGGAGGTCGATGAGCCACTGGTTGAAGTTGATGGACATGGGGCGCTCGGGCAGATAGCGGGCGTCGTGGCGGCCGAACTCCTGCCCGTCGACGTAGTACACGATGGTGTTGTCGTCGATGGTCAGGACGAGGTCGTGCCAGCCGGCGTAACTCGCGCGGACCTCGGAGTGCTGGTTGACCGCCTCCCAGGGGTCGGGCCGGTAGGTCTCCCACGAGGTGGTGTAGAGGATGTTGGCGGGCTCGCCCCAGCCGCCGTTGGGCAGGTACTCGAAGTCGTACTCGGCGTAGTCGTCCGCCATCGGCGCCTTGAGGTCGTTGATGGTGAAGAAGGTCTGGACGAGGCGGTCGCCGTCCGGCCCGGAGACCGGCGCGTCGGAGAAGCGGACCCGCGCGGCGTACGTACCGTTCTTGAACTTCGTCGACCGGGTCAGGATCTCGGTCTGCCTGGTCGACTCGGCGGTGCCGGCGGTCGAGGTCCGCAGGTTCATGACCGAGTTCGTGCCTTCCTTGGCGAACGTCACGTTCTCGGCCGCCCAGGTGGCGCCGGGGACGCCCGGTCCGCCGGAGTTGGACCGCACGCTCCAGCCGTGGGTGGAGATCGCGGGATCGGTGTGGCCGGTGTAGTCGAAGTCGTCGAAGAGGGTGGCGCCGCCGGTGGGCGGCGGGGTGGTCGGATCCGTCGGGGTCGGGGTGGGCTCGTTGCCCGCGGGTGCCGTGCCCCAGACCACGACGCCGCCGACGGTGGCCGTGACCTTGCTCCAGTTCGCGTACGTGGTCTGGGACGGGCCGAAGGAGTAGTCGTCGTTCTGGTTCAGCGGCTGCCAGTTGGAGCGGTGGAAGCGCAGTTGCATGTCACCGGTGTCGGCGCCGGGGGCGAGGGTTCCGGCGCCGGCCGTGAAGCCGACCTCCAGATAACGGTCGGCGGTGGCCGTGGGGTTGGCGAGGGTGCCGAAGGTGCCGGTGAGGTTCGCGCAGCCCTTGACCGCCCAGGAGCAGGCGTAGGTGTACGAGGCTCCCGCGTCGGCCTTGAAGTAGTACCGCAGCTTCACCTGGCTCAACGGGACGTTCGCCGAACCGGAGTTGACCACCTTGAACCAGGGCTCGGCCTGGTCGCTCCCGGTGGCGCTCTGCCGGTACTGGACGGTGACGGCCTCGCCCGCAGCGGCCGCCGGAAGGGCGGTCAGGGCGGTGGCGCCGAGGCCGGTCACGGCGGCGACGGCGAGCGCGGCGCGCATCCGCAGGGTCCTGGTGCTCTTCGGTTCACTCATCGGGTTTCCTCTCCTGAGGTGGTGACGGGGGTGGGGGAAGGCGGCGCGGCACCCCGAGGGCGTCGAGCCGGGTCCTGTGGTGGCGCAGCCGCGCCAGGAAGCCGTTCCAGTCGCCGCGCCCGGTCCAGGCGACCTCCGCGAGGGCGCAGAGCCGGGGGAAGGTCAGGTACTCGGCGTGCGCGGCGGTGGGCACGTACTCGGTCCACAACTGGGCCTGTGCGCCGAGCACCTGGGCCGTCTCCGTGGCGCTCCAGTCGGCGGGCGCCGGGTCGGTGCCGTGGACGGCGCGCAGGTCGACGACGGCGCCGGGCTGACCCGGCGGCTCGTCGGAGCGTGCCGACTGCGGATAGTCGAGGTAGGTGGTGCGGTGCGGCGCCATGACGACGCGGTGGCCTCGGCGGGCGGCGGTGCGACCGTGGGCGGTGTCGAGCCAGGGCATGACGGTGAAGTACGGGGGGAGGTCGGCGCCGGTCTCGGTCCAGCCGAGCGGCCGGCGGCCGGCGGCGAGGAGATGGCCGCCGATCCGCTCCATGAACCAGCCGTGCAGGGCTTCGGGCCCGTCGAGTCCCTCCTCCGCCGCGCGCCGGCGCGCGGCCGGCGAGGCGTGCCATTCGGTGGTCGGGCACTCCTCTCCGCCGACATGGACGTACTGCGAGGGGAAGACGTCCATCACCTCGTCGAGGACGTCGCGGCAGAAGTCCAGAACCTCGTCGTGGACGCCGAGGACGGTGTCGCACACGCCCCAGCGGTCCCAGACGTCGAGGGTGCGGTCCGGCCGGTTGCCGAGCGCGGGGTAGGCGGCGAGCGCGGCCCGGACATGGCCGGGCATCTCGATCTCCGGGACGACGGTGACGCCGCGCTCGGCGGCGTGCCGTATCAGGGCGGTGAGTTCGCCGCGGGTGTAGGCGCCGCCGTGCGGATGGCCGCCGATCTCGGTGAGCCGGGGGTGGGCCGGGACGGGCATGCGCCAGCCCTGGTCGTCGGTGAGGTGGAGGTGGAGGACGTTGAGTTTGTGGAGGGCGAGGAGGTCGACGTACCGGTGGAGGAAGGAGACGGGCCGGAAGTGGCGGGCGACGTCGAGCATGGCTCCGCGCCAGGGGAACCGGGGCGTGTCGGTGATCTGCGCACAGGGGACGGACCAGGTGACGCCCGGCTCGGGCATGTCGTGAAGGGCCTGTACGGGCAGGAGTTGACGGAGCGTCTGGATACCGGCGAGGAGCCCTTGGGGGCGGGCGGCGCGCATCAGCACGCCCTCGGCGCCGATGGTCAGGCCGTACCCCTCGTCGCCCAGGCCGGTGAGGGCGGGGTCGAGAGCGAGGACGACCGTGCCGTCGGACCGCTCGGGGAGGGGCAGACCGGTGGCCGGCCCGAGCAGGGTGCGCAGCAGCCGGGCGGCCCCTTCGGCGCCGGGGGCGATCTTGAGCGCGGTGGTGTCGTCGAAGGTGAATCTGCCGGGCAGCGGGTGGAGCTGGGTGGGCTGGGGGACGAGTGGTGGCAGGCGCATGGCGTGCTCGTTATCCCTTCACGGCTCCGCCGGTCATCCCGGCGGCGACCCGGCCCTGCAGGACCAGGAAAAGGACGAGGACGGGCAGGGCGAAAAGGGTGGAGGCGGCCATGGTGGCGCCCCAGTCGGTGCCGAAGACATTGGAGAAGGAGGAGAGCCAGACGGGCAGGGTCCGGTCGTCCTGGTTCTTGATGATCAGCATGTTGGCGAAGGCGAACTCGTTCCAGGCGGTGATGAATCCGAAGAGCGAGGTGGCGAGAAGGCCGGGCGCGAGCAGCGGCAGGGTCACCCTGCGGAACGCTTCGGCGCGGGTGCAGCCGTCGACCTGGGCGGCCTCTTCGAGCTCGGCGGGTACGGCGGCGAGGAAGGAGCGCAGGGTCACGATGGTGAAGGGCAGGGTGATCATGAAGTAGATCAGGGTCAGGGTCGCCAGCCGGTCGAGCAGGTCGGCGTCCCGGGCGATGACGTACATGGGGATCAACAGGGCTTCCCAGGGCGCCACCTGGGCGATGAAGACCATCAGGATGAAGCCCCGGCGGCCGCGCCAGCGCATCCGTGCGACGGCGAACGCGGCGCCGAGCGCCACGACGAGCGCGAGCAGGACACAGCCGGCGGTGACGAGCAGGCTGTTGCGCCAGAAGAGCCAGAAACCGTCGGCCTCCACGGCGTGCGCGAAGTGTTCGAGCGTGAGGGAGGTGGGGAGGAGGACGGGGGTCTCGGCCTGGATGTCGGGGGTGGGCTTGAAGGCGGTCAGGACCATCCAGTACACGGGGAAGACGGCGAGGACGAAGACGATCGACGCTGCCGTGTTCAGCGGAACGCGGCGCAGGGCGCGGGGTGTCACCGGTCGGCCTCCTGCCGGAGCAACTGACGGAAGTAGGCGATCAGCGCGGCGACCAGGAGGAGCACGGTCAGGGTCGACACTGCCGAGCCGAGGTCGTAGCGGTGCAGGGACTGGGCCACCCGGTAGGCGTAGACGGGCAGCGTGGTGGTCGCGTCGCCCGGGCCGCCCCGGGTGACGGCGCAGATCTGGGCGAAGCAGCGGAAGACCCAGATCACTTCGAGGCAGAGGACCAGGCCGAAGATCGGCCGGAGCAGCGGCAGGGTGATCGCGTGGAAGATCCGCCAGGACCCGGCGCCGTCCAGCCTGGCCGACTCGTACAGCTCCTCGGGAACGGTCATCAGGGCCGCGTGCAGGGTGATGGCGGCGAACGGGACCGACTGCCAGACGACGAGCAGGACGAGGACGGTGAAGGCGGCCGGGCCGTCGGCGAGCCAGGAGTACCCCTCGTAGGAGCTGAACCCGAGCCGTACGAGCACCCAGTTGACGACGCCGAGGCGGGAGGCGAAGAGCCACTGGAAGACGGTGGTGGTGGCGATGACCGGGCTGGCCCAGGCCAGGACGAGCCCGCTCGTCACCAGGATCCGCATCCGCCGGCTCAGCCGTCGCATCATCAGCGCGACCAGGGTGCCGATCACCATGATCAGGACGACGTTGATCAGAGTCCACCAGAACGTGCGGCGGACGACCTCCCAGAACTCGGGGTCGGCCAGGACGGTCCGGTAGTTGCGCAGGCCGACGAACGCGGCGTCGCCCCGGATCAGTTCGCCCATCCCGTAGTGCTGGAGGGAGATCAGCAGGTTGCGGACGAGGGGGTAGCCGAGGAGCAGGGCGCCGCCGAGGACCGTCGGCGCGACGAGGAGGTAGGGCCAGAGGGCGGCCCGGCGCCGCCCGCTCACGAGCCGAGGGTCTTGGTGATGCTCTCCGACGCGTCCTTGGCGGCCTTCGCCGGGTCGGTGCCGGTGAGCACGGCGGTCAGGTACTGCTTGATCGGGTTGGTCGCCTCGACGGCCGCCCACTGGGGGGAGTTGGGCGTCGCACGGCCCTGCGCGGCCCCGGCCGCCATGGCGGCGGTGCCTGGGTCGTCCTGGATGACCCGGGCGAGCGGAGTCCGGTTGGGGACGTAACTCATCGTCCTGGCCATCTCCGTCTGCCACTTCTCGCCCGCCAGCGCCTTGACGACCTCGTACGCGGCCTCCGGGTGGGCGGACGCTTCGGGGACGATGAGGTCGGAGCCGCCGGTGAAGACGGCGCCGGGCTTGTCGGCCGACTTGCCGGGGATCGGGAAGAAGCCCAGCTTTCCCTTGAGCGCGGGGTTGGCCTCCTCGACGATCTTCGCGCCGCCCGGTACGGCGATGATCTGGGCGATGTCGCCCTTGGCAAAGGCGTCGGCCTGCGGGGGCTTGGCCTCGTCGGAGTCCTTGGGCCCCTTGCCGAGGGCCTGGAGCTGCCGGTAGAAGTCCATGCCGGCGAGCGCCTCCGGGGTGTCGAGCGCGCCCTTCCACTCCTTGCCGTCACGTACGGCGAGGTCGCCGCCGTCCTCCCAGATGAAGCCGGCGAGGGCGTACCAGTTCTGGCCGGGGAGGTAGATGCCCTGTGTCGAGCCCTTGTTGAGCTTGGCGGTGACCGCGAGCCACTCGTCGCGGGTCTTGGGCGGGGCGGTGATGCCGGCCTGCGCGAAGAGGTCCTTGTGGTAGATGACCACACGGCTGGCGGCGTACCAGGGGATGCCGTACTGCTTGCCGTCGATCCTTCCGGGCTCGGCGAGCCCGGGCAGCCAGTCGGCGCCGTTCAGCTCGTCGACCTTGTCGCTGAGGTCGCGGACGCCGCCGCTCGCCGCGTACTGCGCGACCTGGGTGTTGCCGACCTCGATGACGTCCGGGGCGTCCTTGCTGGCCAGGGCCGCGGTGACCTTCTCGCCGATGCCGTCCCACTCCTGGATCTGGATGTCGAGGGTGGTGCCCTGGTGCGTCGCCTCGAAGTCGGTACGGAAGCGGGTGAGGAAGTCGTCGGTGACGCTGTCCTTCATGATCCACACGGTGACCTTGCCGGGTCCGCCGGCCTTCGGGTCGTCCGTGGAACCGCAGGCGGTGACACAGAGCGCGAGGGTCGCCGCGAGGGCGACGGGCGCTGCGAGAGATCTGGTCTTCACGGGCACCTCGGAGAAGGAAGAATTGACCAATTGGTCAAGTGGTCAGCTACGTGACCAGAAGGTGGCATGGACCAATGTGGGCGTCAACCCCTTGAAAAATATGCGTTGTTCACCGACCTGCCCCCCTCAGGAACCATGGTTAGGATGGGCCTTACCAGTTGACCAGTCAGGAGTCAGGGAGAGCGCATGAAGGACAGCCCCTCGGGCGGGGTGCTGAAGCGGGAGCGGGTACGGGAGCATCTGCTGGGCCTGATCGAGGCGGGCGGCCCGGGTGACCCGATCCCCTCCGAACGCACGTTGTGCGCCGCCCTCGGCGTCTCGCGCCCCACCCTGCGCGCCGCGGTCGACGAGCTCGTCGCGACGGGAGCGCTCGTACGGGAACACGGGCGCGGCATGTTCGTCGCCCCCGCCAAGATCACCCAGCAACTCGCCCCGGACGACACGGCGTTCAGCGTTCCCCGGGCCGCGGGCAGCTGGTCGAGCACGGTGCTGGAGTCCGCCCGGACGCGGGCGGGGGCTCGGATCGGACGCAAGCTCCGGGTCTCCCCCGCCGCCGAGCTGCTCTACATCGCGCGGCTCCGCCTGGTCGACGGCTCCCCCATGGCCATCGAGCACCTCCACATCCCGGCGGACCTGGTGCCCTCCGCGCTCACCGCCGAGGAGCTGGAGGCAGGCGACCTCTACGACCATCTGCGCGAGCACCATCGCATCCATGTCCGGGAGGCGACGCAGTCCATCGAGCCGACGGTCGTCAGCGAGGCGGAGGCGCGGCTGCTCGACGTCCCCGTCCTCTCCCCCGCCCTGCTGATCGAGCGCCTCACCCTCGACACCTCGGCCCGGCCCGTCGAGTACGTCCACTCGGTCTACCGGGGCGACCGCTACCGGATCGTCTCCCGGCTCGACTTCACCCGCGACGGCGTCGTGACCTCCTCGACGGAGGGCGATGCATACTGACCGCCGGAGCCACGGCGGGGAGGGCACGCGATGGAACTCAAGCGGGAGCGGGTACGGGAGCATCTGCTGGCCGTGATCGACGGACGTCGCCCGGGCGACGCCATCCCCTCCGAACGCACCCTGTGCGCCACCCTCGGCGTCTCGCGCCCCACCCTGCGGGCGGCCGTCGACGAGCTGGTGGCCACGGGAGCGCTGGTGAGGGAGCACGGACGCGGCATGTTCGTGGCCCCGGTCAAGATCACCCAGGAACTGGTGGCCGAGGACCACGCGGCGGGGGCGCCCCCGAGCCGGGGGAGCTGGACGAGCACGGTGCTCGAGTTCCGTACCGTACGGGCGGGCGCGCGCATCGGCCGGAAGCTGACGATCTCCCCCGCGGCGGAGCTGCTCTACGTGGCCCGGCTGCGGCGGGTCGACGGAGCGCCGATCGCCCTGGAGCATCTGCACATCCCGGCCGAGCTGGTCCCCGGCCTGACCCCGGCCGACATGGAGCGCGGCTTCTACGCGCATCTGCGCGAGAAGTGCGGCATCCGGACGGCGCGGGCGGTGCAGTCGATCGAGCCGACGGTCCTGAGCGAGGAGGAGGCCGTGCTGCTCGACGTCCCCGTCCTCTCCCCCGCCCTGCTCTTCGACCGGATCACCTCGGACACGGGCGGGCGCCCGGTGGAGTACGTCCGCTCGCTGTACCGGGGCGACCGCTACCGGATCGTCTCCCGCCTCGCCCTCACGGACGGCGCGCCGGACCACCCGGAGCCCGACGTGTCGCGGACCGGGGCGTGGTGGGGCACCGTGGAGTGACCCCCACCGAGAGGAGTTCGGCCCCCATGTCGAACCACACGTATCGCGTCACCGAGATCGTCGGCACCTCCCCGGAGGGTGTCGACCAGGCCATCCGCAACGGCATCCAGCGTGCCGGACAGAACCTCCGGGGCCTGGACTGGTTCGAGGTGACGCAGGTCCGCGGCCACATCGTCGACGGGGAGATCGGGCACTACCAGGTCGGTCTCAAGGTCGGCTTCCGACTGGAGGAGGGCGGGGCCTGAGAGGCCTCACGGGGATCTGCGGCGGCGGCACCCGAGGGACGGCTCCTGCGCGGAACGGGCGCCTGAGGGCCGGGGCGCCCGACGAGCTCCGCGGTCAGGTACGGCCCTCCTTCTCCTGGGCGTCCTTCAGCGCCTCCGAGGCGGCCGCCCAGCGGGCCCGTACGACGGTGAAGCCGGCTGCCTCGGCCGCGTCGCAGACCAGCTCGTCGTCGTCGACGAGCATCCGGATCTCACGGTCCCGGCCGAGCCGGCGCAGGATCTCCAGCTTGGTGTGACGGGCGGGGCGGAAGTCCCGGTCGCGCCGCATGTGCAGGGCACCCTCCGGCAGTCCCTGCACGGCCAGCCAGGCGACGGTGTCCCGGCGACAGCGCTCGGGACGCCCGGTCAGGTAGACGATCTCGCACTCCTCGGCGGCCTCCAGGCACAGGGCGACGCCCTGTGCGAGCGGCGGGTCCTGCGGCGCCGCGGCGAAGAACGCCGCCCAGTCGCGCGGCCGGCGCTCCAGGAACCGCTGCCGGTGCGCGGTGCCGGCGAGGGTGTTGTCAAGATCGAACACGGCGAGGGGGCTGCTGGTACGCGTCACACGGACAGCGTAGGCAGCCCGGGCGTGAGCGCGAACACGCGGCCCGCCGGGGCCTGGGCACGCGGACCGCCGGGGGACGCGGGCACGCGAGACCGGGGCCGGGCCTGGGCACGCGGACCGCCGGGGGACGCGGGCACGCGAGACCGGGGCCGGGCCTGGGCACGCGGACCGCCGAGGGACGCGGGCACGCGAGACCGGGGCCGGGCCTGGGCACGCGGACCGCCGAGGGACGCGGGCACGCGAGACCCGGCCCGGGCACGCGGCCCGGGGAGGCGTCGGCCCTCCGGGAATCCTTCGCGCCGCCGCGCGTTGAACGGAGCGTGACCTCTTCTCTCGGCGGCATCCGATTCTCCCTCCTCGACCGTTCCCGGACGCGGGAGGGCGAGGACGGGGCCGTCGCCCTGCGGGCGAGTGTGGAGCTTGCGCGGGAGGTGGAGGCGCTCGGGTACCACCGGTTCTGGGTTTCGGAGCACCACAGCGTGCCCGGTGTGGCCGGCTCCGCGCCGACCGTCCTCGCGGCCGCCGTGGCCGCCGCCACCTCGACCATCCGGGTCGGCACCGGCGGGGTGATGCTCCCCAACCACCAGCCGATGGTCGTCGCCGAACAGTTCGGCGTCCTGGAGTCGCTGTTCCCCGGCCGGATCGACATGGGCCTCGGCCGATCCGTCGGCTTCACCGACGGGATCCGGCGCGCGCTCGGCCGGGACAAGGAGGACGCCGACCGGTTCGGCGAACAGCTGGCGGAGCTGCTCGGCTGGTTCACGGGCACCCAGACCGCCCATCCCCAGGTGCACGCCCGCCCGGCCGAGGGCCTGCGGGTCCCGCCGTACGTCCTCGCGACCGGCGAAGGCGCGTCGATCGCCGCCGAGGCCGGACTGCCGCTGGTCATCGGCGATCTGCGGGGCAGGGAGCGGATGCTGGGCGCCGTCGACACCTACCGGTCCGCTTTCCGGCCGTCCGCGTGGGCCGAGGAGCCGTACGTCGTGATCGCGGGTACGGTCGCCGTGGCCGCGACCGAGGAGGAGGCACGGAACCTGCTGATCCCGGAGGCGTGGTCGCTCGCGCACTCCCGCACCCAGGGCGTCTTCCCGCCCCTCATGCCCGTCGAGGCCGTCCGGCGGCTCTCCATGACCGACAAGCAGCGCGGCTTCTTCGAGTCGGGCCTGACCGGGCATGTGTGCGGCACGGAGGAGCAGGTCGGCGACGCGCTGGAGCGCGTGGTGAAGGAGAGCGGGGCGCAGGAGGTGCTGGTGACGACCAGTACGTACGACCGTGCGGCGCTGCTCGACTCGTACCGCCGACTGGCTCGCGTGGCGGGTCTGACCAGCGCAAACACCTAGAATTACGGAATGCCCGACACTCCCCTCGACGGCCACGACCCGTACGTCCGCGTCCGCGGCGCCCGCGAGCACAACCTTGCCGGCGTCGACGTGGACGTCCCGCGCGACGCGATCGCCGTCTTCACCGGGGTGTCCGGCTCCGGCAAGTCCTCGCTCGCGTTCGGGACGATCTACGCGGAGGCCCAGCGCCGCTACTTCGAGTCGGTCGCGCCGTACGCCCGGCGGCTGATCCACCAGGTGGGGGCACCGAAGGTAGGCGAGATCACCGGGCTCCCTCCGGCGGTCTCCCTCGAACAGCGCCGCTCCTCGCCGAACGCGCGCTCGTCGGTCGGCACGGTCACCACCCTGTCCAACTCGCTGCGCATGCTCTTCTCCCGCGCCGGTACGTATCCGGCGGGGGCACCGCGGCTCGACTCCGACGCGTTCTCACCCAACACCGCCGCCGGCGCCTGCCCCGAGTGCCACGGCCTTGGCCTGGTCCACGAGACCAGCGAAGAACTGCTGGTACCGGACCCGGAGTTGTCGATCCGGGACGGGGCGATCGCCGCCTGGCCCGGTGCGTGGCAGGGCAAGAACCTCCGCGACGTGCTGGACACGCTCGGCCACGACGTCGACCGTCCCTGGCGGGAGCTCGACGCGAAGGACCGGGAGTGGATCCTCTTCACGGAGGAGCAGCCGGTCGTCACGGTCCATCCGGTACGGGAGGCGGGGCGCATCCAACGCCCCTACCAGGGCACGTACATGAGCGCGCGGCGCTATGTGATGCACACCTTCTCCGACTCGAAGAGCGCCACGCTGCGGGCGAAGGCCGAGCGCTTCCTGACCAGCGCGCCGTGCCCGGTGTGCGCGGGCGGCCGGCTGCGTCCGGAGGCGCTCGCGGTGACGTTCGCGGGCCGGACGATCGCCGAACTGGCCGCGCTGCCGCTGACGGTGCTGGCGGGGCTGCTGGGCGACCACGACGGCTCGGAGACGGCGCGGGTCCTGACCGAGGACCTCGTCGCGCGGATCGGCACCGTGACCGAGCTGGGCCTCGGCTATCTCAGTCTGGACCGCACCACCCCGTCGCTCTCCAACGGCGAGCTCCAACGGCTGCGGCTGGCCACCCAGCTGCGCTCGGGTCTCTTCGGAGTCGTGTACGTCCTCGACGAGCCGTCCGCGGGTCTGCACCCGGCCGACACCGAGGCGCTCCTGGTCGTCCTGGACCGCCTCAAGGCGGCCGGCAACACGGTGTTCGTGGTCGAGCACCATCTCGATGTGATCCGCCACGCCGACTGGATCGTGGACGTCGGCCCGCGGGCAGGAGTGCACGGCGGCCGCGTCCTGCACAGCGGTCCGCCGCACGGACTGGCGGACGTGGAGGAGTCGGCGACCCGCCGCTTCCTCTTCGACCGTGCGCCCGCTCCCGAGCGTACGGTGCGCAGGCCCACCGGCTGGCTGCGCACCGGCCCGGTCACCCGGCACAACCTCAAGGCCGTCGAGGCGGCTTTCCCGACCGGTGTCCTCACGGCGGTGACCGGGGTCTCCGGGTCGGGCAAGTCGACCCTGGTCGGCATGCTAGGCGAGGAACTGGAGGGTGTGGAAAGGCTGGTGACGGTGGATCAGAAGCCGATCGGCCGGACACCGCGCTCCAACCTCGCCACGTACACGGGTCTCTTCGACGTGGTGCGGAAGCTGTTCACAGCCACCGAGGAGGCCCGGGCGCGCGGGTACAAGGCGGGTCGGTTCTCGTTCAACGTGCCCGGCGGGCGGTGCGAGACGTGCCAGGGCGAGGGCTTCGTCTCGGTCGAGCTGCTGTTCCTGCCGAGCACGTACGCCCCCTGCCCCGACTGCCGGGGCGCCCGCTACAACCCGGAGACGCTGGAGGTGCGGCTGCGCGGGCTCACCATCGCGGAGGTCCTGGATCTGACGGTCGAGTCGGCGTCGGACTTCTTCGCCGGCACCCCGGCCGCCGCGCGCAGCCTGCGCACGCTGCTGGACGTCGGCCTCGGCTATCTGCGGCTCGGCCAGCCGGCGACCGAGCTCTCCGGTGGCGAGGCCCAGCGCATCAAGCTCGCCGCCGAGCTCCAGCGGCTGCGCCGCGGGCACACCCTCTACGTCCTGGACGAGCCGACGACAGGGCTCCACCCGGCCGACGTGGAGGTGCTGATGCGCCAGCTCCACGGCCTGGTCGACGCAGGGCATTCGGTGGTCGTCGTCGAGCACGACATGGACGTGGTCGCCACCGCGGACTGGGTCGTGGACCTCGGCCCCGGCGGAGGTGAGGAGGGGGGCCGGATCGTCGCCGAGGGGCCACCGCGCGCGGTGGCCGCAGCGCCGGAGAGCCGGACCGCGCCCTATCTCGCGGCCCGGCTCGACGGCTGAGGCCCGTCCGGTTCCCTCCGGCACCGGCTACGCGGGCTCGACGAACTGGACCTCCAGGCTGACCTTGATCACGTCGCCGAGAAATCCGGGCGCGAAGTCGAGGCCGAAGTCGCTGCGGCGGAACTCGCCGGTGGCGTCGAAGCCCGCGTGCCGGCTGCCGTCCACCGGTACGTCGACGACGCCGCCGAACTCGACGTCGAAGGTGATCGGGCGGGTCACGTCCCCGATGGTGAGGTCCCCCTCCAGGGTCCACTCCTCCCCCGCGCCGCCGATCCGGGTGGAGCGGAAGGTCATCGTGGGGCGCTTCTCCACGTCGAGCAGGTCGGCGGCCCGCACATGCGCGTCTCGGTCCGCGTTGCCGGTGTCGATGGAGGCGAGCGCGACGGTCGCGGTGATCGAGGAGTCCGCCAGGCTCTCGCCGACGACGAGCTCCGCGTCCAGGTCGTTGAAGCGGCCGCGCACCTTGGAGATGCCGAGGTGACGGATGGTGAAGCCGACGGCGGAGTGCAGCGGGTCGAAGGCCCAGCGGCCGGCGGTCAGCGGAAGTGCGGTCGAGCTGGTCTGCTGTTCAGTGGTCATGGCTCCACGCTGGGGCCTCGCCGTCCCACGAGGAAGGCCGCGCCGAGACGGGTAGTGGCGGAGCCTGGTAGTGACAGGGCCACCCTCGCGGCGCCCCGTGCTCGTACGATCGTGGAGTGAGCGACAACGAACTGGGGGCGTTCCTGCGCGCCCGACGCGAGGCCCTGTCCCCGGCCCAGGCCGGGCTGCCGGCCGGGACACGCCGCCGGACCCCGGGGCTGCGACGGACGGAGCTGGCGATGCTCGCCGGGATCAGCGTCGAGTACCTCGCCCGCCTCGAGCAGGGCCGGGACCGCAACCCGTCGGCCCAGGTCCTCGGCGCGCTGAGCGACGCCCTGCGACTGCCGCTCGACGCCCGGATCCATCTGCGGCGGCTGCAGAAGATCGAGCACCACCAGCACCTGTGCTCGGCGGCTCCGGTACCGGCCCGCGAGGTGCGGTCCACGGTGCGCGCGCTGGTCGACCGGCTCGGCGAGACGCCGGCCTCGGTGTCGAACATGCTGGGTGAGATCGTCGCGTACAGCGACGGCTTCGCGCGGCTCGCGGGACCGGTGGGCCTGCTCGACGGCGATCCGCCGAGCATGCCGCGCTTCGTTCTCACCGATCCGCGGGCCCGTGAGGTCTACCCGGACTGGGACCGGGTCGCCGACCAGCAGGTGGCGGGACTGTACTTGGGTGTCACCGGCTCCGATCCCGCGATGGCCGAGCTGGCCAGGGAGCTGACGGTCACCGCCGGTGCGGCGTTCTCGGACCGGGTGGCCGACGCCGGCCTCCTGCCGGAGCGCTCGGGGGTCGAGCGGCTGGTGCACCCCGAGGCCGGCGAGCTGCGTCTCGCGTACGAGGTGCTCGATCTGGAGACCGACGGTCAGCAGCTGGTGGTACGGCTGCCCGCCGACGAGGCGTCCTCCGCCGCCCTGGACCGGCTCGTCGGCCGCCGGCCGGGCACCTTGCGCGCGGTCGGCGGCTGAGCCGGCGCCCGTCGCGTGGCGGGCGGAGCGCTGAACGTACCTACCGGCGGCCGGACTTGCGTGTCGCGCGCAGCCACTCCTTGTTCATGGCCGCGATCGACGGCAGCGGGATCCCCTTCGGGCAGGCCGTCGCGCACTCCCCGGTGAGGGTGCAGCCGCCGAAGCCTTCGGCGTCCATCTGGCCCACCATGTCCAGGACGCGGGTCTCGCGCTCCGGTGCGCCCTGGGGCAGGACGTTCAGGTGGTTGACCTTCGCCGAGGTGAAGAGCATCGCCGAGCCGTTCGGGCAGGCTGCCACGCACGCGCCGCAGCCGATGCACTCGGCGTGCTCGAACGCGAAGTCGGCGTCGGCCTTCGGCACCGGCGTCGCGTGGGCCTCGGGGGCCGAGCCCGTGGGGGCGCTGATGTAGCCGCCGGCCTGGATGATGCGGTCGAAGGCGGAGCGGTCGACGACCAGGTCCTTGACGACGGGGAAGGCGGAGGCCCGCCAGGGCTCGATGTCGATGGTGTCGCCGTCGCGGAAGGACCGCATGTGGAGCTGGCAGGTGGTGGTGCGCTCGGGACCGTGGGCGTCGCCGTTGATGACCAGGCTGCACGCGCCGCAGATGCCCTCGCGGCAGTCGTGGTCGAACGCGACGGGGTCCTCACCGCGCAGGATGAGCTCCTCGTTGAGCGTGTCGAGCATCTCCAGGAACGACATGTCGGAGGAGATTCCGTCCACGTCGTAGGTGGACATGGCGCCGGGGGCGTCGGCGTTCTTCTGGCGCCAGACGCGCAGGGTGAGCTTCATGCGTAGCTCCGCTGGGTGGGGTGGACGTACTCGAAGACGAGGTCTTCCTTGTGCAGGACGGGGGCTTCGCCGGTTCCGCCGAACTCCCAGGCCGCCGCGTACGAGAACTCCTCGTCGCGGCGAGCGGCCTCGCCGTCCGGCGTCTGGGACTCCTCGCGGAAGTGGCCGCCGCAGGACTCGGCGCGGTTCAGCGCGTCGAGGCACATCAGCTCGGCGAGCTCCAGATAGTCGACGATCCGGTTGGCCTTCTCCAGCGACTGGTTGAACTCCTCGCCGGTGCCCGGGACCTTGATCCGGCGCCAGAACTCGTCACGGATCTGCGGAACGCGGTCGAGCGCCTTGCGCAGGCCCTCGTCGGTGCGGGCCATGCCGCAGAACTCCCACATCAGTTCGCCGAGTTCACGGTGGAAGGAGTCCGGTGTCCGGTCGCCGTCCACGGCGAGCAGCAGGTTCAGCCGGTCCTCGGTCTCGGCGAGCGCCTCGCGTACGGCCGGGTGCTCGTCGGTGACCGGCTGCGCGTGCGGGTGGCGGGCGAGGTAGTCGTTGATGGTGGAGGGCAGGACGAAGTAGCCGTCGGCGAGGCCCTGCATCAGCGCGGACGCGCCGAGCCGGTTGGCACCGTGGTCGGAGAAGTTGGCCTCGCCGATGGCGAACAGGCCCGGGACGGTGGTCTGGAGGTCGTAGTCGACCCAGAGTCCGCCCATCGTGTAGTGCACGGCCGGGTAGATCCGCATCGGGACCTCGTACGGGTTCTCCGCCGTGATCCGCTCGTACATGTCGAAGAGGTTGCCGTACTTCTCCTCGACCGCCTTGCGGCCCATCCGCCGGATGGCGTCGGCGAAGTCGAGGTACACCCCCTGGCCTCCGGGGCCGACACCGCGGCCCTCGTCGCAGACGTTCTTCGCGGCGCGGGAGGCGATGTCGCGCGGGACGAGGTTGCCGAAGGAGGGGTAGATGCGCTCCAGGTAGTAGTCGCGCTCGTCCTCGGGGATGTCGGCGGCGGGGCGGGTGTCGCCCTTCGCCTTCGGGACCCAGATGCGGCCGTCGTTGCGCAGCGACTCGCTCATCAGGGTGAGCTTGGACTGGTGGTCGCCGGTGCGCGGGATGCAGGTGGGGTGGATCTGGGTGAAGCAGGGGTTGGCGAAGTACGCGCCGCGCCGGTGGGCCCGCCAGACCGCGGTGGCGTTGGAGTTCATGGCGTTCGTCGACAGGTAGAAGACGTTGCCGTAGCCGCCGCTGGCGAGGACCACCGCGTCCGCGTAGTGGGTGGAGATCGCGCCGGTGACCAGGTCGCGGGCGACGATCCCGCGCGCCCGGCCGTCGACCACGATCAGGTCGAGCATCTCGGTGCGGGCGTGCATCTCGACGTTGCCCGCGGCGATCTGCCGGGAGAGCGCCTGGTACGCGCCGAGGAGCAGCTGCTGGCCCGTCTGACCGCGGGCGTAGAACGTGCGGGAGACCTGGACGCCGCCGAAGGAGCGGGTGTCGAGGAGTCCGCCGTACTCGCGGGCGAAGGGGACGCCCTGGGCGACGCACTGGTCGATGATCTCGACCGAGATCTGGGCGAGCCGGTGGACGTTGGACTCGCGGGCGCGGAAGTCGCCGCCCTTGACGGTGTCGTAGAAGAGGCGGTGGATGGAGTCGCCGTCGTTGCGGTAGTTCTTGGCGGCGTTGATGCCGCCCTGGGCGGCGATGGAGTGGGCGCGGCGCGGGGAGTCCTGGTAGCAGAACTGGACGACGTGGTAGCCCTGTTCGGCGAGCGTCGCGCCGGCGGAGCCGCCCGCGAGGCCGGTGCCGACGACGATGACGGTGTGCTTGCGGCGGTTGGCGGGGTTGACCAGCTTGGCCTGGAAGCGGCGGGTGTCCCAGCGTTCCGCGATCGGGCCCGCGGGGGCCTTGTGGTCGACGACCGGCTCTCCGGTCGTAAAGTCGAGGAAGCTCATGTCAGCTCACCACTCCGGTCATGACGGCTACGGGTACGGAGATGAAGCCCACGGTCAGGACGAGCGCGAGGCCGTTCGCGAGGGCCTTGAGCAGCCGCTCGCGGCGGGCGCTGCCGACGCCGAGGGTCTGGGCGGCGCTCCAGAAGCCGTGGCGGACGTGGAGACCGACGGCGAGCATGGCGACGATGTAGATGACGTTGCCGTACCAGGTGGAGAAGGTGTCCACGACGTTCTCGTACGGCCGGCCCTCCTGGAAGCCGCCGGGGTGGACGGTCCCGGTGGTCAGGTCGAGGACGTGCCAGACGATGAAGAGGGCGACGATGATCCCGCCCCAGCGCATGGTGCGGGTGGCGTAGGAGGAGCCCTTGCGGCGGTGGACGTAGCCGGTGGGGCGGGCCTTGATGTCGCGCCTGCTGAGCTGGTAGGCGGAGACGGCGTGGGCGACGACGGCGGCGACCAGCACGATCCGGACGAGCCAGAGGGCCCAGGAGTAGTGCAGGACGGGGGCGCCCATGGTGCGCAGCCAGTGGCCGTACTCGTTGAACTCCGCGGGGCCGAAGAAGACCTTGAGGTTGCCCATGACGTGCGCCACGAGGTAGCCGAGCATCAGCAGGCCGCTGACGGCCATCACCGTCTTCTTGCCGATGGTCGACGACCAGAAGCCGCGGGGGCGGGTGGGCGGCGGGGGTGCCGCCTTCGTTGCCAGAGCCATGCGACCGACGGTAGAGCCGAAGGGCCCGAGAGGTCCAAGACATGGTCCGGCTCATCTCGATAGGCTCAGCCTATGCAGTTCCAGCAGCTTCAGTACTTCGTCGCGGTGGCCGAGACCCGGCATTTCACGCGCGCCGCCGAGCGGGTGCACGTCTCCCAGCCCTCGCTCTCGCAGCAGATCCGGGCCCTGGAGAAGGAGCTGGGGGCGGAGCTGTTCAGCCGGGCGCGGGGGAACATCGCGCTGACCGACGCGGGCGAGGCGCTGCTGCCTCTGGCGCGCCGGATCCTGGCGGACACGGACACGGCGCGGCACGAGGTGCAGGAGCTGGTGCAGCTCAGGCGGGGGCGGGTGCGGCTGGGCGCGACGCCGAGCCTGTGCACGGGGCTGCTGCCGGACGTGCTGCGCGCCTTCCACGACCAGCACCCGGGGATCCAGCTGCTCATCGAGGAGGGCGGCTCGCACGATCTCGTACGGGAGCTGGCGCGGGGCGCGCTCGACCTGGCGCTCGTGGTGCTGCCGCTGCCGACGCCGTCCCCGGCGCTGACGACGGTGGAGCTGCTGCGCGAGGACCTGGTGGTGGTGTCGAGCGCGGCGGCGGCCGCGCCGGCCCGGCCGGTGCGGATCGCGGATCTGCGCGACCAGCCGCTGGTGATGTTCCGGCACGGCTACGACCTGCGGGAGCTGACGGTGGCCGCGTGCCGGGCGGAGGGCTTCGAGCCGACGTTCACGGTGGAGGGGGGCGAGATGGACGCGGTGCTGGGGTTCGTACGGGCCGGTCTAGGTGTGGCGGTGGTCCCGGCCATGGTCGCGGCGCGCGCGGGCCGCGACCTCCGTGTCACGGCCCTGGCGCGCCCGGGCCTGCGCCGCACGATCGCCCTGGCCCACCGCAGCGACGTGGCGCCACCTCGCGCGGCGAGGGAGCTGCAACGCCTGCTCCTGCACTCGGCATGACCGTCACGCCCGGATCACGGGCAACCCTGCCGCGCCACCGTGGGCAACCGTCCCGCGCTGGCGTGGGCAACCGTCCGCGCGCCGTAGGCAACCGTCCCGCGCCGCCGTGGGTAACCGTCCGCGCCGCCGGCAGCCGTCCCGCACCGCCGTGGACATGCGTGCCGCCCTGCCGAACGACTGCCCTCACCGCGGGCCGGGGTCAGAGGGGTCCGTCGGCGTCGTCACACCGCGTCCGCCAGGAGCAAGGAGTGGATCCGGTCCGGGGCGCCCGGGCGGGCGTAGTACCAGCCCTGGGCCGTGTCGCAGCCCAGTTCACGCAGCTGCTGCGCCTGCGCGCCGGTCTCCACCCCCTCCACCGTCACCGCCAGTTCCAGGCTGTGCGCCAGCGAGACGATCCCCTCCACGATCTTCAGATCGACCGGGTCCGCCGGATGCTGCTGCATGCCCTGGGTGAAGGAACGGTCCAGCTTGAGCACGCTCACCGGCAGCCGGCGCAGATTGGCCAGGTTCGAGTACCCCGTGCCGAAGTCGTCCAGCGCGATGTCCACGCCCATCTCGGCGAGCTGCCGGAGCGGCTTCAGGAGGTCGTCGTCCGCGCCGATCAGCGCCGACTCGGTGACCTCCAGGCACAGCGCACCCGGCTCGAGCCCCGACCGCTCCAGGACGTCGACGGTGTCGGCGACCAGGCGCGGGTGGTGCAGCTGGGTCGGCGAGAGGTTGACGTTGATGCGCAGCGGGCCGCCGTCGGCGTGCCGGGCCTGCCAGAAGCGGGCCTGCCGGACGGCCTCCTGGAGCACCCAGCGACCCAGGGGCACGATCAGTCCGGTGTTCTCGGCGAGCGGTATGAACCGGTCGGGCCCCAGGACGCCGTGCTGCGGATGGCACCACCGTACGAGTGCCTCGGCGCCGTGCACGCTGCCGTCGCCGAGGTGCACCAGCGGCTGGTACTCGATGAAGAACTCGCCGCGCTCCAGGGCCGCCGGAAGCGCGGTGGTCAGCCCGTGGCGGGTGATCGCGCGGGCGTCGGCCTCGGCGTCGGCGAACTCGAAGCGGTTCCCGCCGGCCGACTTGGCGCGGTACATGGTGATGTCGGCGCTGCGCAGCACCTCCGCCGGGGTCCGCTCCCCCGCCGGGCCCTCGACGACACCGACGCTGCCGCGGACCGTCAGCTCACGGCCGTCGATCCGGACGGGGGTGGCGAGCGTGGCGAGGATACGGTTCGCCAGCTCGACGACCTCCCGCTCGGTGTTCGGGCCGGTGGTCAGCGCGACGAATTCGTCGCCGCCGAGCCGGGCCACCATCTCGCCCGGGGCTGTGGCGCAGCTCTGCAGCCGGTCGGCGACCTCGACGAGCAGCCGGTCACCGGTCGAGTGGCCGAGGCTGTCGTTGATGGCCTTGAAGCCGTCCAGGTCGAGGTAGCAGAGGCCGAAGCGGCCGCCGTCGGCCGGGGTGAGCGCCTTCTCCAGGCGCTCGAAGAACAGGGTCCGGTTCGGCAGACCGGTGAGCGCGTCGTGAGTCGCCTCGTACCGCAGGCGCAGGTTGAGCAGCCGCCGCTCGGTGGTGTCCTCGAGGAGCGCCAGCTGGTACTGCGGGAAGCCCTCGGCGTCGCGCAGCAGCGAGACCGTGAGATTGGTCCACAGGACGGTGCCGTCGCCCCGGTAGTACGGCTTCTCGACGCGGTAGTGCTCGCGCTCGCCGCGCACCAGCTCGTCGTAGAGCTTCCAGACGTGCGGGCCGTCCTCGGGGTGGGCCCACTCCCTGACCTTGCGGGCACGGATCTGCTGGTCGAGACCGCCGAACATCCGGGTGAGGGTCTCGTTGACCTCGAGGACGTTCCCTTCGAGGTCGGCGATGCCGATCCCGACCGCCGCTCCGTCGAAGACCGCCCGGAAGCGGCTCTCCGTGGCGTGCAGGGCGACCTCGGCGGCGTTCCGGGCGCTGAGCGCGGAGCGGGCGATGGCCTCCTGCTCCGCGCGGGTCCGCTCGCGCAGGGCCTGCGCGAAGCCGGCCGCCATGGCGTGCTGGAGCCGTGAACAGCGGGCCCGCAGCTCCTCCGTGGAGGTGCGCTCCTCGTCGCCGCAGTAGAGCACCAGATATGCGTCGATGACCCCGAGGGTGCGGCTGAGCGCGTCGGGTTCCGTGCAGTGGATGCCGACCAGCGCGGCACCGGCGCGGTGCGCCGGTGCCGTGTCGAAGGACCGGTCGTGCAGCGCGGTACGCAGCTCGCGGGCGAGCGGCATCAGTTGCTGCTCGAACTCGGCGCGGGTCATGGAGGTGGCCGTGACAGGGAAGGTGGCCCGGCTCCAGATGGTGACGAACCGCCGGAGTCTGTCTTCGAGGCTGTCCGGTTCCGCGCCGGAGCCTGACGGCTGCGACGGCACCTTCACGCCTTGCGCCCCACACCTGCGAAGCCCGAGAAGGCGTAGGGATCCTCCTCCTCGACCGGGCTCTCGGGCCGCCATTCCGGCATGGCCACCAGGCCCGGCTCGACCGGCTCGCAGCCGTCGAAGAAGCTGCTGATCTCGGCGCGCGAGCGCATGACGAGGGGGTTGCGGATCCGGCGGTACACCCCGACGGTGCCCTCGGCCTGGTCCTGCGTCAGCGGGATGCCCTCGTAGGAGGCGTGGGTCAGCACGAGCAGGCTGCCCGGGGCGAGCGCGTCGAGCAGCTCGGCGACCGCCGCGCGCGGATCGTCCTCGTCCTCCAGGAAGTGCAGGACGGCCACCAGCAGCAGCGCCACGGGCCGTTCCAGGTCGAGGAGTTGGCGCACCTCGGGGCTGTCCAGGATCTCCCGGGGCTTGCGCAGATCGGCCGCGACGACGGCGGCGCGGTCCTCGCCCGCGAGGACGGCCCGGCTGTGCGCGACGGCCACCGGGTCGTGGTCGACGTACACGACGCGTGCGTCGGGCGTCGCGGCCATGGCGACCTCGTGGACGTTGCCGAACGTCGGGATGCCGGAGCCTATGTCGAGGAACTGGGTGACTCCCTCGGCGACGGCGTACCGCACGGCGCGGCGCATGAAGGCACGGTTCGCCTGCATCACCTTGGGGAGTCCCGGCATGAACTCCATGGCCTTGCGGGCCGCTTCGCGGTCCACCTCGAAATTGTGCGAGCCGCCCAGATAGAAGTCATACATTCGGGACACGCTCGGCACCGAGATATCGATGCCCGGCGGGGCCCAGGCGGGACGCTCCATCAATGTCTCCAACAGGTCAACCACGGTTGATACGGCCAGGTGTTCGCGGCCGGTGTTCGAGCCGAGGCTACTGATCGCCCGTCGCGAGAGCGAGTGGAAACGGAAATTCGCGGTCCGTTCTTCGTCACACGCCATTGGCACGTGCGAGAGGAACGGAGAGTTCACGCCTTCAGCTCGTGCATTTTCACGTGCATATGGACGTGCGCCGGCCCGCCGTCACCCGTGGGGTGACGGCGGGCCGACAGGCCGGAAGCGCGGCGCGGGGGACCTACTTGGGCGCTCCGACCAGCTTTCCCTCGGGGGACACGGCGTACCAGGTACCGCCCACACCTTGGCCGTTGGTGTCTCCGGGCGCCTCGTCGCCGGCGAAGGTGTAGAGGGGCCAGCAGTCGATGGTCTGCTGCTTGATGCCGTCGGGCCGGTCGAAGGTGACGTAGCCCTTCTTCGTGATGCCCTCGATGTCGTTCTTGTCCACGGGGGCGACAACCGGCCACTTCTCCAGGCAGGCGCCGGTGCAGGCCGTCTTCATGGGCCAGGCGGAATCCTTCTTGAAGCGGTAGACCGTCATTCCTCGCGAATCGACCACGATGTCACCGAGCTTGGGATCCTTGCGCACCGAGAGCCCGGCCGCGTCCGTCACCGGCTCCTCCTCGGCGCCTTCCTCGGCCGCTCCGCCGTCGGCCGCCGCCGAGGCCTTCTTTCCGTCGGGGGCGGAGGCGAACCAGGTGCCGCCGACACCGTGACCGTTGACGTCTCCGGGCTTGGTGTCCTTGGCGTACCGGTACATCGGCCAGCCGCCGAGCGTCAGTTGCTTGCTGCCGTCGGCGCGGGTCACCTCACCGAGCAGCGAGGCGTCCACACCGGCCGGGGCCTTTGCTCCGTCCGGACTGACCACGGGCCACGCCTTGGCGCAGTCGCCCTCGCAGGTGGCCTTCGGCGGGGAGGAGGAGTCCTTGTCGAAGCGGTAGAGGGTGAAGCCCTCGCTGTCGGTGACCACCTTGCCGAGCTGCTTGGTGGACGCCACCGCCATCTGCCCGGCGGGCTCCGCCTCGCCGCCGCCGCTGTCGCCGTAGCCCCCGGAGGCGTATCCGCCCGAGCTGTAGCCGCTGTCCGCGGGGGCACCGGCCGGGTTGGCGGCTCCCGCCGGCTGACCGCCGAGTGTCTGGTCGCCCTTCTCCTGACCGCACGCCGTCGTCAGTGCGAGCATCGCCGCCGCCGTCAGTGCGAGCGCCGCGTTCCCCCAGGTCTTCATGTCAACTCCCGTTGCCTCATTGCTTGTCGGCGCAGCCTCTGCGGCCGCTTCCCGGCATTGGATACGGGGCCCGGCGGCGTCGTACTCAACGGCGCCGAAGAAATCTTTCGGAGATCGTCAAACCGGTGTGCTCCGAGATCCCCTCCATCCGGGGAATCCGGCGCGATTCCCGGCGTGGTGCGCCAGGACTGTGATGATGCTCTTCGGCGTGCCTCTGTACGGATCTCTCCTCGCGCGGCCACTGGCGGCCGCCGCGCTGCTGTCGCTGCTCGCCATACCGGCGCCCGCCGCCGCCGATGCCTGCGCCTACGCCGTGACCGGACCGGGCGGCTCGAACACCTCGGTCGCGGTCGCCGGTCCGGGCACCTGTTCGCCGACGCCGAGCCCACCCCCGTCGCCGAGTCCGGAACCCACCCCGGAGCCCACGCCCGAACCGACTCCGGAACCCACGCCGGAGCCCACGCCGGAGCCGACACCGCCGAAGCCCGCGCCACCACCCCCTCCCGAACCCGCGGATCCGCCGCCCCCGCCACGGCCCGCCCCACCGACCCGTAAGCCGCCACCGCTACCCCCGGCACCGGCCCCGCCACCGCCACGGGTGACCAGGGCGCCCGCTCCCCCTCCGCCGTCCCCGACGCCGTCGCTGCGTCCGCGGCCGCCGGCCGCCGCGCCCGTCGCCCTGCCCGAGTACCGCCGAACCGCGCGGCCCCAACCCACGGGCGGGCCCTCACTCGTGTCCTTGATGCTGCTGGTCACCGCCCCCGCGGTGCTCGCGACAGCGATCCTGCGTCCCCGCTCCCGCTGAGCCCCGCCGAAGGAAACACCATGTCCGAATGGCTTGTCCTGACCATCGCCATGGCAGCCGCCTGTGCGGTCGTCCTCACCATCGTCGTCATCAACAACCGCCGGGTGCCCGACGACGACGACCCCAGCGAGACCCCCGACGTCATGGAGTACATGACCATGATGATCGGCGTGATCTACGCGATCGTGCTCGGCCTCGCCATCGCCGGGGTCTGGGAGGCGCGCGGCGCGGCCCAGGAGACGGTGCGCCAGGAGGCCCAGGCGCTGCACGAGATCTCGGCCCGGGTCGAGGTCTACCCGGCCGACGTCCGGGACCGGATCCGGTCCGACGTCGACGCGTACGTCTCGTACGTGGTCGACGAGGAGTGGACCCACATGTCCGAGCACGGCGAGCTCAGCGAGCAGGGCACCCGGCTCCTGGAGCAGGTGCGCCGGAGCGTGAGCGACTACCGGCCGGCCGACGACCACGAGGGGCAGGCGTACCAGCCGCTCGTGGACCAGGTGGCCGTGGTGGACGACGCGCGGGGCGCCCGGGGGCAGAACGCGGGGGCGACCATGCCCGGGGTGGTGTGGTTCGGCCTGATCATCGGCGCGCTGGTGACGGTCGGACTGATCTTCACCCTGCAGATCCGGCGCACCGGCCGGGAACTGCTGCTCGCGGGTCTGTTCAGCGCGCTCATCGCCTTCCTGCTCTTCCTGATCTGGGACTTCGACGCGCCCTTCGGGCGCGGCATCTCGGCGACGGCCACCCCGTTCACCGACCTGTTCCCGCATCTCACGAGCTAGAGCCGGCGCGACACGCCACGGGGCCGGACGGGGGACATCGATCCCCCATTCGCACGTCTGGGATCGCGGCTGTGGTAATGCACTCCTAGCGTCTCCGGTATCGAGGTGTATGCCCTGTCCTTGTGCGGAAACCGCTTCCGCGGCTGCTCCTCGGAGACCCGGAGGAACCCATGCGCGCGATACGTGCCGTGTCCACAGCCCTGCTGGGGGCGGCCACCCTCGCCCTGGCCGCTCCCGTCGCCTCCGCGGCGGACGGCGCACCCGCACCGAACCCCCAGGCCGCCGGAGCGAAGGCACCGGGCGATTTCGTCGTGACCCCCTCGCTGGTGGCGCCGGGCGGCCGGGTGACGCTCACCGCGCCCGGCTGCCGCAGTACGGCGATGGCGTCGGCGGGCATCTTCGACACGGTGACCATCGCCCCCGGATCCTCGGCCACCGCAACGGTGGACGCGGACGCCCGGCGCGGTGCCGTCTACACGGTGGCGTTCAACTGCACCGGTGGCATCACGGACACCGTCAATCTGACCATCAGCGGCACCACGGCGACCGCGACGACCAGCTCGACCATCCTCACCACCCCGCGGGGTGTCCAGGGCGGTCTCGGCGGTTCGGTCGACGAGGTCGACACGGTGATGCTGGCGGCCGGTGCGGGCCTGGTCCTCGCCGCCGCCACCGGAACCGTCTTCGTCGTACGACGCCGGTCGACACACGGCGGCGGCCGGCGGCACTGACGGCGGGGGCTGGGCCACACCGCCTCCCCCGCTCCACCGCTCACCGCCTCTCCTCAGCAAACCCGCTTGAACCCCCGCAAGCCCGTCAGCAAACCCGCTTGAACCCCCGCAAGCCCGTCGCCCCCGGCTCCTGATTCAGGAGTCGGGGGCGACGGGCCTACAGGGCCGACCGGGAGGCTCGGCGGTCAGGCCTTTCCGCTGCTCATACGGCGCCGGGCGATGAAGAGACCACCGCCGAGCGCTGCCGCGGCGACGAGCGAACCGCCGACGGCCATCTCCGTGGAGCTGGGCGCGAGCGAGCCGCCGAGGCCGCCCTGCGCGCCCTGACCGGCCAGCACGCGGAACGTCTGGGTGAGCGTGCGGCCGCCGCACTGGACGGCCAGGTTGTACTGACCGGGCGTGGCGTGGTCGTGGATACGGGCGGTGGCGGTGGACACCCCGTTGACGTTGCCGGAGAGGGTGACCGTCGGGAAGGCGTTGGACGTGACCCGGCCGCCGGGGCAGTTCCGGACGGAGATCGTGAGGATGCCGCCCTGGTGCACGGCCTGGGGGGAGACGGTGACGCTGTTGGCGCCGTCACCTCCCCGGTCGACCTGGTGGGCAGCGCTGACGGCCAGGTGGTCGGGCCCGTGGGTGGCGGCGGCGAGTGGGGCGGCGAGCCCGACCGCCGCGAACGCGGTGGCGGTCACCGCCAGAGTGCGTGCAGCACGCATGGTTGAACCTCCAGTGGAAGACGCCCCAAAGCGGTGCTCCGGGAAGTTCGACGAGTACGCCTTCCATGACGAACCCTCACAAGTGGTGGCGAACCGCGCATTTCGACACTGGTCCACCCCGGTGAGGCGACACGCCGGGGAAATGACCCTGAATCTGACGGAGCCGCAGGTCACAGGCCGTCAGGGTGATTGTCAGACGAATACTCGGATGGGTCATCGTCCCCGTCACCCGGCCTGCCCTCGGGTACGAAGGGCCCGGGCCCCGCTCACAGCCTCCCGGCACCCGCGCGGCACCCGTCCGGCGCCCGGGCGCCACCCGTTCGCCCCGCTCTGATCGCCGGTCCGGCCCGCCGCCCTTACCGTTCTGACGACGCCACGAAGGGAGAACCATGCGGCCCAAGGACTTCAGCGTCTTCGAGCCGAGAAGGATGCGCCGGCCGTGGGGCGTCCTGACTCTCGTCATGCTGTCCGGTCTGGCGATGATGCGCAATGGAGTCGACGTCGAGCTCGGCCCGCCGCAGCCCGCGGCCGCCGCGGCTCTCGACACCCGTCTGACCGGGCCCGCGCCCCCCGTGTCCGCCGGCCTGGAGCCCCTTCCCCACGCCCCCGCCTCGCGCATCAGGATTGCCTCGATCTCGGTCAACGCCCCGATCATGGACGTGGGCCTGGACGTGGCCGGGTGGATCGAGGCACCGCCCCCGCAGGACCCCAACATGGCGGGCTGGTACCAGAACGGCATCGCGCCCGGGCAGCGCGGCACGGCGGTCGTCGTCGGCCATGTCGACAACGAGGCGGGCCCCGCGGTCTTCTACGGCCTCGGCTCGCTGGAGAAGGGCCAGCACATCGAGGTGGAGCGGTACGACGGCCGGGTCGCGGTCTTCGAGATCTACGGCATCGAGGTGTACTCCAAGAACGACTTCCCCGGGGCCGCGGTCTACGGCGACAACGGGGGGCCCGAGCTGCGGGTCATCACCTGTGGTGGCGGCTACTCCCGGGCGCACGGCTACGACGGCAACGTGGTGGTCTACGCCCGCATGATCGGCTCCAACTGAACGGTCGGCAGCCCGCACGAAGGCCCCCGGCGCCCTGGAGCGCCGGGGGCCTTCGCCGTACCGGCTCAGCGCCGGGGGACGGTGATGCTGTAGCCGGCGTCGAGGAGTTCGGGCAGGTACCGCTTGAGCGCGGCCACGCTCTGGGAGCGGTCGCCGCCCGCGTCGTGCGAGAGGACGACGACGCCGGGCGCCGCCCCGTCCAGGACCGCGCGCACGATGCTGCCGGCGCCCGGCTCCTTCCAGTCGAGGGTGTCGACGGTCCAGGCGAGCGGCTCCATGCCGAGCTCGGCGCCGATCTCGAAGGAGTGCCGGTTCCACGCCCCGAACGGGGCGCGGTACCAGAGCGGGGCCGAGCCGAGGATCTTCTCGACCAGGTCGCTGGTGGAGCCCAGCTCGTCCCGGATGCGGGACGGGCGCAGCTTGGGCATCAGGGGATGGGACCAGGAGTGGTTGCCGACCACATGCCCGTCGGCGGCCATCTCCCGCACCAGGTCCTGGTTCTCGACCGCCATCTCGCCGCAGACGAAGAACATCGCCCGGCAGCCGTGACGGCGCAGCGTGGCGAGGATCTCCGGGGTGTACCGGGGGTCGGGGCCGTCGTCGAAGGTGAGCACCATCGAACGGCCGACGCCGGACATCCGCAGGAACGGCCGCTGCCGGACGGGCGGTACGGCCCGGCGGTAGGCCGGGGGGGCGTACGCCGTCATCGGCTGGAGCCGGTACGAGGACGGCCTCAGCCGCGCGCCCGGCTGCGGCCCCGCCGCCGGGCCGCCGCCGGAAGCCGGCCGGCCGGCCGGTCCGGACGCCTCCGGCGCGGTGCCCGGAGGCGCCGCGAGACGGTCTGCCGAGAGGACTCCGACCGTGGCTGTGGCCCCGAGGGCGGCGGCGATGCGCAGGATCGTCCGCCGCCCACTGGTCTTCTCATCCTTTTTCATGACTAATAGCTCGCACGGCCGAACGCCGGTGCGCCTCATCCACACCGACGGCCCGCCCGAAAGCACCCGATGGGCGCACACCGACGGAGGGTGCGCGCCCTGGAAGGCCGGGTCCGCCGGCGGCCCTACTCCCCCATCACCAGGCCGTCCTTGGCGGCCCCCCGCCCGAGGACGACGTCGCGGATGGAGTCGCGTACGGCGGTGAGGGGTTCACCCTCCTTGATGGCGGCGTTGAGGTTGACCACCCGGCCACGGCCCGTGTCGAACCACTGCGGGAGGAATTCCGCCCTGGCGACCTCCCACCGCGCGCCGGTGGCGGTGGGAGGGGTGAAGGCGAAGCGCGCGAGGGTGCCCTGGTTGCCGCGGGGGTCGAAGGCGCCCTGATGGTTGACCATGTCACCGGCGATCTGGTCCCCCATCCCGTAGACGACCCAGGTGCCGTTGACCTTCTCGTACGCCTGCGGGACATGGGCGTGGGTGCCGAGGATCAGGTCGATGTCGGGCCGGCCTGCGCTCTTCGACGACGTGAGGGACCGGCCGAGGGTGAGCTGGCGTTCGTCCGGGGCGGTCTGCCACTCCGTTCCCCAGTGGATGCTGACCACGACGACGTCGGCGCCCGCCTTCCGGGCGGCCCGGGCGTCGGCGACGATCTTCTCCTCGTCGATCAGATTGACCGCCCACGGCTGCCCTGCCGGCAGGGGATAGCCGTTGGTGTCGTAGGTGTACGCGAGCTGGGCGACGGTCGCGTCGCCCGCCTTGAGCAGCGTGGGGCGCGCGGCCTCCTCGGCGGTGCGGGCCGAACCGGCGTGCCGAACGCCCGCCTTGTCGAGGGCGTCGAGGGTGCGGGCGAGCCCGGCGGCGCCGTCGTCCAGGGTGTGGTTGGAGGCGGTGGAGCAGGAGTCGTACCCGGTCGACTTGAGGGCGGGGGCGATCTCGGGCGGGGAGGTGAAGGCCGGGTAGCCGGTGTAGGGCCCGCCCTCCGGTCCGTACACCGTCTCCATGTGGCAGATCGCCAGATCGGCACCCGAGACGACGCTCTTGACGGCGGAGAACATCGGCCGGAAGTCGTATCCCCGGCCCTTCGCGTCGGCGGCGGCCCTGCGGATGATCGAGTCGTGGGGCAGGACGTCGCCGGAGGCGACGAGGGTGAAGCCGGTCCGCGCGGAGGCGCCGCCGCCGACCGGGGAGGGGACGGTGGGGATCCCGGGGTCGGGCCGCGCGGACGGGGCGTCGGCGCCGCCCGCACAACCGGCCGCCGCCGCGAGCAGGACCACCGCGAGGGCCGCCGCCCCGTGTTTCGTACGCTGGGTCATCTGCCGACTCCGCCCGATTCATAGGATAAACAGCTTTCCTGATGAATTGACAGGGGATGTTTGCCGCAGTCAAGAGTCAAAGCCGCATCGGACTCAAAGCACGCTTAATCGGATCAAGCGGCTCCGCCTGACCGCTCACCGCACCATTCGCCGCTCGGTGCGACCGCTCGTCGCAGACAGTTGCCCGTTCCCTGTCCCTTGTCGCCCACATGCGTTCGTATACGCCCCGGGACGACGAGCCGGCAGAAGAGGTGTGGAGCATGACAACGGCGACCGTGACGACGGGGAAGGCGACGACGGACGAGCGGGCCCTCGCGGAGCTGCAGCGTGACCACGGCCAGGCCCTCCTCGGCTTTCTGCTCGGGCTCACCTACGGGGACCAGCAGCGCGCGGAGGATCTGGTGCAGGAGACGCTGGTACGGGCCTGGCTCCACCCGGAGGCCTTCGACAGCCCCTACGAGTCGATGCGCCCCTGGCTCTTCACCGTGGCCCGGCGCCTCGCCATCGACGCCCGGCGCTCCCGGCTCGCAAGGCCCGCCGAGATCGGCGACGGGATGCTCGCCACCACGCCCGACCCGGCCGACGCCACCGAGTCCGCGGTGGCCGCGCTCGACGTACGCGAGGCCGTCCGGGGCCTCAGCCCGGAACACCGCGCGGTCCTGGTCAGCCTCTACTTCCGGGGCCTGACCGTCAACGAGGCCGCGGCCGACCTCGGCATCCCCGCCGGGACCGTCAAGTCCCGCTCGCACTACGCGCTGCGGCAGCTCGGACACCGGCTGCCCGACTACCGGCCGCGCCGACGTGCCGTTGCCCGCCGGATGACTGCGGCCGCACAATGACGGCGTGACGCCGACGCTGACTCTTGCCGCCGCCGAAAAGGTCCTCGCCGACAACTTCGCCCCCTGGGTGCTCGATCTGGGACTCTCCGTGGTCTCGGTCGACGCCGAGGAGGCGGTGCTCCGCCTCCCCTGGTCCGACCGGCTCGCCCGGGAGGGCGGGGGCCTGTCGGGCCAGGCGCTGATGGCCGCCGCCGACACGGCGACGGTGATCGCGGTCGCCGCGGCCCGCGGCGGCTTCGTGCCGATGACGACGGTGCAGCAGTCCATCAGCTTCCAGCGGGCGGTGCTCGGTGCGGACGTGCTGGTACGGGCCCGGCTCACCAAGGCGGGCCGCCGGATGGCGTTCGCGGACATCACGATGACGGCCGAGGGCACGGACGAGATCGCCGCGCACGCGACGGCGGTGTACGCGCTCCTCGGCTGAGGCACCGGGCGTCCCACCGCCCCGCGCGCCCCGGGCGTCTCCCCGCCCTCCTGGTGCCACAGGGGCACCGATCCGGCGGAGAAACGTATCCGAAACCACACCGGCGAGTTGAGTAAAGAGCGACCCACACGCGTCTTCCTCGGTGGAGGCTCGTGTTCGGGATCGCCGACCGACATGTCCGGGAGAAGGTGGGAGCGTTGCTGCCCGAGAGTACGAACGGCACCAGCGGGGGCGGGCTCGCCGTCCCGATGGCGTGGCTGTGTGCCGAGTTCATAGCCGACGATCTGCTCCGCGCCGGCTGTCTGGTCGCGCCCGGCACCCTGGAGTACCGGGCCGGTCTGCAGACGCTCGCGCTCACCATCCATCTCTGCGAGGGGGCCGAGGCCCTGGGCGGGGCGCGGTCCGCGGGCCGGCTCGACGAGTGGCTGTCCAGGACCGCGTACGACCACCCCTGGCCGCAGTGGGTCCGCGCGCGGCTGGCCGAGCGTGCCCGCGTCGGCGGGGACGGCCCGGACCTCGCCATGGCCCGCGAGACCTGGCGCCTCCTGGAGGCGACGTCGGTACGGGCGACCGACCTGGGCGGGCTGCCACCGGCGGGGCTCGGCTGCCTCCCCGTCGAGGAGTCGACGCAAGTGTGGATGCCCGCCTGGCAGTTGGGTCTCCCGCTCGGCCATCTGGCGCTGCATCTCTACTGACCACGAGAAGCTCGCCTGGGCCGACACCCTGATCGTGCAGTTTCCGTTGTGGTGGTACGGGATGCCCGCGATCCTCAAGGGCTGGTTCGACCGTGTCTTCGTCCGCGGCTTCGCCTTCGGCCTCCACGACGAACAGGGCCGCCAACTGCGCTACGGCGAGGGTGCGCTGGCGGGCAAGCGGGCCATGGTCGTCGTCAGCGCGGGTGCCCGCGAGGCCAGCCTGGGGCCACGCGGGATCAACGGCTCCCTGGACGAGCTGCTCTTCCCCCTCCAGCACGGCACGCTCTGGTACGCCGGCATCGACGTCCTGCCGCCGCTGTTGGTTCACGGAGCAGACTGCGTGGACGCCGCCGCCTACACCGCCCACGCGGACGCTCTGCGCCGGCGTCTCAAGGACCTCCCCGACACCGATCCCCTGCCCTTCCGCCACCAGAACCGCGGGGACTACGACGAGAACCTGGTCCTGCGCCCCGGCCACCGCCGGTCTCGCAGCCCATTACCGCACGGCAACCGGCCGTCCCGCTCCCGACCACACCTGACGAGCGCTCCAGGCGAGTGCGCCGGGACTTCGGTCGCGCGGGGGCGGACTCACGGAGACCGCCCCTCGATCGTGCGGCAACGCCGCAGAAAGTGACGGGCAGGCCCTACGGGGCCGTCGGGTGCACCCCTGAGCGGTACTTGGGAATCCGTACCGTCACCTTCATCCCCGCACCGATTCCCGTCTCGATGACAAGACCGTGCTCCGCCCCGTACACCTGGCGCAGGCGCTCGTCGACGTTGGACAGGCCGATGCCCGATCCGGTGGGCCGCTCCCCCAGCAGGATCGCGCGCAGGACGTCGGGGTCCATGCCCACGCCGTCGTCCTCGATCACGACCACCGCCTCCGCCCCGGCGTCACGGGCGGCGATCGTGACCCGGCAGGCGTTCACACTGTCTTCCAGGCCGTGCTTCACGGCGTTCTCCACGAGCGGCTGGAGACAGAGGAACGGCAGCGCCACCGGCAGCACCTCGGGCGCGATCTGCAGGGTGACCTTGAGGCGGTCGCCGAAGCGGGCCCCGGCGAGCGCCAAGTACTGCTCGATGGCGCGCAGTTCGTCGGCGAGCTGGGCGAACTCCCCGTGTCTGCGGAAGGAGTACCGGGTGAAGTCGGCGAACTCCAGGAGCAGCTCCCGCGCCCGTTCGGGGTCGGTGCGGACGAACGAGGCGATCGCTGCCAGGGAGTTGAAGATGAAGTGCGGCGAGATCTGGGCGCGCAGGGCCCGGATCTCCGCCTCCACGATCCTGGTCCGTGACCGGTCGAGCTCGGCCAGTTCGAGCTGGACGGAGACCCAGCGGGCGACCTCCGTCGCGGCCCGTACGAGCACGGCCGACTCCCGCGAACCGTAGGCGACGAGCGCGCCGAGGACGCCGTCCTCTCCGGTGAGCGGAGCGATGACCGCCCAGCGAAGCGGGCAGTCGACGTCGGCGCAGCCGGTGTGCGCGGAGCGGCTGCGCCCGGAGCCGAGGATCGCGGACACCTGCTCCATGACGTGCTCGCGGTGGTGGCTCTCGCCCGGCCCGTCCCAGGCGAGGACGTCGGACCGGTCGGTCAGGCAGAGCGCCTCCGTCCCGAGCAGCGAGCGAAGGTGCCGGGCGGCCTTGCGCGCGGTGTCCTCGGTGAGACCGGCGCGCAGCGGCGGGGCGGCGAGCGAGGCGGTGTGCAGGGTGTGGAAGGTGGCCCGCTCGACGGGGGTGCCGAGGTCGAGGTCGGCCGCCCGGTCCCCGCGGCGGGCGGCGAGCCGCCCGAGGACGAAGCCGACGGCGAGGAGCACGGCCCCGACAGCGGCCGAGGCCGCGAGCGCGATCCCGCTCATCGCCCGGCCCCCCGCGCACCGGGCTCGGGGCGCGGCCCGTGACGCACCGGCTCCGGGCGGGCCGTCAGCTCCTCCGGCAGGTGCAGCCGGGCAAGGAGCGCCGGTGTGGCGGCCGGGATGTGCCGGGCGGTGGCGAGCGACACCAGGATCATCGTGAGGAAGCCCAGCGGAACCGACCAGACCGCCGGCCAGGCCATCAGGGTGTGCGGCCAGCCCTCCTCCGGCAGACCGGCCCGGGTCGCCATCACCGCCGTGAGCGCGGAGCCGCCGCCGAGCACCAGCCCGGCCATGGCGCCGGGCGGGGTGAGCCGGCGCCACCAGATGCCGAGGACGAGCAGCGGACAGAAGGAGGAGGCGGAGACCGCGAACGCGAGGCCGACGGCGTCCGCGACCGGCACCTTCGAGGCGAAGACCCCGGCGGTCAGCGGTACGGCGGTGGCCAGCAGGGTCGCGAGCCGGAAGTGCCGTACGCCCCGGGAGGGGAGCACGTCCTGGGTGAGGACCCCGGCGACCGCCATCGTCAGCCCTGAGGCGGTGGAGAGGAAGGCGGCGAACGCCCCGCCGGCGAGCAGCGCGCCGAGCAGGTCCCCGAGGACTCCGCCGAGCATCCGCTCGGGCAGGACGAGCACGGCTGCGTCGGCGGCTCCGGTGAGCGCCAGTTCGGGGGCGTAGATCCGGCCGAGCGCCCCGTAGACCGGTGGCAGCAGATAGAACGCGCCGATGAGACCGAGGACGACCAGCGTGGTCCGGCGCGCTGCCCGCCCGTGGGGGCTGGTGTAGAAGCGGACCGCGACATGCGGCAGGCCCATGGTGCCCAGGAAGGTGGCGAGGATCAGCCCGTACGTGGCGTAGAGCTGGTGGCCGTCGCGCCCGCCGGCCAGCGGCTGGGACCAGCCGAGGGGATCGGCTCCGGTGGAGGCCCGGGTGGGGACGGGGGCGCCCTGGGGGAACGCGAGTTCGGTACCGCCCTCGACGCGGTGGTCTCCCTCGTCCAGGGTGACGGCCCGCCCTTCGTACGGGAGGTCGTCGACGCGGCCGGTGACCGTGAGCGTGAGCGGGGCGTCGAGCTCGATCCGTACGGTGTCGGCGACATTCACGGTGGTGTGCTCGCGGAAGACGGCCGGGGCGTCGAAGCGGACACGGGGCGCGTCGTCGCCGAACCAGGCCGCGGTCAGGAAGAGAGCGGGCACGAGCAGGGCGGTGAGCTTCAGCCAGTACTGGAAGGCCTGCACGAAGGTGATGCTGCGCATGCCGCCCGCGGCGACGATGCCGGTGACGACGAGGGCGACGAGGAGTCCGCCGACCCAGTCGGGCGCCCCGGTGAGGATCTCCAGGGTGAGGCCCGCGCCCTGGAGTTGCGGAAGCAGGTAGAGCCAGCCGATGCCGACGACGAGGAGGCTGGCGAGCCGGCGGGCGGGCGGGGACTCGAGCCTGGCCTCGGCGAAGTCGGAGAGCGTGTACGCCCCCGAGCGGCGCAGCGGGGCGGCGACGAGCACGAGCAGGACCAGATAGCCGGCGGTGTAGCCGACGGGGTACCAGAGCATGTCCGGGCCCTGGACGAGGACGAGGCCCGCGATGCCGAGGAAGGAGGCGGCGGAGAGGTACTCGCCGCTGATGGCGGCGGCGTTGAGACCGGGCCGTACGGTGCGGGAGGCGACGTAGAAGTCGGAGGTCGTACGGGATATCCGCAGGCCGAGGGCGCCGATGAGCACCGTCGCCAGGACGACGGCGGTGACGGCGGCCACCGCGTAGGTGTGGTTCACGTCCGGCCCCCGCGCTCAGCGGCCCTCGACGAGACCGGTGAAGTCGCGCTCGTTGCGTTCCGCTCGGCGGACGTACCAGTGGGCGACGGCCCAGATGACGGGGTACACGCCGACTCCGAGCGCGATCCAGACGAAGGCCTCGGGCGCCGGGAGCGCGAGCAGGAGGGGAAGCGGTCCGACGCAGAGGGCCAGCGCCCCGAGCGCGGTGAGGGCGGCCCGCAGCTGGCTCCGCATGAGGGAGCGGACGTAGGTGTGGCCGAGGGTGGTCTGCTCGCTGATCTCCGAGCGGGCGGAGCGAGGTGGGGCTCCCCCCGGCAGGGGGCCGGCGGAGGGCGGGTGGCCGGGGAGGCGCTGCCGGGGCAGTCCGCTGTCACGGAGCGCGGAGGCGCGCGTGACCGTCTCGCGCCGGGGCCGGCGCGGCGGTGGTTCCTCGGACGTCGGTGTCCGCTCCGGCATCGGTCGACCTCGCAGGGGCTGTGGAGTGCACGGAGTCTACGCAGCGGTGTTCACGCACGGTAGAGGCTGAGGCCCGGCTCCCGGCACGGCGCGCGGGTCAGCCGCCCGCGCGGCGCATCAGGAGGTCACGGAGCTGGCGGGCGTGGCGGCGGCTCACGGCGAGCTCGGTGCTGCCGAGGCGGACGGAGGTGGCGCCGCCGTCGAGCCGGAGTTCGTCGATGCGGGCGAGGGCGACGAGGTGGCTGCGGTGGATCCGGACGAAGCCGCGGGCGGCCCACCGCTCCTCCAGGGTGGAGAGCGGGACACGGACGAGGTGGCTGCCCCCGTCGGTGTGCAGGCGCGCGTAGTCGCCCTGCGCCTCGACGTAGGCGATGTCGTCGACGGCCACGAACCGGGTGACCCCGCCGAGTTCGACCGGTATCTGCTCGGGCGCCGCGACGGCGGGCGCGACAGCGGGGGGCGCGGCGGGGGCCGCGGCGGCGTGCACCAGCTCGCGGACGCGGCGGACCGCCTCGGCGAGCCGCTCGCGGCGCACCGGCTTGAGGACGTAGTCCACCGCCTTGAGGTCGAAGGCCTGCACCGCGAATCCCTCGTGCGCCGTGACGAAGACGATCAGCGGGGGCCGGGCGAAGCCGGCGAGCAGGCGGGCGAGGTCGAGGCCGGTGAGCCCCGCCATGTGGATGTCGAGGAAGACGACGTCGATGGCCTCGTCCCCGTCGGGCCCGGCCTCCAGTGCCCGGCCGATCCTGCGCAGTGCCTCGGTGGCGTCGGTGGCACCTTCGGCGCTGCGGATCCGCGGGTCGGCACGGAGGAGGTAGAGCAGTTCCCCGAGGGCCGGCTCTTCGTCGTCGACGGCCAGTACGCGCAGCATGCGGCGGAGTCTAAGGGAGGACGCTATTTCAGGAACTTGGACGTCCGGCGGTCGGCGAGTGGTGTGCCGCCGGTCTGACAGGTGGGGCAGTACTGGAGCGAGGAGTCTCGATACGAGACCTCGCGGATGGTGTCGCCACAGACCGGGCAGGCCTCGCCGGTCCGGCCGTGGACCCGGAGCCCGCTCTTCTTCTCGGCCTTGAGCTTGCCGGCAGCGACGCCGTGGGAGCGCTCGACGGCTTCGCGCAGGGTGGTGCGCATCGCCTCGTACAGGACGGCGGTCTCGGCCTCGGTCAGGTTCTGGGTGGGCTTGAAGGGCGACATCTTCGCCACGTGGAGGATCTCGTCGCTGTACGCGTTGCCGATCCCGGCGATCAGACTCTGGTCGCGCAGGGCGCCCTTGAGCTGGCGCCGCTCACCGGTGAGCAGGGCGCTGAAGGCGGCGAGGTCGAACTCCTCGGCGAGCGGGTCGGGGCCGAGCCGGGCGACGCCGGGCACGTCCTGGGGGTCCCTGACCAGATGGACGGCGAGGCGTTTGGTGGTGCCGGCCTCGGTGAGGTCGAAGCCGTCGCCGCCGGTGAGCGCGGTCCGCAGGGCGAGCGGCCCCTTGCCGGGGCGCGGGGCGCCGGAGGGCAGGGGGTCCTTCCACTGGAGCCAGCCCGCCCGCGCCAGATGGATCAGGAGGTGGAGCCGCCCCGCGGCGCCGTCGGTGGCGATGTCGAGGAACTTGCCGTGCCGGGCGATCCCGGTGACGGTGGCGCCCTCGACGGCGCTCAGGGGCGGGTCGTACGTCTTGAGCACGCTGATCGCGACGGGCAGGGCGCGGGCGATCTCCTTGCCCACCAGATGCTCGTCGAGGAACTCTCGCAGGGCTTCCACCTCGGGCAGTTCGGGCATGGCTCCACCCTGCCGCAGCCGCCGCCGGGACGCGCGCTCAGTCGGCCTTCTCGAGGAGATCGAGTTCGTCGGAGAGCGCGGCGGCCAGCGCGTCGAGGTCGGGAACGGCCTTGCCGTCGGCGACCAGGCCGACATGGACCCGGCCTCCGTACGGGGACATCGCGACGGCGAGCGCCTGGCCGCGGGCGAGCGGGGCCATCGGGAAGAGGGTGCGCAGCGGTGCTCCGCCGAGGGAGAGGGCCGAGCGGGGCAGCGGCACGTTGGTGACCAGGACGTCGAAGAGGAGCCGCGCGGCGCCGCCGGCCAGCGGGGCGCCGAAGCGGTGGGCGAGCGGAGGCAGTTGGTCGACGAGGACCGCCACGGCTCCGGGGCCCCGCAGCGGCCCGTCGGCCTTGTTGCGGTCCATGGCCCGGCGTACGGCGGTGAGCCGGGCGGCGGGGTCGGGCTCGGTGACCGGCAGGGTGAGGAGGTAGGCGGAGAAGCTGTTGCCGGAGGCCACCGGAGAGCCGGGCCGCCGGCGGGAGACGGGGACAAGGGCGCGCGGGTCTGCGCCCGGGAGCGGTTCGCCGCGCTCGTCGAGCCAGCGGCGCAGCGCTCCGGCGACCACGGCGAGCAGGACGTCGTTGGCGGTGCCGCCCGAGGTGCGGCGGATCCGGTGGACGCGTTCCAGGTCGAGGACGGCGGTGGCGACCCTGCGGGTGCCGCTGGAGTCAGCGGCGAGTGCGCCCGTGCCCGGCGGGTCTAGCCGGCCGGCCCGGGCGACCGAGGCGCCGACCACGGAGGCGCCGACCTCGACGGCACGGCCGAGGTCGCCGATGCGCTCGCGCGCGGCGCCGACGATCCGGCCGGGGCCGGGGAGCCAGGAGCGCGGCGGTACGGCGACCGGCCGCCACCGCCCGTCCGGGGAGTCGCCTCGCGCGGCCCCCTTCCTTCCCGTACGGCGGGCGAGGGCGGCGATCTCGTCGAAGATCCCGGCGCCGATGGCGACGGCCCGCATGCCGTCGGCGAGGGCGTGGTGGAGCTTGACGAGGACGGCGAACGAGCCGTCGGGCGCGCCGGTGAGCAGGTACATCTCCCAGGGCGGCAGCCCGCGTTCGACGGGCCGCTCCATCAGCTCTCCGGCCAGGCGGGCGGTCTCGGCGCCGAAGTCGGCGCCCGGCAGTGCGATCTCCCGCACGTGGCGTCGTACGTCGAACTGCTTGTCGGTGGCCCATGCGGCGCCGCCGACGGGCAGCAGGACGTCGCGGACCCTCATCCGCAGGCGCGGGATCGCGGCCGCGCGGTTTCCGAGCAGCTCCAGGACGGCGGACGGGTCGCCGTCGCCGGGGAGCGGGCCGAAGTGGGCGAGGGCGCCCAGGTGCATGGGGTGGTCGGTGGATTCGAGATGCCAGAAAGCCAGATCGAGAGGTGCCAGAAGCTCACTGCTCAAGAGATCCCCATGTCCTAGGGTGGCGAGAAACCAGGTGGCGGAAACCGCAGTCAATCGCGTGCGGTCCATTACGGTCAAGTACGATCTGTGTACGCAGAGTTAACAATGAATTCGCACCAGACGCACTTGCCGCTGCCACGCGATTCGACGCCCCAGACGTCCGAGATCCGGTCCACGAGCATCAGACCCCGGCCCGAGACGCCCGCCTCGCCCGCCTCACGGCGCCGCGGCAGCGCGCTGGAACGGTCCTCCACCTCCACCCGGAGCCGCCGTTCCGGACCCGCCAGCATGCGCAGGGTCACGATCGCCCCGCCGTCGGTGTGCATCAGCGCGTTGGTGATCAGCTCGTCGGCGGCCAGCTCGATCTCGTCCGAGCGATCGCCCGCTCCCCAGGCCCGTACGGCGGCGCGGATCATGTGCCGGGCCGACCGCAGCGCCTCCGGGTCGCTCTGCGCCACGTGCTGCTGGAGCCGGCCGCCGGACTGCGGGAAGTACGCCCCCTGCCTCCGCAGCAGCAGAAGCGCCACGTCGTCCTCGCCGCCCCGCTCGTCGACGACCTCGCAGAGGTGCTCGGCGAGCTGCTGGAGGTCGCGCGGCCCCTGCTCCACCAGCGAGGACAGCCATTGCAGCCCGTCGTCGAGATCGGAGCCGGGCCTCTCGACCATTCCGTCGGTGTACAGCAGCAGGGTCTGCCCCGGGGACAGCCCCAGCGTCGTCGAGGGGTAGTCGAGGCGGTCGAACTCGGCCGAGAGGCCCAGCGGAAGCCCGCCGTCCACGGGCAGCCGGCGACAGCTTCCGTCGGTGTCCAGGAGCAGCGGGTCGACATGCCCGGCGCGGACCACCTGCATGGCACCGGTCGTGAGGTCCGCCTCCACATAGGTGCAGGTGGCGAAGCGGTCGGTGTCCAGCTCATGGAGGAAGACCGAGGCACGGGCCATCACCGTCGCGGGCGTGTGGCCCTCGGCGGCGTAGGCGCGCAGCACGATCCTCAGCTGTCCCATCACGGCCGCGGCATGGGTGTCGTGCCCCTGGACGTCTCCGATGACGGCGCCGACCCGGCCGCCGGGCAGCGGGATGAGGTCGTACCAGTCGCCGCCGATGTCCCGGCCGAGGCGGGCGGAGCGGTAGCGGACGGCTATCTGGGAGCCGGGCACGTCGGGGATGCGGCGCGGCAGCATCGCCTGCTGGAGCCCCTCGGCCAGGTCGTGTTCCTGCTCGTAGAGCATCGCGCGTGCGAGGCTCTGCGCGATGCTGCTGCCGAGCGCGACCAGCAGATTGCGCTCGTCGGCGCTGAAGCCGTTCCGGTCGCTGTAGAGCAGCCCGAGCGCGCCGATCGGCCGTGCCTGGGCGATCAGCGGGAGGTAGGCCGCCGAGGTGATGCCTAGCCCGCTGATGTGGGGCCACAGGATCGGGTACGACGCTGCGAAGTCCTCCGGCGACTCGATGAACCGGGGCCTGAGGGTCCGGATCACCTCACCCATGGGGTACGGCTCGTCCACCCGGGTGAAGCGCGTGCCGGGTACGAAGGCGCCCTGAGGGCCCTCGGCGACGAGATGGATCCGGCCGGACTCCAGGAGCCCCATGACCAGGCTGGTGGCGCCGAAGTACTCCAGGCCGTGCGAGTCGCTGAGGAGGTCGATGACGTCCTGCACGGTCCGGGCGTGGGCGAGGGCCGCCGTCGTGCGCTCCACCACGCTGGTGCGTTCCCTCCGGCCCTCGTCCAGGCCGAGCCGGGCGGCCTGCTCGGTCACCTCCTCCGAGGCGTCCCGGACGATGCCGACGATCCGGACGGGGCGGCCGGCCTCGTCCCGCAGGACCTGGCCCTCGGTGTGTGTCCAGCGGGGTGCGCCGCTCCGCAGCCGGACGCGAAAGTACGCGCCGTAGTGATCGCTGCCGTCCTTCAGTGCGTGACTGACGAGCGTGTCGAGCTGCCGTCGTTCGTCGGGCATCACGCGGGGCCCCAGGGTGACGGGGTGGTCGTCGTACTCCTCGGGGCGCATGTCGAAGACCCTCAGGGCGCTGTCGTCCATGGTCATCAGACCGGTGAGCAGGTCCCAGTCGAAGCTGCCCATGCGGAACGCCCGGCCGTGGTCCCGGAGGAAGCAGCAGCTGACACCGCCCGTGCCCGATGTACAGCGGCAGGGCTCCGCCGCCTCGCCACCCCCGCTTCCCGCGCTCATGTGGCCACGCTAGGCGCAGGCCCGGCGGTGCGCACGGCGGAGATCACGCCTCAGCCCTCGAAGGTCTCCGGCTGCTGGGGAGCCGTCTCCATCGGGAACAGGTCCTCGAAGGACGGCCCTTCGGGCTCGTACTCGGGCTCCGGCTCCGGCTGCGGTTCCACGGGCGGCTCCGACCAGGTCGGGGGCGGCGGGGACGCGTCGTCGGGCGAGGTGGAGCCGTCGGGGCGCACGGACTCGCCGCGGTCGGGCTCGGGCGAGCCGTCCGGTACCGAGGGGGACGGCACGGGGGACGGCGTTCCGGTGAGGTCGCACGTGGCAGGGTCGCAGGGCGGGATCACGGTCGGTCGGGTGTCCCGCTCGCCGTCGGTACCCGTCTTCCGTTCGATCCAGGTGTTGTCGGCGACGTTCACGATGACCAGGCTGGTGACGACGGTCGTCGTCGGCCGGATGACCACGACACGGTCGGGGTGGTAGCCGGACCAGGGCTGCCCTCGGTGGGTGGCACCCTGGACGGCGACCGGTGAGCGCAACGGGTTTCCGCAGGCGCAGCGGACGCGCGGCGCGCCGTACTGGTCGACGAGGACCGCCGTACCGGCCTGGAGGACGGACTGGTACGCGGTGGCCGCTCCGTCGCGGAAGCCGTGGTTGGTGACGCGGGTGTCGGCGCGCAGGACGACGGGGGTGAGGCCACGCAGCCAGTCGGCGGCCCCGGCCTCGGGGATGCCGGCCGCCTCGGCGAAGGCACGGGTCCTGACCCGGTCGCGCGCGAGGAGGACGACCTGCTGCTCGACGTCACAGCTGGCGGTTTGCCGGGTGCCGCCGTAGAGACCGGGGGTGGATCCCGTGACCTCGCGGACCGCTCCGGCGGTGGGGGTGCCGGGCGGGGCCGTGGTGGCCGGGGACGGGGCGCCGGCCCTTGCCGTGGACGCCGTGAACGGGTCCGGGCCCTGGGCGACGACCGGCTGGAGGACGACCTCCCGGGACACGGCGGCGGTCCGGTCCGCGGCGGCGCCGCCTTCGCCCGCGTCCCCGCTCGCCGAGCAGCCCGCCAGGACCAGCGCGACAGTCAGCGCGCCGACGGCCAGTGCGGTGACGTGGGGTCGTGGTGACCGGCGTCTGGGTGAGCGCACGTGGATCTCCCGCCTCTCTCCACCCGGAGACATTCCTTCATGTCTGTCGCACCGGGGCGTCGCCCGCAAGCGGGACCGGGCCGATCGGGTCGGGCCGGCCGATGGTGACCGGTCGGCCGAGGTCGGCCCAGGTCGGCCCGGGTCGGCCGAAAACAGGGACTTGAACACGTTCAAGGAAGGACCTAGTCTCTGGTCCAGCGAGTTTGAACACGTTCAATCCAGGGGTGGATGCCATGTCCGTGCTGGTCGGTCTCATCGTGATGCTGGGCATGTTCGTGGTCGTCCCGGCCGGTCTGGCGCTGATCGACGGCCCGCGGCCGCGCGGTCTCCTGCTGCTCCGCCGGACCTGGCCGCTGCTCGCCCTGCCCGGAGCGGTGGCCCTCTGGCTCCCCCGCTCCCCCACCGCCGCGGCGCTCGCCGCCGTCTACGCGCTGGCCACGCTCGCGCTCGCGCTCTGCGCCCCGGCCCGGCTCGTGGCGCTCCTCCGTCCCCCTCCCGCCGAGGGGCCCCGGGGCAGGCTCCGGTCGCTCGCCCCCTCGGAGGTCGCCGTGCTCACCGCGCTCGTGACCCCGTCGGTGGCGGGCCTCGCCCTCGTCGCCGAGCGCGCCGGACACGAGCTGCTCGGCTTCGACCTCGACATCCTGGCCCTGACCGTGCCCCACTTCCACTTCGCCGGCTTCGCCGCCGCCCTCGTGGCCGGTCTGGTCTGCCGTACGTCCGACGGACCCGGCACCCGCTTCGCCGCACTCAGCGTCCCGCTCGGCACGCTGCTCGTCCTGATCGGCTACTTCGTCGACGACTGGGCCGAGCTCGCCGGGGCGGTCGTCCTCACCGCCGGGATGTGGGCCGTCGCGCTGCCGACCTGGCGTGATCTGCGGACCGGCGCCCCCGACCGAGTCACCCGCGGGCTCCTCGCCGTCTCGGCCGTCGTCCTGGTGGCGACCATGCTGCTCGCCCTCAGCTGGGCGCTCGGCGAGGCCACCGGGCTGCCCCACCCGAACCTGACCTGGATGGCCGCGACCCACGGCCTCGGCAACGCCCTCGGTTTCGCGCTCTGTTCGCTGCTCGCCTGGCGCCGCCTGCGGGCGGCCGCCCCTTCGAAGGAGACCGCCCCATGGCCCGTCTGATCCGCGACCTCGCCACTCCGGCCGCCGCGCCCCTGAACTACCGCGAGGTCGGCGCCACCGCACGCGACGTACTGCCCGGCGGGTATCACCACCTCCACCACATGGTCCGCGTCGGCCGGGGCCGGGACGCCTTCGAGTGCGCCGGGGCCGCCGTCACGACCTGGCGGATGCACCGCGCCTCGGGCGCCCGGGTCCGCAGCCGGGCGGAGCGCGCCGAACCCGGCGCGTTCGTCGAGGTCTCGATCGGCGCCGGTCCCGTCCGCTTCGCCGCACCCTGTGAGGTGATCTGGACGGCGTACGAGAAGGACCGCATCGGCTTCGCGTACGGCACCCGAGCCGGGCACCCCGAGCGCGGCGAGGAGTCCTTCGTCGTCGATCTCCACCCCGACGGCACGGTCTGGTTCACGGTCACCGCCTTCAGCCGGCCCGCCGCCTGGTACACACGCCTCGGCGGCCGCCTCGTCCCCGTCCTCCAGCACGCCTACGCGCGCCGCCTCGGCCGCACGCTCCGAGGCGTCGTCGCGGGACAGGCCACGGGGTGACACCCGGGGTTACGCTCCCTCTATAGGCAGACGTCCCGACCCTGGAGGCGGCCGTGAGCCAGAACCAGTACGACCTGTACAGCACTCCCTCGCAGGCCGAGGGCGAGCGGCTCGAAGAGGACATGGACGCCCTCCAGCGGGACCACCGCCACCCCGCCACCGCCCGCACGACGCCGTCCCAGGCGGAGGGCGTGCGCAGCCTGGACGAGGAGGAGAAGGGCTGACGCCCGGTCCGGACAGCGCCGATACTGGAAGCGATGGAGTGGTTCACCGCACCGGACTACTGGCTGAGCCGGATCGTCTTCCAGCGGGGGCTCGCGGGCCTCTACCTCGTGGCCTTCCTGTCGGCCGCTCTCCAGTTCCGTGCCCTCATCGGCGAGCGCGGCATGCTCCCCGTACCGGAGTATCTGCGCCGGGTGGGGCCGCGCCAGACCCCCAGCCTCTTCCACTGGCGCTACTCGGACCGCCTGTTCGCCACGGTCGCCTGGACCGGCGCCGTGCTGGCACTCGCCCTGGTGGCGGGCGCGGGTGATGCCGTCCCGCTCGCCGTCTCGATGCTCTGGTGGGCGGTGCTCTGGGCCCTTTATCTCTCGATCGTCAACGTCGGTCAGACCTGGTACAGCTTCGGCTGGGAATCGCTGCTCCTCGAAGCCGGCTTCCTCGCGGTCTTCCTCGGCAACGACGACATCGCGCCACCCGTCCTCGTCCTGGTGCTGCTGCGCTGGCTGCTCTTCCGCGTCGAGTTCGGGGCGGGTCTCATCAAGATCCGCGGTGACCGCTGCTGGCGGAACCTGACCTGCCTCTACTTCCACCACGAGACCCAGCCGATGCCCGGGCCGCTCAGCTGGTTCTTCCACCGTCTGCCCCGCCCGCTGCACCGGGCGGAGGTGGCGGCGAACCATGTCGTCCAGCTGCTGGTCCCGGTGCTGCTCTTCACTCCGCAGCCGGTGGCGACGGTCGCCGCCGGTCTGATGGTGGCGACCCAGCTGTGGCTGGTCCTCTCGGGGAACTTCGCCTGGCTGAACTGGCTGACGATCGTCCTCGCGCTCTCCGCCGTGGACGGCTCGCTCCTCGTGGGCGACCACCCACAGCCCGACCCGCCGCTCTGGTACGTCGTCGTGGTCGTCGCCGTGACCGCCCTCGTCCTCCTCCGCAGCTACCGGCCGGCGCGCAACCTGCTCTCGCGGCGCCAGGCCATGAACCGCTCGTACGACCCGTTCCACCTGGTCAACTCGTACGGCGCCTTCGGCACGGTCGGCCGGATCCGGGACGAGATCGTCGTCGAGGGCACCGACGAGCGGGTGCCGCACGCGGGCACGGTGTGGAAGGAGTACGGCTTCAAGGGCAAGCCAGGGGATCCGCGGAGGGTGCCTCGCCAGTTCGCTCCGTACCATCTGCGGCTCGACTGGCTGATGTGGTTCGCGGCGCTCTCACCCGCGTACGCCCGTGACTGGTTCGGGCCGTTCGTGGAACGGCTGCTCGAAGGAGATCGCGACACACTGCGGCTGCTGCGGCACAACCCGTTCCCCGACGCGCCGCCCGCCCTCGTCCGGGCCCGCCTCTACCGCTACCGGTTCACGACCTGGCGGGAGCTGCGGGAGACCGGGGCGTGGTGGCATCGCACTCTGGTGCGGGAGTACCTGCCGCCGGTCGGGCTCGGCACCACGGTCCGACGCTGACGGCCCCTGCGCGCCGGGGCGGGGCCGGGCAGCCCCGTGCCCCCGGGCGCGGGGCGGCCGGGGGCACGGGTGAAGCGGTACGACTCAGTCGATACCGGGCAGGATGTGGGGCTCCGCGAGGTCGTCCTCGTAGCCCGCCAGCCGGATCGGTGCAGCATGCGCCCACACATCGAGGCTTCCCAGCTCGCCGGGGCGGTGGGGCCGCTCCGGTCGTTCGGCCGGTCGCTGTTCCTGCTTCGTCAGTTCTGGTGTCACCGCGCACTCCCTTGTGTCGCGTACCTATGAGGACATGGCCGTTTCGGTCGCGGTGGCGCCGGCTTTAGGGCGGGACCGCGGCCTTGGTGGCAGGCCAGTCCCCAGGCCGACCGTGAGGATTTGGTGAATCCCTGGTGGTCGACCGTGGGCATCAGACTAACCAAATGAGCGCGCCAACGCTCCATGGGGCTGAGAAGTGTGACGCAATCGAGTGAATTTCGGACATCGGAGCGGTTTAGCGCGGTGATCCGAGCCGTTTGACGCGGTGATCTACCAGTTGCCGGGCGCGTAGTCCTTGAGGAAGCAGCCGTAGAGATCCTCGCCCGCCTCGCCACGCACGACGGGGTCGTAGACGCGGGCGGCGCCGTCGACCAGGTCGAGCGGGGCGTGGAAGCCCTCCTCGGCCAGCCGCAGCTTGTCGAAGTGGGGACGCTCGTCGGTGATCCAGCCGGTGTCGACCGAGGTCATGAGGATGCCGTCGGACTGGAACATCTCCTGGGCGCTGGTGCGCGTCACCATGTTCATCGCGGCCTTCGCGGCGTTGGTGTTCGGGTGGCCCGCCCCCTTGTAGCCGCGGCCGAAGACGCCCTCCATCGCGGAGACGTTGACGATGTAGGCCCGCCCGCTGGCCGCCTTCCTGGCCGCGTCGGCCATGACCGGCCGCAGCGCGCTGATCAGGATGAACGGCGACGTGTAGTTGCACAGCTGGGTCTCGAGCAGCTCCACCGGGGAGATCTGGTCGATCGTCTGCACCCAGGTGTTGCTCTCGACGACGTCCGGGACGAGCCCGCCGGCGTCGATGGCGCTGCCGTCGCGGTGGCGCTCGACGCTGGCGTTGCCCGCGACCAGCGCGAGGTCGGCGACCTTCTGCGCGTCGAGGCCGCTGACGCCGACGGGCAGCGCGGTCAGCCCGTCCACCGCGCCGGAGTTGAAGGCGCCGATCACGTGGTGAGCGGGGAGCTCCCCGGCGGGCAGCGGCACGCTCTCGCCCTCGACGAGGGCGGCGTACGCGGAGGGGAGCCGGCGCACGGTCTGCGTCGCGTTGTTGATGAGGATGTCCAGCGGACCCTGCTCGGCGACCTGCTCGGCCAGGGCGACGGCCTGCGCGGGGTCGCGCAGGTCGATGCCGACGACCTCCAGCCGGTGCATCCAGTCCGCCGAGTCCTCCATGGCCTTGAAGCGGCGGATGGCGTCCTTGGGGAAGCGGGTCGTGATCGTGGTGTGCGCGCCGTCGCGCAGCAGGCGCAGGGCGATGTACATCCCGATCTTGGCCCGGCCTCCGGTGAGGAGCGCGCGCTTGCCGGTGAGGTCGGTGCGGGCGTCGCGGCGCATCCGGTTCTCTGCGGCGCACGGCTGGCAGAGCTGGTGGTAGAAGTAGTCGACCTCGACGTACCGGGTCTTGCAGACGTAGCAGGACCGGGGGCGCTGGAGTATCCCCGCGATCCGGCCGGCCTCGGTGACGGACGAGGGCAGGAGGCCTTCGGTCTCGTCGTCGATGCGCTGGGCGGAGCCGGTGGCGGTGGCTTCGGTGACCGCCTTGTCGTTCGCGGTCTTCGCGGCCCGGCGCTCCTGGCGCCGGCGCTGCTTCACCGTGCGGTAGATGCCGGCGGTGGCGCGACGGACGGCGATCGCGTCCGGGTGGTCGACGTCCAGCTTGTCGAGCTCGTCGAGCACGCTCAGGCAGACGGCCAGGCGATCGGGGTCGATACCCGGCCCGTACCCCTGGGTTTCTTCGGTCACCGTCATGGCCTCTGCCGTTCCTTGATCGCGGGTCGTTCCAGTCGTTCCAAAAGATGAACTTTACGGAGCGGGGGGCCGTGTCTCCAAACCCGTGGACCGTCCTCGCGCGGGAGGGTGGTCGAACACACAGTCGCCGCAGAGTCCGCCGCTCGGGCAGCGGTAGTACAGGCAGCAGCTGGTACGACGGAGAGCCGGGCCCCGGACCGTCCGGGCCAGGTCGGGGTGGGCGAGGAGCCCGGAGACGAGCTCGCCGGCGCGGGCGGCGACCTCGGGCCGGTCCTGGGCTCGGGCCCAGCGGGTGAGCTCCCGCAGCGCTCCGGCGAGGGCGGAACCGGCGTTCCCCCAGAGCAGCCGGGGCGAGATCCGTCCGTCTCGGCGGAAGGCCGCGTGCAGGGGGACGAGGTGGGCGAGCTGGACGGCGTCGCGGAGGTCGGCCACGGTGGCGGGGCGGGTGGCCGTGCCCGCCCACCACAGGTCGTCGGGCGAGGTCAGGGCGCCGTCCCAGGACAGCTGGGCCGGGTCGAGGTCCGGGAATCGGCCGAAGAGCGCGGCCGGGCCGAGGGCGGTCGACCAGAGCCGGGCCGCGAGCCCCAGGTGGGCGATCGAGGCCGCGACCCGCCGCTCGGGGGCGCCGAGGCGGGCCCCCACACGGTCGACGCGGGCGGAGAGGGGGCCGTCCTCCCCCGCGTAAAGGCGCGCGAGCGGCAGATGGGCGCCGCCCGTCTCCGGCGCGGTCGTCCGCAGGGCGAAGAACCCGCCCACGGACGATCCCGCAGCCTCCGGCCGGGGGTACCCCCACCTCGCTCCGCTCGCGACAAGATCCACCGCCACCGCCTCCTGGCATCGGTGCCCGGAAAGGGCGACGTAAAGTTCGGGTCGTCCGAGGTCATGACTCGGTCATCCAAGGTCATCATCGGGTCATGACCGGACCAAGTCGCGTCCGGTGACCACGGATCACCGTAACGCTCGGGCCCATGACCACTCGACCTGCCTTCTTCACCGCCTCAACTCCCGGGCGGCGCACCGTGCTTGCCCTCGGCGCCGCAGCGGCCCTGACGGCGGGCGTGCCGTCCGCGCGCGCAGCGGCCCCCGCCGGACGGGGCGGTACGCCCGACGGGCCGCCGACCGCCGAGCGGGCCCTCGCCGAACTCCGGGCCGGCAACGCCCGGTTCGCCGCCCTGCGGCAGATCCATCCGCACGAGGACGCGGCCCGGCGCGCGTCCGTGGCCGTCTCGCAGCATCCCTTCGCGCTGATACTCGGCTGCGTCGACTCGCGTGTGCCGCCCGAGCTCGTCTTCGACCAGGGGCTCGGCGATCTGCTGGCGATACGGTCCGCCGGGCAGGCGCTGGACGAGGCGGTGCTCGGCTCGATCCAGTTCGGCGTCGAGGAACTGGGCGTGCCCCTGGTCGTGGTGCTCGGGCACGAGCGGTGCGGGGCGGCGACGGCCGCCGTGGAGTACGTACGGACCGGGAAGCCGGTCGAGGGACACCTCGCCCGGATCGTGGAGGAGATCGCCCCCGCGGCCCGGGCGGCGCGGGGGCTGCCGGGCGACTGGGTGGAGAACACCGTACGGGCCAATGTGGCCCGGATCCGGCGCCGACTGGCTCGGGATGAGGCGTTCACCAAGGCGCGGATCGTGGGCGCCCGCTTCGACCTGGATACCGGAAAGGTCGCTTTCCACCCCTCCTGACCTGCGCGGGTGTACATCCCAGGGCGTACGTAACAGTCCCGTACTGCGACGGCAGTACGTCCGAAGGCGTTCCCAGGTACGACGACGTGAACGCCGGGAAGAGAGATCGTTGTATGTATGAGCCCCCTCGTGCTGTCCGTGCTCCTGTCACTGGTCTCGGCGGTCGCCTACGCGGCCGCGGCGATCGTGCAGGAGCGGGTCGCGGCCTCCGCCGCCGGCCTCATGTACGCGCCGCTGCGCAGCCCGGCCTGGTGGGGGTCCGTGCTGCTCAACGGTCTCGGCGCGGTGCTGCACGTGGCCGCGCTCGCCTACGGTCCGCTCAGTCTGGTCCAGCCGCTGGGCGCCCTCACGATCGTCTTCGCGCTGCCCATGGCGGCGCTCTTCGTCGGCCGGCGGGCGGGGCGCACGGCCTGGCGCGGTGCGCTCATGGCCACGGTGGGCCTCGCCGGGCTGCTCAGCCTGACGGGCGGCGCCGACACCCAGTCCCTGGCGGACGCGGAGCGATGGCTGCTCGCCGCCGGGACTTTCGGCGTGGTGGGTGTGCTCTTCACGGCCGCGCACCTGCTGGGCCGCCCGGTGCTGCGCAGCATCGTCCTGGCCGCGGCGGCGGGCGTCTCGTTCGGAATCGCCTCGGTCTTCACCAAGACGGTGGCGGTGGAGTGGGCGCCGGGCGCGCCGTTCGCCCAGTGGCCGAGCGTGCTGGTCCTCTCCGCGCTCGCCGTGACGGGGCTGCTGCTCTCCCAGGCCTCCTACCGGGGCGCGGGGCTCGCGGCCCCGCTGGCGACGGTCACGGTCGTCAACCCGGTGGTGGCGGCGACGGTCGGCCTCACCCTGTTCGGTGAGAGCTTCCGCTACGGCGCCGCCGGCACGGTCGCCGCGCTGATCTGCGGCGCCGTGGCGGCGCTCGGGATCGTCCAGCTCACCGTGGAGCGGCTCACGACGTCGTCCGACTCCCTGTCGGTGTCAGATCGCCCGGGCTCCTCCGACCGGACGGCCGCGGACCGCCGGGGGGCGGATCGGCGCGCCTCAGATCGAGACGCCGCGGGCGCGCAGGTAGCCGAGGGGATCGATGTCGGAGCCGTACCCGGGACCCGTCCGAACCTCGAAGTGGAGATGCGGTCCCGAGCTGTTGCCGGTCGATCCTGAACGGGCGATGCGCTGCCCGCCGTTGACCCGCTGCCCCTCGCGCACGGAGAGCGCGGAGAGGTGCGCGTACTGGCTGTAGCGGCCGTCGTCGTGCCGGATGACGATCTCGTAGCCGTACGCCCCGCCCCAGCCTGCGGAGACGATCCGGCCGGGGGCCACGGCCTTGACCGAGGTTCCGGTCGGGACCGGGAAGTCGACGCCAGTGTGATAGCCGCTCGACCAGGACGAACCGGAGACGCGGTAGCGGGTGCCGATGGAGGCGGAGACGGGCGCCGAGAAGGTGTCGGCGCCGGCGGCGGGCCTGCTGACGGGCTTCGTCCTGGCCGCGGGTTTGGTGGCGGGCTTGGACGCGGGCTTCGTGGCCGGTTTCGAGACGGGCTTGGTCGTGGAGGCGGGCGCCTTGGTGGCAGGAGCCTTCGTGGCCGGGGGCTTGGCGGCCGGGGGTTTGGCGGCCGGAGGCTTCACGGTGGGCGGCTTCGCGGCCGGGGATTTGGCGGCCGGGGGCTTCGCCGCCGGTCCGGGCCTGGCGGGCGCGGTGATCCGGAGGGTCAGCTTCTGGCCCGGGTGGATCAGGTCGGGGTCGTCGCCGACGACGGTGCGGTTCGCCTCGTACAGCCGCTGCCAGCCGCCCTTCACCCGCTCCTCGCGGGCGATGCGGGAGAGCGAGTCGCCAGGGGTGACCGTGTACATCTCGCGGACCGTCGGCACGGTCGTCGGCGTCGCGGGGGCTGCCGGGGCCTTCGCGGGCGCGGACCGCTGCCTGGGGAGGGAGGCGGGCGTCACGCCCGGCTTCTCCTTGCCGAGTCCGGCGCGCGTGGAGCAGGTCGGCCAGGCTTCCGGCCCCTGCCCCTTGAGGACCTTCTCCGCGATGGCGATCTGCTGGTCCTTGGAGGCGAGGTCGGCGCGCGGCGCGTAGTGCGTGCCGCCGTACCGCTCCCAGGTGGACTGGCTGAACTGGAGGCCGCCGAAATAGCCGTTGCCGGTGTTGATGCGCCAGTTGGAGGAGGACTCGCAGGCGGCGACCTTCTCCCAGACGTCGAGGGAGGCCGCGTGGGCCGTCCCGGCACCGACCAGCGGGAGCGCCATGCCGACGCCGCTCGCCGTGACGGTGAGCGACGCGGCGTTGATCCGGCTCGGCTGCTGTCGGCGGTGTCGACCGCGTAAGGCCATGGCCCCCCCTTGAACCCCTCGGCTGAACCCATCAGCAGTCGCCCACGGTAGGGGAAGGTCACAGGCCGTGACAAGGGTTCAGAGCCCGGCGGGCCCAGGTTCCGGCTGGGGTTCGGGACTCGGTACGGGGGTGGGGCGCGGGGGCTCCGGGACCGGGTTCGGCGGCGGTACGGGAGGCGGCTCGGGCACCGGGGCCGGCGGGGACGGCACGGGGCCCGGCGGCGGGATCGGCGAGGGCGGCGCCGGGACGGGTGGCTGGGTCATGTCGGACCTCTCGGACGGCGGGGCGGTTACGGCCCCAGGCTCTCCCGGAGCGCCTGCCCGCGCCCGCCGGGGCCATTCATCCGTGTCGGCGCACCGCCGTGGCCGCGGCGGCGAGACCGAGGCGCGGGCTGGAGAGGACGGTCAGCGGGGTCGTGGTCCGCTCGGCGGCGTCGGCCATGGAGGCCTGGGCGAGGACGATCACCGGATCGCCGGTCGGGTCGACGCCGTCCACGGCGGCCGCCACGGCGTTTAGATAGCCGTCGCGGTCACCCGCGAGGAACCGCTCCCAGGCGCCGTCGACGACCAGGGCCGTGACGAGGGCAGACCGTTCCCCCGACTCCTCACGGAGCAGGCCGAGCGTGGGCACCAGGGTGGATGCCACGGTCGCGACGACGACGATCCTCTCGGCGCGGACCGCCTCGGCCGCCATCGGCCGGTCCACCCGCAGCACGGGCACGCCCAGTTCGGCGGCGCTCCGCTCGGCGACGCCCCCGATGGTCGAGCATGTGCAGAGCACGGCGTCGGCGCCGTCGGCGACGGCCTCGGCGAGGACGTCACGAACAGCGCCGGCCACGGCCTCCGGCCCCTCGGCCCCGGCCCGTACGAGCAGCTCCTCGGCGACGAGGTGCCGCAGGCCGAGGCCGGGGTGATGGCGGTCGCGCAGCCCGTCGAAGACGGGGACGTGCGCCTCGGAGGTGTGCAGGAGGGCGAGGTTCACCACAGCTCGGGGGTGGCCTTGAGCTGCTCCTTGGCCGCGCGCACGACGTCCTCCGGCGGTACGGGGGCCTCGTCCGGGTGCTTCTCTGCCCACGCGGCGGCGTACGGACAGAGCGGCACGACGGGGACGCCTTCACGGGCGGCGATGGCGTAGAACTCCCGTACGAGGGAGCCGGCGATGCCCTTGCCCTCGTTGCCCTCCTCGACGACGGTGTGCACGGCCACGAGGGCGTGCGGTTCGGCGTCCAGGACGAAGTAGACGACGCCTCCGACGTAACGGCCGTCCTCGAACGCCTCCAGGCGCCCCTTCTCCCGGTCGTCGCGGATCTCCCGTGCGGCCATGCGGATCGTCTCCCTCGGTACAGGCGGTGGGTACGGGCGGTCAGGCGTGCGCGGCCACGGCGTGCGGGCTGCGCCGGGTGTCGCTCCCGGGCACGGGCGCCGAGGCGTCGGCCCCGAGCTCGACGATCCGGTTGTCCGCGTCCACATGCACCACGCGCGGCACGAGCGCCCGCGCCTCGGCGTCCTCGACCTGGGCGTAACTGATGAGAATCACCAGGTCGCCAGGGTGCACGAGATGCGCGGCGGCCCCATTGATCCCGATCACCCCGGAGCCCCGCTCGCCCTCGATGACGTACGTCTCGAGCCGGGCACCGTTGTCGATGTCGACGATGTGCACGAGCTCCCCGGGCAGCAGATCGGCCGCCTCCATGAGCTCGGCGTCGACGGTGACGGAACCGACGTAATGCAGATCGGCCTGGGTCACGGTGGCACGGTGGATCTTGGACTTGAACATTGTACGTATCATCGAGGCACTCCTGGACATAGGCTCCCTGCCTGCGTTTTTGCAGGTCAAAGGCTGTTTCCACACCCTACAACGAGTCGCAAGTCCGGACAGCTGTCCCCAGGCTTTTCAGGACTCATGCTGACCACTTGCTGACTTTACTGACGCATCGTCAGGTGCTCACCAGGAGCTTCGCATCCTCTCCTGCCCCACCGCGACGACCCCACAAGCCTACGCAGCACTCCCCCAAGATCCCTCGTGACCACCGTCACTCCGACGCTGCGGCAACGATCCCGCTCGCCACGTGCACGTAGGCCTCGTCACCGCAGAAACCCTCGAAGCGACGCGGACTCCTACCAGTGAATCCCGGCTCGGCAAAGCCGACGATCCTCGTGACCATGGCCGTGGTCCGCCCGGTGCTGTTGGTAATGGCATGGGCGGCCACGAAGAACTCTTGAATTCGGCCACCTTGAACAAACTTGTCCGTGAGGCCTTCGCCCCGCGCGGCGACGAGCCCAGCGCCGGACGCCCGGGCGGGCTGCGGTCCGCGATCGCCCGTACGATCCAGACCGCACAGGCGCTCTGGAAGCGCGACCGGCTGACCGCCGATCAGTACGTCTGCCTCACGGAGATGTTCACGGCCCACGGCGCCCTTCTGCCGCCCAATGGTTCGGGATCCGGCGTCGGCTCGTTCTGATGGGGCGGAAAGCCAACCGCCGCAACCGATGCCCGGCGCGGGGGCAGACCGCCCACGTTCGACCGGCAGCCGTACGCTCATCGCCATGCTCCCTTCCCGGCGCACGGCCCGGTCACAGCCCCGGGATCCCGTTCTGCCTCATGCGCAGTTCGGAGCGGACAAGTTCGAGGAGTCGGCCGGTCCAGTTGCGGCCGCGGCCGGCATTGTCACCCCAGAAGGCCGAATCCACATCGTCGTAGACCACGGTGGCGTCGTCCGTCGCCAGCAGGATCTCGGCCAGCTCGGGATGCTGGTCGTACTTGGCGCGGAGCAGGCGGGTCATGACGGCGGCGCGGACGTGCTCCCAGTTCTCACGGCGAGCTGTCGCAGCCGCGAGCTTGTGTGCTGCGGCAGCGGTGTCCGCTGCCGCGATCGCGCTGCGGGTCTCCGGCCGAGTGACCGACAGGGCCCAGTAGGCGTGGGCGACGGAGGGGTAGACGACCTCCCCGACGGTGATGGGGGCGGGGTAGTCGTTGCGCAGTCCGAGGTGACCGGGATCGGCCACCGGCTCGTTCGACAACGAGTGGCTGAGCCGGACCGCCGGGGCGTGCGGGGCCGCCGGTCCGTCTGCTGGGACGTACGTGCCCCGCTCCGTACTCCAGCGGGTGCGCTCCTCGAAGTACGCGAGGGCCCTGTCGTAGCTCTCCTGTGAGACCGGCGGGTCACTCGGCAGGTAGGTCCGGCCTCCGGGCCCTGCCACAAGAACCCGCAGCGGCCAGTCCTTGGTGTCCATGTCGCCCAGCACGTAGCGGCGCCGTGACGCCGGGACGGCCAGGAACGCGGCGTGTGCCGCGGCCCGGTTCTCCTCTGTCCGATCTGCGAGGAAGGCGTCGACGGCGGCCAGGCACCGGCCGATCGAGTCGGGACGCTGGTTCAGCCGGTCGATGGTGTCGCGGACTTCGGCGACCAGCATTTCAGGGGTGAGCAGGCTTCGCGGCTCGCTGAACGTCCAGCGCGCCAGACCGTGCGCGGATGCCTGGGCGCCGTCCGGGAGGGTGGTGGCCACCCAGCCGGTCCGGACCTTCTCCTCGAACTCCTCGAGGGTTACCAGGCCCCAGCAGTCGATGAGTCCGTCGGCATAGATGCGGAGGTCGGTGAGGAAGTACCTGCCGTTGCGGATGAAGACGTGCCGCCAGGTTCCGGGTATGCGGACGCCGTCCACGGTGCGATAGGTGAGTCGTCTGCCGATCATCCCGTGATTGTGCCGCAGGGGCCGCCGAGTGGGCCTGGCTCTCCCGGGGAGAGATCACCTGACGCTCCGCGCCGGCCGGGAAGGGCCCCCTGGCCCGACTGCCCGGTTTGCCTGACGCGCCCGTGAAGTCGCCGAAGGCGACCTCCGAGAGGTCGAGGACGACGCCGGCCCGGCCGCCGTCACAAGCGGTCGGTCCGTGCAGGAGGGAGGGCCGCACAGGTCCGTGACGGTGCCCCGGCCGATGAGGAACGTCACGGCCAACGCCGCCGGGCGCGCGAAAGGCTGGCGCTCTCCCGGGACCCCGGCGTGCGTCTGCGGGACGTCGCGGCGTCCTGCGGCGTGACCGATCGCACCGTGCAGGCGATCGTCGCCGACCTGGAAGCGGCCGGGTACATCACGCGGACCCGCGACGGACGGCGCAACCGCTACACCCTGGTCCCCGGTGCCGCGTTCCGGCATCCCGCCGAAGCGGGGCAGGAGATCGCCGGCCTCCTCGAACTCCTCGCCGAGCCGCACTCGTCCGCGGGGAACATCCCGTAGGACGCTGCACGCGGGGGCCGCGTACCAAGGTGCACGATGCCGGCGTGGGCTGCGTCCGCCTCCGGGGTGCTCCCCCTGGTCGAGCCGCTGACGTCGCGGCCTCGCGTCATTCGTCGTCCTCGCACTCCCGGACACAACCTCCGTGCAGCCAACAACAGCAGGCGTTGCTGCGTGTCTCGTCGCGATCGGCGAACTCCGTGACGATGCGGCCGTCTTCGATGCGCGACCCCAACTCGTGATCTCTCGACCTCTCATCCGATGCCACTCGACCTTGAAGGGGGCCCCGGCGAGCAGGGTTGGCCGGTCCCGCGGCAGCACGCGACGCCAGGCTCCCGCGTGATGACCGAGCGCCGCGGCACTGGGCGACGCATCCCATGCCGTGGTCGGCTGTCGCCACCCAGCCTCTTTGTCAGACACCGCTGTTACGTTGACGTGAGAATCTCGCCTCGGCCTCTGGAGAGCATGCATGTACGACGAACAGCTCGCGGAGTTCTCCCGTGAGCGGCTGGACGGCCGTCCGATACCGGACGATCTGCGCGTTCTGCTGGTGGCGCAGTGGGAAGGCCGCACCGACTTCACCCGCCTTCTCGACCTCGACTTCTTCGAGGCGGGAGAGGTCCACCCGCTCCTGGACACCAGCTATCTGAGCGAGAAGGAGCTCGCGGACCCGGAGATGCAGGCCGTCAACGCCGCAGCCGCAGAGATGGCCACGTACGTCAAGCTCGTGGCGAAGGGCGGAAAGGGGTGGCTCGGCTACTGGCTGCACCCCGACGAACCCGCGGACCGCCCCTGGCATCTCACAGAGCTCGACACCGAGTTCACCTTCTGGAGCCTGGTCGGCCTCACCCTGACCGAGGGAGCCGCTGCCGGGCGGGCAAGCTACCGGGACGAGCCCGACGAGCGCATCGCGTTCACCCAACTGGCCGCCGAGCTCGCCGAGATCGGCCTACCGCTGAGCACCCGGGACTACGACGCCCTCGATGACACCGAGTACAGGGTGGACCCGGAGGAACTCATGGAGGAGCTGATCGAAGCCGAACGCGAGAAGCGTGGCCTTCGCTGAGCGGGAGACGCCCGCGCGCCACGCGGGAGGTGGCTGCCTCCAGCACCTCCCAGACCTTGATCGTGTGGATGCGCCCCTCCACGGTGTTGCGCACCTTGTACAACGCGGCATGGTGAGAGACCCGGGCGTCCGCCCCGAGCACAGGGGCCAGTACGGTTGCCGCCAAGGGGGTCACCATGAACGAGCAGAGCTGGGACGACGACACCGACTACCAGTCGGCACTGAGACGCATGCGGATCACGATGGCATTCGCGTTGATCGGGACCCTGCTGGTGCTCGGCATCGTAGCTGTCGGTGTGCTCGCCACATGGCTGTTCCTGGCCGTCGCGGAACATTTCAGCCAGTAGACGTACGCCTCACGTGCTGTCCGACCCTCGCGTTCAGGCAGCCGGCGGACGGGTGGTGCCGGGCAGGCAGGTGACGGCCGGATTGAAGGTGGAGAACTCTCCCCCGGGGTTCTTCTTCCACAACCACAGATGCAAGGCGTAGTGAACGGGCTGACCAGGAAAGTTGCCGCGCTTGGGGCCCTTGAACGGCACCCCGAACATGCTCGGCCGATCGCCGTCCGTCGTCAGGTCCTGGTCCCTGTCGTGGACCAGCCATTCGACACCGACGAGACGCCTGCCTCCCGTGCCGTCGTCCTCGTAGAAGAGCGCGGCGGGCTTCGCCGGGTCGGTCGAGTTGTCGTAGGCGTGGTTGAAGTGCGGGCACCCCAGCGCGCCCGTCCTCCCCACCGAGTCGGAGACGCAGTACCGGTCGGGCTTGTACCCGGCCTGCACGCCTTTGCCGTGCTGCAGGTAGGGAGCCGTGGCCCGATAGGTCAGGGCCTTGTCGGCCGCCGCCCTCGCGTTCTCCGGACCCGCGGCAGCGGAGGCCGACGCCACGGCAAGCGCGACACCGGTGGTCAAGGCGACCAGGGCGAACGTGCGTGCCATGAACGGACTCCTCAGGTGCTTGGGGCGCGGACGCACCGGAAGTCCTTCCCCGGCCCCGCTCTCCCGTCCCGCATCGGGACCGGACGGGTGACCCGTCCGGTCCCGATGTGGGACGGGCACATCGAGCACCGCGCGGTGGAGCTCGGCCCGCACCCGAACCTTCGACCACTCGCTGAACCGCCGATGGTCACCGTGACGCGACGTGCGGCCTTGGTCTCCGCTTCCGCTCCTGCTGCCGGGAAGCGCGGCTCTTGACCCTCACGTGACGTCAGGCTGCATAGTCGGTGCCGTGGAGGATCACTGGACCGTGGGACGCGTGGCCGAACTGGCCGGGGTGAGCGTCCGCACGCTGCATCACTACGACGAGATCGGGCTCGTGCGTCCGTCGGCGCGGACCGCGGCCGGGTACCGGGCCTATTCGGCGGACGACGTGGAGCGGCTGCGGGAGGTACTGGCCTACCGGCGGTTGGGCTTCGGGCTCCGGGAGGTTGCGGAACTGGTCGGCGACCCGTCCACCGACGCGGTGGCGCACCTGCGCCGGCTTCGCGGCCTGCTGCTGGAGCGTCGCGATCGCGCTGACGCCATGGTCACGGCCATCGACAAAGAGCTTGCGGCACGGGCGAAGGGACTGACGGTGACACCGGAGGAACAACTGGAGATGCTCGGTGCACGGCTGTACGAGGCGATCGGCGGCGCCTACACCGCAACTCGCCGCACCGAGCCACGGATCGCCGCACAGCTCTGGGACGCGCTCGGGGACGCTCAGACGGTGCTGAACGTCGGGGCGGGCACCGGCTCCTACGAACCTGCCGACCGCGACGTGACTGCGGTGGAGCCCTCGGCGGTCATGCGGGCGCAGCGGCCTGCCGGATCGGCGCGTTGCGTGGCCGCCGTCGCGGAGAGCCTGCCGTTCGAGGACCATTCCTTCGACGTCGCGATGGCCGTCTCCACCGTGCACCACTGGGGGAACCCGATGGCGGGGCTGCGAGAGATGCGGCGCGTGGCCCGCCGCGTGGTGGTGCTCACCTTCGACACCGACGAGCCCGGGTGGCAGGACAGGTTCTGGCTCACCCGCGACTACCTGCCGGAGTTCGCCGGCGTCCTCGCGGACTTTCCCTCGCTTGCCGGGATGGCCGACGTGATCGGCGCACGCGCCGAGCCGGTGCCCATCCCGTGGGACTGCGCCGACGGCCTGTTCGAGGCGTACTGGCGCCGACCGGGCGCGTATCTGGAGGACCACGTGCGCCGTGCGATGTCCGTGTGGACGCGGGTCGGGCCGCAGGCCGAGCAGCGGGCGGTACGCAGCCTCGGCGACGACCTCGTCTCCGGCCGGTGGGCCGAGCGCAACAGCGACCTCGCTCACCTCGACGCGGCAGATCTCGGCCTCCGCCTGCTCGTCGTCTGAAGGGACGCCTGTCGCGGTCCTCGACCCTGCCTGGACCGGCTCCGGGCCCTGTCCCTCGGACGGGTGTCAGGGGGCGGCGGGGCCGCTCGTCACCACCTTCCAGCTGCCGGCGTTCACCGTGTACACCGTCAGCCGGCGGTTGACCGTGTCGCCGTACTCGTCGAAGGCGACACGGCCGGTGACACCGTCGAAGGCCGACCCGGCGACGGCCTCCGCCAGCTTCGCCCGGGCGTTGTCGGGGAGGGTGCCGCCGTTGGCCGTCACGACGGCCTTCACCGCCTCGATGAGGGTCCACGTCGCGTCGTAGGCGTAGGGCCCGTACCAGCCGGCCTCCTGCGGGTAGCCCGCCTTCTCGTACCGGGCGAGGAAGTCCCGCCCTGGCTCCGACTCCTCCGCGGGCAGGCCGATGTTGGTCGCGAGATCGCCCTCGGCCTCCGGGTTCGCCGTGAGGTACTGCTGGTCGAAGATGCCGTCGCCGCCCATCAGGGGGACGCTCACCCCCGCCTGCTTGAGCTGCTGGGAGAGCGGCGCCGCGGCGTCGTAGTAGCCGCCGAAGTAGACGGCGTCGGCGCCTGAGGACCGCACTCTGACGGCGAGGCCCGCGAAGGCGCGCTCCGCGGGATCGATCTGTTCGGTGCCGACGACGTTCCCTCCGAGCTTGGTGAACTCGGCCGTGAGGCCGGCGGTGACAGCGGTGCCGTGGGGGCTCGCGTCGTCGATCACGTAGAGCTTGGTCATTTTCGCCCCGTGCAGGTGACGGGCGGCGAACGGCCCCTGGGCGACGTCCGTGGCGATGGTACGGAAGTAGGTGGCGTGAGGACGGGAGCTGGTGCCCGCGGCCCAGTCGGGGCCCAACGTCAGAACGGGGTCGGTGTTGCCCGGTGACACGTTGACCACGCCCGCCCGCGCGAGCGGCGGCACCAGGGTCCGGGCGACACCGGAGTTGAGAGGGCCGACGACCCCCAGCACCTTGTCGTCGGCCACGAACTGGGCGGCGTTGGGTGCGCCCTTGGCGGGGTCGGCCTCGTCGTCGAGGGCCTTGATCTCGAACGTGACGCCGGGGACGTGCCGGGACTCGTTGGCGGTCCTGACCGCCAGGTCGGCGGAGTTCCTGACACCGGCGCCCATCGAGGACAGTCCGCCGCTCAGTGGTGCGTCCACGCCGATCACCACCGTGACGGACGTGGCCCCCGCACCGCTGCCGGCTGCCCCGTCGCGGGGTGCGTCGTCGTCACGGGTGAGGGTCCAGGTCAGGACGGAGCCGGTGGTGAGCACGGCCAGCGCCGTGCCCAGGATCGCGGAGCGCCGGGTGAGGCCGGGGCGTCGCCGGGCGGACGCCCGCTCGACGTGCTCCGACGTGGCCGTCGCACCGAGCGTGACCGTGTCGCCGGCCGGGGAGGCGGGCGGCGCGGACGGCCGGTCCGGTACGGGGTGGTGCGGGGGGCTGGCGGAGCCGGAGTCCTGGACCGTGGGGGTGGGTGGGGACGGCGTCGGTGGCTGCTGCGGCCTCGTCGGAGCGGAAGCGTGCTCCGCCGCCGCATCGGGTGCCGGCGCGGGCACCCGCGGATCGGGCGTCGGGGTGGGCACCCGCGGAGCGGGCGTCGGAGTGGGCGCCGGTTCGCGTCCGGGGTCGTGGTCGTGCGTCGGCCCGTCTTCCTGCGTCGGTCCGTGTACGACGGAGGCGTCGGTCCGGGGTGGGGAGGAGCGCAGCACCGACGCGAGCATCTCGGCCGCATCCGCGGCGCTCACGCGCTGCGCCGGGTCCTTGGTGAGAAGCGCGTCGAGCACGGGGGTCAGCGGGCCGGCGTGGACCGGTGGCCGGTGCGGGCGGGTGAACACGGCCACGGCGAGGGCGTGGAGCCCGTCAGCGTCGAACGGCGGGTGCCCCTCGACGGCGTGGTAGAGGGTGGCGCCGAGCGCCCACAGGTCATTGGCGGGCGTCGGGCGCTTGCCCTCCAGCTGCTCCGGCGGCATGTACTGCGGCGTGCCGATGACGGTCCCGCTGTGACTCAGCTTGGTCGTGGCGTCCGCGAGGTGGGCGATGCCGAAGTCGGTCAGGACGACGCGGTCCTTGGTCAGCAGGACGTTGTCCGGCTTGATGTCGCGGTGGACGATCCTCGCTCCGTGAGCCTCGGCCAGCGCGTCGAGCATGGCGGCGCCGATCTCGGCCACCCGTCGTACGGGGAGTCGGCCCCGTTCCTTGATGGCGGCGGCCAGGGACTGCCCCCGGATCAACTCCATGACGATGACGGGGGCGCCGTGATGCTCCACCACGTCATGCACGGTGATGACGCCGGGATGGCTGAGAGTGACCGCTGCGCGGGCCTCGCTGGTGAACCGCCTGAGCAGCGCGGCTCGGTCGCCGTCGTCCAGGCCCGGCGGGAAGAGGATCTCCTTGACGGCGACCTCGCGCCCGAAGAGCTGCTGGTCCAGGCCACGCCAGACCCGGCCCATGCCGCCTTGGCCGATGCGTTCGACCAGTTGGTACCGGCCGGCGATGAGTTCGGGATTCTGCTCGGTCACGCGCACACTCTAGGTCCTGCTGAGCCGATCAGGTGGCGGAAAAGACGGCATGATCACGCCCACGGTGAGGCGGGAGCGGAGGGTCAGGCAGCGCCGGGTCGGCCGCGGATCTCCGGGGGACGGGGACAGGACCTTGCGCGACGCGGTTCACGGGACGCGGGTCAAAGGGCGCGCTCCGGGACGTGCGACGACGATCCGTTCGTCGTGATTGCCCCCAGGACGCCGTGTGCGGTCGCGGTGGTGGTGGCCCGTGGAGGGCGGTGGCCGGGTCGGGCCAGAGCTCGGCGTCCTACCGGGGGCCCACGTCATCCGGCGCGGCGGATACGGATGGGGCCTCGGGCGTCCGCCGGGTCGACGGGGCGACCGCCCTGGGTGATCTCCACCTCGCCGGACGTGACCAGTCGCCGTGCCGCGCGGCGAGCGGGCTCCATGAGCGCGCGCCAGCCGTCGTCGTCCCCCGTGTACACGGCTCGCGCGGCGTCGGAGGGGCAGATCGACGCGGACGGACCACGCCTCTCCAGCAGCTCCAGGATGGCGCGCTCCAAGCGCTGCTCCGCCTGTCGTCCGGCTTCTGTCACTCCTCCAGTGTCGCACTGGTGACGACACGGGCCAGGGCGTCGCCCTCGCGCGCGATCGGCCCCCGGCCCGCACCGGAAGGACACGCGTGAGATCGATCGGGAGGGCCGGCCGCAGGGAGCAGAACTGAGCCGGCACAGGCCGGCCGCACCGCCCTGAGAACCGGTCACTTTCGCCAGAACAGGTGGTGTGTCACCCCGCTCGGGCTGGGGACCACGTCCAGATGGAACCGGTCGAGCAGCTCGTCGGATGACTCCCAGAGTCGTAGTCCGGCCCCGAGCTTCATCGGCGAGACCGCCACGTGCAGGGTGTCGACGAGGTCGGCGTCGAGGAACCAGGGCCCGCGCTGGGGCCCGAATTTGTTGCGACCCATGATCTCTGCGCCGATGTTGTGCGAGAAGTCCCGGGTGAAGTAGTCGTCCAGGCCCCGGCTCCCGCCGGGGTCGGTGCGCATGGGCCAGCTCGCCGGGGCACCGGCCCAGGAGAACAGCCGCTGGGGGTCCACTCAGAAACTCGGCTTTCGAGGAGTTCGTGACGTCGGGCAGCGCGGGCCCCTGCCGAGTGGGCAGGGGCCCGCGGTGCAGAGCGCCGGGGAAGGTCGGGACCGGCGGCATCGCTCACCTTTTGTTGCCTGCCGGACGGCCCCGCCGCCTCACTTCAGGTGCCGGTCGTAAAACCGCCCCCCGTCCTCCACCTCGAACCACGGGGTCCCGACGTGCCCGCCCACATTGGCGTGCAGCGTCTTCTCCTTGCTGCCGAAGGCGCGAACAGGTCCAGCGCTCGCCGCCGAGGATTCCCCTCGTCGTCCCACTGCAGCAGGAGCAGCAGCGGAAGGGTGACCTGACAGGCCTCTTCGCGCTGGGCTCGGGGCACGTAACCCCCGGCGAAGAAGCCGGCGGCCGCGAGGCGCGGCTCGACCGCCGCGAGGCGGATGCCGACTGCGGTCCACCCCGAGTACCCGACCGGGCCGCCGATCTCGGGCAGCTCAAGGAGGGCGTCGAGGGTGGTTCGCCAGTCCGGGACCGCCTTCTCGACCAGCGAGCCCACCAGGGACTCGAGGATCTCGTCGACGGGCTCGCCGGCCTGCATCGCGCGGCCGAGGTCGGCGCGCGCCTGCTCGTCGGCAGCGGAACGAGGTCGGTCACCGCACCCGGCGGCGTCGATGGTGGCCACCCCGTAGCCGTACGCCGCGTAGTGCCGTGCCCGGGCCACCAGCCGGGGTTCCCTCTTGGGCAGGCCGTTGTTGTGGGCCATCAGGATCAGGGGGGCCGGTGTGGCGGACTCAGGCGTCCACAGGGTGCCGGGGATCTCGCCGAGGGTGAATTCGCGCTCGAGGACGCCGTCGTCGAGACGCTGCTCGGAAGTGAAGCGAAGGGCCATGGTCGTGCCTTTCGGGAGTGCTGTTGCACGGCGCTCCCGGACGACCTACCGCCCGACCGTGACCCCGGAGGAGAGCACCCATGTCGTTGCTGCGTTCACGGGTACCACCTCCTCGTTCTCTCGCACGGCCTCCGGAAACGTAGCAGCGGTCGTTGCGGGTCGCCAAGCGGGTTTCCGCGCGGTCTCCGTCGCGAGCGGTACCCGTGGTCGAACTCGCGGTCCCCCGTCCCCCAGACCGCCTCCATCGACCGCACCGCCCGGACCCGCGCCTGCTCGGCCAGGCGGATCAGCCAGGCGGACCTTCTCAGCCTCGGCCTCCCGACGTCCGGCACGCACCAGGCCCCCGACCGAGCCTGCCGCCCCCAGGCCGACACCACCGGTTGATGCGTCCTCAGGAGGCCCCCGGGGAGCTGCGGTTACCTGTGCGTACTGCACATCCGAGACGTGACAGCGGCGACTGTCGGGGCCCTCGGGGGGCGTGACAACGTCGTGTCCGTCACCGACCGAGGGAGTGCGTTGTGAACAAGGGGTACGCGGTCTTCTGCGACGCAGACCGGCACTTCTACGACGCGCCGCACCGTCTCGTCTTCGCCGACGGAGCGGGCGACTCCCTCTACCGGGCCGCCGCTCTTCCCGTCCCCGGGGGGTGGACCAGCCATCGGACGGGTGACTGGCTCGCCCTGCGTCCGCTGGGCCGCAACCTCCCGTCGCAGGGCTGGAAGATCCACGTCTCGGCCTGCCTCGACAACGCGGAGCGGGTCCTCGACACGGTCCGGGAACACTGCCTGCGGCACGAGGTGGCGTTCAAGTTCGTGCCGAGCCGGTACCTGCTGCACCAGCGCAACGCCAAGTACGCGGACCGCGCCGCCAGCGGCAAGTTCATCACGGTGTACCCGGCCGACGACGAGCAGTGCGAGCGTCTGGCGACCGACCTGGCGCACCTGCTCGACGGCGAGCCCGGCCCGTACGTCCTCAGCGATCTGCGCTGGGGAAAGGGCCCCGTGCACCTGCGGTACGGCAGCTTCACCCGCCGCCACTGCTACGACGCACACGGGGAGCTGAGGCCGGCCATCGAGGACGGCACCGGCACCCTCGTGCCCGACGCGCGCGGGCCCGTCTTCCGCGTGCCCGACTGGGTCACTCCGCCGTCGTTCCTGCGCCCGCACCTCGAGGCGAGAGCCGCGGTGACGGTGCAGGAGATGCCGTACGAGATCGACAAGGCACTGCACTTCTCCAACGGCGGGGGCGTGTACGAGGCGCGGCACCGCGTGACGGGCCGTCGGGTCGTCCTGAAGGAGGCACGTCCGTTCGCCGGGCTGGCCGCCGACGGGGCCGACGCCGTCACCCGGCTGCACCGCGAACGCAGCGCGCTGGAACGGCTGTCCGGGCTCGACTGCACACCGGAGGTCCTCGACAGCTTCACCCTCGGCGACCACCACTTCCTGGCCCTCGAATTCGTGGAGGGCAGGCCGCTCAACACCTTCTTCGCCCGCAGGCATCCCCTGATGGAGGCCGAACCGTCGGCGGAGCGGCTCGCCGAGTACACGGACTGGGCCCTGCGGATCCACGGTCTCGTCGAGCAGGCCGTGGCCGCGGTGCACGCACGGGGGATCGTCTTCAACGACCTGCACCTGTTCAACATCATGGTGTCCGAGGACGAGAGCTCCGTGGTGCTTCTGGACTTCGAGGCGGCCCAGCCGGCCGCACAGGGCGGCCGGCAGACCGTCGCCAACCCGGCGTTCGTCGCACCCGCCGACCGGCGTGGCTTCGATGTGGACCGCTACGCACTCGCCTGTCTGAGGATCGCCCTGTTCGTCCCGCTCACGAGTCTGCTCGCCGTGGACCGGGCCAAGGCCGCCCATCTGGCGGAGGTCGCGGCGGCGCAATTCCCCCTGCCTCCCGGCTTCTTGGACGCCGCGGTACGGGAGATCGTGCGCCAGCCCGCCGGCACCTCGGCCCGCACGGGCGCACCGACCCGCACCGGAAACGAGGTCCGCACCGACACCTCGGCCGGTACCGGCGCACCGACCCCTGTCGGCGCCTCGCCACCCGACCTTGCCCGGCCTCACGACAGCGCCCCACTCCCCCGGGGCGTCACCGCACTCGGCGGCGCCGTCGGCAGCAGCTCCGCTTTCCTGCCCGTGGAGCCGGCGCAGTGGCCCCACAGCCGCGACTCGATGGTCCACGCGATCCTGGCGTCGGCGACGCCCGACCGGGAGGACCGTTTCTTCCCCGGCGACATCGCCCAGTTCGCCACTGCCGGGGGCGGCATGTCCGTCGCCTACGGCACCGCGGGGGTCCTCCATGCCCTGCACGAGAGCGGGGCCGCACGATGTCCGGCCGCGGAGGAGAAGCTCTTACGGTACGCCAAGCAGCCCGAGTCCGGCACGCCGCTCGGCTTCTACGACGGGCTCACCGGCATCGCCTGGACCCTCCAACGCCTCGGGCACACGGCGTCCGCCCTCGAGCTGGCCGAACTCGTCCTCGCCCAGGACCACGTCGCCCTCGCGCCGGACCTCCACGGCGGAACCGCCGGAATCGGCCTCGCCCTCGACTCCCTGGCCACCTCCACCGGCGAGACCGGCCTGCACGCGGCGGCGCTGAGGTGCGCCGAACTGGCGGCCCGCCCGCCCGCCGCGTCCGCCGGGTCCGTGGATGCGGCGCCGGGCCGGGTGCGGACCGGACTGCTGCACGGCGCCGCCGGCCGAGCCCTGCTGTTCGTACGGCTCTACGAACGCACCCGGGACACCGCGCTCCTCGACCTCGCCGCCGAAGCGCTCCACGACGACCTCACCCGCTGTGTGCGCGGAGTCTCCGGCACCCTGCAGGTCGACGAGGGCTGGCGCACGATGCCGTACCTCGGCGCAGGCAGCGTGGGCATCGGCATGGTGATCGACGACTACCTCCTCCACCGCCACGACGAGACCCTCGACCGGGCCCGGCGCGACATCGTGCAGGCGGCGCAGGCCACCTTCTACGCCCAGCCGGGCCTCTTCCGCGGCGTCGCCGGGATGGTCCTGCACCTCGCCCGCACGAACGCCGGCGGACCCGGCACGGCGCCCGAGGACGTACGCCGCCAGATCGGCTGCCTGACCTGGCACGCGATGTCCTACCGAGGCCATCTCGCCTTCCCCGGCGAACAGATGATGCGGCTCTCCATGGACGTCGCCACCGGCACGGCGGGCGTCCTGCTGGCCCTCTCGGCAGCCCTGGGCGACGGCCCGGCACACCTGCCCTTCCTCCCGCCGCTTCGGCGGCCCCACGAACCGGCCCCGCTCCGGGGTCGCACAGCACCACCGTCCCCACACGAAAGGAAACGATCATGAACCTGTTCGACCTGCAGTCGCTGGAGACCCCCAAGGACGAGGCCGTCGGCGACGTCGAGACCGGCAGCCGCGCGAGCCTGCTGCTCTGCGGGGACAGCAGCCTCAGCGTGACGACCTGTAACTGACCCGATCCGGCTCCACGCACGGCCGCCGAGGCGGGCGACGCGAAGTCACGGTGCCCCGGAAGCGAAGCTCCCGGGGCACCGGCCGTGGGCCCTGGGCGCGGGCCTTCGGAGCCGCCGAGGCCGGCCGCCCGGCGACCACCCGCCATGCTCGCCGCACTCACCGCTCTCGCCGTACCCGCCGTACCCCTGCCGTACCCGCCAGGAGAAAGGGCATCGGATGGCCTCGCCGACCGGGTCCGACCGGCTGCTGCGCGGCGCCGTACGGCACACCGCGGGCAGCGCGGCGGTGCTGCTCGTCTGCTCGGTCGCCGGTGCGGCCTGCGCGCTCGCCGTCCCCGCCGTCGCCGGCCGCGCGCTCGACCTGCTCCTGCACCAACGACCCGGCGCGGGTACGTGGCTGGCATGGGCCGCCGTACTGCTCGCCGCGGAAGTCCTGCTCGAGACCGCCGCGGTCCTGCTGACCCAGCTCACCACCGCCCGCGCCACCGCCTGGGTCCGCCTCCGCGCACTGAACGGTCTGCTCGGCACCGCCCCTCACCGGGCCGCGCCCCTCTCGGGCGGCGACGTCGCCGCCCGACTGTGCGTCAACGCCACGGACAGCGGCGCCGCACCGGCGGCCCTCACGACATCGGTGTCCTCCGTCCTCGTCCCGGCCGGCGCCCTCGTCGCGCTGGCCCTGATCGACCCCTGGACCGCCGCCGTCTTCGCGGCCGGCCTGCCGCTGCTCCTGCTGTTGCTGCGTACGTTCGCGCACCAGTCGTCCGACTCGGTCGGCCGCTACCAGCAGGCGCAGGGCACCATCGCCGCGCGCCTGACCGAGGCGCTGAGCGGTGCGCGGACCATCGCCGCCGCGCACACGGCACGCCGCGAGGAGGAACGCATCCTCGCCCCGCTGGAGGACATGGCGCGGCACGGAACGCGCATGTGGCTCGTCCACGGCCGCGCCGTGGCCCGCAGCGGCGTCCTGCTCCCGTTGCTCACCACGGCGGTCGTGGCGGTGGCGGGGGCCAGACTGGCCGCGGGGGACCTCAGCATCGGCGACCTGCTCGCCGCCTCGCGGTACGCCGCCCTCGCCGCCGGCATCGGAGGCATCGCGGCCCCGCTCGGCACGCTGGTCCGGGCCCGCAGCGCGGGCCGCCGCACGGCCGCTCTGGCCGACCTCCCGCCGATGGCCCACGGTTCCGCCGCCCTGCCGGCCGACAGGCCCGGCGAACTGGAACTGAGGGGGGTGGGAGTGGTACGCCACGGCGTCCCACTGCTCACGGACGTGACGCTCACGATCGACGGCGGGGCGACGGTCGCCGTCGTGGGCCGTTCCGGCGCCGGCAAGTCCACGCTGGCCGCCGTCGCGGGCCGGCTGACCGACCCCGACGAAGGGCGCGTCCTCCTGGACGGGGTCGACCTGGCCGAGCTGGGCCGCGCGGAACTGCGCGGGTCGACGGCCTACGCCTTCGCGCGTCCCGTATTCGACAGCGGTGCCGCCGCCACGGTCCGCTCCGCGATCGCCACGGGGCTCGGGCCCGCACAGGGCCGGGCTACGGCTACGGCTACGGCTACGGCTACGGCTACGGCTACGGCCGAAGCCGTGGCGGAGGAAGTCGGACACGCCGCCAGGGCCGCGAGCGCCGACACCTTCATCCGCCTGCTGCCACTGGGGTACGACACACCCCTCGACGACGCGCCGCTCTCCGGCGGCGAGAGTCAACGACTCGGCCTGGCACGGGCGTTCATCGGTGCCGGGCGGCTGATGATCCTGGACGACGCGACGTCGAGCCTCGACACGGCGACCGAACGGCAGGTGGAGCTCGCCCTCGCCACGTCGCTGCGGCCGTGCACCAAGCTCATCGTGGCTCACCGGGTCTCCACGGCGGCCCGTGCGGACCGGGTGGTCTGGCTCGAGGCCGGACGGGTGCGGAGATGCGCACCGCACCACCTGCTGTGGGAGGACCCGGACTACCGCGCCGTGTTCCTGACCGAGGCGTCTGCGGTGCCCACGGGGACGGTCGCCTCGGTGGGGGGCGGGGCCGAGGCGGGGACTGCCGGCACGGGGGCGGGGGCGCCTGCCGCCCCGGGCACGCCGTCCACTCCTGACCCCGTGGTCGCGACGGACACCCGCCCTGCCGGGCGAGCCGCCCGACAGGACACGCGTCCCGCCGGGCAGTCCGCCCGCGACGGCCTCGGGAGCGGCGAGTGAACCCGGGAGCGGACGCGGGACGGACGACGGATCCGAAGCCGCCGCCGGCTACGGGACGACCCCGACCGGCAGCGGGAGAGCTCGGGTCGGCCACGGGAGGTCCCCGGCCGGCAGCAGCCACCGTCGAACCCGCCCCGGCCGTCGAGGGGACGTCCCGGCGGGTCATGGCTTCGGCACGCGGGTTCCTCGGCCGCCGCAAGCGCGTCCTGGCCAAACTGGCGGCATGGTCCGCGGCCGAATCCGCGCAGACGTTCCTCGGCGGGTTCTGCGTGGCCCGGTCGTTGGACGACGGATTCCTGCGGGGTGCCACCGCCACCGGCCTTCTCTGGCTCGTGGGAGCCGCCGTGGCCATCCTGCTCGGCGCGCCGGTCGTCCGGGGCGTCTTCGCCCAACTCCCGCATCTCACGGAACCGTTGCGCGACCACCTGGTTCGGCGGTCGGTCGCGCGCGCACTACGCGCTGCCACCGCCCGGGGTGGAGCCGTGGACACGACCGCGGTGTCACGCCTGACGAGCCAGACGGAGATCGCCCGGGACAGCTTCGCCGGGCTGGTCCTCGCCGCCCGCTCCTTCGTCTTCGTCGCCGCCGGAGCCCTCGTCGGCCTCGTGTCCCTCGCGCCGCAGTTCCTCCTCGTCGTCCTTCCGCCGCTCGTCCTGGGCCTCATCCTGTTCACCGCCACCCTGCGGCCCATGGCGCGAGCCCAGCACCGCTACCTCGACGCGGACGAGGCCGTGGGACGGCGCGCGGAGATCACCCGTGCCGCCCTGCGCGACATCGTCGCCTGCGGCACCCAGGAGCCGACCGCCGCCCGGAACCGCCGTGCGACCGAGGAGGCCGCCGCCGCCCAGCGCGCCATGGCCCGCTGGGCGGCGGTCCGTACGCTGTGCGTGGCGACGGCGGGCCAGTTGCCCGTGTTCCTGCTCCTGGCGGCAACCCCGTGGCTCCTTCGCCAGGGCCTCACGGCGGGCGCCCTCGTGGGTGCGCTCACCTACGTCCTCCAGGCGCTGCTGCCGGCCCTGCACACGCTCATGACCGTCCTGGGGGCCGCGGGGGCGCGTCTCTTCGTCATCCTCGACCGGCTCACCGGTCCGCTCCCCGGATCACCACCCGCCCTCCCGTCCCCCTCCGCCACGCTCCCCGCGCGCGGACAGGGCCCGGAGGATCGGGCGACGGCGGCCCTGGAGCTGCGCCGCGTGCGAGCCGCGTACGGTCCCGGCGCCCGTGCCGTCCTCGACGCTCTGGACCTGACCGTCGAGGACGGGGGGCACATCGCGGTCGTCGGCCCGAGCGGCATCGGGAAGTCGACCCTCCTGCAGGTCGCGGCAGGCCTGCTGACGCCGGATCGGGGCGACGTGTGCCTCTCCGGCCGCCCCGCCGGTCAGTACCGGCCGGCCGAACTCGCCGCCCTGCGGGTACTGATCCCGCAGGAGGCGTACGTCTTCACGGGCACCCTGCGGGACAACCTCCGCTATCTGCGGCCCGACGCGGGCCCGTCCGACGTCGACGACGCCGTACGGGCCCTCGGGCTGGAACCGCTCGTCGACCGCGTCGGCGGGCTCGACCGACCGCTGCGGCCGGAGGCCCTGTCCCTCGGCGAACGGCAGCTGGTCGCCCTCGCGCGCGCCCACCTGTCCCCGGCCCCGCTGCTGCTGCTCGACGAGGCGACCTGCCACGTGGACCCCGTCGCGGAGGCCACCGCCGAACACGCCCTGCGCGCCCGGCCCGGGACGTTGGTCGTCGTCGCCCACCGGCTGTCGTCGGCGTTGCGCGCGGACCGGATCCTCGTCCTCGACGGCACCCGCGTCCAGTGCGGCACGCACGAGGACCTGCTCGTACGGTCGGCTCTCTACCGCGATCTGGTGGGGCACTGGAACGTCCGGCACTGAACAGGGACCGCGCCCGCGGAGACGTCACGCGGCGGCGGTCAGGTCCACCCGGCCCCCTGGGCGATCCGGATGGCGTCCACCCGGTTGCGTGCGCCGACCTTGCGGATGACGCTCGCCATGTAGTTCCGGACGGTTCCCTTGGAGAGGTACAGCGTCGCGGCGATCTCACCGACGGGCGCTCCCTTGGCCGCCAGCGAGAGGACGCTCAGCTCACGCCGGGTGAGAGGCATCTCGGCGGCCTGGAGGAACCCGAGGGCGAGCCCGTCGTCGATGAAACGTTCACCCTTGGCGACACGGTGCAGGGCATGGAGTAATCGGCTCTTCGAACCGTTCTTGTCGACGAAACCGGTCGCCCCCGCCGCGTGCGCCCGGCGCAGCACACCGGGCCGCTGCGCGGGGACCAGCGCCAGCAGGGCCGAACCGCCCGAGAGTGACGCCGATACCGATGCGACGGCGCTGTCGGGCTCCGCCCCGGAGGGCGGCAGACACTCGGCGTCGGCGACGAACACGTCCGGCGCCGATGCGACGGACTCCGGCTCCTGTGGCCATTGGGACATCGAGGAGACGACCACGACCCCGGCGTCCGACCGCAGCAGATCCACCAGCGCGGCACGCAGGAGCTGCGCCTCGTACACCACCGTCACCCGTACCATTCCCCACCCCTTCGGTCTGCGGCATACCCGCAGGGCATGCCGCGATCAGCCCCTCACCCCTCTGCCCTTGTCTCCCGCGCAAGAACGCGGCACCGGGCGCACAGGGGGCGCACTCCGGGGCGCCGGGGCCGGAACCGTTTCCTGCGTACGACCGGTGCGCAGGCCGACGGGGTGCGGGGCCGACCGGGGCCGTCGGGGAATGTCCTGATCCCGTCTTCCCCGGGCGGCCCCCTCCGGTGAAGCCCTGCGGTGAACCCTCCGTTGAGCCCGAAGGGGGTGGACGATCCGACGACTTCATCGTCCGGCCGAGGGGCGGGACCCGCCGGCTGCCGAAGGGTCGATCAGCCCCTGGAATGCCGGCCCGTCGTCTTGTGACGAACACTCGGTCCGTGCGCGAGCGTGTGTCGGACCTGCTCCGCGGGCCCTGATACTCGCGTGCGGCTGGGAGGGGACAGGTCTGGCGTGGCGGCTTTGCACGTGTTCGGAGGAGGAAGCGGTGCTGGTCATGCCCGGGCGGCGGACGTCGACGATGGAGCTGTCGGCCGTTGAGGCCGCGGCGCGGGGGATGGTGGTCCTGGCGGCGGAGGAGACCGGCGCGGCGGTGGGACCGGCCCACTGGTACGGCGGGGGCGCGGCTGGCCGGACGGCTCGGGTTCGCGTTGCTCGAACCGGCGGACGACTGGCTTGCCGAGCTGCCGGAGGAGTTCACCGGTCGCGAGGTCCGTGCGGCCACTGTCGCCGACGCGTGGGCGGTCGAGCGGCCGATGTTCGTCAAGCCGCCGCGTGACAAGTCCTTCCCGGCGGACGTCTACGCCGATGGCTCCCGGCTGCCCGCCGATCTGGACCCGGCGACACCGGTGCTGCTCTCCGAGGTGGTGACCTTCGCCGCCGAGTACCGGATGTTCCTGCTCGACGGACGGATCGCCGCGGGCAGCCGGTACGCGGTGTTCGGCCGGCTCGACCCACGTCCGCTCGACAGCCACGGGGCCATCGCCGAGGAGATCGCCGAGTTCGTCGACCGCCTGGTCGCCTCGGCCGGCCCCGCCCTGCCGAGCGCCGTCGTCGTGGACGTCGGACAGCTGCGCGACCCGTACCGCCCCGGCCACCGGTGGGCCGTGGTGGAGGCCAACATGGCGTGGTTCTCCCACGCGTACGCCGCTGACCCGGCACGGGTGCTGGACGTGGTGCTGCAGGCGGCGGGTCCGCGCGAGCGGGTGCAGCCGGGGGATCTGCCGTTCGTGCGGCACTGAGCCCTCAGTAACGCCCCTGCCCTCCGGCGCCTCGCCTGCGACGTATGGAGAACTCCAACGGGCCACCCGCAGAAGGAGGATGAGGGACGCGAAGAACCGCCTCGGGCCGCGCCGGGGCGACCGACGCGGCGAGCGAGGCGGCGAGCGGGCGCATCAGGCGCCGGCGTGCCGCGGAGCCGCTGTCTGTCGGGGACGCGCTGCCTTTCGGGGCGCAGCCGTCATTCGTGGAACGAGGGCGGGTCGCGGAGCGGTTGCGTGGCGCGGCGCCGCGTGATGGGCCGGCTCGCGGCCGGTTTCCGGTCGAAGGCGTCGGAGCCAATGGGAGGCCGCGCCCAGCAGGGCGGCGAAGATCACCGAGAGAAGCACGGAGACCCACATCTGCCGGCTCCCGGGATGCGCCCGTCCCGTCCACACCGCCGCGGCCGCCCACAAAAGGAAGCCTGCCGCGTAGAAGGCACGGACCCGGCGCAGTTGCCGCGCGGCCCGCAAGGACGTGAGGTGATCAGTCTTCGGTGCCATGCCGGCCCGTGTACCCCGGACGGCGAGAACCATCGGAGCGCGTACGGCATTTCTCCCGGAGACCGGTCGACGTGCCCGTGGGCGAGAAGGATGCGCGGCGGGGATCGGCACATCATCCGGCGGTGGCCGGGCAACCAGACTGTCATGACAACGGGGTGGGGTTCGGGTGCGAGGTTCTGCCGGCTCGCGGCGCTGGTGCCGGTGCAGACGACTTTGATGGTGGGGGCGGGACTCGCCGTGACGTCTGCCGGGACGCACACGCGGCTGGAGTCCCTGGAGCTGCGCGCCATGCGTGAGGCGGTGGCGTACCGCGGGGACCGGCTCGACGTGGTGTCCCAGTGGTTGTCGGCACTGGCCCGCACGGAGACGGTCGTCGGCGTGACGCTGGCGTCCCTCGTGGCGCTGCTGCTGTTGTCGGGCGGGCGATGGTGGCGTGAGGCCGGGTTCCTGGGGGCCGCGGTCGCTCTGCAGTCGGCGGTCTTTCTCGCCGTCACCGCCTGGGTGCAGCGGCCGCGCCCAGGGGTTGCTCCCTTGGACACGGCGCCGCCGACGTCGAGCTTCCCCTCGGGGCATGTGGGTGCCTCCGTCGCCCTGTACGGCGGATGGGTCGTACTGGCGCTCGCTCGTGCCCGCGGGCCGTGGCGGTACGCATCGACCGTGCTGCTCCTGGTTCCCGCAGCCGTGGGGGTGTCCCGGATCCACCGTGGCATGCACTATCCCACCGACGTCCTGGGCGGTCTGCTCAACGGCACCCTGACGCTCCTGCTCGTGGGGTGGGTCGTACTGTCGGCCCGCTCCCCCGCCGAGGACCGCCCCGGCCGTCCGCGACCGTCCGAGGCGGTGCTTGGTACGGCACTCGGTGAGGAGGCCGGTGGCCCTGGCGGGCTGCGGGCCGGACCCGACCCCGCTCGACGGCGCGGGCGGTGGATCGGCGACGTCCGGGGCACACTCGCCCCGCGAGCGGACGTCGATGTGACGCGATCGTCGGCTGCACGGAAAGGACGATGATGGGCACCGCCACACGCGTACCGCAGCGACGTGACGTCGTCGGGGACGAACTGTCCGGTGACGAGGCGTGGACCGCTCTACGCCGGTACGGGGGGTGGAGCCTGGCGAGGGACTCGTTCATACGTTTCCGTTACGCCGACGGCTTCACTCACTCGCGCGCCCTGGCGCTGCAGACCGTGCTCTCCCTCGTACCGCTGGCCATCGTGGCGATCGGCCTCTCCGGGGTGCTGCACACGGAGGGCATCGGTCGTGTCGCCGAGCTGACCATCCGTCGGATCACCAGCGGCCCCAGCCAGGAGATGGTCGAAGAGGCGCTGAGCCTGAGCCGCCGGCACGCGGGCGACGGGGGTGAGGCGGCGCTCTGGCTGGGGCTGCTCTTCTCGCTTGTCAATGTCACGACCAGCCTGTGCCAGGTCGAACGCGGCGCCAACCGCATCTACGGCGTCGAACGGGACCGGCCCTTCCTGCGCAAATACCTCCGGGGGACGGTGATGGCCGTGCTGGCCGGGTTGCCCCTGGGGCTGAGTTTCCTCCTCACCGTCCTCGGCTCCGATCTGACCCAGGCGTTCGCGGACGTCTACGGTCTCGGGCCGGGCGCCACCCGCGCCTGGGAAGTGGTGCGTTGGCCGGCGGGAGTGCTGCTGGCCGTGCTGGCCACCAGCGCGATCTTCCGGCTCTCCCCGCGCCGGGACCAGCCCGGCTACACGTGGCTGGCCTTCGGCGCGATCCTGTACCTGGTGCTGTGGAACGCGGCGACCTGGGGGCTGAGCCTGTACGTCGGGGCGAGCAGTTCCTTCACCAGTGTGTACGGGCCGCTCAGCGCGGTCATGGCGTTGCTGCTGTGGTCGTACCTGACGTCGCTGGCCCTCTTCCTCGGCGTCGCGTTCGCCGCACAGCTGGAAGCCGTGCGGGCGGGAGTGGAAGAGCCGGCCGGGCCGGATCCCGGAGTCTGACCGTCGGCCCCTTTCCGACCCCGGCCCTCTGCCTCCCGCCCTTCGACGGCCGGGTCACGCACGGCTCCGTGACCCCGTACGGCCTCAGCTGCGTGGCAGCACCGCGGTCTGGAGGGTGTGTGCAGGCCCGACGGTTCATTGGATCAGGTCGGTGTGGGGATGTTCGGGGGAGGTCGGGCAGACGTAGATCTGCATGTTGTCCGTGCTGCCCACTTCAACCCTCGTCGGCTGCGAGGGATCCTGACCCGCGTAGTGGGAGTCGGCGAGGGCGGCGGCCCGGTCTTCCCGCGGCGCCCAGCTGTGACCTTCACCGCCGTCCCACTCCCATGAAGCGATCGTCAGTAGCGGGACCATCTGCACCTCGCACACCACGCAGTACCGGGGGTTCGGATCGGTGCGGCCCCAAGGGGGCCAGCCGCCGACCTTCCAGCCGGGTGCGTTGCCCAGATGGATGGAGTAGAAGTCGCGCGGGTACTCCGCGTAGGAGCTGTCCAGGCCGGCGCCGGCTGCCTGCCACCTGTTCCAGTCCTCCAGCATCCGCTGCAGCTCCGGGCTCAGGTCCAGGCTGTTGGGGTACTCGGTGATCGCTTCTGGCGCCAGCAGGCACCGTTCCGGCACGTAACCCGGATAGTCCGCCTCGTACGGTTCTGGTGGTGTGGCGAGGATGTCGCCGACCTCCGCGGCCGACCGCCAGAACAGTGCGGTCGCCGGCTTGTAGTCCGGTTCGTGCTCGTGCGGGCACCAGAGAATCTGAAGCAGATCGGCCTGCCCTGGCGGCCGCAGCAGGGGTATGTCACGCAGGAAGAGCTGAGCCACGGGCAGCATCGGGACCGGGCATTCGGCGGGCCAGGGAGGGCCGGCGTCGATCCGTTCGGCGAGCCACGCGGCATTGCGCTCCTTGAGCGCTTCCTCCTCGGGCGTGAACGCGGGAGGTCGGCCATCAGGGGTCCACCGGGACTGCATGCGTCTCTGGAGCCGCACTTCGGTCGGTGACCGGCGGAATCCGGTGTCCACGTGCAGATGTGCGTCTTCGCAGTGCGGCCACGGCTCCTCAGCCGGCCACAGCAGGGGCCCACCGACCGAGCTGTCCCTGACCGAAGGCGACCCCGGACGCGGATGCAGCCGCATCGCAGGTCGCGCCAGGGGAGCCAGCTCGGGAAAGGCCGCGGTCACATCCACAGGCCGCGGCGGAGTAGTTCGTACGGAACCCATGCCGGTGATCCTGCCACCGGCCACCGACAGTCTCCTGCCGCCTCAACCCGGCCACCGTGACACCAGGCATGCCGATGTGGCAACTGTCGAGCCTCGGCTCACTCGGACAGGAAGATCGAGATCTGCAGCTGGCGTACCGGGCCGTCTCCTTCGGATCACCGACCGGCATACTGGGCGTCATCCAACGGTGGGAAGCAGACAGCGTGCAATTCGACATATTTCGCATCGGCGCAAGCCTTGCGACCGCCACCGTGTTGGCATTCGCCCCGTCCGCCTGCGGGACAGCCAAACCCGCCCCCGCCCCGAAGGCCGTCACTCATGCCGAATTGGTCGGCCGGTGGGACGGGGAGGGGAAATGCGGATCGCCGATCGTCCGGCTACGCGACGACTACACCTTCTCCAGCAAGGACTTTCCGGTCCAGTGGGACGGCCCCGGGCCGGACTCGCAGGTGACACGCCGTTCAAGCGACGGGACATGGCATGGGGTCAACAAGGACCCCGGCCTGACGCCTTATCTGGTGCTTCGTTTCAAGAATCACAACGACCACCAGTTTCTGCCGTTCTATATGGAGCACGGAAAGCTGTGGATGGACGGGACTGTCCGCGCGGACGGCGGGGACCCCTATCCGTACTCATGTCACTACAAACGCACTTCCGCCGACCCCGAGGCCTAAGGGCTGCCCCGTAACTGCCGGGGGGGGTGACGGCCAGGCTCACACTGCGTCGTGGTGTGCTGCTGCGGCCCAGCGACGGATGTGCTGGTCGGGATGAGCCTGGGCGGATGCGAGTGCACTTTCAAGGAGTTTGTGCAGGTGCGGTGGGTATGCCGCGCGGGACGTGGGCAGGCTCAGCAGGACGCGGTGGCGCAACCGCAGATCGGTGGCCTCGGCGAACACCCGTATGGAGGCCTCCAGCCACGCGTACTTGATGTCCTGCGACTCGTCCAGAGCTGGATCACGTACCCCACCGGGTCCGTACGCCGGGGATCGATCTGCGCGCAAAGGCGCATGGGCGCAGTACCAGGCCCGCACGGCACCCGCTCGCTCAGCATCCGTGCCGATCCGGAGATAATCGACCAATGCTGCCATCACTCGGCGGCGTCCGAACGCGTAGACCGCTGGTTCGACGAACCAGCGGCAGAAGCTGCGATCTGGGTCGCATACGGCTGCCGCCATCAACGGGGCGAACAGCTCCTCGGGCAGACATGCACGTTCGAGCAGTGGCTTACGCACCGCGTGGGCGAGGTGGCGGGCAGGCCGGTCGTCCGACTTCATTGATAGGTCTTCGACGCCCAGCAGCCGAGCTACCTCCGTTGCGCACGCCAGGAATGAACGCGGTTCTATGCCGCTCTGTCCGTCTTCGGTCACGGCAGCATTCTGGACTGGCCACGTCGGCAGGCACAGCAGCATCGGCCGCTGCCCCTTGCACGGAAGGGCAGTGGCCGGCGTACAGCGGGACTTCGATCGTGGGGGTGGTGTTTGGGATCGGCGTGGGCGAGCAGAAGGGGCCTACGACCAATCCGGTACGCCACGAGGAGGTCCCCATGTCGGGCAAGCAGAAGTCCACGGCGAAGGCCGAGCAGGCCAAGGGCAAGGTCAAGGAGACCGTCGGCCGGGCCGTTGGCAACGAAGGCATGACGGCCGAGGGCCGCGCCGAACAGGCCAGGGGCGACGCGCGCCAGGCCAAGGAGAAGGCCAAGGACGCCTTCCGTCACTGACGCGGAGTCCGACTACGCCGGGGCCGGCCCGTCATCGACGGGCCGGCCCCGGCTGCGTCCGCTCTCGCCTCTGCCCCGTTCACGGAGCGGATGACAGCCGATGCACGCCCCTGCGGCTCAGCCGATCGGAGGCGTCGGTGTCCGGGAGCCCCGAACGAAAGTGCCCTGATGACGCACGCGGACCGCCGTCGCCACGAGTGAGGGGCGACGGCGGTCCGGTCTGTGCACGTCCCGCGGGTCAGGCGGTCAGGCGAGCGATGTCCTGCGGGTCCAGGCCGGTCAGTTGGGCGATGCGCTGCGCGGGGATGCCCGCGGTGAGGGCCCGGTGCACGAGAGCCTCCCATTCCTGGGTCGCGTCCCGGAAGCCGAGCAGTTCGCTCTCCATGTCCGTGACGGACTGGGGCGCACACTCCTGCTGAACACGGAGAGTCTCCTCCTCGCTCAGGGGCACCGGCAGACGCTCCGCGTCCTGCGGGATGAACATCTCCGCCTCCGCAGGGAGGATCCGGATCTCCTCGGAGGAGGCGGAGACTCCGTGGGCCTGCAACCAGCCGTGCACGGCCGGGGTTTCGGAGCATTCGAGCGCCCCGACGGTGGCCAGGGCCGCCCCGATCCGGGGATGCCGGGGAGGGAGGAGGAACAGGAATGCGTCATCAGCCATCGCGCGAATTCGCCTTCTCGGTGGTCAAGCAGCGGGCGCACTGATGCTAGCGCCCCACGTGCGCCCACCTCCCGCCCCTGGCCAGGAGTTCGAAGTCCTTGAAGGCCCGTCCGGCTTCGAGTTCGTCGAAAGCCGGCGGCGGGGATCCGGCCGGCTGGAACTGCAGGCACAGGCGCGGGGCGGCGGTCGTGCTGTTGGATGCCGGGCGGGCGGTGAACAGTTGCCGCTCCCCCACCACCAGTTGCAGTGCATAAATCTGGACGTAGTCGCGGACGACGCCGGCCTTTACCGGGTAGTTACCGCTGCCTAGGCAGTAGTCGGTGATGGTCGCGATCGATGTCTTGCCGGTGCGGGAATCGCCGGTGACGATGCTCAGTTTCCCGAGCTCGAACGGGAGGAGCTCCATCTGGTCGGGCTGCTTGCCGTAGAGGACGACGGCACGGATCTGGCAGGTCACGGACGAACTCCGAGCAGAGTCAGGGTGGTGACGGTGCTGCCGGCGGTCGGCAGCCAGCGTCCGAGCATGCCGGCCGCTTTCTGGATCGCGAGCGCCGTGGGTGCGCTGTCGCGGGGCTGGGCGGGGATGGCGCGAGGGGTCGCGAGGCTCAGGCTGGCATCCGGGTGCGCTGTCAGGACGCCTGTCTGGGTGGCGAAGAGCAGTCCGGCCCGAGCCACGGGGGTTAGCGCGGTGGTATTCGCGGCCATCATGACGCGGATCTCGGCATGGTCATCGTCCCATTTGGCCACGCTGGCATTGGTGTTCCTGGGCAGCACGTCACGGATCCCGGGTTGCAGTGCCATGACCGCCGCAGTTACAGCGACCGCGAGGGGGCAGCGCTCGTCGTGCCCTCGGTGTTCGCGCACAGCCCGTGCGCAGACCAGTGCCATGAACGCGGGATTGAACAGGACCCACTGCTTGGCGTACTCCTCGACCGTCTGTTGACCCAGTTCGCGGCGGGCCGCCGCCACGGTGGGCGCCGTGGTCTTCTTCTCCGCATACTCGATCGCATCGTCCTGCGTGTCGTATCCGGACTCCTCGCGCTGCTTGCCGAGGGCGTCGCGGAAACGGATCGAGTAAGGGTGAGGGCAGCGGGTGGGCTTGGCACAGCCGCAGTCCTTGAAGAAGGACCCCATGCCGCGGGCGAGCTGTCGGGCCATGTCGCGAACCATCCGGTCCAGCCCAAGAATCATGCTCAGGCGCCTGTTGCAGGTCGAAGGTCAGCAAGCGCGGACACCATGCGGACGCATGCTGACCGTTTGCTGACCCGAGGGGGGCACATGATGCCCCTGACCTGCGGCGACGCCAAATAGTCAGATCTTGGACTTGAACATGGTACGAAGCATGAACAGACGCCCGATTTGTCTGCTCCCTGCCTGCTTATTGCAGGTCAAGGGCGATCTTCGGAGACTACAACGATTCACCTGTCCGGTCAGCTGCCCACAGGTGTCTCAGGGCTCACACCGTCGGTCCGGGGGTCGCCGGTCCGGGGGTCGTCGTCCCGGTCGGTCGCCAGTGCCGTCGGCAGCGGCAGCCCGTACTTGTCGCACAGGAAGCGGGTCTGGCAGTACCGCTGGGCGTCGGCGGCCACCCTGCCGAGGATCGCGGAATTCATGCCGGCACCGATGAGGACGCCCACGAACGGCACGACCTTGGCGACGTTCTTGACCGGCACCCTGGTGCCGGCCGGGCCCAGCTGCTGCATCAGCTTCTCCAGGGCTGCCAGGAGGCGGTGGTCCTGGCGGAGCTTCTGTGACCACTTCATGCGCCCTTTGATCGCGTTCGCCGCCTGTGCGGTCTCACGCAACGGCTTGGCCTTGGCCGCCTGCGCCATGAAGGACCGCTGTACCAGGCGTTGGATGAAGTCCTGCTCTTTGGGGTCCTTGGCGTCGTAGCCGTAGGAGTACGCGATGCGCGATGCGATCGACGTGCTCAGGACCTGGATGACGAGGATGTCCGCTGTGATCGCGACGGGAATACCGGCGACGGGGACCATGGCCAGCAGGCCCATGGCGCCGCCTTCGAACGCGCCTGCGGTGCGCCACCTCAGGGTGTTCCGGGACAGCAGCCGGTCGCAGACCTTGAGATCCTGCTGCCGCAGTTCGGCGAAGCTGTCGAGTTCGAGGCCTTGCTTCCGGGCGAGCTTCTCGACGTTCTTCGGGTCGTTGAGCTCCATGGCCCAGTCGTTGACCAGCTCGAGCAAGGCGGCCGCTCCTGCGAGCGCCGGTCTCATGGCCTTGTCGGCGACCGCGTCGCCCGCGCGACGGATCGGTTCCGTGACCGTCTCCGGCACAGCGTCCGTGACCCGTCTCATGGCGTTGCCGGCGACCTCACCGGTGCGACCGAGGGCGGCGCTCGCCCAGTTCGGCAGACCGCGGCGGTTGTTGCGCCCCTGCCAGTGCTCGTTGAGCGTGTCCCAGACCCGCCCCTCGTACTCGCTCATCGGGGTTGCGGCGTCGACGAGTGGGTCGGTGTACGTACTCATTGAGGTTCTCCGTATCCACTGTGATCGCCGGGTCCACGATGCCTGCAAGAACGGCACGTGGGTGGAGCCGCAGTGCCGGGTGGGCCACGTCCGAGGTCGACCGCACCGCCACAGGCTCATGCGCATGTTCTAGGAGTTCGGACGCATCGCGCAGCAAAAGGGCGACATACGACTGGAGTTGTCCACTCGGACGACCGGACGAAGCGGGATGAGCCGGCCGACGCCGACCGCGGCCGGGCATCACGCGAGCGCGTCGCAGCCCCGGCTCCCGGGCCGGCGCTGACAGGGGCTGCGGCTGCGGTGTCAGTCCGCCGAAGTATCCTTCCCGGCACCGCACACCGACCGTGAGGATCAAGAGAATTGACCGGCCTGTCCGCTTTCCCGCTGCCCTTTCATGCTTCCCGTTCCATAGCGTTCGCTACGCCCCGAACACTGCGGGAACTTCAGATGATGCAGTGCAGCTCGCACATCCGGGCGAAGCCGGGGTGGTTCGACAAGATGAACGACGCCGACATCGTCGCCCGGTGGACGCAGGAGGCGGTCGCCCAGGGCCTCACCGAGGCGCAGGTTCGTTACGTCCTTGCCGAACTCCGGCATTACGCCGCGCTGCGGGACGGACGGACCGGCGTCGAGGTGTCCGCCGTCGACGGCGTGTGGCAGTCGGACGCACTGATCGACGACAAGCTCAGGGCCCGGCTGCGTGAGGCGGTTCGGGTTCTGGAACAGGTTCCCGAGGAAGAACTGGACTGGCATCCCGGATCCGACGGCCAGGTACTGGATCTGGTTCATCCCTCACTGTTCTGTCTGGTGCGTGAGGTGAGCGGAGCTCCCGATCGGGCCTGGGAGAACCCGACGAACCAGTACTCGAAGTACGAGTTCTCGGAGAAGTTTCAGTGGCTGCCGACGGACGTCGACGTGAATGACGACGGCGATGTCGCCTTCCGTTCCTACGTCAACAACGTCCACCCCGAGACTCATCACGAACTGGCCTCCGTCCTGCCGGACTTGTTCGCGCGCATGCGCCCGCTGCTGGAGAACGTGCTCACCGATCTGCGCCATCCGCGACCCCTGCGGATCGAGGCCGATCCATACGGGTGGTACGACTCGGAGCCGGAGTATCCGGACAAGTCTTCCTACAGTGATGCCGCGGCCCACGCGGAAGCCCTCCGTGCCTGGGAAGCCGCCCAGGACGACTGGTGGGAGAACCGCCGCCCGGTCGTCCCGGACGCCCCGGCCTTCACCGCGCCCGAGGTGCCCGACGAATCCGCCCGGGTCGACCTGCGCGGCCGCCGTCTCCAGGTCATCGTCAAGCTCGCCACCATTCATCTCACCCCGGACAAGCCCGAGTACCCCGGCGGTTCCTGGCATGTCGAGGGGATGCTGAACGAGCGGATCGTCTCGACCGGCATCTACTACTGGGACAACGAGAACATCACCGAGAGCAGCCTGAGTTTCCGGGCGGCCCTCGACGACCCGAACTACGAACAGAACGACGACAACGGTCTGCGTGAGGTCTACGGCCTGGAGGACGAAGACGCACTGAACCAGATGCTGGGATCGGCGTCGACGCCGGAAGGCCGCTGCCTGGCGTTCCCGAACATCCTGCAACACCGCGTCGGCTCGTTCCGCCTCATGGACCCCACCCGCCCAGGACATCGCAAGATTCTCGCGTTCTTCCTGGTCGACCCGTCGGAGAAGATCGTCTCGACCTCCGACGTGCCACCGCAGCAACCGTGGTCCGCCACCTCGACCATGACGCTTGAGCAGGCCAAAAACTTCCGCGAACAACTCATGCAGGAGCGCAAGTTCTTCGTCGACGAACACAACGAGCAGCTCTACGAACGAGAATTCTCCCTCTGCGAGCACTGACTCCCGGCGTCAGTCCTGGCCGCGGGCGCGGCGGAAGCGGGCCAGGCCGTCGACGAGCGTGACGATCGGGTCGGGGTAGTCGAGGGAGACGTCCAGCCGCCCGTTGAGCTTCCACGGTTCGTGGACCGCCGGGGCCTCCAGACCGGAGAGTTCCGGGACCCAGCGGCGGACGTAGGCACCGTCCGGGTCGTATCTCTTGGCCTGGAGTACGGGATTGAGGACGCGGTTGGGACGGGTGTCGGTGCCCGTGCCCGCGACCCACTGCCAGTTCAGCTGGTTGTTGGCGACATCGCCGTCGACGAGAAGGTCGAGGAAGTGGCGGGCCCCGTCCCTCCAGTCGAGGTAGAGCGTCTTGGTCAGGAAGGAGGCCGCGAGCAGCCGCCCCCTGTTGTGCATCCAGCCTTCGTGGGCGAGTTGCCGCATCGCGGCGTCCACCACCGGATACCCGGTCCGCCCCTCCTTCCAGGCCAGGAGATCCGCCTCGGCCCGCTTGCCCTCGCGCCAGCGGTCGTGGCGCGGACGGTAGTCCTCCGTGGAGCTGTGCGGGCGGGCGTTCAGCACCTGGTGGTGGAAGTCCCGCCAGCACATCTGCCGTACGAACGCGTCGGCGCCGGCCCCGCCCCGGGACCGCGCGCGGTGCACCACCTCGGTCGCGGAGACCGCGCCGAAGTGCAGATACGGCGAGAGACGGGAGGTGGCGTCGCCGGCGAGGTCGTCGTGCATGTCCTCGTACGCGTCGACGTGGCGTGACATCCACGCCGCGAGGCGCCGGCGCCCCTCCCGCTCGCCGCCGACGGCCAGTCCCTCGGACACGGCGGCGATCGAGCTCCGCGACGGCACGTCGTCGGAGCGTACGGCGCCGGGCACCGGGACCGCCCGGGGAGCCGCGACCGGGGAGCGCGGCGACTCGGCCGACCACCTCCGGTGGTACGGGGTGAAGACAGCGAAGTGGTCCGATCCACCAGGGGCGACAGCGCCGGCGGGCAGCACGGTGATCACCCCGTCGTGGACGTACAGCCGGCGGCCGTCCGTCTCCAGGGCGTGCCGCAGGCGCTCCTCTCGTCGGCGTGCGAAGGCGCTGCAGCCCGCCGCCATGTGCACCTCGTCGGCGTCGACCTCCCGGACCAGGGCGCACACCTCGTCCACCGTGTCGCCGTGCCGCACGACGAGTCGGCCGCCCCGCTCCCGCAGCCCTGCGTCGAGGTCGGTCAGGCAGTCGGCCAGGAACGCGAGCCGGTTGGGCGCGGCGAAGCCCGCACGGTCCACGGCGGGGTCGCGGACGAACAGGGGTACCACCTCGGGTGCCGATTCCAGCGCGGCGCGCAGGGGCGGGTGGTCGTGGAGCCGGAGGTCCGAGGTGAACAGGACGACCGAGACGTTCATGGCACCACTCCTGGCGATCGAGCACCGGGGCGGAGGCGGGTACGCCCGGTGGGCTGCTGCACGTGCACTACGTTCCTCTTTCTCCTCACCGAGTGCTCGCGGATGCGGCTGCTCCTCGCGGCCGGCCGCCCCCCACGATCGTGTGGTCCGGGCCGGATTCGTGCATCCACCGACGCCCTGTGAGGGGAAGGAGGGTCGACCAACGCACGGCGGCCCTCGGGCCGGACGAAGGAGGCGGCACAGTGATTGTGGTGCGACGGAGCATGCTCCTTTCCTGTCCTCTGGACGAGGCGGTCGCCTATCTGGAGGACTTCGGCCGGACCGAGGAATGGGATCCCGGGACGGTGCGCTGCGTGCGGGTCGACGAGGGGCCGGTGCGGCCGGGATCGTCCTGGCGCAACACGTCACGTTTCCGGGGGCGTACCAGCGAGCTCCTCTACCGGCTCGAGGCCCGGGAGCCCGCCCGCCTCATGTTCGTGGGGAAGAACAAGACAGTGACCGCGACCGATGACATGACCTTCGAGGCGCGGTCCGCCACGGAGACCGCGCTGACGTACGTCGGGTCCCTCAAGTTCCACGGTCTGGCGAAGCTGGCCACGCCTTTCCTGCGGACGGAGTTCGAACGGCTCGGTGACGGCGTGACCGAACGTCTCCCGGCCGCGGTCGCGAAGCACTACCGCTGATTGGTCCGGCCGCCGCGCCACGTTCCGGAGACGCCGCGCCACGTTCCGGAGACCGCGTCGTGGCGCGGTCTCCGGAACGTCCTGACCGCCGCGTTCCCGCGGCGGTCATTGTTCAGTTCGGCATCAGCACGGTGTCGATCACGTGGACGGTGGCGTTCGAGGTCGGCACATCGCCGCAGACGATCTTGGCGGTGCCGTTGACCGTGTAGGCGTCGCCGGAGCCGTCGGTCGTCACCGTGCCGCCCTGGAGCGTCTTGAACGAGCCGTCGGCCAGCTCCGCCTTGCCGACCTCCTGGTCCACGACGTGGTACGTGAGGATCTTGGTCAGGGCGGCCTTGTCCGCGAGGACCTTGTCCAGGTCCGCCTTCGGGATCTTCGCGAAGGCGTCGTTCGTCGGCGCGAAGACGGTGATGTCCTTGGCTCCGTTCAGCGTGTCGACCAGTCCGGCCGCCTTGACGGCGGAGACAAGCGTGGACAGTTCCGGGTTGTTCGACGCCGCGGTCGCGACCGGGTCGTCGGCCATGCCGTCGACGCTGCCCTCGCCTTCCGCCGGGAGGGCGCTGCAGCCGGGCCCGAACGGTCCGTTCCCCTCCGCGGCGACAGCCTGCGGGGCCAGTACGCCCAGCGACACCGGGAGGGCGACGGCCGCGGCGGCCGCGGCGACGCGGCGCATGACGTGCGAGGTGTTCATGATGCTTCCTCCTCCTGGGCCGGGTCCCGGAACCGGGGCCCGGCCATGGGCTGGAATTGCACTCTCACGAGGTATTCGGAGCGGCACCCCTCTCCGGATCAGGCGGGGGCGAGTCGATCGAGGTCGGCCAGCACCTCACGGGCCGCGCGGGATCCGGAAGCCAGCGCCCCCTGCAGCGAGCCCGTCGCCCGGTGGTCACCGCAGACGTACCTGCCCGGCGCGAAACGGGTGGTCCGCGAGAGCTCCAGCGGCGGGAGCATCACGGGGAGGGCGTCGTGCACCGTGACGCGATGCACGGCTTCCCAGGCCGCCGTGTCCGTGCCGTACACCTCGCCGAGGGCCTCGCGGACGGCTTCTTCCTCCGCCGGACCCGGCGAACCGAGGACGGAGGTCGACACCAACGCCCGCCCGTCGCCGGACCAGCCGCGCTGGGCTTCGGTCACGACGCAGGTGTTCAGGAAGCGCCGGCGCGCGTCGACCACGAGGGTCGGCTCGGCCAGGGGTGATCGCTCCGCCGCGTGGTAGAGGGTGGTGACGGTCCGGCCGGGTGGTACGTCGAGGCCGGGCAGCAGACGTCCGGCCGCGCTCTGCCCCGTGGCGACGACGACGGCGCGTGCCTTCAGCTCGCCTCCGTCGGCCGGCGCCACCCCGTCGGCGGTGAGCGAGGCGACCGGCGAACCGGTGCGTACGACCCCGGCGGGGAGACCGGAGGCGAGCTGAGCGGGGACCGCGCCGATCCCGTCGGCCGGCAGACACAGCGTGCCGCGCACCATGGACCGCCAGACGAGATGGAAGAAGCGTGCCGAGGTCTCCAGGTCGTCCTCGAGGAACACCCCGGACAGGAACGGCCGCAGGAGCGTCTCCACGAGTCCGGGTGAGAGGCCTGCGTCGGAGAGGGCGCGAAGGGTCGTGGCGTCGGGTCGCGCACGGAGCCGTGAGGCGGGCAGCAGCGTGTCACGCGCGGAGAGCACGCCCAGGGCCGCGAGGTCACGGGCGGAGGCCAGTCGGCCGGGCAGGAGGTCACGGCTCTCCCGGAGGCGCCGGGTGGGGTCGGTGAACCGGCGCGGCCCGTCGTCCGTGTGTACCAGCACGCCCGGAGTGAGCGGCCCCAGCCGGAGCCTCCGTAGGTTCAGACGCCGCTTGACCTGCGGATAGGAGGTGTTGAACACCTGGAAGCCGCGGTCGACGGTGAACCCCGCGATCCGGTCGGTCCGCATCCTCCCGCCGACGGTGTCGTCGCTCTCCAGCAGGCGCACACGTACCCCCGCGGCGACGAGGTCCGCCGCACAGGCCAGACCGGCCGCACCGGCCCCGACGACGACGACATCGATTCCACCGTCCGTCTTCCGCATCACCGCTGCCGCTCCTCTTCAGTCGGGGTGCCCCCGCTGCACGCCACGTCACACCGAGGCGCATCCGTACTTCCGCCGTCGGGTGCCGTACGGATGAGCCCGTGGCCCACTCCCCTACGGATCGGATCGGGCAGGGTCGACTGCCGGAGCACCTGGGTCCGACCTCGGCTCGCATCACTTGTGCGTCGTATCCTGGTCGTATGACCGAAACGGCGGCCGGCATCACGACAGGGGCCGTGGCTCGACGGCTGGGTGTCTCCCCCACCACGCTGCGATCGTGGGACCAGCGTTACGGCATCGGCCCGGCGGCGCGTGAGGACGGGCGGCACCGGCGCTGGTCACCGGCGGACGTCGAGATGCTGGAGGCGATGTGCCGGCTCACCACGTCGGGGGTGCCGCCGGCCGAGGCCGCCCGGGTCGCCCGGGCGCGCGCCGGTCGCCAGCCCGGGGAGCCGGCCGGGGAGCTCGCCGGGGAGCAGTCCCGGCGGCAGCCCCAGGACGCGTCCGATCAGCCGGCTCCCGACAGGACGGCATCCGCTCCCCCGCCCGCGCACGCCCCGGGTTCCGGCAACGGGCTGCCCCTCGACAAGGTCCACCAGGAGTTCCGCGGACTGGCCCGGGCGGCGGTGCGCCTCGACAGCCCCACCATGCACACCTTGCTGCACGATCTGGTGGCCGAACACGGGCTCGTCACCGCCTGGGAAGAGGTGATGGCGCCGACACTCCACGCCGTCGGCCGCAAATGGGAGTCCTCGGGTGACCGGTACGTCGAGGTGGAGCACCTTCTGTCCTGGCACATCTCCACGGCCCTCCGCCAGCTGATCGGCGCCGCGAGCCCGCGCGACCACGTGAATCCGGTGCTGCTGGCCTGCGTCCCCGCCGAGCAGCACACCCTTCCGATCGAGGCGCTGGCCGCCGGACTGACCGAACGAGGGCTGCCGACCCGGATGTTCGGAGCGGCTGTGCCGGCCGAAGCCCTGGACGCCGCGGTGCGGCGCCTGGGCCCGACGGCCGTCGTCCTCTGGTCGCAGGCGCGTTCCACCGCCAGTCACGCCCTGGCACGGCACGTGGCGGACATGTCCTTCGGCGTCAGGGGCGCCCGGACCCATCCCCTGGTGCTGCTCGCCGGTCCCGGCTGGGCCGGCCGCGCCACCGCACCGGGGATGCTCCGTCCCGGCGGGCTGCGCGAGGCACTCGACATCCTCGTCCACCGCTGTACGGCCGGCCCCCACACCGACGCGGTTCGCCACACGGGCGGCTGAGCCGGTTCCCGGGGCGTCGCATCGGGTGTTCCGCCGGTCACGGGGTCGGCCGCGCCTTACGGGCGGACGAGCAGCCGCGCGGTGAGTTCGGCGGTACGACGGTGCCAGCGGGAGGCGCCGGCGAGCATGGCGTGCCCTCCGTAAGGCATCGGGACCCCGACCGCGTCGGCGCCCGCGCACCGGGCCCTGCGCACGAACCCCCAGGTCTCGCGCGCGGACGTGACCCGGTCGGCCTCGTCGTGCAGCAGGTAGATGCCCCGCCCTTCGAGGTGCTCGACGGGTTCCCCGGGCGGGCACCACGGGGCCAGGCCCACCACACCGCGGACCATCGGATCCCGGGCGGCGCTCAGGGCGGCGCGGCCGCCCATCGAGTGGCCGACCAGCACGACGGGGACCGCGCCGAAGTCGTCCCGCAGCCGCACGAGCGCGGCCTGCGCGTCGCGAACGGGGTCGCAGCGCGCTCCGTTCCAGCCGCGGTGCCGGTAGCGGACGTCGGCGACCAGGACGTCCCGTCCGGAGAGCACGCGTGCGACGGCCGCCGCGAACGGACGCATGCGCAGGGCGGGGAAGTTGACGACAGGCGGTGGCTCCAGCCCCTCGGACCTGCCGCCGTGGAGCAGAAGAACGGCCGCGACCGGAACCGCCGGCGCACTGCGCACGACCAGCGAGCCCTCCTCACCCCGCCGGAGCCCGAAGCCCGGACCGTCCGTCATCCGGCCTCGCTCCCCGACGCGCCCGATCGGGGCGCAGGGGGCTGCCGGCGGGGAGGCCGAGGCAGGAATCCACTGGTGCGGGCCGCGTAGGCCGCGTATCCCGGGCGCCCCTTCATATGGGCTTCCAGCAGCCGCTTTCCGCTCCCCCAGATGAGGAGTCCGCTCATGACCAGCGGCGACACAAGGGTGAGCGCGGCGGTCTGCGGGCTCGCGCAGGCGGTCAGGTACAGCCCCCACCAGACGAGGAAGTCGCCGAAGTAGTTGGGGTGGCGGGTCCAGCTCCACAGCCCCTGGTCCATGATCCGTCCCCGGTTGGCGGGGTCGGACTTGAAGCGGCGGAGCTGGTGGTCGCCCACGGTCTCGAAGGCGAGCCCGACGGCCCACAGAACGAGTCCGGCGACCAGCAGGACGTCCGCGCCCTGAGGCAGGTAGGCCGCGGCCTGGACGGGGAGCGAGACGAGCCAGACGAGGCCGCCCTGCAGGAGGTAGACCTTGCGCAGCGCGTAGAGGGCGGGACTGCCGGGGGCGTCGGCGAGCATGCGGGCGTACCGGGGATCTTCGCCGTGGCCGCGTCCCCGGCGCGCGATGTGGAGCGCGAGCCGCAGCCCCCAGAGAAGGGTCGCGAGGGTGACGGCGAGTCGGCGCCCGTCGTCCCCGTACCCGGCGGAGAGGACCCAGGTGACCAGGGCGACGGCGGCGAACGCCAGGCCCCAGGCGATGTCGACGATCCGGTGGACGCCCTTCACCAGGGCCACGGCGAAGGTCACGAGCATGACGACGAGAGCGGCACCGGCCGACGCGGCCAGGTTCACGGCGAACGCGGACGTCGTCATCGCGGCTCCTCCGGTTCCCGGCCGTCGGCGACCAGCCGGAGTTGGCGCACGTCGAGGTAGCGCGAGCGGAACCCCGCCTCGGAATAGGCCAGGTACAGCTCCCACATGCGGCGGAAGACCTGGTCGAAGCCGAGCGCGCCGACCGCCTCCGACTCCGCGACGAACCGCTCGCGCCAGAGCCGTAGCGTCTCGGCGTAGTGGTCGCCGAACCCGGTGTCGTGGGTGATCCTCAGGCCGGCGGCGGCGCTCTCACGGGCGATGGCCTCGGGCGACGGGATGAGACCGCCGGGGAACACGTACTTGCTGATCCAGGTGTGCGTACGGGCGGTGTCGAGCATCCGCTCGTGCGCCATGGTGATGGACTGGAGGGCGACCCTGCCGCCGGGCGCGAGCAGGCGGCGCAGGGCGGTGAAGTACGCGCGCCAGTACTCGGCGCCGACCGCCTCGATCATCTCGACGCTGAGGACGGCGTCGAACCGCCCCTCGACCTCGCGGTAGTCGCGGAGTTCGACGGTGACCCGGTCTGTGGCGCCCGCGTCGGCGATCCTTCGCAGGGCCAGCTCGCGCTGCTCCGCGGAGAGGGTGACGGTGAGGACGTGGGCGCCCCGGGACGCGGCGCGGACGGCGAGTTCGCCCCAGCCGGTGCCGATCTCCAGGAGCCGGGTCCCCGGGCCGACCCCGGCCAGGTCGAGCAGGCGGTCGATCTTGCGGTGCTGGGCGGCGCGGAAGGCACGCGATGTGGCCGGGAGCGTGTCGAACACGGCTGAGGAGTAGGTCAGGCTCGGGTCCAGGAAGAGAGCGAACAGGTCGTTCGACAGGTCGTAGTGGCGCTGGATGTTGTCCCGGGCTCCGTCGAGGGTGTTGCGGTCGCGGTCGGGGCGCCGGTGCGCCCACGCACCCCGGAGGCGGCGCAGGGGAGCAGGTACGAGGTCGTCCACATGGGTGGCGAGGACGGTGAGCACGCCGACGAGGTCGTCGCTGGTCCACTCTCCGGCCATGTACGACTCACCGAAGCCGATCAGGCCGTCGGCGCCGATCCGCCGGTGGAAGGCGGCGGGATCGTGCAGGGTCAGCGTGGGCGGCCCCTCCCCGCTCGCGGCCGGGTGGGGAACAGCCGTGAGCGTGGTGCCGTTCTGTATCCGCAGCGGCAGACGGACGAGGGCGCGTTCGACGACGCGCCGGGAGATGGCGGTACGGAGGGCGGAGGCCCGCGGGAGGCGGGCGACGTCGGGCCAGCGCTCGGCGTCGACGCGCGGGTGGGCGGGACCTGTGGCGACGGGTTCGGGCGACGGGACGGTGACGGTCACAGCATGCCTTCTCGGGTGGGCGACACGGGTCGGGGACGGACGGGAAGTCCCTTGAGGTACAGGCGGATTCCGTGCCACCGGATGCCGGCGCTGACCGCCACGGTGGACCAGGGGTGGCGCAGCGCGGCGGCGAGCAGGCCGCGGGTGTCGGCCGGACGGCGGTGGCCTCGGACGGTGGCGGTGAGGGGGCGGCTCCCGTCGTCGTGCCGCAGTTGGACGGTGAGGTCGAGGCGCTCGGCAGGGAGCGGGAGTCGCATCCGGTAGGAGCCTTCGATGTCGAAGAACGGCGAGACGTAGAAGTCCTTGGCGACGTCCGCGCGCCCGTGGGCGTCGGGCCGCAGCAGGTAGCAGTGCCGGCCGCCGTAGGTGTTGTGCACCTCGGCGACGACGCAGACGGGGTGTCCGGCCCGGTCGTGGCACCAGTACAGGGTCAGCGGGTTGAAGACATGGCCGAAGACCCGGGCGTTGGCGAGCATGAGCACCTGACCGTCGGCGTTCCGTACGCCTTGGGAGGCGAGGTACGCGTCGAGTCCCGCGCGCAGCGTGGGCGCCCGCCCCCCGAAGTGGTCGCGGGCCTCGAAGCGGGCGAGCGGCCGCAGAAGGCGGGGCAGTCGCGGCAGGTCGTCGAGGTCCACGAGCCAGAGGTAGGTACGTCGGCGCAGGCTGTGGCGCACCGGCTGGACGCGGGTGTGCGCGACCTCGCTCATGTAGAGGGCCGGCACCGGGACGCGTACGACGGTACCGGTGACGGGCGGGACGGCGGCGGCTGGAGCTGTCACCACTCCACCCCCAGGGCTCGGGCCGCCTCGACTCCGGAGCGGCAGCCGTCCTCGTGGAAACCCCAGCCGTGGTAGGCGCCGGCGAAGGCGGTGACGGACGTGGCGAGGCCGGGCAGTTCACGCTGGGCGGCGACGGAACGGGGCGTGTAGACGGGGTGTTCGTACACCATGCGCGCGAGGACGGTGTTCTCGTCGACGCGGCCGCCGGCGTTGAGGGTCACGATGTGCGGCTCGTCCACCGGGAGGCGCTGGAGCCGGTTCATGTCGTAGCTGACGCGCACGGACTCGGGGCGCGCCTCGCACGAGGGGAGCCAGTAGTTCCAGGAGGCGCGGGCGTACGGTGACCGCGGCAGAACCGAGGTGTCCCGGTGCAGGACGGTGGGGTTGCGGGAGTACGTGAACGCTCCGAGGACCCGGCGCTCGTCGGGAGTGGCGTCGGCGAGGATCCGCAGGGCCTGGTCGGGGTGGACGGCCACGACGACGGCGGCGTACGCGTCGGACTCGCCGTCCTCGGTGGTCACGCGCGCGTGGTCCGGAGCGCGTTCGACGGCCCGGACGGGGGTGGCCGTGCGGACGGCGGAGAGCCGCTTGACCGCCTTCTCGACGTACGCGGAGGAACCGCCGGTGACCGTCCTCCACTGGGGTGAGCCGGTGGTGGAGAGCAGTCCGTGGTGGTCGAGGAAGCGGAAGAGGTAGGCCGCCGGGTAGAGCAGCGCGGTGTCCGGCGCGCAGGACCACACGGCGGAGACCAGCGGGATCGCGAAGTGTCCGACGAAGTACGGCGAGAACCCTCCACGCTCCAGGAAGGCGCCGAGAGTCAGGCTGTCGTTCCCGGTGGCGAGCAGCCGACGGGCGGCGCGGTGGAAGCGCGGCACGTCGGCGAGCAACCGCAGATGGCGGCCGCGGCGCAGGTTTCCGCCGCCGAGCAGCCCGCGCGGGCCGCGGGCACCGGCGTACGCGAGACCGCAGCCGTCGCACCGGACGGACATGCTCATCTCGGAGTCCTGGGTGGCGACGCCCAGTTCGCGGAAGAGACGGATCAGGTTCGGATAGGTGCGCTCGTTGTGGACGATGAAGCCGGTGTCCACGCGCACCGTGCCGCCCGCCCGGGTCGGCAGCTCGTGGGTGTGGGCATGCCCGCCGAGCCGGGAGTCGGCCTCGTAGAGCACGACGTCGCACGAGCGGGACAGCACGTGGGCGGCGGTCAGGCCGGCCACGCCCGCCCCGACGACGGCGACGGTCCTCCGGTTCATGCGTTCCCCCTCGTGTCCGCGGGCTTCCAGCCGTCCGCCACGTGGGGGGCCAGGCTGCAGCGGAGCCGCTGCATCCCGCGCCGGGCATGGCTCTTGACGGTGCCCAGCGGCAGACCGGTCCGCCGCGCGATCTGCGCCTGGGTCAGGTCCCCGAAGTACGCGAGGGTCAGTACGTCGCGCTGGACGCCCGGCAGCCGGGCCAGCTCGCCTCTGACGACGAGGCGGTCGAGCACGTGCTCGGGCCCGTCGGCCGTCGTCGTGTGCGGGGGCAGTGCGGCTCCGGCCGCGGCGATGAGGGCGGTCCTGCGGGTGCGGGCGGAGAGCGCGTCGGCGATCTTGCGGCGCGCGATGCCGACCAGCCAGGCCGGGACCGGCCCTCTCTCAGGGTGGTACCCCTGACGGCCGCGCCAGGCGGCGAGAAAGACCTGCTGTGTGACGTCCTCCGCCTCGCGGGAGTCGCCGATCGTACGACTGGCGAGCGTGTGCACGAGACCGCCCCAGCGCCGGTACGCCAGAGCCAGGCAGTACTCGTCGCCGCGGACGAGCCCGGCGCCGATCTCCTCGTCCGTGGGCTCGTCCGGGTGCACTCGTACGGGACGTACGTCCGGGGCGGGCAGGAGGGGGCGCGGGGCGGGCGGTGTGTCGGTCGCGAGAGGGCGGAGGCGGCGCGCCGAGGGCGCTGTGATCATGACGGCCACTCCTTCTGTCCGGCGTACGGGCGTGGTCGGCTGGCAGGCGTCGGCCACGGGGTGCCGATCCGCCCCCCGAAGGCAGGCGCTTCCGGCTCCCTCAGCATCCGGCGGTGAGAAGCCTCTCTTCAAGACGCATCGGTTACGCATCGTTTTTGCCCTGCGAGGGACCCCGCGCGGCACCCGGGCCGACGTCGACCGGCACCCGGACACGCCCGGCTCACTCCAGGCCGTACACGCGCGTCGCCGTTCCGCCGAAAGCCGCCGACCGTTCCGATCCGCTGAGGTCCGCGGTCAGCGAGCGTGCCGTGTCGACCACCTCGCCGTACGAGGCGGCGAGCAGGCAGACGGGCCAGTCGGAGCCGAACATCAGGCGGTCCGCGCCGAAGGCTTCGAGGGCCGTCTCCGTGTACGGGCGCAGGTCGTCGGGCGTCCAGGAGTCCCAGCGGGCCTCGGTGACCAGGCCCGAGAGCTTGGCCACGGTGTTGGGTAGGGCGGCCAGGTCGTGCAGGTGCCGTGCCCAGACGTCGTGTTCGCCGGTGGCGACGGGCGGCTTGCCGAGGTGGTCCAGTACGAAGGTGAGATGCGGCAGAAGGAAGGCCGCCGCTGCCGCGGCCGGCAGCTGGTGCGGGAGAATCACCAGGTCGTGGACCAGTCCCGCCGCCGCCACGGCCTCCAGGCCGCGCAGCACGTCGCGTCGCAGCAGCCACTGCGGGTCGGGCTCGCTCTGGACCTGGTGGCGGATCCCCACCATGCTTTCACCGCCGGGCAGTTCACGCAGCCGGGCGAGTTCGTCGGCCACGCCGGGTGCCGTGAGGTCGGTCCACCCGACGACCCCGCCGACGAGGTCGTGGTCCGCCGCGAGCGCGAGGAGTTCGGGGGTCTCCCCGGCGACGTTGACCGTCTGCACCAGGACCGTGGCCGCCACTCCGGCCGCCCTCGCCTCCGGTTCGAGGTCGGCGAGTGCGAAGTTCCTTCGCAGAGGGGCGAGTTCGTCACCCGTGATCCAGCCCTGACTTCGCACGGAGAGGTCCCAGACGTGGTGGTGGGCGTCCACGACGCGCATGTCGCTCACAGTTCCCAGACGACGGGCAGACCGGCGTCCGTTCCCTCGGCGCTGTAGTCGTGGACGATCTCCAGCAGGTCGGCCATGCGTGCCTGCCAGTCGAGGTTGACCGGGAGCCTCTCCAGCTCGGCGAGCAGCCTGGCGTAGTCCTCGCACTCCAGAACGTGGAAGAGGTCGGTGCCGCTTCGCCAGATCGTCCAGGACGTGGCACCGGCGGCGCGGACGGCGTCGGTCAGTTCTTCGGGGACGGCTCGATGCGCGTTCTCGTACGCGGTGACGCGGTCGGCGCGGACCCTGGTGTGCAGCGCGATCCTCATGACGGCTCCTCGGCGGGACGGGGGACGGCGATTCCTGCGGTACCCACGGCTATGTCTCCTCCGGCACCGGTACGTCGTCCGGCAGGAGGCCCTCGTCGCGCAGCTCCGTCCACACGTCCGCCGGGACGGGGCGCGCGAACTGATCGGCGGCGTCGCGGACCTCGTGGGCGGAGCGGGTGCCGACGAGCACGCTCGCCACGGCCGGATGGCCGAAGGGGAAGCGCACGGCGAGGGCGCGCAGGGGGACGCCGTGGCGCTCGGCGACGGACTGGAGGCGCAGGGCACGGTCCAGGAGATGTGGAGGTGCCGCGGTGTAGTCGAAGGTCGCGCCGGGCCGGGGATCCGCGAGCAGGCCGGAGTTGAACACGCCACCGATCACGACGCTCTTGCCGCGTGCGGCGGCCTCCGGCAGGAGGTCCGTGAGGGCGCTCCGATCGAGGAGGGTGTACCGGCCCGCGCAGAGCACGACGTCGACGTCCGTGTCGCGGACGAACCGGGTGAGCATCCCGGTCTGGTTCATGCCGGCGCCGATCGCGCCGATCACGCCCTCGGCACGCAGGCGCTCCAGCTCCGGGTACGCCTGTCGGAAGGCCTCCTCGGCATGGTCGTCCGGGTCGTGGAGGTAGACGATGTCGACGCGGTCGTGCCCGAGGCGCAGCAGGCTCTCCTGGATGCTGCGGCGCACGCCGTCGGCGGAGAAGTCCCAGACTCGGCGGTGGGTGGCCGGTACGGCGAACCCGTCGGCGAGATCGTCCCCGCCTCCCCCGAACGGCCTGAGCAGTCGGCCGACCTTGGTGGAGAGGACGTACGCGTCGCGCGGGCGGGTGCGCAGCGCGGCGCCCAGGCGTTCCTCGGAGAGGCCGAGGCCGTAGTGCGGGGCGGTGTCGAAGGAGCGGATGCCCGCGTCCCAGGCGGCGTCGACGGCGCCTTCTGCCTGTGCCCCGTCGACCGGGGAGTAGAGATTGCCGATGCCGGCCGCGCCGAAGGAGAGCGAGGTGACCTGGACCTTGCTGGAGCCGAGGGGGTGGTGACGCACGGGCGTGTGCCTCTCATTTCTCTGCCGGGCGCAGGCGGAGTCCCTGCATGCCGCCGTCGACGGCGAGCGCCGTGCCGGTGACGGACCCGGCGGCCGGGCTCGCCAGGTACACGATGGCGGCGGCGACTTCGGCGGCGCTGACCAGACGACCGGTGGGCTGGCGCGCGTCGAGCGCCGCCCGCTCCGCTGTCGGGTCGTCCGCGGCGTCCAGGAGCCTCCCGACCCAGGGGGTGTCGACCGTACCGGGGTTCACGCAGTTGACACGGATCCCCTCACTGACGTGGTCGGCGGCCATGGCGAGGGTCAGCGAGAGCACCGCGCCCTTGCTGGCGCTGTAGAGGGCCCGCTGGGGCAGCCCGGCGGTTGCGGCGATCGAACAGGTGTTGACGACGGCGGCCGCCCGGGACGCGCGCAGACACGGGAGGGCGGCGCGGACGGTGCGGACGATGCCGAGCAGGTTGACGTCGAGGACTCGGTGCCACTGCGCGTCGTCGTTGTCCTCGACGGTTCCGACCGCGCCGATGCCTGCGTTGTTCACCAGAATGTCGATGCCGCCGAGTCCGGCTGCCGCGGCGGTGACGGCGGACCGTACGGAGACGTCGTCGGTGACGTCTGCCCTGTGGCCGAGAAGGGCGGCGGGAAGGCCATCGGGCGCGAGATCGAGCACGGCGACGGCGGCGCCGCGCGCGGCGAGCAGTTCGGCGGTGGCCAGGCCGATGCCGGAGGCGCCGCCGGTCACTACTGCTCGCAGGCCGATGAGGTCGCTCATGCCCGGGTCCCTTCCTTCGTAGCGCGGTCGGCGGTCCAGAAAGGGCCGTCGGGGTAGGCGTACTCCTCGATCGACTCCGGGTGCATGTCGGCGGAGAAGCCGGGCGCGAGCGGGGCGCGGTAGCGGCCGTCGCGGATCTCCGCCGGAGTGACGAAGTGTTCGTGGAGGTGGTCGACGTACTCGACGACCCGGTTCTCGGTGGTGCCCGACAGGGCGACGTAGTCGAACATCGACAGGTGCTGGACCAGTTCGCACAGGCCGACGCCGCCGGCGTGCGGGCACACGGGCACGTCGTGGTGGGCGGCGAGCAGCAGGATGGCCAGGTTCTCGTTGACCCCGCCGACGCGTGCGGCGTCGATCTGCAGGATGTCGATGGCGCCGGCCTGCAGCAGTTGCTTGGAACCGATCCTGTTCGGTACGTGCTCGCCGGTGGCGACCTTGATGGGAGCGACCGCCCCGCGCACGGCGGCGTGGCCGAGGATGTCGTCCGGGCTGGTGGGCTCCTCGATCCAGTACGGGTCGAACTCGGCCAGCGCCTTGGTCCATTCGACGGCCTCGTCGACGTTCCAGCGCTGGTTGGCGTCGATGGCGATGCGGGTGGACGGGCCGACGGCGGCGCGCGCCGTGCGCATCCGTCGGACGTCGTCCGCGAGGTCGGCGCCGACCTTCAGTTTGATCTGCGTGAATCCGGCGGCGACGGCGTCCTGCGCGAGCCGGGTGAGCTTCTCGTCCGAGTGGCCGAGCCAGCCGGGCGAGGTGGTGTAGGCGGGGTAGCCGTGTTCGCGGAGCGCGGCCGTACGTTCAGGGGCGCCGATCCTGCCGCGGCGGAGGAGTCCGAGCGCGTCGTCGGGGGTGAGGGCGTCGACGATGTACCGGAAGTCGATCTGGGAGACGAGCCATTCGGGATCGGCGTCCGCGAGGAACTGCCACAGCGGCTTCTCGGCGCGCTTGGCGGCGAGGTCCCAGACGGCGTTGAGGACGGCGCCGACGGCCATGTGCATCACACCCTTCTCCGGGCCGAGCCACCGCAGTTGGCTGTCCCCGATCAGGTCGCGGCTCAGTGGTCCGGGGTCGGCGCAGAGCTCTGCGACCGGGCGTCCGACGAGGCGCGGGCGCAGCGCGTCGAGGGCGGCGACCTGGACGTCGTTGCCGCGGCCGATGGTGAAGGTGAAGCCGTGGCCTTCGAGGCCGTCGCCCGCGTCGGTGCGCAGGACGACGTAGGCGGCGGAGTAGTCGGGGTCGGGGTTCATGGCGTCGGAGCCGTCCTGTTCCCGCGAGGTGGGGAAGCGGATGTCGTACGTGTCGACCGCGGTGACGCGGGCGGCGGATGCTGCGGTCATGTGGGGCCTCTCAGGCACGGGGAGCTGGGGCCGGCTCGGAGGAACGGCCCCACCCTCACGAGGGATCCGTGATCACGGCCGTGGCAGTGCGCACCACGGCGGCGACGGCCGGGCGGGGCCGGATCCCTGGCCGGGGCTCACGCGGAACGCCCTCGGCCGACCTACACTTATCAGACCACTTGACGCCCGCGACACCCTACCGTGGGGAAATTCCGCGATCTGACGTCGAAGTGGTCCGACCACTTCGCTGACTAGACTGCCCGAATCGGACAAGGGAGAGATTCGGTGGAGGAGCGCACCCCGCCCAGGGCGACCGTGACCCGGCGCGCGATCGAACAGGTCAAGGCGATGATCGCGCAGGGCGAGCTGCAGCCCGGGGAGCGGCTGCCCACGGAGCGGGACCTCGCCGCCCAGTTGGGTCTCTCCCGCAGCTCGATGCGGGAGGCGGTCCGCGCGCTCACAGTCATGGGCGTACTGGAGGCCCGGCACGGCTCCGGGATCTACGTGACCCGACTGGGGGCCGGCGATCTCCTTGAGACCTTCGGTGTCGTCGCCGACCTCTCGCGCGGTGAGCAGCTCGTCGAACTCCTGGAGGTCCGCCGCGTCCTGGAGTCCGCGGCAACCGCCCTGGCCGCCGCCCGGATCGACGAGGATCAGCTGGCGGTCGTGACCGGCCATCTGCGGGCGATGGACGGGACCGACGATCCGGAGGAGATCCTCGCCCACGACCTGGCGTTCCACCGCGCGATCAACGCGGCCTCCGGCAACGGGACCATGGCCGCCATCCTCGAGGGGCTGTCGTCCCGTACCTTCCGTGCGCGCGTCCGGCGCGGCCATGCGCAGGAAGGCGCGTTCGAACGCACCCGCCGCGAGCATGCCGCCATCCATCGCGCCTTGGTCGCCCGGGACCCCGAGGCGGCCCGGGCCTCCGCCGCCGCGCACGTCGGCGAGGTCGAGGAGTGGATGCGGACCCGTCCGGACGCGTGAGAGTCCCGACGGCTTGGTGAAAACGGACCAGTGAGGGTGAGTGCCGCCCACGCGCGGGACCGCCGGGCCGACCTAGCGTGGACGGTGCGGGGAATCCCCGCCCCGCCCGCCGCCGCTTTCACCGAGGACTGATCCCATGCCCATGCAACCCTGGTTCCCCGATGCCAAGTTGGGCATCTTCCTCCACTACGGCATCTACGCGGTCGACGGGGTGCCCGAGTCCTGGTCGTTCTACAGCGGGCAGGTTCCGCACGAGGAGTACATGCGGCAGCTGGACGGCTTCACCGCCTCCGCGTACGACCCGAAGGCCTGGGCGGAGCTCTTCACCCGCGCGGGCGCCCGGTACGCCGTGCTGACCGCGCGCCACCACGACGGCGTGGCCCTGTGGGACACCGACCACGGCGATCTGAACGTCGTACGGCACACGCCGGCCGGCCGCGACCTCGTGGCCGGGTACGCCCAGGCGCTGCGCGAGAGGGGCCTCAAGGTCGGCCTGTACTACTCGCATTCGGACTGGAACCACCCCGACTACGCGAGCGTGGTGCACCCCGAGCCGCCGAACGAGGACGTGGCCACCCACCCGCTCGTCGCTCCGAAGGACGGGGTCGAGGACCCGGAGGCCTGGAGACGTTACGTCGCGTACCGGGACGCCCAGGTCGGTGAGCTGGTCTCCCGCTTCCGCCCCGATCTGCTGTGGTTCGACGGCGAGTGGGAACGCAGCGAGGAACAGTGGGGCATGGGCGCGCTGGCCGAGCAGATCCTCGCCGGGAACCCCGGGACGGTCCTCAACGCGCGCATGCTCAGCCACGGCGACTACTCCACGCCCGAGCAGGGTGTGCCGCTCCTGCCGCCGGACGGGCCGTGGGAGCTCTGCCTGACCATGAACGACTCCTGGGGCTACCAGCACCGGGACCACAACCAGAAGTCGGTCCGCCAGCTGGTGCGCTACTTCACGGAGACCATCGGCATGGGCGGCAATCTGCTCCTTGCCGTGGGCCCCAGGGAGGACGGCACGATCCCGGCGGAGCAGGTCGAGCGGCTGGAAGGTCTCGGGGCCTGGATCGCCCGGCACGAACGGGCGGTGTACGGGACGGTGGCCGGGCTGCCGGCCGGACACCACTACGGCCCCAGCACGCTCTCCGCCGACCGGCGCACGCTCTTTCTGGTCTGCTTCGACGCCCCCCGTGAATCGGTCTCGCTGCGCGGCCTGCGCAACAAGGTGGAGCGCGTGACCGTCCTCGGTACCGGCGCCGAGCTGGCCCATCGGGTGACCGGTGGACTCCACGAGGTGCCGGGAGTGCTGTGGATCGACGCTCCGGAGGCGGCCGACGTCGACGGGTCCGCGACCGTGCTGGCCGTCGAACTCGACGGCGAACTCGACCTCTACCGGGGTACCGGCCGGACCTGAGGCCGCCCGGCGGGGCGGCTGCCGCGCCCCGCTCAGCCGCCGGCGCGAACCGCTCGCGGAGAGACGCCCAGTTCGCGCCGGCACGCCTTGTTGAACGCCTGCAGGTCGTCGATTCCGACCGCCGCCGCCACCGCCGGGATCGACAGGGTCGACTCGCGGAGCAGATGCCGTGCCCGCTCCATGCGCCGCTGCCGGATGTACGCCACGACGGTGGTGCCGGTCTCGGCGCGGAAGAGCCGCAGCAGATGGTTGTGCGACACACCCGCCGCCCGCGCCACCTCGGGAACGAGGAGCCGCTCCGCCAGATGCGACTCGATGTACGCGACGGCGGCGGCGAGCGAGGCGTGCGGACCGCTCTCGCGCCCCGCCGGCTCCGCCAGTTCGGCCAGCTCCCACAACGCCGTCCAGACTTCGGCGTCCGCCCTGCGGGGAGCACGCGGAGCCACCGCGATGGCCCGCAGCAGCAGTTCCGAGAGGGCCGGTGTCCGCGCACCGGCGTCCTGGACGACGGGCAGGGTGACGGCCTTCCCCGTACCGGAGAGGCTCAGGTGGGCGTACAGGTGCTCGGACCGTCCGCGGTAGCGGAAACGCACCTCCGTGCCCGGTGGGACGAGGGACACGTACCCCGGGCGGATGACATGGAGCACGCCGTCGACGACGAGCTCGGCGGTGTACCGGTAGAGGTGCAGCTGCCACAGGTCCGGCAGCCGGAACACGTCGACCGGACTCGTCGTGCCGTGGACTCCGACACCGAGGCTGAGCACTCGTGGCGGCTCGTCGAGACGCACCTCGCAGGAGTGTCCCTGTCTCACCCTCATCCCTGGCGGCCCGCCAGCTCGACCAGGGAGATGAGGACTTCCTTGCCCGACTCCCGCTCCCGCGCGTCGCACAGCACCACCGGTGTTCCCGGGTCCAGGTCGAGGGCGTCCGCGACCTCCCGCGCGCTGTAGTCCCGGGCGCCGTCGAAGCAGTTGACCGCGACGACGAACGGCAGGCGGCGGCGCTCGAAGTAGTCGATCGCGGGGAAGGAGTCCACCAGTCGCCGGGTGTCCGCGAGGACCACCGCGCCCAGCGCACCTCGCGCCAGCTCGTCCCACAGGAACCAGAAGCGGTTCTGTCCGGGCGTGCCGAAGAGGTAGAGCGCGAGGTCGTCGGAGAGCGTGATGCGCCCGAAGTCCAGGGCCACGGTGGTCGTGCGCTTCTCCGCTACGCCGTCGAGGCTGTCCGTGGGGCGGCCGGCCTCGGTCAGTATCTCCTCGGTGTTCAGGGGCCGGATCTCGCTGACCGATCCGATCAGGGTGGTCTTGCCGACCCCGAATCCGCCGGCCACAAGGATCTTCAGGGCGAGGAAGGGGACGTCAGAGGTCTCGGAGTCCATCGATCACTCTCTTGAGGATGCGCGGGTCGGGAAGTCGGGCGGGCGGAACGGGCGGAGTGACGCGGATGAGCCCGGCCTGGAGCAGGTTCCCGAGCAGCACCCGTACGACGGCGAGCGGCAGCCCCGCGTCGGAGGCCATGTCGGCCACGGGTTGCGGCCTGGACACGCACAGTCGGTGGAGCTGCGCCTCCTCCGGCGAGAGCAGCGGACCCCGTTCCGGCGGGTGACAGCCGTGGACGAGGGTCATCAGGTCGAAGGGTTCCCCGCCGGCGGGCCGCGCACGTCCCGAGGTCATCGCGTAGAGGCGCACCAGCGGTCCGGCCTCGTCGTCGTACCAGCGTCGGCCGTCGTCACTCATCGACACGGGACACGGCGGCCGCTTCCTCGCGTGCCGGGGTGCCGAGGTGCGCACCGACCCGCTTGACCAGCCGGGCCATCTCGTAGGCCACGAGGCCCACATCGGCGCTCGCCTCGCTGAACACGGCGAGACAGGAGCCCTCGCCGGCGGCGACGACGAACAGGAATCCGTCCTCCAGCTCGACCAGGGTCTGGATGACTCCGCCGGCCCCGAAGTGGCGTCCGGTTCCCTTGGCGAGACTGTGGAACCCGGAAGCGATCGCGGCGAACCGCTCGGCCTCGTCCCGGCCCAGCCGGGCCGACGTGCCGACCGGCAGTCCGTCGCCGGAGAGCACGATCACGTGTCTGATCTCCGGTACGTGGGTGACCAGTTCCTCCAACAGCCAGCCGAGGTCGCCTGACCGGTACAGGTTGCCGTTGCCGTTCATCGGCTCTCTCCTTCACGTTCTGGCTTCTCCTCGCCCGCCGGCCCCGGCCGTGTCGGGCGGTCCACGGTGCCGCGCGCCCAGCCGGCGCGGAACGACGCCATGGTGGCGCGCGCCTGCTCCGGGGAGCGGCGCGGACCGTGCTCCGTCGGCGGCTCGTACGACTCGCCGACGTCGTCTCCTTCCAGGTCACGGCGGCGTGCGCGGCGCGGCAGGGGGGCCTTGTCGCCGGGCGCCGCGGGTACGCCGGGTGCGCCGTTCGCCACGGGCGCCGCGTACGCCGGAGGTGCTACGGGGGGTGGGGGTGCCACGGGGTGCGGGGGTGTCATGTGCTCCGCAGGGGCCACGGGCTCCGCAGGCGCTGCCTGCTCCGGAGGTGCTGCCGGGTACGGAGGCGCCTCGCGGTGCGAGGGCGCCGGGGGCGCCGGGGGCGCCGCCCTCTCGGCCGTCGGCAGGGCGTCGCGGACGACCCGCGGGCGGGCGGCGTGCCGCCCCGGCGGGCGCCTGCGCGGAAGTCCGTTGCCGGTGGCGGTGCCGGGCTTGTCCTGGCCCTCCTCCCGCGCGTCCTCACTGAGGAGGGCCGTCGGCAGCAGGACCACGGCGACGACACCTCCGTACACGGAAGGCCGCAGCCCCACGCGCACGTCCAGCCGGTGGGCGAGGCGGTTCACCACGAAGAGGCCGAGCTGTCCGCTGTCGAGCAGATCGATACGGCCCGTGTCCTCGATCCGGCTGTTCGCCTCGGCGAAGCCCTCGGCGCTCATGCCGAGGCCCCGGTCCTCGATCTCCAGGACGACCCCGGATCCCACCCGCTGGCCCCGTACCTCGACCTTGGTCTGGGGAGGCGAGAAGGAGGTGGCGTTCTCGACGAGTTCGGCGAGGAGATGGGTGAGGTCGGCGACCGCCGCTCCGTGCAGCCGTACGCCGGGGATGCCGTGGACCTCCACCCGGCCGAAGTCCTCGACCTCGGCCACGGCGGCCCTCACCACGTCCATCAGGCCGACGGGCCGGCGCCAGCCTCGGCCCGGCGTGGCGCCGGAGAGGATGATCAGGCTCTCGGCGTGCCGCCGCATCCGGGTGGTGAGGTGGTCCAGCCGGAAGAGGTCCTCCAGTTCCACCGGGTCCTCGTTGCGGCGTTCCATGGTGTCGAGGAGCGTGAGCTGACGGTGGAGCAGCGCCTGGCTGCGGCGGGCCAGATTCACGTAGACACCGGAGATCCCGTGGAGCACCTGGGCCCGTTCCGCCGCCGACTCGACCGCGGCCCGGTGGACGGCGGCGAGCGCCGCGCCGACCTGGCCGATCTCGTCGTCGCGGTGGTCGCGCAACGGGGCGACGGCGTCGAGGTCGACGGTGTCGCCCGCGTGCAACCGCCGGATGGTTTCGGGGAGTTCGCGGTCGGCGAGGGTGAGGGCGGAGTCGCGCAGATCCGTGAGTTCGTCCACGAGTCCCCGGCCGATCCGCACCGAGATGAGGAGCGAGAGCAGGACGCCGACGAGTCCGAGGGCGACGGCGATGCCGGAGCCGCCGAGCACGGCGAACGAGAGGGGGTCGGCGCTCTCGGCGGCGGCCGTGCTCGCCTCCGTCTGCGCCGTGCCCAGTTGGAGGAGGACGGCCTGGGCCGGCTCCTGCCAGTGGGCGGTCTCGGTCACGGTCCTGGCGGCGGTGGCGCTGCCGGCCGACAGGAGCTTGTCCTCGACGATCCGCAGGGAGCGCATCTCGGCACCGGCCAGGACCGTCCGGTACGCGGCGGCGTCCACCGGCCGCAGGTCGTCCACGGCCGTGGAGAGCAGCCGCCGCTGGGTGTGGGCCGAGCCGACGAACTCGCGGTACTGCGCGGGATCCAGACGGCCCGACGTCTGCGCCGCACCCATGAGGGCGTCCTCGCGGGCGAGCATCTCCCGGGCCCAGGCGAGCTCGTGGACGACCCGCGCGGCGGAGGCGTGCTCGGGATCGTGCAGGGCGGCCAGCGAGCCCTGGAGCGCGAGGGCGTGGTCGATCACGGAGCCGTACGCGTCGTAGACGTCCCTCCACTCGCCGTCGGCGCGTCGCGCCTGCTCGCGCAGCGCGCCGAGGCCGTCGAGGTCCGCCACGAGCCGGTCGATGCGCCCGGCGAATTCGCCGCCGATGTGCTGGACGTCCAGGGTGCTCTCCTCGGCACCCCGGCGCAGTGCGGTGGCGGCGGTGTCGGTGTCCCGCTCGCGGCCGCCCTGCGACTCCGCCCGGTCCCCGCTCGCGCCGGCGAACTGGCGCAGAGCTCCGGCGCGTTCCGCCTGCACTGCGGCGACGACGGCGTCCACAGGCCTCAACAGCGTGGTGTTGGCCTCTTTGAAGCTGTTCAGCTCCGAGACGTTGCGTGCGGTGGTGACGGTCGCGAACGCCCACAGTGCCATCAGGGACACGGCGGGGACCATCAGGAGGCAGACGGTCTTCGCCCGGATCGAGCGGGGGACCAGAGGTGCGCTCATCGGTTCCTCGAAACAGTCAGGGGCGGGGAGTTGCGGTCACGGCGGCCTGCCGTGCCGTCGGCGACAGGGCGACGAAGGCGGAGGCCAGGAAGAGGAACGATCCGAGCACGACGGCGAGCGGAAAGACGAAGTCCATCGCCGTGACTCCGTCGAGCACCACGCGGGTCCGGCCGATCGTGATCCGTACGGCGGCCATGCCGGTGTAGTGCATGCTGCTGACGGCGGCGCCCATGACCAGCGAGGCGATCACCGCACCGGCGGCGCCCCGGACCGCGAGTGCCGCCCAGAGCGCGGCGGTCGCCGCCACGACGGCGATGACGAGGGAAAGGACCACCATGGGCAGGTCGTATGCGACGCTGCCGTTCAGGCGGAGCGCCGCCATGCCGAGATAGTGCATGGCCGCGACGCCGATCCCGGTTCCGAGTCCGCCGAGCAGCAGGGAGCGCGAACGGGAGCGGCCATAGCCGACGGTGAATACCCCCGCGCCCACGACGGCCATGGCCACCAGAAGACTGAGGACGGTGAGCGGCACGTCGTAACGGATGGCGGATCCGGCGACGCCGAAGCCGAGCATCGCGATGAAATGCATCGTCCAGATTCCCGAGCCGATGGCGGCGGATGCCGTCAGCAGCCAATTGCGCCGCGAGCGGCCTTCGGTGGCCAACGCCCGGACGGTACAGCGCAGTCCGAGGGCGGATCCGACGCAGGCCATCGCATAGGCGAGGACCGGGGAAATCCATCCCGCGCCGAAATGGTGCAGGTGCGCCACATTGCCTCCGTTCATGGTGCGGCTTCGCGGCGATGGACGCTAACACTCCGTATCGGCGGCGGGAATTCGGCGAAATGTGTCCTGACCGTGATGCGAACGGTGAGGCGGTACTGCGTGCTGCCCTACCCGTGAGTTCGGTGACGGTCTATGCGTGTCATGCGGGCGCCCCGGAATTCCGGCACGCCGCAGCACGCTTCGGCGCGTGATGTGGATCACGGGAATTCCCGGCGACTTCTCTCCGAGGGGGACCACGGAACCTTGACGGTTCGGAAGCGGGCCTTCCGCTCATTGCCGCTCACCACAGACCGGTCGGCTCCTGCACCACCCGGAGCGTCGTGGCGCCCGCGTCGGCGGCGCCTCGGATCCGGCTCTCCCTCGACCGGGCCAGGAGCCGGAGGTAGGCGACGGTCTCGGCCGTGACGACCTCACCGGGCAGGAGCACCGGAATTCCGGGCGGGCAGGCGGTGACCCGGGCGGCGGAGACCATGCCCACCGCCTCGGCGCAGTCCACGACGCGGTGGTGGCCGAAGAAGGCCGCCCGGAGGGTGAGCCGGGCGGGGCCGGGTTCGGGGAGGGTGAGGCGTAGCGGTTCCGCCAGGTCCGCGGCGCTCGTCGGCAGGGCGTGCAGCGCGTCGAGAAGCCGCTGGGCGTCCGGCTCGCCCTCCTCGCCCAGGGCCAGGGTGAGCACGGTCTCGGTCGCGCCCACGACGGCGCGGCCCAGACCCGCCCGGCCGAGGAGACGGTGCGCCGCACGGCCCGTCACTCCGCCGACGTGGGTGTTGATCGCCACCCTCAGCGGGTCGGCGCCGGCGATCCCGTGGACGTCGCCGAACTCGTCGGCGACGAGCGAGAAGCGGCTCTCCTTGCGGACACCCGCGCCGAGCGCGGCGGCCGTCTCCAGTGACGCGAGGACGTGGTGCCAGTCGCGGGCGAGCGGCTGCGCGGGAAGGGCGTCGCAGGCCGACTGCCGGGTCAGGTCCACGGCACGCTCGACGAGCGGCCGCAGCAGTTCGGCGTGGGGCCCGTCGCCCAGCCGCAGCACGGTGGCGGTGCCCGAGGAGACCGAGAGGTCGGCGCCGTACGCCAGGGCGTCGGGGAGGAGCTCGGGGTGTCGCCCGAAGACCGGGGAGCGCCGGCTCTCGTCCACGATCAGCGGAACCCCCGAGGCGTGCGCCGCCTCGGCCAGTGCGCGGATGTCGGCCACCGCGCCGTACCGTGTGGGCGAGACGACGAGGGCCGCCGCCACGTCGGTCCGTTCCGCGGCCGCCGCGGCCAGGTCCTCGGGCCGTACACAGTGCGCGATGCCCTGTTCCAGGTCGAGGACCGGCAGGAGGGTGCGGGCGTCCAGGCCGGACACGACGAGGCCGTCGAGCAGCGAGGCGGGGGCGTCTCGCTGGACGAGCACGGTGCCGCCGAGCGCGGGAACGATCAGGCCGGTGATGCAGTGGCTCAGCGGGCTGCCCTGCGTCAGAACCCAGGTCCTGCGCGCAGTCGGGACTTCCGTGAGGGACATGTCGACCGGGCTTCTCCCCCACCGATGCCTGCCGCCGTGTACGGGCGATGCCGTGCGGACGGGCGGGGGGACGCACTCCGCACGGCATCCGTTCCATCGTCACCCGCGGACGGCGGAGCCCCGCCTCTCGAAAGTGGGGTGCGGCCCCTGACTTTCGACAGGCGGGAGACGGGGCCGGACACCCCCTAGGCGTCGTCGGCGGACAGGCCCGAGCGGTACGCGATCCGGGCCGCCTCGACCCGGTTGGACACGCCGAGCCGGGCGAGGAGCTGAGTGACGTGCGCCTTGACCGTGCCTTCGGTCATGCCCAGTTCGGCTCCGATGTCCGCGTTGGACAACCCCCGCCCGAGCAGCCGCAGCACATCGACCTGGCGGCCGGTCAGCGAGGCGACACGGGGGTCCTCCTCGGCGGTCGGCCGGCCCCCGTCGCGTGTGGTGAGGTCGATGACGTGGCCGGTCACCGTAGGGCCGAACGCCGCGTGGCCCTCGGCGACGCTGCGCAGGGCTCCGAGCAGCTCGGCCGGTGGGGTGTCCTTGACGAGGAAGCCGACCGCTCCGGCCGCGAGGGCCTGCTCGACGTAGTCGTCCTGGCCGAACGTGGTGAGGATCAGGACGGCGGGCGGCGACGGCAGCTCCCTCAGCCGCCGGGTCGCGGCGATCCCGTCCATGCCGGGCATCCGCACGTCCATCGCCACGATGTCGGGCAGCAGGCGACGAGCCTGGTCGACCGCGGTGTGCCCGTCCCACGCCTCCGCGATCACGCGCAGGTCCGGCGCGGAGTCGATGATCACCCGCAGCCCGTCGCGTACGGCCGGGTCGTCGTCCGCGACGAGGACCGTGATCATGAGCTGAGCCTCATGGGCCCATGCTCGCCCGGATCGCGGACGCGGGCGACGGGACGGACCGTACGGGTGAGGGCCGCGACCGCTCGCCGTGCCCCGGGCATCCTCGCTGACTACCGTGGCGACATGGCCGCTACGCCGCTCTCCCGCTGGCCTGATCGGCGCGTCGACGCCCTGGTCACCGCGGTGGTCGTCGCGCTCGGCATCGCCGATTCGTGGGTGAAGCCGTCCAGCGGTCTGCTGACCGGTCTGCCCACGCCGGCGATCGCGGCCTGCGCGGCGGCCGTCGGGCTCAGTCTGTGGTGGCGCAGGCGCTGGCCCCATCTGGTGGCCGTGTTCGTGACGGTCATGCACGTGGTGTCCTTCACTCCGGTCGCGCTGGCCGCCGCGATGTACACCGTCGGCAGCCTGGACCGGCGGCTGAAAGTGCTCTTCGCGTACGGCGTGGCCGGGTTCGTCGCCGGTCTCGTCGGACTGCACGGGGGGCTGCCGAACGCCGGGATCCGCGAGGCCGCGTACTCGCTGGCCGCGATCGTCGGACCGCTGGCCGTGGGGTACGCGGTCGGTGTACGGCGTGATCTGACGACCGCGGTGCAGGCCCGGGTGGCGGTCCTGGAGCGCGCGAACCGGCTTCTGGACGAGCGGGCACGGGCCGAGGAGCGGGCCGAGATCGCCCGTGAGATGCACGATGTGGTCGGCCATCGGGTGAGCAACATGGTGCTGGCGGCGGGTGCCCTGGAGTCGGGCCCGGCCGCGGGAGTGCCGGAGGCGGCCCGTACGGCGGAGCTGATCCGGACCGACGGCCGGCAGGCGCTGGAGGAACTCCGCGAGATCCTCGGGGTGCTCGCTCCCGCCCATGTGGCAGCCGGAGCGAGCGCGGGAGTACGGGCCCCGGTGCCGTCCGGGCCGGACACGGAGGAGCTGTCCGACCTCGTGGCGCACGCCCGCGAGCGGGGCCAGCAGGTGGAGCTGCGGGTGGACGGTCATCCGGAGATCCTGCCGCTCCCCGTGCAGCGCGCCTTGCACCGGATCGTGCGGGAGTCGCTGACCAACGCCGCGAAGCACGCTCCTGGGGCCGCCGTGCGCGTCGACCTCGCCTGCCGTGTCGACGGCGTGCACCTCGATGTCGCCAACACGGCTCCCACGCGGGCCACGTCGCCCGATCTGCCCAGCGGCGGGCACGGAGTCGTCGGACTGACCGAGCGGGTCGCCCTGCTCGGCGGGACACTGACCGCGGGGCCGCACGACGGCGGCTTCCTGCTCTCGGCCTTCTTCCCTGCCCGCCGGGGAGCACCCTCACGAGGAGCACCATGAGCATCCGGGTCCTGCTCGCCGACGACAACGAGATCACCCGGCGCGGACTGCTGTGGATCATCGACGCCACCGGCGACATCGAGGTGTGCGGCCAGGCGGCGGACGGGGAGGAGACCCTCGTCCGGGCCGAGGAGACCGGGCCGGACGTGGTTCTCCTCGACATCCGGATGCCCGGGGCCGACGGTCTGGCCGCCCTCCCCCGGCTGCTGGCGTTGCCGAAGCCGCCGAAGGTGCTGATGCTCACCACCTTCCACGACGACGAGCAGGTGAGGTCGGCGCTGCGTGCCGGGGCCTCCGGATTCCTGCTGAAGGACACCCCACCGGACGAGCTGCTGCGCGCGATCCGCGATGTCCACGCAGGCCGGGCCGCCCTCGGCCCACCGGTTGCCAGGCGCCTGGTGGACGGCCTCGCCCGCAGCTCGCCCGCGCTCGCTCCGGAGGAACAGCGCGGGCTCGACTCGCTCACCGGGCGCGAGCTCGACGTGCTGCGGTTGCTCTCCCGGGGACTCACGAACCACGACATCGCGGCCGAACTCGGCACCACGGAGGGGACGGTCAAGGGCTATGTGAGTGCCGTCCTGGCCAAACTGGGCGCGGACAGCCGGGTCCAGGCGGCCCGTGTGGCCTACCGGGCGGGACTGGACACGGACTGACCGGCGCGCGGCGGGCCGTGGCGGCGATCAGCCGGCGGCAGCCGCGTACTCCTTCGCGAGTGTCTCGGCCGACCTGGCGCCGCGCGTGGCCGTGTACTCCTTCACGACGGCGACCCTTCACGTGCGAGATCGATCTTTCGATCTGTCGATCAGTATGATCGATACAGCTTTCTACCGGCTTTCCTTCAGGCCGTCCGGCGCCGACTCCCCGCAGGAGGCGCGGACCCGTAGCTCGGGCAGGAGATCGAGGTGGCGTCGGGCCCCCGGGGACGCGCCGGCGGCGCGTTCCCGCACGCGCTGGAGCAGCAGCGTGGCGGCGGTCTCTCCCACCTCGAACTTCGGCGGCGCCACCGCCGTCAGCGGCAGGTCGGAGAGCGCCGCCACGTCGTCGTCGTACGCGACCAGGGCGAGGTCCTCGGGGACCCGGATCCGCTCCTTCAGGCCCCGCAGGCTCTGGAGGAGCAGAATCGCGTCGGTGTCGCTCAGCACGATCGCGGCCGTGACCTCACCCTTCGCCACCAGCACGGACAGCCGCTCCGCGGCGGCGTCCATGCCGGCCGCGGCGCGGTCCCCGGCCTCCAGCACGATGGGCTCGACCGGCGGGGCGGTCACCCCGAAGACCTGGAGCGCGGCCTCGTATCCGGCCCGGAGCTGCACGGTGGTGGGGCTGTCCCCGGCCACCAGGGCGATCTTCTCGTGCCCGAGCTCGACGAGGTGCCGCACCGCCAGCCCGGCACCGCCCGCGTGGTCGGTGCAGACCCGGTCGAGCCCGGCGGCACGGGTCCCCACCTCGCCCCGGCGCTCGAGAAGGACCGCGGGCACGGCGATGTCGTCCTCGTTCTCGGACCCCCCGGTCCCGCTCGGCCAGCTGGGCGTGAGCAACAGCCCGTGGACGCCGGCCTCCAGCATGCGCCGGACCTGCACGGCGTCCTGGTCGAGCCGGTAGTCCGAGTAACCGAGCACGAGTCGGCCGCCGGCCGCCGTGACGGCTTCCCTGGCCCCTCGGACGATCTCTCCGAAGTAGTGCCTGGACTGCGGGACGACCATGCCGATGACCACGTCCTGGGGCTCCGGCGTCCGTTCCGCGGGACGGGCCTCGGGGAGGGTCTGCCGCGTGCGGCCCTGGGGTGCGGGGGTGCCCGGCCAGTGGACGGCCCCCCGGACGCGGTCCAGACGGCCTTCGGACGCCAGGGCCTCGACGTCCCGGCGCGCGGTGACCGCCGAGATTCCCAGGTGGTCGGCCAGGTCGGCCACGCGCAGGCTGCCGTACTCCCGCACGAGCTCCACGATCCGCTCATGGCGTTCGTCCACCGTGTACCGCACACCGTCTCCCGTTGTCCCAGTCGCGCTCCGCCCTGGCGGTCACCCTACTCGTCCGATCAAAATGCGCGATTTCAATCGATCGCTCGACCGATCTTGACGAGCGAATGATCGATCAATATGGTCGCGCCATGACCGCCATGCCGTCTGCCGGCTCCCTGCTCCGCGATCTGCCGAACGTCCTGCCGACGCCACGCGGCCTGGACCGGTCGGCATGACCGGTCAGCCCTGGTGCGCGGGGACCACGGCGCCGGCTGCCCCGCGCTCACCGAAGAAGGCCTGATCGTGTCCGGCGCACCTCCCGGGGGCGTACCGCTGTACATGCGGCTGGCCGAGCAGATCATCCAGGACGCCCAGCGCCTCGGAGGCGACGCTTCCGGGCTCCGCAGGATTCCCGCCGAGCGCGTGCTCGCCGCCTCCATGGGGGTCAACCGGCAGACCTTGCGGCGCGCCCTGGAACACCTGCGGGCCCGTGGCCTGATGCACACCGACCGCTCGGGCACCTACACGTACACCGGGCACAGCGCCCCCGCACGTCCCGTCGCGGGTCGACGCTCCCCGCCGCTGTTCCCCGCCGGCGGGACCTTCCCCGGGCTCGCCGTCCGCTCCCGCGCCCGCCTGTCGTACGAGTCGGTGCCGCCGCCCGTCGAGGCGCTGCTCGGCCTCTCCCCCGAGCGGCCCACGCTCGTCCATCGGCACGGGCTCACCCTGCTGTGCGGGGAGACCGTCCAGGAGGCCGTCTCGTACTTCTCACCCACCGCGCTCGCCCATGTGCCCAGGCTGGGCAGGCGGGTACGGCGGGTCCGCGGTCGGGCCGCCCAGTCCGAGCCGGACCTCCGCCATCTGTACCTGTGGATGGCCGAGTCCGGATTGCGCCCCGTCCGGCGCGACCGGGTGCGGGTCGACAGGGCCGGCTGCAAGCGGATGTGGCTCGCCGTGCGGCAGTTCGTGCACGACCAGTTCGACCGGCCGTTGGAGGTCACCGACCTGCGGATCGACCCCCGTCGGGGAGAGCTCGACTACACGTTCGTGCGCCCTTCCTGACCGGGATCCCATCGATCGTTCGCTCAGGACGATCGAACCCGTGGCGCAAGGCCGACCGACGCGGCTGCGCAGCCCCGCGCCGGGCCGCGATCCCGCACCCGCGACCCCTACTTTCGTCACCTCCGAGGCCGACGATGGACACCTCGGCGGGCCCCGAAGCGCCGTGACGATGGAGTAGTGGCGCGGCACCGCCCCTCCTCCTCCCCCCTCCTCGGCAGGGCGGCGCCGCCCCAGGGGGCCGTTGCGCTCGTCCGGGCGCACCAAGACTTGGAGTCCACCGTGAACGCACACAGCGGCATCGCCGTCCTGCCCCGCCACCCCCGCGCCGCCGCCGACGCCCGTCACGTCCTCGGCCGGATCGCTCCCGAGGGTCACGTCGAGGTCGACATGGCGGCCCTGCTTCTGAGTGAGGTCGTCTCGAACGCGGTCCGGCACGCGGACGGACCGGCCATCGAGATCGCCCTCGGCTACGACCGCGGTGCCGGTGTGGTGACCGGCGCCGTCTTCGACACGAACCCTCGGATGGGGTCGGGGGCCCGGTCGAGCCGGGACGAGGCGGACACCGCCGAGACGGAGCTGGAGACGGGTCGTGGGCTGGATCTGCTGGACGCGGTGGCCGGGGCCTGGGGTGTGGCCACTGTGGGTGACCGAGGCAAGTGGGTCTGGTTCCAGGTCCACGCCGCCTGAGCTCCGGCCGGCACCAAGGACAGGTATCTAGCTCAAGGGCAGGAGATCTAGAGGGCCGCGTCCGACGACGTCCGCGCCCTGCCGGGAAGCCGGACCGTGACCAGGAGGCCGCCGGCGGGGCGGGGGGTGAGGTCGAGGGTTCCGTCGTGCGCGCGGACGATGCTGTGCACGATGGCCAGGCCGAGGCCCACGCCGGCGTGCTCGTCGGTGCGTACGCGTTCCGTTCCGCGCTGGAAGGGTTCGGTGAGGGTCGGTACCAGGTCCGGGGGGAGCCGAGGACCCGTGTTCTCGACCCGTAGCACGCTCGTGTCTCCGAGCGCCTCGGTGTGGACCCTCACGGTGCCGTCGGCGGGGATGTTGTGGACGACGGCGTTCTGGACGAGGTTCGTCACCATCCGCAGCAGGAGCTCCGCGGAGCCGCTGGTAGGTGCCGCCCCGCCGGTGACGTCGAGGGTGATCCGGCGCTGTTCGGCGAGGGGAAGCAGCGTTTCGGCGGCTTCTTCGGCGAGGAGCGAGAGGTCGACGCTCTCGCGGATGACGTTTCCGCTGTCGCCGCGGCTGAGCACCAGGAGGGCCTCGGTGAGGTCGATCGCCCGCGTGTTGACCGCGTGCAGGCGTTCGACGAGTTCACCCCGGTCCTGCGTGGGGTCCTTGCGGGCGACGTCGAGGAGCGTCCGCGAGATGGCCAGCGGGGTGCGCAGTTCGTGGGACGCGTTCGCGGCGAACCGCTGCTGCTCGGCGACATGGGACTCCAGGCGGTGGAGCATCGAGTCGAACGTGTCGGAGAGTTCCCGGAACTCGTCTTGGCGGCCCTTCATACGGATCCGGTGGGACAGCGACCCGTTCCCGGCCCTCCGGGCCGCATCCGTGATCTGTGTGAGGGGGGCGAGCATCCGGCCGGCGAGGATCCATCCCCCGACGAGGCCGAAGCCGAGCAGGAAGACCATCGCCACGGCCGCGGCGGGGAGGAAGGTGCGGACAAGGAGGTAGCGGTTGGGCGAGATCCCGAGCAGCCCCTGCGAGTTGTCGGGTACGTAGCGCAGCAGGAACATCCACACGACGGCCAGCAGGAGAGCGCCGGCGACGGCGAGGAACCCGGCGTAACTGAGGGTGAGCTTCAGTCGGACGCTGAGCCCTGGGCGTCTACGCACGGGTACTGCCGGGAAGGGTGGTGTCGGAGCCGGTCTCGATGCGGTAGCCGACGCCGGGAACCGTGGCGATCAGCCATGGTTCGCCGAGACGTTTGCGCAGGGCCGAGACGGTGATGCGCACGGCGTTGGTGAGAGGGTCGGCGTTCTCGTCCCAGGCCCGTTCGAGCAGCTCTTCGGCGCTGACGACCCCGCCCTCGGCGGCGACGAGGACTTCGAGGACGGCGAACTGTTTGCGGGTGAGCGCGACATAGCGACCGTCGCGGAACACCTCCCGGCGGAAGGGGTCGACCCGCAGGCCCGCGAGCTCGCGGACCGGGGGCCGGGTGTGCGCGCGTCTGCGGTCGAGCGCCCTCAGCCGCAGGACGAGCTCCCGCAGCTCGAACGGTTTGGTGAGGTAGTCGTCGGCGCCGAGCCCGAAGCCGGAGGCCTTGTCGTCGATCCGGTCGGCAGCGGTGAGCATGAGGATCGGGATCCCGCTGCCGGAGGCGACGATGCGCCGGGCGACCTCGTCGCCGGAGGGGCCGGGGATGTCACGGTCGAGGACCGCGAGGTCGTAGGAGTGGACGCTGAGCAGCTCCAGGGCCGAGTCGCCGTCGCCGGCGATGTCGGCGGCGATCGCCTCCAGCCGGAGGCCGTCACGGACGGCCTCCGCCAGGTACGGCTCGTCCTCCACGATCAGTACGCGCATGCGGGAAGCCTAAGCAGGAGACCATGTCGTCGGCGTATGCGAGGCCTGGGCGGACCGTACACGTGACTCAGCGTGCCTGCGCCATCGCGGGGCGAGGCCGGTCCACCGGGACCTCCGCCGCGGTGCGCCACCAGCGACGGGACGCCAGCCCGGCCAGCACGGCGCCGGTGGCGTTGACCAGGACGTCGTCCACGGAGGAGACCCGGTCGAGCCGCAGAACGTACTGTGCGGTCTCGACCAGGATCGAGCAGCCGGCCCCGAGCGCCAGGATCCGCGGAAGGGACGCGAGCGCCGCGAACCGCATCGGGGCGAAGAACCCCAGCGACGCGAAGACCAGCAGGTTGCCGACGATCCCGAGCGATCCCATCGCGACCAGGTCCCGCAGCGGTACCAGGCTCACCCGTGCGGGGGCGATGCCCGGCGCGGCGCCCGGCATCATGGTCAGCCACAGGAACGGCACCGTCCCGTGGACCATGCCCACCTCGGCCAGCGACCTCCGCCACGGCGACCGGACGCCGGCGGCGCGACGCCGGCGCGCGAGAGCCCACGCCACCAGCACGGCCAGGGGCAACGCGACCAGCGTCATCAGCACGACCCCGTTGAACGTGTCGTAGCAGCCGTGCCACCGCCCGGCCATGCACCTCGGGGCGGACATCATGAGCGGCCCGCGCACGACGAACAGGGCGCTCGCCACTCCGAGGACGGCCAGGCCGAGCAGCACGGTCCTGCGGGTGCGGCGGGGCGGTGCCGACGGGGATGTGTCATGGTTCATGGCCCCATTGGAGACGGAGGACCGTTGCGGGGGCGTATGCGATTTTCGATACGCCCGCGATACACGGAGACCCCCGGCAGCCACGAGGCCGGCTCAGCGGCCTTCGATGAGGGCGTCGGCCAGGTCCGGCGAGAAGGAGCCCGCCGGCGGGGAGCCCGGCGGGCACGCGGCCGAGTCGCCGTCCGAGTCCCCGGGGTTCTTGATCCACAGGAGGTACTCGGCACCGCCTTCGCCGGCTCGGGACGTCACGCCCAGCTTGCGCCCCGGCGGGTTGCAGAAGCCCACGTGCCCGCTGCCGGGGTCGCCGGGGGTGACATAGGCCCCGTTGCCGTTGCGCGCGGTGTCCACCACCCATCGGGCGTCGACGCCGAAGTCGGCCTTGAGCTGGGCGGCCAGCCTGCTGCCGTACTGGTTGGAGATGTCCGTGGAGTCGAAGTTGGAGACGCCGACCGAGACCCCGCGGGCCATCGAGACGCCGGAGCGGTTGAGCAGATAGGCCATCCGCTGCAGGCCGATGCCGCCGTCGCCACTGAGGTCCTGCCCCAGGGTCCAGGTGGCGTTGCCTCCGTCGAGGTACGTCCGGACGAAGCCGCCCTGCGCCTGAAGGTGCTGGTTGGCGTACCAGAGCATGTCGAAGCGGGCTTCGAGCGCTTCGCCCGAGATGCATCCCGGGTCGGCGGACTGGGCGACCGCGTCGGGCTCCAGGATCACGACGGCGGGCCGGCCCCCGATGCCCTGGGCGAAGGCGTCGATCCACGCCTTGTAGCGGTCGGCGTCCTCGGAACCGCCCGAGGAAGCGCCGCCGCAGTCACGGCCGGGGATGTTGTACGCGACGAGCACGGGAAGCTCGCCCCGCGCCGCCGCCGCGCCCACGTAGGCGCCCACCTCGTCCCGGACGCCGGTGGCCGGGTCGCCGTCGGCGTCCCAGTTGCCGAACCACTTCACGGTGGTGTGGTCCGCGACGGCCGAGGCGATCTTCGCGGCCCGGGGGTCCGTCGTCCCGCGCACCCATGTCATGGCCGTACTGGCGGGGTCGGTGTAGAAGCCCTCGCGGGCGGTCGACGTGGTCAGCGAGACGTTGTCCAGGACGATGTCGGTTCTGACGTCCTGGCCTCCGACCTGGAAGTCGATGTGGCCGTCGGCCGAGTCGAGGGAGGAGGTGAAGGTCCAGCTGAAGTGCTGGGCGGCGGTGGTGAGGTCGAGTTCGTTCGCCAGGGACGCCGGGTAGGGCTCCGTTCCGAGCTGGACCGTCGACCTGATCTTCGTCGCCCTGGAGGCGCTCGCGTCGAAGGACAGGGTGTAGGTGACGCCCGGGCGCAGCGTGATCCGGTTCTGGCCCATGACCGTGCGGTACGACTGGCCGACCTGGTCCGCCGGCGCCGGTTCGACCGCGGCCCGCAGCGCACCGTCCTCGGCGGTCATCGAGACGCCGGAGGTTCCCCACCAGTCCTCGGTGTTCGTGGCGAAGGTGCCGTTGCGCGCCAGTTCGCCGTAGAGGGCCTGCTCGGGCTCCGCCTCGGCCGCCGTGGCGGGGACGGCGAGGAGGGAGGCGACGAGCGCGCAGGTGCCAAGGGCGGTGATCGATATCGGGGTGTGCTTCATGCTCGGCTTTCTCTTCGGCGGGCGGTGCTAGGCGAGGCGCTCCAGGCTGTCCGGTACGGGCTGTGCGCCGTCCTCCCGCGCCAGGTGCGCGGCGAGGAGACGGGAGCGTGTGCGCAGGGCGGGGTCGCCGGTCGCGGTGGTGATCGCGGCCGCCAGGCGCTCCGCCGTCACCCGCTGGAAGCGCAGGGGCGGGCCCCGGGTGGCGAGCGCCACGTCGTGGCCCGCCGCGCGCAGCCGCACGCCAAGGCCGGTGCAGGGAGCGACGTCGCCCCAGCTTTCCGCCCGTCACGATCAACACGCGCACCGGGGCAGCATGTCAGACCGGTGGGGTGTCTTCGGGGAGGTGAGGTCACACGTCCTGGATACGCCGGAAGGGCCTCTCCGCCTCCAGCGCGAACGCGACCTCCAGGAGCGTCTGTTCACCGCCCGGGCGGCCGGAGAACATGACGCCGATGGGGAGTCCGTCCTCGGTTGCGCTTGCGGCGGGCACCGAGATCGACGGAGTGCCGACGACGTTGTTGACCGGTGTGAACGCGACGTACGCGAGGATCCGTTCGATCAGCGTCTCGTACGGAACGGTCGGGCTGAGGTGACCGATCGGCGGCGTGGTGTGGGCGAGCACCGGCGACAGGATGAGGTCGAGACCGCGGAACGCCGCCGCGTACGCACGCTCCGTCCGCTTCAGTCTCCGCAGCACGCCCGGGGTGCGCTGCCAGGTCGCGAGGTACGCCTCGCGCAGGCCCCGGCTGAGGCCGTCCATCCGGCGCCGGTCGAAGTCCGCGCCGAGGGTCCGGCCGGTGATGCCGAGGAGGAACGACAGCATCCCCCAGTAGGCGAGGAAGTCCTCGGTGAAGCGCGGGTCGAGGGCCAGTTCCACCGGCTCCACGGTGTGGCCGAGTCGTTCCAGGGTGGCCGCGGTCTCCGTGACGGCCGCACGGGTGGCGGCGTCCGAGCGGACCCCGTTGGGCGAGTCGAGCAGGAAGCCGATCCGCAGCCGCCGCCCCGAGGGGCCTTCGACCAGGCCCAGCGGCGGCAGCTTCGGGTTGCGCCAGTGTGTCTCCGCGGAGGCGAGGAAGGCGGCGGTGTCCCGCACGGAGCGGCTCACGACCCCGTCGGAGACGAGGTCCAGCGGCAGTTGGCGGCTCTGGGCGTTCGCCACGACCCGGCCGCGCGTCGGCTTGAGGCCGACGAGTCCGCAGCAGGCGGCGGGGATCCGGATCGAACCACCGCCGTCGTTGGCGTGCGCGATCGGGACCGCCCCGGCCGCGACGAGCGCGGCGCTGCCCCCGGACGAACCACCCGCCGAGTAGCCGGTGTTCCAGGGGTTACGGACGGGCTCGGCGCCCTCGTACTCCGTGGTCGGGCTGAATCCGAACTCGGGCAGCCGGGTCTTGCCCAGCACCGTGACACCGCTGCTCAGGAGCTGCCGGGCGAACGGCGCGTGCCGGCGGGCGGCCCTCGGCGTGAAGGCGGCGCTGCCGTGGCCGGTCGGCAGCCCCTGGTGGTCGGTGTTGTCCTTGACGAAGGTCGGCACCCCGGCGAAGGCTCCGCTCCCGCCGGCCGCGTGCGCCGGAAGGTCGACGTGCACCTGGACCGCGTGGAGCCGGGCGTCGACGGCCCGCACCCGCTGCGCCGCGTCCCGTGCGACCTCGGCGGCGCCGACCTCACCCCGCCGGATCGCCGAGGCGAGACCGACGGCGTCGTGGTCTCCCAGGGCGTCGTCCCGGAACGCGTGCACCGTGGTCCGTTCGTCGAAAGTCGTCACTGCTGCCTCAGCCCCCGACCGTGTGGAGATGGATGCCCGTCATCATTCCTTACCGCCAAGTAGCACGCGAGGATTTCGGGACTCGGTCGCGGCGTGCCCCTCCGACGCCGTTCCCCCGTATGAGAGTTGACGGTCAGTCAAAAATGACAGGTACATGGCGGACATGGGGTGCGGGGGCATACCGTCGAGGTTCCCGCACTCTCGGTTCCGCACGTTCCACACGTTCCCCTACGGTTCCGAGCCCCCCACGAGTGAAGGAGCAGCATGCCCCTCTCCACATGGCTGAAGGCAGGCACCACCGCCGCGGCGGTCGCCCTGGCCACCGCGACGGCGGCGACCGCCGCACCCGCGACCACACCGCAGCCGTCGACGGCGGGCGCGTCGGCGGTGGTGACACTTCGTTACGACGACAGCAGGGCCGGCGGCTGGGAGGCGGCTGTCGCGGCCGGAGTCGCCTCATGGAACGCGAACGTCGGCAACGTCAAGCTGGTCGAGGCCGCGCCGGGAACCCGCGCGGAGATCGTGATCGTGGCCACGACGGGCTGGCCCCAGGCCACCCTCGGCCCCGTCCGTCCGGGCCGGCAGGTCCGCGTCGAGCTCGGGAGCCAGGCGGTGACACAGGGGTACGACAAGACCCGGATAGCCGCCCATGAACTCGGCCACAGCCTGGGACTCCCCGACACCAAACCCGGCCCGTGCTCGCAGCTGATGTCGGGGTCGAGCGCCGGTACGAGTTGCGTCAACGCGGTCCCGAACGCGACCGAGCGGGCCCGGGTGGAGTCCGCCTACGCCAACGGCGCCGCCCTGCGCATCCCCGCCGACGGCCGGATCCTGGTCGACGCCCCGTAGCCGAGGACTCGCGCGGCAGGGTGCCCGACCGGGCGTTTCGCGTCGGGCACCCTGCCGCCGTACGGTCTCAGGCCCCCAGGCCGAGGACGGCGAGGTTCAGCGCACGCAGGTCCGGAACGGACGGAAGGTCGTGCGGCTCGTCGCCGCGCCCCTCGTAGAGGGCGGGGACGGGGCGCAGACCGTCGACGCCACCGGCGGCCCAGGCGGCGCCGGTCGGAGGCAGGGACAGGGTCATGCGACGGCCGTCGGGGAGGGTGGCCTCCACGGTGGCGGCTTCTCTCGACTGCATCGGCAGCTCTCTTCCGTGAGTGGTGCACGCGTCGGCGGCGATCGCCCTCGCCTGTGCAACGGTCCATGACAGCCGCGGATTCCCGCCCCCCACCTCACACCCCTCACTCATGCGACTTGAGTGGAATGTCCGCTTTCGCACCGCAATCGAGCGTGAGACAGAGCACTCTGCGTGAGGCATTGCGCATGGATTTCCGGGCTCGGGGCAGGCGGCACGACCGCCGGGCAACCGGCAGGGGGACTCATGGAAACGAAGGGCCATACGCGACGTGACCGCAGAACAACAGACCATCCATGTGGGCGGAGAGTGGCGAGCGGCCCTCTCCGGCGCCACGCGCGACATCATCGACCCCGTCGACGCGACCGCTTTCGCGGTCGTGTCGGAGGGCGATGTCGCGGACACCGACGACGCCGTGGCCGCAGCACGGGCCGCGTTCGACGACGGTGCCTGGCCGCGTACGCCGGTCGCCGAGCGGGCCACCCTGCTGCGGCGGGCAGCCGACCTGCTCGAGCGCGACCGCGAGCGCATCGGCGCCCTGGAGAGCCAGGACGCGGGCAAGACGCTGGAGGAGGGCCGCGTCGACGTCGACTGCGTCCGCGACGCCTTCCGCTACTTCGCCGACCTCGTGGAGAGCGAGAGCGGCGCACGCGTCGTCGACGCCGGGTCGGACGAGATCCGCAGCGTCGTCGTGCACGAGCCCGTCGGCGTATGCGCCCTCATCACGCCGTGGAACTATCCGCTGCTCCAGGCCAGCTGGAAGATCGCGCCCGCCCTCGCCGCCGGCAACACGTTCGTGATCAAGCCCAGCGAGATCACCCCGCTGAGCACCGTCGTCCTGGTCGAACTGCTCCTGGAGGCCGGGCTGCCGCTCGGCGCGGCCAACATCGTCACCGGCCCCGGCCATACCGTCGGCGCCCGGCTCGCCGACCACCCCGACGTCGACCTCGTCTCGTTCACGGGCGGTCTCGTCAGCGGGACGAAGGTCGCCCGCGCGGCCGCCGACAGCGTGAAGAAGGTCGCCCTCGAACTGGGCGGCAAGAACCCCAACGTGGTGTTCGCCGACGCCTGCGCGACACCCGAGGGCTTCGACACCGCCGTCGACCAGGCGCTCAACGCCGCCTTCATCCACAGCGGCCAGGTCTGCTCCGCCGGCTCCCGCCTCATCGTCGAGGAGCCGCTGCGCGAGCGGTTCGTCGCCGAGCTCGCCCGCCGGGCCGAACTGATCCGGCTCGGCCGCGGCACCGACGCGGGCGTCGAGTGCGGTCCGCTGGTCTCCGCGGCACAGGTCGCCAAGACCGAGGAGTACGTGGCCTCCGCCCTCGGCGAGGGCGCGGTCCTGCGGGCCGGCGGCGAGAAGCCGGCCGGTCCCGGCTACTTCTACCGGCCGACGGTCCTGGACCGGTGCCACCGCTCCATGCGGGTCGTGCGCGAGGAGGTCTTCGGACCCGTCCTCACCGTGGAGACCTTCCGGACCGAGGAGGAGGCCGTCACTCTCGCCAACGACACCGAGTACGGCCTCGCCGGAGCGGTGTGGACCGCCGACGAGGACCGTGCCCGGCGCGTCGCCGCCCGGCTGCGCCACGGCACCGTCTGGATCAACGACTTCCACCCCTACCTGCCGCAGACGGAATGGGGCGGCTTCGGAAAGTCCGGCATCGGCCGCGAACTGGGCCCCAGCGGTCTCGCCGAGTACCGCGAGGCCAAGCACATCTACCAGAACCTCGCTCCGCGCCCCGTGCGCTGGTTCGCGGGCACGACGGCGAAGGACCAGGCATGAACGACCAGCACGTGTACGACTACGTCGTCGTCGGCGGCGGCACCGCGGGTTCGGTCATCGCCTCCCGGCTGACCGAGGACCCGGACGTCAGCGTCGCCGTCATCGAGGGCGGCCCCAGCGACGTCGGCCGCGACGACGTCCTCACCCTGCGCCGCTGGATGGGCCTGCTCGGCGGGGAGCTGGACTACGACTACCCCACCACCCAGCAGCCCCGGGGCAACTCGTACATCCGTCACAGCCGTGCGCGGGTCCTCGGCGGCTGTTCCTCGCACAACACCCTCATCGCCTTCAAGCCCCTGCCCTCCGACTGGGACGAGTGGGCCGAGGCCGGCGCCGAGGGGTGGGACGCGGCCGCCATGGATCCGTACTTCGCCCGGCTGCGCAACAACATCGTGCCCGTCGACGAGGCCGACCGGAACGCGATCGCCCGGGACTTCGTCGACGCTGCGCAGACCACGCTCGGCGTTCCGCGCGTGGAGGGCTTCAACAAGAGCCCCTTCCACGAGGGCGTCGGCTTCTTCGACCTCGCGTACCACCCGGAGAACAACAAGCGGTCGTCCGCCTCGGTCGCCTATCTGCACCCGTTCCTGGACCGGCCGAACCTGCACATCGCCCTGGAGACCTGGGCGTTCCGGCTCGAGTTCGAGGGCACCCGCGCCACCGGCGTGCACATCCGTACGAAGGAGGGCGCGGAGCACGTCGTACGCGCCCGGCGCGAGGTCCTGGTGTGCGCGGGCGCCGTGGACACCCCGCGCCTGCTGCTGCACTCCGGCGTCGGGCCGCGCGCCGACCTGGAGAAGCTCGGCATCCCCGTCGTACACGACCTGCCGGGTGTCGGGGAGAACCTCCTCGACCACCCCGAGTCGGTCATCGTGTGGGAGACGCACGGCCCGATCCCGGAGAACTCCGCGATGGACTCCGACGCCGGACTGTTCGTCCGCCGCGACCCGGAGTCCGAGGGGCCGGACCTGATGTTCCACTTCTACCAGATCCCCTTCACCGACAACCCCGAGCGCCTGGGCTACGAACGGCCCGCGCACGGCGTGTCGTTGACTCCGAACATCCCCAAGCCGCGCAGCCGCGGCCGGCTCTACCTGACGAGCGCCGACCCCGAGGTCAAGCCCGCGCTCGACTTCCGGTACTTCACCGACGAGGACGACTACGACGGCCGGACCCTCGTCGACGGCATCCGCATCGCCCGGCAGATCGCGGCGAGCGAACCGCTGGCCGGATGGCTGAAGCGCGAGGTGTGCCCGGGGCCGGAGGTGACGTCCGACGAGGAACTCAGCGCGTACGCCCGCCAGGTCGCGCACACCGTCTACCACCCGGCCGGTACGTGCCGGATGGGGGCCGCCGACGACGAACTCGCCGTCGTCGCGCCCGATCTGAGGATCCGGGGCCTCGACGGCATCCGGATCGCCGACGCGTCGATCTTCCCGACCATGACCGCCGTGAACCCGATGATCGGCGTGCTCATGGTCGGCGAGAAATGCGCCGACCTGCTGGGAGGCACAGCCCGATGACCACTCCGCACACCCCGTCGCAGAATCCTGCGCATCCCGTCTTCTCCGTACGTGACCTGTGGAAGGTCTTCGGTCCGAAGGCCGACCGGGTGCCCGCCGACCCGGAGCTCGGTTCCCTCGACGCCGCCGAGCTGCGCGAGCGGACCGGCTGCACCGCCGCCGTCCGCGATGTCTCGTTCGATGTCCGCAAGGGCGAGGTCTTCGTCGTCATGGGCCTCTCGGGCTCGGGCAAGTCGACGCTCGTCCGCTGCCTGACCCGGCTGATCGAGCCGACCTCGGGCACCATCGCCATCGACGGCGAGGACGTGCTGTCCATGGACACCGGCCGGCTCCGGGAGCTGCGCCGGCACCGGGCGGCGATGGTCTTCCAGCACTTCGGGCTGCTGCCGCACCGGACGGTGCTCGACAACGTCGCCTACGGGCTCGAGATCCAGGGCCTAGGGCGCGCCGAACGGCGTGAGCGGGCCGCGGAGTTCGTCACCAAGGTGGGCCTGGACGGTATGGAGCACCGCAGGCCGAGCCAGCTGTCCGGTGGCCAGCAGCAGCGGGTCGGCCTGGCCCGCGCGCTCGCCGTGGATCCCGAAGTCCTGCTGTTCGACGAGCCGTTCAGCGCCCTCGACCCGCTGATCCGCCGGGACATGCAGGAGGAGGTCGTCCGCCTGCACCGGGAGGAGGGACGCACGATGGTCTTCATCACGCACGACCTGAGCGAGGCGCTGAAGCTGGGCGACCGCATCGCGCTGATGCGCGACGGACGGATCGTCCAGCTCGGCACTCCTGAGGAGATCGTGGGCTCCCCCGCCGACGACTACGTCAGGGACTTCGTCCGGGACGTGCCGCGCGAGCAGGTGCTGACCGTCCGCTCGGCGATGCGCCCGGCGCTCGCCGACGAACACGAGGCCGGACCCGCGCTCGCCCCGAGCGCCACCGTCCACGAGGCCATCGAGGCCGTCGCCCGTACGGGCGAGAACGCGCGGGTCGTCGAGAACGGCCGGTGCCTGGGCGTGGTCGACCAGGCGGGTCTCCTCGGTGTCGTCGCCGGGGTCCCGGCCACCACGGGGAAGGCGGTGGCCTGATGTACGCCCATACGACCTGGCCGCCGCCGGGCGGCACGAACGGTACCGGCAGTCGGGCCACCCGCGGCACGAGCGGTGCCGCGACCTCGCCGCGCCCGGGCGGAACGAACGGCACCGGTGACCGGGCCGCCGCCCGTCGTGCGAGCGCGACCCCCTCCACCCGGCGGTGGGGCCGATGACCGCCACCGTCACTCCCGCTCCTCCCGGCCCCACGGCCGCCCGCGACGCCGGGTCCGGTGCGCTGCGCGCGCTCGCGCGCCACCGCGGCCGGCTGATCGGCGCCGGCGTGGCCGTCGCGCTCGTCCTCGGAGCCGTACTCCTGGGCGGCGGAAGCTGGCCCGCGTCGCTCGCCGTCGATCTGTCGGGGCCGCTGGAGCGCACCAGCGACTGGATCATCGACAACCGGGACGGCCACCCGCTCTTCCTCTACTTCCTCGGGCACGTCAGCAACGTCGTGGTCGTGTCCGTCCGCGCGGTGTACCTGGTGCTGCTCGCGCTCGGCTGGGCCGGCGTCACCGCCGCCGCCGGGCTCGTGGCCTGGCGTGTCGCGGGTGTGCGGCTCGCGCTGACCTCCGTCGCCGCCTTCGCCGCCTGCGGCCTGCTCGGCATGTGGGTGCCGACGATGCAGACGCTCGCCCTGATGGTGGTCGCCGTCGCCGCGTCCGTGCTGCTCGGCGGCCTCCTCGGGCTGGCCGCCGGCCTGTCGGACCGGATGCACCGGATCCTGCGCCCGGTGCTCGACACCATGCAGGTGCTGCCGGCCTTCGCGTATCTGCTGCCCGTCGTCCTGGTCTTCATCGGCGTGCCCGCGGCCGTCCTCGCGACCGTCGTCTACGCCGCGCCGCCCATGGCCCGTCTCACCGCGCTCGGGCTGCGCGGCGCGGACGCGGGGGTCATGGAGGCCGCCGCGTCGCTCGGCGCCACCGGCCGTCAGCGGCTGTTGACGGCCCGGCTTCCGCTGGCCCGCAAGGAGCTTCTGCTCGGCGTCAACCAGTCGATCATGATGGCGCTCGGCATGGCCGTGATCGCGTCCGTCATCGGCGCGGGCGGCCTCGGCGACCGGGTGTACCAGGCGCTGGCCTCCGTCGACGTCGGTGCGGCGCTCGCGGCCGGTGTGCCGATCGTGCTGCTCGCCATCGTCCTGGACCGGGTCACCGCCGCGGCCGGAGAGCGGATCGGCGCCGCTCCCGTCCGCCGGGCCGGACTCGGCTGGGCCGTCGCTCTCGCGGTGACCGCCGTCGTCGCCGTCGCGGGCCGCCTGGCCGACCGGCTCTCCTGGCCCGACGCGTGGACGGTGGACATCGCCGAGCCCGTCAACGGCGCGGTCGACTGGATGACCGCCCACCTGTACTCCGGCGTGCCGCTCGTCGGCGGCACCGCCGACTGGGCGGGGCGGTTCACCACATGGGTCCTCAACCCCCTGCGCGACGGCCTGCAGTGGCTGCCCTGGTGGGCGGTCCTGCTGGCCGTGGGCGCGCTCGCCCTGCTCATCGGCACCTTGCGCACCGCCGCGACGGCCGTCCTCGCGATGGCGGCGATCGGTGTACTGGGCGTCTGGGACCCGGCGCTGGACACGCTGTCGCAGGTGCTCGCCGCCGTCGCCGTGACGCTGGTGCTCGGTGTCGCGCTGGGGGTCGCTGCGGCCCGCAGCACGCGCCTCGGACGCGCCCTGCGTCCGGTGCTCGACGTCTTCCAGACGATGCCGCAGTTCGTCTATCTGATCCCTGTGGTCGCCCTGTTCGGTGTGGGCCGCGCCCCGGCGGTAGCCGCCGCCGTGGTGTACGCGCTGCCCGCCGTCGTACGGATCACGGCCCAGGGCGTGCGCGGGGTGGACCCGGCCGCGATGGAGTCCTCGCGCTCGCTGGGCGCGACCGGGCGGCAGCAGCTGTTCCAGGTCCAGCTCCCGCTGGCCAGGCCCGCGTTGCTCCTCGCCGTCAACCAGGGCGTGGTGCTGGTCCTCGCCGTGGTCGTCATCGGCGGTCTCGTGGGCGGCGGCGCGCTCGGGTACGACGCGGTCTTCGGTCTCGCCCAGGGCGACCTGGCGACCGGTCTGGTCGCGGGCGCGGCGATCGTCTGCCTGGGCCTGATGCTCGACCGCGTCACCCAGCCGACAGAACGCCGTGAACTCGCCGGAAAGGGGGCCTGAGATGGCTCGCACACGCATCGCCGCACTCGTGACCGCGGCCGCCCTGGCGGTCGGCCTCACCGGCTGCGGCGCCGCGGACATGACCCGCCAGGCCTCCCCGTACGCCGACGCGAAGGGCTCCCGCACGGTGACCCTGTCGGCGCAGTCGTGGGTGGGCGCGCAGGCCAACGTCGCCGTCGCGCAGTACCTGCTGGAGCACGAGCTCGGCTACCGGGTGGACACCGTCCAGATCGACGAGGTGCCCGCCTGGGACGCGCTCAGCCAGGGCCGGGTGGACGCCATCCTGGAGGACTGGGGCCACCCGGAGCAGGAGAAGCGGTACATCGACGACAAGGGGACGATCGCGCGCGGTGGCGATCTCGGGGTGACCGGCCACATCGGCTGGTTCGTACCGACGTACTTCGCCGAGAAGCACCCGGACGTCACCGACTGGAAGAACCTGAACAAGTACGCCGAGGAGTTCCGTACCGCGGAGAGCGGCGGCAAGGGCCAGTTGCTGGACGGGTCCCCGTCCTACGTCACGAACGACAAGGCTCTCGTGGAGAACCTGGACCTCGACTACCAGGTCGTGTTCGCGGGCTCCGAGGCGGCGCAGATCACCCAGATCGAGCAGTTCGCCAAGGAGAAGAAGCCCTTCCTGAGCTACTGGTACAAGCCCCAGTGGCTGTTCGAGAAGGTTCCGATGACGGAGGTGAAGCTGCCCGCGTACACCGAGGGCTGCGACGCCGACCCGGAGAAGGTGGCCTGCGCGTACCCGCACACGCCGCTGCAGAAGTTCCTCAACGCCCGCTTCGCGGACGGCGGGGGCGACGCCGCGGCCTTCCTGAAGAAGTTCCGCTGGACGACCGAGATGCAGAACGACGTCGCCCTGATGATCGCGGAGCAGAAGCTGTCGCCGCAGGAGGCGGCGGGCCGCTGGGTGAAGGAGAACGAGGCCACCTGGCGGGCGTGGCTCCCGTCCTGACGCGGGCGCGGCGGACCGGGCACGAAGCCGGTCCGCCGCCCTCCCAGGCGCCCGCGCCCTCCCGGAGCCGGAGCCCCGGTACGTGTCAGGCCACGCCCCGGGGCTCCGGCTCCGGCGGTGGCGAGGCGCGCCGGCGGCGGGCGTAGAGCCGGCCGACGGGCTCGCTGCTCAGGCCGTGCAGCACGATGCTGACCATGACGGTGATCACCATCACCCGGGAGATGAAGTCACCGCCGCCGGCGGCCAGCAGCTCCAGCGCGGCGAGGAGCCCGAAGACCACCGAGGTCACGCCGCGGGGCCCCATCCAGCCCAGGAAGAGCCGGTCCGGCAGGGACACATCCGTACCGATCAGCACGAGCATCACAGGCACCATCCGCACCAGGGTGACGGCGAGGAGCCCGTAGAGGATGACGGAGACGTGGAAGCCGTCCCAGAACTCGTCGTTGACCAGCTGGCCGAAGAGGAACCACAGGGCGAGCGTCAGCAGGGTGACCAGGTCGTCGGTCATCACCACGGCGTCCTTCGGCAGATGCCGCAGCGCCGGCGCGATGCACACCCCGGCCACGAAGGAGGCGACGAAGCCGTTGCCGCCCAGGAACGCGGACAGGGTGTACGCGGCGATGGGCACGCTCAGCACGGCGAGCCTCGTCGCGGCGGGCTGCGTCCAGCCTCGCGCCCAGGAGCGGCGGAGCAGCCAGCCGGCCACGTAGCCGACGAGGGATCCGGCCCCCAGCGCCCAGGCCGCCGCTCCGATCGCGTCGAGGACGGCCTCTGCGTAGTCGTCGCTCGCCGTGTGGGACTCGACGGCGGCGGCGACACAGAGCAGGAACACCGGGGAGACGATGCCGTCGTTCAGGCCTCCCTCGACGTTGAGCACGTCCCGCAGGCGCGCCGGGATGCGCTTGTCCCGGATCACGGCGGCGGTGGGGGCCAGGTCGAGGGGTACGACGACGGTGGCCAGTACCGCCAGCACCCATCCGGGCTGGTCGGGGAAGAAGGCGAGCGCGGTCAGGAAGGCGGCGGCCAGGGTGAGCGGCAGCGCGCCGCCGAGGAGTCGGAAGACGACGCTCCTCTCACGCCGGATGACTCCCTTGGGCACCTCGGTCGCGTCGACGAAGAGGAGGAGCGCGAGGACGACCTCCACGGCGTGCTCGAAGCCGGCCATGTCGCCGAAGTCGAAGACCAGCGGCGGGTCGGAGCCGCTGGTGAGGGCGATGCCCGCGACCATCATGGCGATCGGTGCGGTGATGCTCCATCGCGCGAGCCGGTGTGACAGGACGCACCAGGTGAAGAGAATGCCCGCGATGACAGTGACGGCGATCAAGAGCATCCGCGCTTTCGACGGGGCCTCGGACAGACGCAGCGTACGACCGATGCCCCCGCCGACCCGTGCGAGCACGCCGACACGGGCGCACCCCACCCCCGAGCGGCCCCCCTGGCACCGTGGGGCCGCTCAGGTCCGACGATGGGGTCAGATGACGCCCTGCGCCGTCATCGCCCCAGCCACCTTCAGGAACCCCGCGACGTTGGCGCCGAGCACATAGTCCTCGGGATTGCCGCCGTACGCCTCGGCGGTGGCGCGGCACTCGGCGTGGACCCCGCGCATGACCGTGGCGAGCCGCGTCTCCGTCTCCTCGAAGGACCAGCTGTCGCGGGCCGCGTTCTGCTGCATCTCCAGCGCCGAGGTCGCCACACCGCCCGCGTTGGCGGCCTTTCCAGGTCCGAAGAGCACCCCGGCCTCCCGGAGCACCTTCACCGCCTCGGGTGTACAGGGCATGTTCGCGCCCTCGGCGACGGCGAGGACGCCGTGCTTGACCAGGGCCACGGCGTCGTCGCGGCCCAGCTCGTTCTGCGTCGCGCAGGGCAGGGCGATGTCGCACGGGACGTCGTACACCGTGCCGCGGGCCGAGAAGCGCGCGGTCGGCTTGGCCTCCGCATAGGCGGAGATCCGGGCCCTGCGTACCTGCTTGACGTCCTTGAGCAGCTCCAGGTCGATGCCGTCCTCGTCGACGAGGTAGCCCGACGAGTCGCTGCACGCCACGACGCGGCCCCCCAGGGCGTGCACCTTCTCCGCCGCGTACACGGCCACGTTCCCGGACCCGGAGACCACCACGCGGCGCCCGTCGAAGCCGTCACCGCGCGTGGCGAGCATCTCCTCGGCGAAGTACACCGCGCCGTAGCCCGTCGCCTCGGTACGGACGTGGGAGCCGCCCCAGCCCACCGGCTTCCCGGTGAGGACACCGGACTCGTACCGGTTGGTGATCCGCTTGTACTGGCCGAACAGGAAGCCGATCTCGCGCGCCCCGACGCCGATGTCCCCGGCGGGAACGTCGGTGTGCTCGCCCAGGTGCCGGTACAGCTCGGTCATGAAGGACTGGCAGAAGCGCATGATCTCGCCGTCCGAGCGGCCCTTGGGGTCGAAGTCGGCGCCGCCCTTGCCGCCGCCGATGGCCATCCCGGTCAGCGCGTTCTTGAAGATCTGCTCGAACCCGAGGAACTTCACGATGCCCAGGTTGACGCTCGGATGGAACCGCAGCCCGCCCTTGTACGGGCCGAGGGCGCTGTTGAACTCCACCCGGAAGCCCCGGTTCACCCGCACGGCGCCCTGGTCGTCGACCCACGGGACCCGGAAGAGCAGCTGCCGCTCCGGCTCGCACAACCGTTCCAGGATCCCGGTCTCCGCGTACTCCGGGTGCCGGTCGAGCGCGGGTGCGAGGGAGTCGAGCACCTCGGCCGCCGCCTGGTGGAACTCCGCCTCGCCGGGGTTGCGTCGGCAGATCTCGGTGTAGACGGCCTCGATGTGCGCGCTGACATGCATGCCTGGTGTCTCGCCTTCTGCTCGCCGAAAGGTCCGTCGCCCGCGTTCCGCTGCCCGCGGGCGACGTCACGCAATTGTTGCCGGATGCGCAGGCCCGTGGGGCGGTTGAGGCGATCCGTGTTCCGGTCGACGGCCCGCACAGCATGCGGTGTCAGCGCGTCGGGGAGCCGGAGAGCGAACGGCCGGCCGGACAGGGAGCGTCAGGTCAGGACTCGGTGGAGACGGTTTCGACGAAGTCGCCGACCTGGCCCTCGGAGAGTGTCCTGGCGACGTCGGCCTGGGCGATGATGCCGACGAGGACATGGTGGTCGATGACGGGTACGCGTCGGATCTTGTGCTCGCTCATGACGCGGAGCACCTGCTCGGCGGTGTCGTCCGCGGCGACCGTGACGATCGAGTCCTGCGCGAGGTCTCCGGCCGTGCACGCGGCGGGGTCCTTGCCCCGGGCGATGACCTTCACGACGATGTCGCGATCGGTCAGCATGCCGTGGAGCTTCTCGTCGGGGCCGCAGATCGGCAGGGCTCCGACGCCGAGGTCCGCCATCTTCCGCGCGGCCTCGACGATGGTCTCGCTCGCGCGGACGCAGGTGGCGTCCGCCGTCATCAGGTCACGTGCGGTGGTCATGGGTATCGCCTGATTCGTCTCGCGGTCGGGGGTCCCCACGGCGACTTCCCCGCCACGTCACCGCCAACCGTGGCACGGGCTTCAGGCGGCGAGCGTCTTGATGAGCTCGTCGCGCGTCATCGTCGAGCGGCCGCGTATCCCCGCCCCCGCGGCCATGTCGTAGAGCTCGGACTTGGTGAGTTCCTGGAGGTCGCGGGCCCGCGGGCGAGTCCCCTTGCGTCCGCCCGCCTTCTCCACGCTGGCGCGCAGCGCGTCCATGAGGTCGACGACGTTCGTGGACTCGGCCGGCGGTTCCGCCTTCTCCACGGTCTCCCCGGACCGCTTCGCCTCGATCAGCGCGGCGACCTTCTCCTGGAAGGTGTCCCGGTACTCCTCCGGGTCCCAGTCGATCGCCAGCGTCTCGATGAGCTGGTCGGCCATCTTCCGTTCCTTGCCCGAGGTCTTCACCCGGCCGGGCAGTGTGTCGATCTCCTTCCGCGGATCGCGGATCTCGTCGGCCCAGTGCAGGGTGTGGCAGGTCAGCAGCCCGTTCTCGGCCTTCACCGCGACCAGGTACTCGTGCTGCCGCATCACGAACGTGGCGATCCCGGCCCGGTTGGCCTCCGACAGCGCCTGTTCGAGCAGCCGGTAGATCTTGCCGTGCTCCTTGCCACGCGGACCGAGGTAGTACGTCTTGTCGAAGAAGATCGGGTCCACCTCGTCGAGGTCGACGAACCCGGTGATCTCCAGCGTCTTCGAGCGACCTGGCGCGATGTCCTCCAGCTCCTGGGGCTCGACGAGGACGTACTCGTCCCCCGCGTCGTAGCCCTTGACGATGTCGTCCAGGTCGACCTCCTCGCCCGTCCGCTCGTTCACCCTGCGGTTGCGGACACGGTCCGAGGTGCCGCGCTGGAGCTGGTGGAAGTGAACGGTGTGACTGTCCGTGGCCGTGTAGAGCCCGACCGGCACGCTGACCAGGCCGAACGTCAGACTTCCCGACCACACCGGCCGCGCCATGGCCCTCACCCGCCTCACCGAGACTGTCCGACGCCCCGCGAGTTCCCGAAAGCCCCGTCCCCGAACGTCACGGTCATGCGCGTGCGGCATGACCCTCGGCGACGCGACGCAGGCGCTGTGCCGCCGGGCAGAGCGAGCGGGGGCGCGGGGCGGGGGTCCAGGGGTCGTCCTCGACGAGCCGGTCCGCGTCGGCGAGGGTCCAGCGCCGGGCGTCGAGTCCCGGGTCGTCCAGGTCGCCCCAGGCGATCGGCGCGGCGACGGGTGCGCCGGGGCGGGCGCGTACCGCGTAGGGCGCGACGGACGTCTGCCCGTACGCGTTGCGCTGGAGGTCGACGTAGAGCCGCCCGCCGCGCGCCTTCTTACGGGCCTCGGTGGTGAGCCGGTCGGGGTGGCGGGCGGTGAGGACACCGGCGACGTCGGCGGCGAACGCCCGTACCTCGTCGAAGGCCGCGCCGCGGTCCAGCGGGACGCTCACGTGCAGGCCGCGTGAGCCGGTGGTCATCAGCTGCGAGGGCAGTCGCAGCTCGTCCAGCAGGTCGTGGAGCCACCGCGCGGCGTCGCGGACCCGTGCGAAGTCGTCGTCGGACGGGTCGAGGTCGAAGACGAGCCGGTCGGGCCGGTCCGGCAGGTCGGCCCTGGAGAGCCATCGGTGCGGGGTGATACAGCCCTGATCGGCGAGCAGGACCAGGGTGGCCGTGTCCTCGCACAGGACGTAGGTCACCGTGCCGCCCTCCTTGGGCAGTTCCGCGCGGTGGACCCAGTCCGGGAAGTGGTCGGGGATGTCCTTCTGCATGAATCCCCGGTCTCCGACGCCGTCCGGGTGCCGCTCCAGCATCAGGGGGCGGCCGCGCAGATGCGGCAGCATCCGGCGGGCGACGGTGCGGTAGTACGTCGCCAGGCCGGCCTTGGTGATGCCGTCCTCGGGGAAGAGCACCTTCTCCGGCCGGCCGACCTCGACCGTGCGCCGGCCCGCCCGGATCTTCTGCGGGGCGGTCATGCCGTCCTCCCCGTGGCGATCTGCCCCAGCGTGTGGCCGGTACGCACCGAGCGGGCGCGCCGGGGGTCGGGCGTGCCCGCTCCTGAGGCGCGCTCGTCGGAGCGTTTGACCAGGAGCCATGTCTCCCGCCCGCCGTCCGTGTCGGTACGGAAGCGGGTGAGGGACCAGCCGCCGCGCAGCTTGTGCCCGTCGAGCCAGAACGAGACGTGGCCGTCCGCCAGGGCCTGCGCGAACGGGATCTCCGTATGCCCGTCCCGCCGCGTCGAGAGATTGCGGTACGTGCCCTCGTCCCAGACGATCACGGTGCCGGCGCCGTACTCCCCCTCACCGATGACGCCCTCGAACTCGCGGTACGCCAGGGGGTGGTCCTCGGTGGGCATGGCCAGCCGCTTGTCGTGCGGGTCGGTCGACGGCCCCTTGGGCACGGCCCAGGACTTCAGGACGCCGTCGACCTCCAGCCGGAAGTCGAAGTGCATGGCTGTCGCGTCGTGGATCTGGACGACGAAGGACGGCCGCTCACCCGGCTCCGCCGCGGTGGTGTCCTCCGGTTCCGTCGTCTTCGAGAAGTCCCTGCGCCGGCGGTACTCCGCCAGTTCCGCCTGCTGGGGCGCCATGTGCGTCTCCCGCCGTCGGGGGGTCGAGTTCGAGGGTCGGGTCGAGAGTGAGACCGAGGTCGGGGGCCGCCGAGGTCAGGTCTGCCAGGCCTTGCGGACATCCTCCCGGTGCACCGCGAGCCAGTCGGCGAAGTCCTGCAGCGCGGGGTTGAGCTCACGGGCGGCGGTGAGGTCGCGGGCCCTGATGTACGGCTCCTCGCAGTCGGCGAAGAACTGGAACATGTTCCCCGCCTCGTCCGCGCCCGGATGCCCCTGCGCCCGGTACGCGTCCGGCGTCAGCGGCCGGTACAGCACGGGTTCGCCGCGCGCCTCCCCGAGCGCGGCGGCGAGGTCGGCGACCTTGAGGTGCTCCCCGGCGATGCTGACCGTGGCGGCGATGAGGTCCGTGCCCCGCTTGAAGACGGCCAGTGCGGTCCTGCCGATGTCGACGGCGGCGATGCCCGAGAGCCGGTGGTCGCCCATCGGGAAGTTCAGCTGGAGGGTGCCGTCCTCGCCGCGCTGCGGGGGGAAGAAGTCGAGGAGGTTCTCCCAGTAGAAGGTGGTGCGCAGGAAGGTGGTCGGTACGCCTTCGTCGGTGAAGTAGTGGTCGGCCTCCGCCTTGGCGTCGAAGTGCGGCACCTTGTACCGCTCCTGGAGCGTGGGCATCCGGTCGTCGTCGAGCGGGATGAACGCGCGCGTGTCCTCCAGCGTGGACCACACGGCGTGCTGCACGCCCGCGTGCGAGGCGGCCCGGGCGAGCGCCAGGGCCTGGGTCAGCTCCTGGGCGGCGGACATGTGCTCCCAGAAGGGGGTGACGAGGAAGGCGCCGTAGGCGTGCTCGAAGGCCGGGGCGAGGCTGGGCGGGTCGTCGAGGTCGCCGTGGACGATGTCGGTGACGCCGAGGCGCTTGAGCTCCTGCGCCGCGTCTCCCTCGGGGTTCCGGGTGACGGCCCGTACCGCGAACTCCTCGTCCGGGTCGGCCAGGACGGCGCGGACGAGTCCGCCGCCCTGTTTCCCGGTCGCCCCGATCACCGTGATGATCTTCTTGTCGGCCATGACTCGATTCGCCTCGCCTATCCCGCGCGCGTCGACCTCTTCCCCATCGCGTGCCCGGGGCGCGGGCCGGTATGCGTCATGCGTCGTGGGAAGGGTGCGGTTCGAAGGGGACGCTTCGGACGCGCCGCCTATTCGGCGATCTCCGTACGCTCCCACCACTCGTACACCCGCAGGGTCCCCGCGGCGGTGTCCTCGCGGCGCGGGGTCTCCCTGAAGTGCTCGTATCCCCCGAGATGCGGGAGCTTCACGTCCTCGCCGGGGGCCTCGACCTGAACGATCCGCTCAGGGAGATCGTCCGGCCCGCCCTCCAGAAACACCTTGTGCGCCATGGCACCAGTCTTGCCACACTCGCCGCACGTCGCACGCGGGAAGGGTCTGTCGGGGCAGCCGCCGTGACACCATCGGGCGTGATCGGCGATGGGGACGGCGGCATGGCCGTTCAGCTCCCCGAGGGCTTCGAAGGGGGAACGAGATGTACGACGAGTCGGCGCGATGGCCCGATCGCGGGACGAGCGCGAGCTGAGCCGGGCTGACGACGACGGCCGGCCGCGCGCGGTGAGGTTCCGCACGCGGCCGGCCGTGGGGACCGGCGCCGTCAGGGACGGACGACCAGGACGTTGCCCAGCGAGCGCTGGCCCGTCGTGTCCGAGGGCCGGTTGACGATGCCCGACCTCGCGGTGGCCAGGACGCTGGAGCCGCCGCCGTCGAGGTTCATCGCCTGGCGCGCGCCGAGCTGCTTCATCAGCTGAGCGGCCTGCGCGACGCCGAGCCCCTCGCTGTACCCGGGCTGCCGGCCGTCGACGACCACGAGCATCAGCCTGCCCAGGTCGTCCACGCCGACCATGGAGCGCGGGTTGCTGCGCAGGGTCCAGTTGTACGTGAAGGTCTGGTCCGCGCCGTCGCGGATGATGCCCTCCGCCTGGGCGTTGACCGACACCTTCCCCTCACGTACCAGGGCCGGGCCGACCTGAAGGATCGTCGTGTCGGAGGTGAGCGGCACCTGACGGCCCCTGCCGTCCTCCACCCGCTCGGAGAACGTCAGCGTCTGGCCGACCACGGCGTGCTGCAGCAGCCACTCCGCGCTCGCGCCGGTCGCCTGGACGGTCGACCCGCCGTCGGGCACGCTCGCGCCGCGCGAGGTGTGCACCGCCGTCACGCGGCCGGCGCCGTCGAGCACGGCCTCCGCGCCCGCCCCGGCCGGCGGCGTCCCCCACTCCGGGGTGAAGCGCACCAGCTCGCTGCTGTCGGTGCACTTCAGGTCGTGCTGCGGCTTCTGTGTCGGCAGGTCGCCGCCGACACCGCCGCAGTTCCAGACGTCACCGGGCACCCGGTTCACCCCGTCGACCTCGACGGTCTCCGTCCCGGCCTTGAGCGTCACGCGCGCGGTGAACGTGTCCACGGCGAAGGAGCGGCCGCCGTTGGTCACCTTGAGGCCCGCCCGGCCCTGGGTCGCGGAGCCGAGCAGCTTGCCGTCCTTCACGTACAGGCCGCCCGGAGCCTGGTTGTAGAACCACTGGGCGTTGATGCCGGCGAGGGCACCGGTGGAGGCGATGAGGTCGGTCAGCGTCTCCGTGCCGTTGAGCTTGGGCCCGAAGTCCGTGCCCACGCTGCCCTTGAACGTACGGAAGTCCAGGCGCAGCACATGCACCTTCTGCGGTGCCTGCTTGTCGGTGCCGTCCTGCGCCGTGTAGCGCGTACCACCCGCGAAACCGGCGGACTTGATCCGGCTCAGCTGCGCCGCCGCGTCGGCTTCGTTCGCGTGGAGGCCGACGCGGACGGTCCAGCCGAGCGTGCCGGGGCGGCGGTCGGCGAACGCCGGGGCGACGACCTCCTCGACGCGGGGCTCGAACCCCTTCTCGCGCAGCGCCGTGGCCACCCGGTCGGCGGTGGCCCGGGGGCCGAGGGCCGTACCCGCGGACGGCAGCGGGCCGTCGGGGGCCACGGGCAGATAGACATGAACGGTCCACCGGTCGTCGGCGTTCTGCTTGCCGTACGAGGTGGAGGTCAGCGTCACACCGGGCGCCACGGTCGTGCTGACCGAAGGAGCGCTCGGGATGAACGGGTGCGGGGTGCGGGCGACGGCCGACGCTCTGGCCGCCTCGGAGCTCTGCGGCGGCGCCGCCTCCGCGACGGGCACCGCCGAAGCCGTGCCCAGAACCGTCGCAGCCGCCGCCAGGAGGGAGAGGGACTTGCGCTGCATGAGCGTCCTTCCGTCGTAGGAACGTAAGGCAAGGCAAAGCGCAGTCAGTTGCCGGGAGATGACTCCTAGTGCAACAGACGAGGCAGCTCGGTGGAAGGCTCCGCTCCAGGTGGGCTCACATCGTTCAACGCCGCGCATGAGCCCCGCGGCTCACACACCGTCATGACGAGCGCGCCCCCGAAAGGTTTCGCGGGAGGGAAGGGCCGGTGCCGAGGAGGGGTTGTGGGGCTCGGTCGTCGACAGCCCGTCATCGGCGCCGAGTTCGGCGCGCGCAGGGCGGTGGCCGCCGGAACAGCGGCGCGGCGCCCCGCCGCATGGGCGGGGCGCCGCGCTTTCACACGTATGTGGGCGTATGGGCGTCATCGGGAGTTTCGGGTGGATCGAGCGTCCGCACGCTCAGAAACGCGACGGCTCCCCGGACTTACCGGGGAGCCGCCGCGCCTGGAGAGAGCCCGGTTCAGTCGATGCTGTCCTCCTCGTGGGCCGCGGCGCTCCGCGCCTGGGCGCGGCGGCCCACGACGGCGGCGGCCGCGAGGGCACTGCCGAGGAACGCGGTGGCGACGACCCAGGGACGGTCCAGGACGTGGCCGGTGGCGTGGTCGAGGGAGTAGCGGCCGGCGCCCGCGACACCGATGGCGGCCGAGGTGAAGCCGAGGAAGGCGGGGTACTCGTAGCCACCGCCCTGGGCGAAGAAGCCGGCCGGGGCGTGGACGGAGACCGCGCCCGCCATCGCTCCGGCCGCGGCGGCGCCGGCGGCCGGGGTGGCCAGGCCAAGGGCCAGCATGACCCCACCGCCCGCCTCGCCGAGCCCCGCGGCGATCGCGCTCTCGCGCGGCGGGTGGAAGCCCATGGCCTCCATCGCCTTCGTCGTCCCCTCCAGTCCGCCTCCCCCGAAGAAGCCGAACAGCTTCTGTGTGCCGTGCGCGACAAGGACGGCGCCGGTGCCGACCCGGAGGACGAGAAGCCCGATGTCGCGTCGGTTGAGGGTGGTCATCTGGGTCTCCCTGGGCAGAGCCGGAACCGTACGACTTCCACTGTCACCTCTGTGAGGGCCGAGGCCGGTGCGTTGTTGCTCCATACAGGGAACGCTCTGTGCCACGTGGGCCCTGCCGCGCGACGGGTGGCCGCCCGGCGGGGGGACAGGACGCATGCGCTACATTTTGCCGGTCCTTGACCGCGATCATTCACGATCCCTCTCCTCGGAGCCGGCAACACATGAGCGACATCGTCAACGGCCTCGGCCGTGCCACCGCCTACGGCGCCCTCGGCGTGGTGCTGCTGATCCTCGGCATCGTCCTCGTGGACCTGCTCACGCCCGGGAAGCTCGGCCGGCAGATCTGGGAGGAGCGCAACCGGAACGCCGCGACGCTCCTGAGCTCCGCGCTGCTCGGTATCGGCGGCATCGTCTTCACCTCCATATGGACGACGTACGACGACTTCGGCAAGGGCCTCGCCTCGACGGCCGCCTTCGGACTGCTCGGCCTGGTCATGATGGCCGTGGCGTTCCTGGTCGTGGACCTGGTCACGCCGGGCAAGCTCGGCGCCACCCTCGTCGACCCCCAGCCCCACCCGGCGGTCTGGGTCACGGCCTCGTGCAACATCGCGGTCTCGGCGATCGTCTCCGCCTCCATCGCCTGATCCGGGCCGGGCCGCCACGGGCCGCCCGTTCAGCGCCCCATCGGCTCGACTTCGAGGAACCGTCTGCGGCGCGGCCCCCGGTAGAGCAGCGCCTCCCAGCCGAGCCGCTCCAGGACGGGCACGCACGCGCCCAGGGCGGACTCCTCCTCCTGGACCGCTCCCCCGCCGGGCGGCCCCACCCACTCCACGACGGCGGTGCCGGGCCGCTCCCCGGCCGTGACCCGGTAGCCGGTAGCCGTCCGGCCGCCCGCGGCGTCGACCGCCGAGGGCGCGGCCCCCGCCGCCTCCAGGGCGAGCGCCACCGCCCGGACGGGCTGCCTGCGCTCCCACTCGGCGGGCCGCTGCCGCGGATCGCCGCCTCCGTGGCCGCCGGTCAGCCGCCGTATCTGGAGCAGCCCTTCGACCGCGGCCCGTACCTCACGGGACCGCTGCTCCCTGTCTCCCTCCGGGAGCGGCGGGCCGTCCCCCGTCGCCGCCTCGAAGGTCCCCCGGTTCTTCGTCATGCCCCCACGCTAGGACCCGCCACCGACAACCGCGCTCAGCGCTGGCTGCGGCCGCTCGTCACGGCGTAGTACTGCAGGTCCTGCTTGTCGACCGGCCGCCGGACCGGGTAGCGGCTCGTGACCTTCGTCGTGGTCGCCCCGGCGCGTACGACGGTCGCGGCACTGTGTCCCGTACGCAACGGCAAGAGTTGCGCGTGCACACCGGCCGGCGCCCGGTAGCCGCTCTCGGTGTCACCGGTCCTCGTGCGGATGTCCGCGGGGGCCGTGAGGAAGGAGAGGACCTCCACGGTGTCGCGGGGGTCCGCGGTGCCCTCGCGGGGCCGTATCACCTGAGGCTGGCGCGCGGGCGGCGGAAGGTCGTCGGCGAACTGGACACGTGAGGTCAGATAGAGCGTGTCGCGCAGGATCTTCGGCCAGGCTCCGGTCTTGAACCGCGTCAGGTAGTACGAGGACAGGTCCAGGTACGCGTAGCCGTTGTGCAGCGAGGGCGCGACGTGGGTGCCTTCGGAGTAGTCGTTCCACGTGGTGAGCTGGACCCAGTCCGCGTCCGAGTCGATGGCGGCTCCCCAGCTCGCGCGCAGGGTCTCGGTGTTGCCGGCCTCGTCGTAGACGCCCTGGTTGGGGCGGGCGTCCTGGACGGAGACCGGCTGCATCCAGATCTTCCCGAGCCGGTGGGCCCGTTCGGCGTCGGCCGCAGCCCCCGCCTGGCGGCCGGCGCTGCGGGCGCCCCACTCGGAGAGGCCGTGGCTGATCGCCGCGTACGCGTCCCGCTCCGGTGTGAAGTCGAGGAAGAGCGGAACGAGTGCGGTGCGGATGCCGTGCCGCGCTTCCAGTTCGCCCGTCATCCGCCGCCACCAGTCGGGGTCCTTCTCCTCGGCCTTGAAGGGGGAGACGACCAGCCGTCCGTCGGGCAGCCGGTGTGCCGAGGGGCTCTTGGCCAGTTGCGCGAGCGAATCGGCGAGGCCGGCGGGGGTGGCCGACGTCAGGGCCGTCATGTCCGGCATGAGCTGGATCCGGAACCCGGGGTCCTCCTCGTGGGCGGCGCGGAGCAGCAGTTCGGCGCGGTCCCGGTTGCGTCCGGTCTCGGAGAGCAGGTCGAGGGTGAAGCCGTCGAGTCCGGCGTCGCGGGCGGTGCGGACCTCCTGGCGCAGATGGGCCAGTTCCCAGTCCCCGGCCTCGGGCGCGGCCGGGAGCGGGCGGTCGCGCAACAGCCCTCCGTACGCCTGATGTCTGCCCTTCTCGCCGTCCGGGGTGAGGTAGTTCCGCGCGTAGTAGTCGCGGTCGGCGGGCTCGTTGTCCAGGGAGAGCGGGTACGGGGTGAAGTAGTGGGCGAAGACCAGCTTGTCCGAGCGGCGCAGTTCGGCGGCGGGCGGCAGGTCGAAGGGGAGGGCGGTGCTGTACGCCTTCGGGGGCGTGGCGTTCGCCTCGGCGGGGGCGTTCGCGCGGAGCGAGTTCGCCGCGCCGATGCCGGCCAGGGCTCCGACGAGGAGCACGCCGAGGGCGATTCCCGGGGCGAGCCGCCGCCGCCCCGGAGCCCGGTGGGTGGTCCGGGCGGAGGACTTGTCCGCCATGGGCGTCCTTAGGGTCGGTCGCGGCTGTCGCGGGGCCGCGGGCTGGCTGTAGTACAGCCGATGGCGGACGGGGGAACAACCACCGTCGGGCGTGTGGCGGACCGGCCGCGGGGGCCTACGGCGTACCGCTTCCGAGACGGTCGGTGCGGTGACCGGCGACGTACGCGGCCAGGGTGTCGTTCCGCATCGCCGCCCACAACGCGTCGGATTTCCCTCGGTCGAGGAGGACGACGGACTGGCCCTTGATCATGGCCGTGCGGGCGACGGGCGCGTTCATGAAGACCATGTCGCCGGGCCTCACCGACCGGTTGTCCCAGAGGAGTTCGCGCAGGTCGGCGTCGCTGAGCCGGTCGTCGACGCTGACACTGGCGGTGAGCGTGTCGAGCAGTTCGGCCGCCCGGACGGGGTTGGTGAGGTTGCGCGTGGTCATCGTCCTGGTGAGGACGGCGCGCAGGAAGTTCTGCTGGCGGTGGGTGCGGTCGAAGTCGCCGCGGGGAAGGTTCTTGCGTTCGCGGACGTAGGCGAGGGCCTGGGTGCCGTTCATGTGGCGGACCGTGCCGTCCACGCGGAGGTCGACCCCGCCGACCGCGTCGGTGAGTTCCTTGAACCCCTCCCAGTCGATGATCGCGAGATGGTCCACGCGGACGTCGGTGAGGCGCTGGACGGTGTCGATGAGCAGGGGCGGACCTCCCCAGGAGAAGGCGGCGTTGAGCTTGGCGGTGCCGTGCCCGGGGATGTCGACCCAGGAGTCGCGGGGCAGTGAGACGACGTACGCGTTGGAATGGTCGGCCGGCAGGTGGACGAGCATCATCGTGTCGCTGCGCTGGGCGCCGTACGTCCAGGACGGTGCCTTGGCGTCGCGCCCGGTGGTCGGCAGGTCGGACCGGCTGTCGACGCCGACGAGGAGGAAGGTCTGACCGCCCTTGGAGGGTGCGGGCTGCTGAGCCGGTGGTACGTGGGTCGGGAACGCGCCCGGGATGCGGTCGACCTTCCCGGTGTAGTGCTCGACCGCCCACCAGCCGGCGCCGCCGACCATCAGGATCCCGATGCCCAGCAGGGCCAGCGCCACCAACAGGACGCGTTTCGGGCTCACTCGGCGCTTGCGGGGCGTGACGGACGGTGTGCTTTCCGCCACAGTGCCGGCTCTCTCCCCCTCCGTGACCTGGTCCCCCTCCGACACGCTCCCACCCCTTCCTTCCATGGCCCCACGTGCGCCAACTCCCTTTGAACAGACGTATCATGCGCTCGGCCGTGTCCACACCGGCCCTCACGTCACGAGATGAATACGCCATCTCCTTCCGAGGTCGTTCGCGTGAACTGCAGCGGACGTGCACGTGTATGTCGTACTGTTCCGGCGTTGCGACGCTTGTTCGTCGATCAGGGGGTCGACGAACGGGGTGGCGAACGTCGACACGTGCCTGGGGGGTACATGTGGCATGCCCGCACAACTGAGACCAACTCCACCGGAACTGCGGCCGGTTCAACTGTTACAGCGACGCGCCCTCGCACGAAGGCGGGCTGGTATCCGGTCGTCGCGCTGACCGTCGACGTGCTCGGCGTGGGTCTGCCGGTCGCGCTGATCCTGCGCGTCGAGCGCCAGCCGTACGCCTATGCCAGCGCCCTCGTGGCCGCTCTCGCCTGGGCCGCGGTGCGGTCCCTGCGCCGACGGTACGCGCGGCGCGAGCTCGGAGAGTCGCGAGGCAGTCTGCCCGTCCTCCACGACTGGCTGATCCTGCTCGGGGTCCTCGCCGTGCTGCGGGCCGCCGCCGATCTCCACCACCCGGCGCTGCTCTGTCTCGCCGCGCTGCTGCCGGCGCCCGTACTGACCCTGACCTGCTCGAAGTTGACGTGGCACCACCTGGTGGCCGCCCGTCGCGAGGCGCAGGTGGTGACCCGCGTGCTGCTCCTCGGTGAGCCCACCGCCGCCGGGGACGTCGCCGAGCATCTCGCCGGACGGACCGAGCATCCGTACGTGGTGGTAGGGATCGTCGCGATCGGCGAGGGCGCCGTCCGTACCGGTGCGCCGGTGGCCGCGCGGCTCGGCGTCCTGATGCCGGAGGCCGCGGACGGCGACACGCGCCAGGTGCTGGCCGCCGCCCGCGAGCTGGAGGCCGACGTCGTCCTGGTGGCGGCGGGACCCCTGATGGCGGGCGAGCGGTTGCGCCGGCTCTCCTGGGGACTGCATGACGCCGGGACCGAACTCGCCCTGGCCCCCGGCCTGGTGGAGTGCGCGGTCAAGCGCCTCGAAACCACGTCGGCCGCCGGTCTAGCCCTGCTCCGGGTCGCTCCGCCGCTGCGCAGCGGGGTCCAGCCGTTCCTGAAGTCCGCGATGGACCGGGCGGGCGCGGCGCTCGGGCTGCTCCTGCTGTCCCCGGTCTTCCTGGCGATCGGCGCCGCGGTCCGGCTGGGCTCGCAGGGGCCGGTCTTCTACCGGCAGGTGCGGGTCGGCCAGGGCCGCGTGCCGTTCGTGATGTGGAAGTTCCGCACGATGTTCCTGGACGCCGACGCCCGCAAGGCGGAACTGGAGCGGGCCAACGAGCACGACGGGCTGATGTTCAAGATGCGCCGCGATCCGCGGGTGACCCGCGTCGGCCGGCTGCTTCGCCGCACCTCGCTCGACGAACTGCCCCAGCTGATCAATGTGCTGCTCGGTTCGATGTCCCTGGTCGGGCCGCGTCCGCCGCTGCCGGAGGAGGTCGCCCGGTACGGGGACGTGGAGCTGCGCCGCCTGGCGGTGCGGCCGGGGATGACGGGGCTGTGGCAGATCAGCGGCCGTTCGGACCTGTCGTGGGACGAGACCGTCGAGCTCGATCTGCACTACGTCGACAACTGGTCGTTCACGAGTGATGTGGATGTCATGGCCCGTACGTTCCGCGCCGTCGTCGACGGTCGCGGAGCGTACTGACGGGCCGCCGCGCATGAGATCAGTGCTGTTGCCGCCACCAGGCGTAGGTGGCGGCGATCCCGTCCGGCAGGGCAATGGCGGGCTTCCAGCCGAGACCGGTCAGCCGGGAGACGTCGAGGAGCTTGCGCGGGGTGCCGTCGGGCTTGCTCGTGTCCCAGGCGATCCGGCCCTGATAGCCCGTCACCTCCGCGACTGTTTCGGCGAGTTCGCGGATGGTGAGGTCCTCGCCGCAGCCGATGTTGACCGGCTCGTCGCCGTCGTAGCCGCGCAGCAGGAGCGCGCAGGCGGCGGCGAGGTCGTCGACGTGCAGGAACTCGCGGCGCGGGCTGCCGGAGCCCCAGAGCGTGATCTCCTCCCGCCCCTCCTCGCGGGCTTCGTGGAAGCGGCGGATCAGCGCGGGCAGGACGTGCGAGGTCTCCAGGTCGAAGTTGTCGCCGGGGCCGTAGAGATTGGTCGGCATCGCGGAGACGTACCGTGCGCCGTACTGCTTCCGGTACGCCTGGATCTGGACGATTCCGGCGATCTTGGCGAGCGCGTAGGCCTCGTTGGTGGGCTCGAGCGGACCGGTCAGGAGCGCGTCCTCGCTGATGGGCTGCGGGGCGAGCCGGGGATAGATGCAGGACGAGCCGAGGAAGAGCAGGCGCCGGACTCCGGCGGCGTGCGCGCCGGCGACGACGGCGAGCTGGATCTGGAGGTTCTCCTCCAGGAACTGCACCGGGTAGGTGCTGTTCGCCATGATCCCGCCGACCTTGGCGGCGGCGAGCACCACGGCGTCGGGGCGGGTCTGGGTGAGGAAGGCGGCGGTCCGCGCCGCGTCCCGCAGGTCGAGTTCGGCACGGGTCCGGGTGATCACCTCGTGCCCGTCGGCGGCGAGCCGGCGGGTGATCGCGGAGCCGACGAGGCCGCGGTGTCCCGCGACGAATATCCGGGCCCGCTCGGGCAGGTACGACGTCGATGCGCTCGCAGAGGCGCTCGTCGATTCAGTCATGGCCCGGATCATGCCAGGCCGAGCAGGACCGCAGTACACCAGATCCGGATTTTCTGCTCGGATCACTTCATATCCGCAAGATACGGACCGGCTGGGGGCCGGTCCGTCAGGGAGGGGCACGACGCATGAGCAAGACCGCACTGATCAGCGGCGTCACCGGGCAGGACGGCTCCTACCTGGCCGAGCTGCTGCTGTCCAAGGGCTACACGGTGCACGGCCTCGTCCGCCGCTCGTCGAGCTTCAACACCGAGCGGATCGACCACATCTACCAGGATCCCCAGCAGGCGAACCGCTCCTTCGTGCTCCACCACGCGGATCTCGCGGACGGTGTCGCGCTGGTGAACCTGCTCCGCGACATACGCCCCGACGAGGTCTACAACCTGGGCGCCCAGTCCCATGTACGGGTCTCCTTCGACGCACCGCTGTACACCGGTGACGTGACGGGTCTCGGTGCCCTGCGACTCCTGGAGGCGATCCGCGCCAGCGGTGTCGACACCCGGATCTACCAGGCGTCCTCCTCCGAGATGTTCGGCGCGACCCCGCCGCCGCAGAACGAGGAGACCCCCTTCCACCCGCGCAGCCCGTACGGAGCCGCCAAGGTCTTCGCCTACTGGACGACGGTCAACTACCGCGAGGCGTACGGCATGTTCGCCGTGAACGGCGTCCTGTTCAACCATGAGTCGCCGCGCCGGGGCGAGACCTTCGTGACGCGCAAGGTGACCCGGGCCGTCGCCCGGATCAAGGCCGGGCTTCAGGACCGGCTCTATCTGGGGAACCTCGACGCCGTACGCGACTGGGGTTACGCCCCGGAGTACGTCGACGCCATGTGGCGGATGCTCCAGCAGGACGAGCCGACCGACTACGTGGTGGCGACCGGAGTCGCCGCGACCGTACGGCAGTTCGTGGAGACCGCGTTCACGCATGCCGGGCTCGACTGGGCCGAGCACGTCCGCTACGACCCCAAGTACGAGCGGCCCAGTGAGGTGGACGCGCTGATCGGTGACGCGAGCAAGGCCCGGGACCTCCTTGGCTGGAAGCCCTCGGTGCAGGTGGACGAACTGGCCCGGATCATGGTCGACGCCGATGTCCGTCTCGTCGAGGACCAGTTGGCCGGCGTGACGGTACGCATCGACCGCTGAGCTGCACCTTTCGGCCGCGCCCGGGGCCCGAGAGGCGCCTGCGTTCCGCGCGGCCCCGGGCGGCTCCCGGGCCGGCAGATACAGAATTGGTCAAGTTGGCTTGTCCGACTGCCACTTCGTCATACAGTTCGCATTCATCAGATGGCAGTTGCACCACTTCACGCCACATTGACTGGGCTATCACGCCTGGGGGGAACATGCGTAGATCCTGGGGGCTCACCACTGCCCTCGTCCTGACCGTCGCGGCCGGAGCCGGAGGCTCTCTGGCCCCGACGGCCGCGGCACTGACGCCGCCGGTGGCCTTCACCGCGGACGATCTGCCGACTTGGCAGACCAACGGTGTCGTCTGGGCGCTCGCCGAGGCGAACGACACCGTCTTCGTCGGCGGCACCTTCTCCGAGGTGCGTCCGCCCGACGGCGGAACCGGCACTCCGCGGAGTGCCGTCAACTTCGCGGCGATGGACGCGGCCACGGGCGCGCCCACCAGCTGCAACCTCTCCTTCACCGTCGGCAGCGGCACCGCGACCGTGCGGACCCTGGTGGTGTCGCCGGACAAGAAGACGCTGTACGCGGGTGGATACTTCGGCGCCGTCAACGGCACCCCGGTCTCCAGCCTCGCCGCGATCGACATCGCCACCTGCACGCCGAAGGCGTCCTTCACCCCGAGCTTCCCCGCCACCGTGCGGGCGCTCGCCGTCACCGACACCACCATCTACGCGGCCGGCGACTTCGGCACCGTCGAAGGGCAGACGCGGGAGCGGTTCGCCGCGATCACCACCGCCGGCGCGCTGCTGCCGTTCACGGCGAACGCCGACGAGCCGGGCCGGGCCATCGAGGTGACCCCCGACGGACAGAACGTCCTGCTCGGCGGCGACTTCTTCAGCGTGAACGGGGCCAACTCGCACGCGCTCGCCGTGGTGAACGCCACGACCGGCGCCGTGACCAAGGCGTACCCGAACGGCTGGATCCCGTCGAACTCCGTCGTCAAGGACATCGAGACGGACGCGACGGGCTTCTACACCGGCAACGAGGGCACCGGCGGCGGCGTCTTCGACGGCCGCATAGCCCTGAACCTCTCGAACTTCGAGCAGCGCTGGCGCGACACGTGCCTGGGCGCCACCCAGGCCGTCCGCTCCTACGAGGGTGTGCTCTACAGCGCATCGCACGCCCACGACTGCGCCAGCGTCGGCGAGTTCCCCGACGGGCGCCGCTACCACCTGCTCGCCCAGCCGACCACGTCGACCGGCAAGCTCGGCTGGTTCCCGGACACCAACGACGGCATCGGCGAGGGCATCGGGCCGCGCGCGTTCACCATCTCGGGCACCGGTTCCGCCAAGTACCTCTGGGTGGGTGGTGAGTTCACCACCACCAACGGCGCTCCGGCTCAGGGTCTGACCCGCTTCGCGTCCGGTCCGGACACCGGCGCTCCGACCGTTCCGGTCGCCAGCGCGGCGGCCGTCGGCCCGAACGCGGTCCAGATCCGGTGGCGCTCCAGCCTCGATCTGGACGACTCGAAGCTGACCTACAAGGTCTACCGCAACGGCGCCGCGACGCCGATCGCGACCGTCCAGGGCGACTCGCTGCACTGGTCCCGCCCGCAGGTCTCCTTCAAGGACACCGGCGTGACCCCGGGCCAGACCTACAGCTACCGGGTGACCGCGGGTGACGCGGACGGCAACACCAGCGCCCTCTCGGCGACCTCCACGGTGACCGTGCCGACCTCGCCGGAGCCGTACGCCTCCAAGGTGATCGCCGACGGCGCCGGGCTGTACTGGCGCTTCGACGAGTCGACCACGCCCTACGCGGCCGACTCCTCCGGCGGTGGCAACAACAGCGGTCTGTACGTCAACGCCCCCGCGATGCGGCAGACTCCGGGCGCCGTCTCCGGCTCGTCCACGGCCGTCGCGCTCAACGGCACGGACGAGCAGATCCACAGCGACCGGCGACAGAGCGTCACCGGTGCCTTCACCGTCGAGACGTGGTTCAAGACCACCACGAACCGTGGCGGCAAGCTCATCGGCTTCGGCAACAACACGACCCGCAACAGCGGTAGTTACGACAAGCACCTGTACATGACGAACTTTGGCAACGTGGTGTTCGGCGTGTACACCGGGTCCACCCGGACGCTCACCTCCCTCGGCTCGTACAACAACGGCCAGTGGCACCACGCCGTCGGCACCCAGGGCCCCGAGGGCATGAGGCTGTACATCGACGGCCAGCTGGTCGGTTCCAACAACGTCACCACCAACCAGCAGTACGACGGCTACTGGCACGTCGGCGCGGACAACCTCTCCAGCTGGCCGCTGCGGCCGACGAGCAACTTCTTCGCCGGTCAGATCGACGAGGTCGCCGTCTACCCGTCGGCGCTCACCGGGACGCAGGTCTCCCAGCACTACAACCTGGCGAAGGCCCCGGCCGACTCGGTCACCACCGTCGCGGCATCCGAGGACACCTACGCCAACGCCGGCGCGCCGAGCACCAACTACGGCACGTCCAGCTCGCTGGCCGTCCGCGGCACCTCGCCGTACGCGTCCTACCTCCGGTTCCCGCTGCCGACCGCTCCGGCCGGCACGGTCCTGAAGAGCGCCCGGCTCGCGGTGAAGACCACCACGATGACCGGTGCGGGCTCGGCCGACTCCCAGTCGGTCGTGCCGATCACGGGCTCGTGGGCCGAGGACACGCTGACGTACAACAACCGGCCGACGCTCGACGCGAACCCGGTCGGGACGCTCAGCGGCGCGGTGGACGGCTCGGTGGTCTACTCGGCCGCGCTGGACACCACGGCCGTCTCGGCGGCTCTCGGCAGCTCGTACGGACTGGCGCTGACCAGCACCGGTACGGACCCGCTGTGGCTCTGGGCGTCCGAAGCGACGGCGGCGGAGGGCACTCCGCAGCTGGTGCTGACCTTCGGCGCTCCGTAACGGATCGTCGTACCTCCCTCACGGATGCGGGGCCCGGCACTCCGGGCTCCGCATCCGCCGTACCACAGGAGTTCCCTCATGCGTCGATCTCTTCAGCGGCGCCCGGCAGCTGCGGCGGCCGTGCTCGCCGCGCTGCTCGCCCTGTCCGCCTGTTCCTCGGAGAGCGAGGGCGCCGACGGGGCGGCGAAGGCCGCCGCGCCCACGCGCTCGGCGGCCGTGCCCGACCGGCAGGCCGAGGCGGAGCCCACGAGCCCCGCCCCGACCGCGACCACCAAGGGCCCGGTCGTGCCCGACTCCGCGCTCAAGCCGGTCACCGGCTCGTTCACGGAGAAGGAGAAGAAGTTCCTGAGCGGGCGGGTGCCGCAGAACACGGACCCGGCCGCCGTCCTGCAGACCGGCCAGGAGTCCTGCCAGCGTCTGGAACGCACCGCCAAGCGCGACAAGGACGCGGCCGTCGGCGCGATCATCGCCGGCGACATCCGCGACGCCGAGGCCGTGGTGACCCATCTATGCCCGGCGCAGAAGCCTCTCTTCGCCACGGCGAGGACCGGTTTCCCCGACGGCACGGCGACGAACCCGAAGGCCGGCACCTACCGCGCCCTCACCACCCATCCCGCCTGCACCTGGCGGGCGACCGGCGCGGACGGCAAGATCCTCGCCTCGGGGCCGACGACCGGCTCCACAGGGCCGGTGCGGGCGAAGATCCCGTCGGGAACAAGGGAGTTCACCTCCAGCGCCTGCTACGCCTGGGTGCCCGCGTAAGAACCGCGTGACACGGGTGAGCCCGGTGCGGTCGCCAGACCGCACCGGGCTCACCCGTACTGGACCAGGTCAGACGCCGCCCGCCGCGCCTTCGTAGACCCCGAGCAGGGTGTCGAGGACCGCGTCCATCGAGAACGCCTCCGCCGCGAGCTTCCGGGCCGCCGCCGACGCGGCGTCGTTCGCGCCGGGGTCCAGGAGCGCGCACACGGCCGGGGCCAGGCCCGACGCGTCCGCGACCACCCGTCCCGCGCCCGTCTCCTCGATGTCCCGGGCGAGGCCGTTGGAGGTGGTGACGACGGCCGGGGTGCCGACCGACAGCGATTCCAGGACGGACATCGGGAACGGCTCGTCGACCGACGGCAGGACGTACACGTGCGCCCGGCGCAGTTCGTGGAGCATCTGCTCGGACGTCAGCGGTCCCGGGCGGCTCACGCGGTCACCGACGCCCAGGTCGGCGACGAGGGCGTCCACCCCGGCCCGCTCGCCCTCGTCCGGCCCGGCGAGGACGAAGTGGGCGTCCGGGTGGTGGCGCAGGATCTCCGGGACGGCCGCGACGAAGTCCGTGGGCCGTTTGCGGGACTGCAGCCGGGCCGCGTAGAGGATGCGGGGCGGGCCGGTGGGCGCCGGACGCGGCTCCTGGGCCGGGACGCCGTTGACCAGGCGTACGGACCCGGCGAGCGGCCCGCCGACGACCGCGTCCAGGTCCCGGCGCTCGCGGTCCGTCAGGTACAGCACGGCGGAGGCGCCGCGCAGCACACGGCGGACGGCGACCGCGTCGAGGAGCTTGGCCAGCGGTCTGTCGCTGGGGTCGACCATGCCGTGCGTCTGGAGCACCAGCGGGCGGCCGGCCCGGAGCGCGGCGAGCGCGACGGGCAGGGTGACGAGATCGCGGGCCAGGTGGACGTGGACCACATCGGCGTCCTTGACCAGCGCGCTCGCCCCGGCGAGCAGCGCGGGCGAGGTGATGCCGCTGAAGCCCAGCGGGAGGATCGAACGGGCCTGGTAGAGCCGGGCCGGTACGCCCTCCACGTCGGTCGGGAGAGTGCCCGGGAAGCCGTCGCCGAGAGCCGTCAACCGCGTCCGGTGGCCACGTGCGGCAAGCCCGCGGCAGAGGTTCACCGCGACCCTGACCGGTCCGCCGAAGGCGTGGGTGGGGCTGTGCAGCGTGACCGCGTGGAGGATCCTGAGGCCGCTCACGCGGGCACCGGAACCGGTCGGCGGCCTTCGGCCGTGTGCAGCGTCAGCTCGGGCAGGTCCTTGTGGAGCGTCGTACCGGCGGCGACGACCGCGTGGCGGCCGACGGTGACGCCGGCGAGGACGGTCGCGCGTGCCGCGACCCAGGCGCCGTCCTCCACGGCGATCGGGGCGTTGCGGTAGCGGAAGTCCGCGGCGCGATGGTCGTGGCTGCCGGTGCAGAGCAACGCCTCCTGGGAGACGCAGACATGGGCACCGAGCGTGATCGGCTCCAGGTTGAGCAGCCAGGCGCCCTCGCCGATCCAGGTGTGGTCGCCGACGGTCAGCTTCCACGGCCACAGGATCCGCACCCGGTGCCGTATGAGCACACCGTCGCCTATGTTCGCGCCGAAGGCCCGCAGCAGCGCGACCCTCAGCCCGGCCGGGCAGAACCAGGCCATGAAGACCGTGTTCATCACCGCGAACCAGAGGGCCTGCACGAGCTTGCCGCGGCCCTTGTCGTATCCGGCCAGCGTGAAGGCCGGTAGATTCCGCATGAGTTCACCCCCACCGGCGCCTCCCCAGGCGCCCGGCGTTCAGACTAACGGTTGACACGAGGTGACAGGGGGGCGTCGGTACACTGCCGCGAAGTGATGTTCCGGGGTGGGGACTTCGACGTCCTCGGGGCCGCGGCTCCGGGGAGTCCAGGGGGCGGAATGACGACCGATGTACGCGGTGCGGACGCCCAGGCGCGCCCGGAGCCGGCCGCGCCCGCACCGCTGCTGCTCGCCCCCGCGGTGTCCCCGCGGACGCTGCTCTCGCGCGCCCTGTCGATCCCGCTGGTGCTCGGCTTCACGGTGTTCCTGCCGCTGCTCGTGGCGATCCAGCCCGGCGCGGGTGTGCACGACGCCGCGTACTACCTCCAGATCGCGCTGACCATGTACGCCGGGGCCCGGCTGTCGGCGATGATCCTCACCAGCCGGCGCAAGCTGCTCCAGGGGTCGTTCTGGCTCTTCGTCTACATGGCGATGGGGGTGGCGCCGCTCGCCCAGGCCGTCCTGGGCCGGGTGCCGACGCCCGTGGTGGGTCCGCGCTCCGATCTGACGACGGCGGTGGCGCTGGTCCTGGTCGGCTGCGCCGCGTTCGACGTGGGGTCGCTGCTGGCCCGCGGCCGGCCGGGCACGTCGCGGAAGGCGGAGGGCCGCCCGGTGCTGGTGCACCGGCGACGCCTCTACCTTCTCGTGCTGCTGGCCTTCGTGTGCAGCGGTCTGTTCGTCGTCAAGCTCGGCGGGCCCGCGGTCTTCTTCTCCAGTCGCCAGGAGATCATCGCGGGGATCGAGGAGGCGGGCGTCTCGCAGGCCGACTCCCAGGCCGGGCAGGCGTTCCTGCGCGGCTTCGGCACGGTCCCCGCGCTCTTCGCTCTGCTCGTGTACAGCCGCTGGCTGGTCACCTCGCGGCGGGCCAGGCGCCGCCCGATGGTGCTCGCCGTCTTCGTGGCCCTGGTGCTGCTCAACGGCGTGGTGAACAACCCGATCTCGAACCCACGGTACTGGTTCCTGACGGTGATGTTCTCGCTGCTGTTCACCGTCTTCCCGGTGAGCGCCGCGATGTACCGGTCGGCGCTGAGCCTCGGTGTGGTCATGGCGCTGATCGTCTTCCCGTTCTCGGACCGCTTCCGGTACGACGAGAAGAACTACCGCCCGGTCGAGACGACGTCCGTCCTGGAGCCGCTGGCGCTGAAGGACTACGACCAGGTCGGCATGTTCGCCAACACCATCACTCTGGTGAACTCGGGCAGCCGGCACCGGTACGGACGTCAGCTGGCCGGGTCCGTGTTCTTCGCCGTGCCGCGCTCGGTGTGGCCGGGCAAGCCGCGGGACACGGGGGTGATGGTCGGCCAGTGGATGGGGACGGTGAACACCAATCTCTCCTCTCCCGTCTGGGCCGAGCTGTGGATCGACTTCGGGGCCGTGGGCATGGGCGCCGGGATGATGGGGCTCGGCTACGCGGCGGCCCGGGTCGACGGGCGGTTCGCCCGCCGCGGCACGCGCAGGGCTCCCCCGGGCTCTCTGATCTCGCTGGTGGTGCCGCTGGTGGCGGGCTACTCCTTCATCCTGCTGCGGGGCCCGCTGCTCCAGGCCTCCGGGCGGGTGGCGATCGCGCTGATCTGTGTCGCCCTGGTGATGACCTGGCGTCAGGACAAGGGCGCGGCGCTGCGCTGATCCTCCGGCCGCGACGCGGCCGGCTCGGGGCGGGCGCGCGCCACCCGTGTCCACGCGGCGAGGGCCTTCAGGGCGGAGCCGGCCGCCAGGCCCCAGGCCGCGCCCGCGGCGCCGCCGACTCCGTATCCGGCGAGCATCAGGGCGACGGAGAGCAGCGAGAAGACCACCTGCACGGAGAGTGTGGCGCGCGGGCTGAGGACGCGGAGGGTGACCAGGGCGCAGGTGCCCGCCGCCATCACGGCGTACTGGCTGCCGGTGGCGGGCAGCAGCGCGGCGGTGGACTGCCAGGTGGCACCGAGGAGTTGGCGTCCGACGCGGTCGGGCAGTGCGTACAGGACGGCGGCCCACCCGAGCGCGACGAGAGCGAGGACGGCGGCGAGCGCGGCGGCGGCCCGTACCGTCGCGCGACGGCCGCCGGCCCTGCCGAGGAGGGGCGGGCCGAAGGCGTTGACGGAGGTGAACAGTGTGTTGAGCGGGCCGAAGAGGGTGGTCGCCCCGCGCAGCGCGCCGACGACGAGGGGGCCGGCGAGGAGTCCCAGACCGAGGACGGCGAGCTGACTCGAGGCGCTGCCGACGCCGAACTCGACGACGAAGCGCCGGCCGAGGTGGTCCTTGCCCAGCAGGCGGCGGAGTGACCAGGGCCGGTTCCGTACGTAAGGGTGGAGCAGGGCGAGCCCGAGGAGGGTGGCGGGCAGCGCCGACAGGCCCCAGACGAGGACGAGGCGGGCCGGTGAGCTGCCGTGCGGCTGGAGCAGCAGGGCCGGTACGGCGCAGGCGAGCCGGAGCAGGTCGGCGGCGAGGGCCAGGTGGGGCCTGCGCAGCGCGGAGAAGCCGTAGCGCAGACCGTCCTGGACGAGGACGACGGGGAGGACCGCGCCGAGGGCGAGCACGGCGAGTCCGGTGGCATCGCCGAGGACGGCGCCGGCCGCGAGGAGCAGGGCCCCGGCCGCCGTGGAGGCGGTGGCGGTGAAGGCGACGGCGGACCGGACCGCCGCTCCGGTCTCGTGCTCCTCGCCCTTCTCCAGGACGACGCTCTGCCCGACGTAGGCCGCGCCCAGGCCGAGGAGCACGGTGAAGACGATGTACACCATGGAGAAGGCGGCGAAGCCGTCCGCGCTGGAGGCCCGCGCCGCGATCACCAGGACGGCGATGTTGGTGAGACTGGCCGCCGCCTGGTCGAGGACCGAGGCGGCGACGGTGACGGCACGTCTCAACGGTCGCCCGCGCGGATGTCGCCGGTCCGCAGGTCCTCCGTGCGCAGCGCGCGCAGGGCGACGGTATCGGAGCCGTCGCCCACGAGGATCTGCTCGGGTTCGGCGGCGAACTCCTCCGTCCCGGCCGGCTCCGGTGCGGTCCGTCCGCCCCGACCGCCGCCCGAGCCGCGGCGGGCGGCCTGCTGCTTGGCGGCCCGGCGGCGGCCGCGGCCCGGGGTGTACACGACGGCGCCCAGGACGGTACCGCCGGCGCCCGCTATCAGCTCGCGGATGCGCTGGAGGTCCGTACGGTGGACGCCGCGCGGGTCGCAGACGATGAGGACACCGTCGACGCGGTCGACGAGCGCGAGCGCGTCTGCGTAGTTGAGGACGGGCGGGGCGAGCACGACGACGGTGGAGTTGGGCGAGTCCGCCTCGGCGATCAGCCGGGAGACCCGGGGGCCGGTCAGGGCGCGCGCCACGTTCCGTACCCGCTCACCCGGCACCAGACCGAAGGAGCCCGATTCCCCCGCGTCGACGGAGAGCTGGCGCCTTGCGGGCCAGCCGCTCTCCTCGCTCTCCACCGGGTTGCTCCAGCGCGGAGCGGCCGCCGCGTGGGCGCGCAGCCGTCCGGAGAGGGTGGGAGCGCGCAGGTCGGCCTCGATGAGCAGGACGTCCTTCCCGGTCTCGGCGAAGGAGGCCGCGAGGTGGGAGGCGACGGCGACGGCGGCCTCGTTGGAGCCGCGCGGGGCGACGACGAGGAGGCGCCGGCGGTCGGCGAAACGCTGGTCGTAGGCGAGCCGGAAGGCCACGGAGCGGTACTCCTCGGCGGCCCGGGCGTCGGTGTGGTCCTCGGCGAGGAGGACGTCGGTGGCCCCGCGGGGCAGGGTGCCGAGGACGGGGGCGCGCACGGCGCGGGCGACGTCGCCCGCGGAGCGCGGCGCGGGGTCGAAGACGAGCCTGACCCAGGCCACGAGCAGACCGAGCGCCACGCCGACGAGGGCGCCGAGTCCGAGGCTCATGGGGAGACCGGGACCGTCGGAGTAGCCAGGGGCGGTGGCGACGCGGATGACGGTGCCCGGGGACATGTCGAGCGACTTCAGCTGGGAGATCCGGCCGTCGAGTTCGTTGATGCGGTTGAGCAGGTTGGTCTTCACGCCGTACTCGGCGTCCCGGGCCGCCCCGTCGGGCATCCGGTCGAGTTCCTTGGTCTTCTGGTCGTGCTTCTTGGCCACCTCGTCGAGCTGTTTCTGCTGCCCGTCCAGCATGGTGGCCCTCAGGTCGGTCCACTGCTTCTTGCGGAGGTCGAGGTAGGCCTGGGTGACCGCGTTGGCCCGGTCGGCGGCGGCCTGCGGGGTGTCGGCCGTGTAGGTGAACTGGAGCACCTGGCTCTGGGGCGGGTTGGTGACCTGGAGGTCCTTCTGGAGCTTGCCGACGGTGCCGGTCCAGCGGAGCTTCTTCGCGGCCTGCTCGGCGACGCTGCTGCTGAGCGCCGTCTGCCGCTCGGACCCCATGTTGAGGGTCTTCTCCTGCGAGATGCTGGGGTTGAAGGGGTCGTTGACGGGAGCCCGGAGAACGACCTGGCTGGTGGCCACGTAGGTGTCCGCGTTGGACATCCCGAACCAGACGCCGCCGAGCAGACCGATCCCGATGCCGGCGGCGATGATCGCGCGGTAGCGCAGGAGCTGGCGGAACTGGTCGCGCAGCAGCTCCGGTTCGTCGTCCTCCACCGCGGTGACGTGCGAGTGTGTCACGTGCTCGGACCCCCCAGAGCCTCTTCGATCAGTGCGTCGATCCGGGCGAGCCCGGCCGCCCGCGTCAGATGGGCCTCGACGTGGCGGGGCCCCTGGGCGCCGAGCGCCTCGGCGGCCGCCGGATCGTCGCCGAGTCTACGGATCTCGGCGAGCAGCGCGTCGGGATCCTCCGGAGGTACGAGGACGCCGGCGCCGGAGCGCAGGACCTCGTGTGCGGTGCCGCCCTCGGCGGCCACGGAGGCGACGACGGGGCGTCCGGCGGCGAAGTACGAGGTCAGCTTGGACGGCACGCTCATGTCGAGGACCGAGGCCCGCTGGGTGACGGCGAGGACGTCGGCCGCGGCGAGGGTGTCGGGGAACTCGTCGTCGCCGACGGGCGCCATGAACTCCAGGTTGGGGATGCCGGCGCCCAGCTCCGCCAGATGGGCCCGCTGGTTGCCGTCGCCCAGGAGTACGACCCTGGTCTTCGGGTCGCGGCGGGCCGCTTCGACGAGCACCTCGAGCCCCTGCTTGAGGCCCATGTTTCCGGAGTGCAGGACGACGGTCTCGCCCTCGCTCCAGCCGAGCCTCTGCCGGGTCTCGGCGCGGGGCGCCGAAGGGCCGGTCACATGGGACCAGTTGGGGACGAGCCGGATGCGGCCGCGGTCGACGCCCATGGCGGCGACCTTGTCGACGAACGTCTCGTGGATGACACCGACGAGGGCGGCGCGACGCAGGGCGTACGTCTCGGCCCGGGCGGCGAGCGCGGCGGCGCGGTCCCCGCCGGCGATCCCGCTCTGTGCTGCCGCCGCGCCCATCAGATCCTGGACGACGGGGACGTACGGAACGCGCCAACGGGCCGCGAGCCGGGCGCCGATGATGCCGCCGGCGAGGCTGGGCATCTGGGCGAGGACAGCGTGCGGACGGGCCATCGTGGGCGGTGCCACCAGGCCGTGGGCGAGCACGCTCGCTTCGAACGCGGCGCGCCTCAGGGCGGTTTGGCGAGGCGGGACGGTGTGGCGTCGGCGGTGGACGACGACTCCTGCGCGCTCTTCGGTGCGGCGCCAGACCTTGGCGTAGGCCGGGTCGAGGGTCCAGGAGGGGTAGTGCGGCATTCCGGCGAGGACATGGGTCTCGTGGCCGACGGCCGCCCAGTGTTCGGCGATCTGTGTCGCGTAGGGTCCTATACCCGCGTGCTCCGGTGCATAGTTGGTGGACACCATCAGCAGGCGCCTGCGCCCCTCCGGTGTACCCGAGCCGCTGTTCCCCGCCGTCCGTCCGCCCACGCGACCGCCCCTCTCCCCCGACGCGAACCGGTCATCACCCTAGTCGTTCACCCACTCTCAACGGAACGTGCACGCTATCGTCGAAACTCCTTCGCGCTGGGGAGCGCGAACGCACCTGGGGGGTTTCGTACATGACCACAGGAAGGCCGTACCGCGTCGGCTACGCGCCGGGGGCCTACGACCTCTTTCACATCGGGCATCTCAACATCCTCCGGCACGCGCGCAGCCAGTGCGACTACCTGGTGGCGGGTGTGGTCTCGGACGAGATGGCCGAGCTGGCCAAGGGCCGGCGGCCGGTGATTCCGCTCGTCGAGCGGCTGGAGATCGTGCGCCATGTGAAGTACGTCGACGCGGCCTTCGTGGAGACGGTGCCGGACAAGCTGGAGACCTGGAAGCAGGTCCGGTTCGACGTGCTGTTCAAGGGTGACGACTGGCGCGGGACACCCAAGGGGGACCGGCTCGAGCGGGACTTCGCGGGCGTGGGGGTGGAGATCGTCTACTTCCCGTACACGATGCACACCTCCAGCACCCAACTCCGGCGCGCGCTCGACCTCCTGACGCAGGAGGCCGAGCCGGGATCCGGGGTCGCCGGTGTCGGCACCGGCGTGGGCGGGATCAGCGGCGTCAGCGAGGGGCTGCGCTGAGTTCGCGGAACCACTTGGCGAGGAAGGCGAGGAGGAACACCGCGCTCGCGACGCCGAGCGCGGTGTAGCCCCAGCGGAAGGCCGATCCGCCACCGAGGAGCAGGAAGACCAGGCAGAAGACGCCGTGGTCGACGGGGAGCAGGGCCACCGCGCGCAGGGTGGAGGGCTGCGGGGCGGGACTGCCCGGGGCCGGGCGGGGCTTGAGCTTCTCGGTCAGCAGACCGCCGAAGAAGGTGACCACGGCGGCGAGTTGGAACCCGAGCGGGACGAGGAGCCAGCCGTCCGCCTCGGTACCGAAATGCTCGGGGTGGCGGTAGAAGGCGATCAGTACCGCGGTGTGCAGCGCGGTGATCTTCGCGCAGTCCACGACGTGGTCGAGCCACTCCCCCGCCGGGCTGCCACCGCCACGCAGCCGCGCGAGCTGCCCGTCGGCGGAGTCGAAGGCGAATCCGACGGCGAGACCGATCCAGACCAGCAGACCGAGCGCCCAGGACGGACCGCCCAGGGCCACTCCGGCGACAGCGGCGAAGCTGAAGAGAGCGCTGATCAGAGTGACTTGATTTGGCGTCAGTCCTGCGGCGTACGAACCTGCCGCGAGGAGGCGCCCCACAGGACGGTTCACGAACCGCGAGTAGAGCGAGACCCCCTTCGCTGACTTCTGGGCGGACTTCAGCTCGGCCAGCGCGGTCCCGATCGTTCCCACGAACCCCCCCGGGTCTTTGTGCGAGTTTCGTACGTGATGGCGCACATCATGGCATCACCGGGGGGTCCGGGGTGGCGGGTCCGGGTCCTACGCCTCCACGGCCTCCGCGTGGCGGTTCTCCTTGATCGTGATCCGGCCCTTGCGGATGGTCGCCAGGCGCGGTGCGCGACGGGCGATGGCGCTGTCGTGGGTGACCATCACGAACGTCAGCCCGTGCTCCTTCCAGAGCCCTTCGAGCAGTTCCACGATCTCGTCGCGCATCGACTCGTCGAGGTTGCCGGTCGGCTCGTCGGCCAGGAGCACCTTGGGCCGCTTCACCAGGGCGCGGGCGATCGCGACGCGCTGCTGCTGTCCGCCCGAGAGCTCGGACGGCAGGTGCGCCCTGCGCTCGCCGAGACCGACGGCGTCCAGCGCCTCCGCCGCGAGAGAGCGCCGTTCACCGGCCTTGATGCCCATCGGGACGAGCGCGGTCTCCACGTTCTCCTGGGCGGTGAGCGTGGGGATGAGGTTGAAGGACTGGAAGACGAAGCCGATGTTCTGACTGCGTACGGCGGTCAGCCGGCTCTCCGGCAGCTTGGCCAGATCGACGCCGTCGAGCATGACACTGCCGGCCGTGGGCCGGTCGAGACCGCCCAGCATCTGCAGCAGCGTGGACTTGCCGCCGCCGGTGGGGCCCTGGATGACAAGCCGGTCGCCCTCCCTGATGGTGAGGTCGATCCCGGCGAGGGCGTCGACTCTCTCCTGGCCCCTGCGGTACTGCTTGGTGACGCCTGTGAGTTCGTACATGGTGCAACTCCTGCGATACGGGAAGGGGGTTCGGGCTACCGGCTACTCGACGCGGCGCAGCGCGTCCGCCGGGCGCAGGCGCGAGGCGCGCCAGGCGCCGAAGCCGCCCGCGACGAGCCCGCCGCCGAGGGCGAGGAGGACGGCGAGTCCGACGGTGGTGAGGCTCACGGGCGCGGTGAGGGCGATGTCGAGGGTGTTGCCGCCGCCGGCGTCGCGGGCCGCGGCCATGCCGGGTCCGGCGAGCATCCGGCCACCGCCGCCGCCCGTCAGCGCGCCGCCGCCGAGCTCCGCGGTGAGGGTGGGGCTGACGGCGGTGACGAGGTACGCGCCGCCGAGGCCCACGGCGATGCCGAGTGCGCCTCCGATGAGGCCGTTGACGAGCGCCTCGCCCATCACCTGCCGGGTGACCCGGCCGCTCTTCCAGCCGAGCGCCTTGAGCGTGCCGAACTCGCGCACCCGGCGGCTGACGGCCGAGGAGGTGAGCAGCCCCGCGACGAGGACGGCGGCGACGAGGACGGCGTACGAGAGCCACTTGCCCACGTTGGTGGCGAGGTTGGCGGCGGTGTCGAGGGAACCGGAGACGGTCTCGGCGAGATCGGCGGAGGTGGTGACCGTGGTGCCGGTGACGTTCTTCTGGATGGCGGCCTTGACGGCCTCGATCTTCGTCGAGTCGGTCGCCTTCACATAGACGGTGGTGATCTTGTCCTTGGAGTCGGAGAGCGTCTGCGCCTTCGTGAGCGGCAGGTAGACCTGGGCGGCGGCCTGGCCGCTGTCGGCGGTGGCGATGCCGACGACCTCGAACTTCACGCCCTTGACCGTGAGCGTCTCGCCGACGTCGAGGCCCTCCTGCTTGGCGTAGGCGCTGTCGATCACGACGACCGCGGAGTCGGTCTCGGTGGCCTTGAACGTGCGGCCCTTGGTGACGGTGGAGGTGGTGAGGGGGCCGAGGTCGGGGGCGGTGACGTCGGTGCCGTAGAGGGTGAAGGAGTTGACGTCGAAGGCGGCGCCACCGCCTTCGACCCGGCCTCCACCGCCGCTGCCGCCGCCGTTGCCGCCGCCCGGGGTGCCGGGCTGGGCGGGCTGGGTCTGCTTGAACTCGCCGCGCTTGAACTCACCGTCGATCTTGAGGTTGAGGAGGCTGAGACCGCCCACGGCCTGAGCGACGCCGGCCTGCTTCGCGACCGTGGCGGACGTGGAGGCGGGCAGGGTCTGGAACCCCTGGACCATCAGCCGGTCGCTGCTCTGCTCCTCGCCGTCCTCGTCGGCGTCGAACTCGAACCGCGGCCGCTGAGCCTGGCCACCGGCCTGGGGCTCCTCACGGGCCTTGGTGACGGTCAGATCGGTACCGAGGCCGTAGAGGGACTCCAGGACCTGGGTCTGGGCCTGCTTCATGCCGGATGCCACGGAGTTGACGACGATGACCAACGCGATACCGAGCGCGAGCCCGGAGGCGACGACGAGCGCCGCCTTTCTGCGACGGCGCAGCTCGCGCCGGAGGTAGGTGAAGAACATGGGCGCGAAGCTAGGTGCGCGCGGTGATGGCTGGATAAGGCCCGCGTGAGAGTGGGATGAGAGAACCGGAGGCGGTGGCTCGGGGCAGGGACGAGGGTCGGTGGCTCAGGACCGCGTGGGCCACGGGCTGAGCCGAGCGGTGGGCGCTGTTCTGCCGGTGGCAGAACACCAGCCGGACCGGGCTCGACGATCACTACCGTCCAGTCCCATGACGACGATGACGACGCGCACGGTCGAGTATCCGGCCGACGGTTTGACGATGATCGGGCACCTCGCGCTCCCGGCCGGTGTCGGCCGCCGGCCCGCGGTGCTGCTCGGACCAGAGGGCATGGGGCTCAGCGACGTCGAGCGCCGCCGGGCCGATGCCCTCGCCGAACTGGGTTACGTAGCGCTGGCCTTCGACCTTCACGGCGGGCGCTATCTGGGCGACCCCGAGGAGATGCTGGCCCGCTGCCTGCCGCTGCTCGCCGATCCCGACCGGATGCGGGGCATCGGCCAAGCGGCGCTCGACGTGTTGCGCACCGAACCGCGGACCGACCCCGACCGGATCGCCGCCGTCGGCTACGGCACCGGGGGCGCCGTCGGGCTGGAACTCGGGCGCGGCGGCGTCAGCCTGCGTGCGATCGGGACGGTCAACGCACTGACCACGGGCCGACCGGGCGAGTCGGCGCGCATTCGCTGCCCGGTGTGGGCCGGGGTCGGGTCGGAGGACCCGATCATGCCGCCCGCGCAACGGAACGCGTTCACCGCTGAGATGCAGGCCGCTGGCGTCGACTGGCGCCTCGCGGTCTACGGCGGCGCCTTGCACGCCTTCCACCACCCGCCGGTCGACCACCCCGTGGTCCCCGGCGTCGGCTACCACCCACGGCACGCGCAGCGAGCCTGGCGCGACGTCGTCGACCTGCTCGCCGAGTGCCTGCCCGTGACGGAGGATCTGGGGCATGCCCCAGGTGAGCACGCGACTGCGCCAACGCGTTCGCAACTGCCTCGGTAATGGGCGGATTTACCGCGACAGAGGCCCTGCGCGCCCGTGATCGCCGCGACATGCGGCGAGCCGTTCCGGCCGCCGGGGCGAGGCGTACCGAGCGCGGGCGTGGGGGTGCGCTTCGGTTGCCGCGCGCTCGGGTCGTACCTCTGGCCGCCCCGCCCCGTCGTACACCACGGCGGTCGAGCGCCATCTCACCGGCGCGGGCATCGCGAAGTCCTCCGCAGGGGACCTACCGGAGCTCGCTGACGACGTGGGGATGGACGCTCGCCGGCGAACCGGCACTGCCGGAGGTGCTGGCCGAGCTGGCGGCGGCGTGGGCGGACGAGATGGACGCCGACACCGTCAACCGGCTGGATCGAAGGCGCTCCCACGATCGGCATCGAGCGGCGGCCGGTGCCGCCCGACCGTCGGCTGGACGCTTCGCCGGCTACGGCACAGTGCCCGGACGCACGACACGGAGAACGGCACCTCGACCCCGATGCTGCTGGCCCGCTCCCAGCACGTCGCCGAACGCGACCCCCGCGATGAGCCGGGGGCTCAGGGCTCGTACGAGAGGGGGTCCGCCAGGACTTGGCGGATGACGAACGCGGCCGCGCCGCGGGCCGCCGAGCTGGAGGTGGAGGCGGCGCGGAGGCGGCCGGCCTCCGGCGTCCAGAGGCCGGAGACCACGCGGCGGGCGAGTTCGGCGTCGACGGCCGGGCCGAGACGGGGCATCAGCCGCGGGTAGATCCCGCCGAGGACGACGGCTTCGGGGTCGAGCAGGTTCACCGCGCCGGAGAGCGCGAGCCCGAGCATCCGCCCCGCCTCCTCGACGGCGGTCGCGGCCCGTGGCTCCCCCGCGTCGGCGCGGCGCGCCAGCTCCTCCACGTCGGCCGCGCCCGCCGTCCGCAGCAGCGCCGACTGGCCCGCGTACTGTTCGAGGCAGCCGCGTGAGCCGCAGCGGCAGAGGGGGCCGTTCGCGTCCACGGGCAGATGGCCGATCTCGCCGGCGAAGCCGTGTGCGCCGCGCAGCAGTTCGCCGTCGACGACGATCGCCCCGCCCACCCCGATCTCGCCCGTGAGGTACAGGAAGCTGCGCACGTCACCCAGGGCACCGAACCACAGCTCAGCCAGCGCCGCCGCGTTCGCCTCGTTGTCCGAGGCGACCGGAAGCTCCGGCCGCGCCCGGTGCTTCGCGAGCGCGGCGCCGAAGAGCCGGTCGGCCGCCACGCGGTTCCAGCCGAGGTTGGGCGCCTGGCGTACGGTTCCGGACGAGACCAGACCCGGCAGGGCGAGCCGTGCGCCCACCGGACGCAGTTCCAGGTCCGCCGCGCTCCGCAGGGCGCGCGCCGCGATCCCGGCCGCGCGCGCGAGGACCTCGTCCGGCTCGGCCGCGCGGTTGTCGAGGGGTTCGGTGACCCGGACCCGATCGGCTCCCGCGAGGTCGACGACGCAGACGGACACGTAGTCGACGTTGATCTCGACCCCGAGCCCGGCCGGACCGGTGTCGGCCGCCTTCAGGACCGTCCCCGGCCTCCCCGCCTGTCCGCTGAAGGTCTTGCCCGACTCGACCAGGAAGCCCTGCTCCAGGAGCTGTTCGACGAGGGAGGAGACGGCGGCACGGGTGAGCCCCACGCGCGCGGCGACGGCCGCGCGGGTCGTCTCGCCGGCGTCGTGGACGGTCCGCAGGACGAGACTGAGATTGTGCCGCCGTACGCTCGCCTTGTCGGCCTTGGGCTCCCGGGGCAGCGACGCCACCCGCGTCCGCTCCTCACCGGGCGCACTCCGCGAGGGCGTGCCTGCCGCGCGCGTGCCCGCAGCCCGCGCGCCCGCCGCCGGTGCGCCCGCAGCCCGCGCGCCCGCCGCCGGTGCGCCCGCCGCCGGTGTGCCCTCGGCCGGGCGGCCCTCTTCCACCGGCTTCCGTTCCTTCGGGCGAGCGTCCCCGGTCCGCGGAGTCTTCGTCATCGTGCGTCGAGCCTAATCCGCCTCGCCCCTCCCTCCCACCTCGCCCTTCCCTCCCACTCCGCGTCTCTCCCCTGAAAGAGTTCAACCACCGAACTCTCTGCGCTACTGTCTGCGGCATGCCACTCCCCCGCGACTACAGCGGCCAGAGCTGCTCCCTCTCCCGCTCCATGGAGATCGTCGGCGAGCGCTGGACCCTGCTGATCGTCCGGGACGCGTTCTACGGGGTCCGCCGCTTCGGCGAGTTCGCCGCACATCTCCGCCTCCCCCGGGCCGTCCTCGCCGACCGGCTCGCCGGCCTCACGGAGGCCGGTGTGCTCGCCCGCCTTCCCGGCACGGGACGGCGCGAGGTGTACGGGCTGACGCCCAAGGGGCTCGCGCTGTGGCCCGCAGTCCGCGCGCTCACCTCCTGGGGCGACGAGTTCTACGCGGCGGGCGGCGGCCCACGGCGCGTCTTCCGCCACGCCGACGACGAGGCCCTTGTCGCCGGGGACGGCCGCTGTACGGGCTGCGGGGCCCCGGTCCCGGTCGGCGACCTCGTCGTGGCGCCCGGCCCCGGGCTCCCCCCTCCGACCGGGGACGACGACCCGGTGACGGCGGCCCTCGCCCGGCCGCACCGGCTGCTCCGCCCCCTGCTCGTACCGTCCACCACCCCACGCTCCCCGAGAGGTCCGCACTCATGAAGATCCTGGTCGTCGGCGCCGGAGCCACCGGAGGCTACTTCGGGGCGCTGCTCGCCCGTTCCGGAGAGGACGTCACCTTCCTGGTCCGTCCGCACCGCGCCGCCGTGCTGCGCGCCCGCGGTCTGCGCATCACCGGACGTGGCGAGGAGTGGACCCTGGAGCCCCGGCTCGTCACGGCCGACGAGCTGACCACCCCGTACGACCTCGTCCTTCTCTCCGTGAAGTCCACCGCCCTCACGCAGGCGATCGAGGACATCGCTCCGGCCGTGGGGCCGGACACGGCGATCGTGCCGCTGCTCAACGGTCTCGCCCATGTCGAGGCCCTGAACGCCCGCTTCGGCGCCGTGCCGGTGCTCGGCGGTGTCGCCAAGGTGGTCACCACGCTCAGCGACGAGGGGGACATCGTCCGGCTCGCGCCGCTCGCCCATCTGACGATCGGCGAGCAGGACGGGTCCCCGTCGCCCGGGTGGAGAAGATCCGGGCCGTCCTGGCCGAGGCCGGCATCGACGTCCTCGTCCCGGAGGACGTGATGGCCTCCATGTGGCACAAGTGGGTCTTCATCACCACCTTCGGGGCGGTGACGAGCCTGATGCGCGGCACGGTCGGCGAGATCAACGCCGTCCCGGGCGGCGCGGACCTGGGCCCGGCGGTCCTCGCGGAGGCCTCGGCCGTCTCGGCGGCGGCGGGACATCCCGTACCGGAGTCGGAACGGGCCGCGACCCTGGGCATCGTGACCGCGACCGGGTCCCCGATGGTGCCCTCCCTCTACCGGGACCTGATCGCCGGACGCCCGACGGAGGTCGAGCACCTCTTCGGCGACCTGGTGGCCCGCGCCCGCACCCTGTCGGTACCCACCCCACTCCTCGACCTGGCGACCTTGCACCTGCGGGTCCACCAGGAACGGGTCTCCCCCGCCGGCGCCTGACGCACCGTCGAGGCCGTCGGCCGTCCCCTGTCAGAGGTGCCCGTTAGTGTGCGGACAACTGATCATCGGGGAAAAGGGGGAGGGCCCATGCGGCGCTGGGAGTACTGCGCGGAGCCGGAGGTCTCGAAGGCTGCCGAGGTCGCCGGGTCCGCGCCCACGGCCCTGTCCGACGAGGACGCCTTCGTGCTGCCCGCCGCATGGAAGCGGAATCTGCATCCGCGGCGCGGCGGGGTCCGGCGGACCGTGCCCGCGGTCGAGGCGGACGCGCCGGAGAAGCTCCGCGTCTGGCTCGCGCGCGACGCCGACGCGATCGAGCGCGCGCTGGAGTCCGAGCAGAGCGACCCCGCGCTCGTCGAGGCGGCCCGCAGGCACCGGAACGGGACGCCGGACGCCGTCGGAGCGGCGGTGCTCGCGCGGCTGGTCAACTTCCAGCGCGGGGCCTACGGGGCGGTCGCGGACGCCTGGGTGGCGGAGTTCGGGCTGCCGTTCGCCGCCTGCGCCGCGGTCGAGCTGGGGGAGGCGCGGAACGTGTGGCTGCAGAAGGACCGCCGCAGCCTCCTCGTCGGGGTCGAGGTGAACCCCGAGGATTCCAGCGGCTGGGGACAGGGCGTCACAGGATCGGCCCTCGACCGGATCAGGGCCCTGCTGGCCGGGACGGACGATGCCACGTACCGGGCCGCGGTCGAGGCCCTCGCCGAGCACCGGCACAGTGTCCGCAGGGCGGTGAGGGTGTCGTACCTCGTTCCCTCGGAGATCGCGTGGGTGGACGAGTGCTGCGCACGGCTGCGGCATCCGGTGCACGCCGACTCCCATGTGCGCATGATGCTGCTGTGTTCGCTGGGAACCGCCGAGCAGGCCGCCCTCTTCGGTGACCGCTGCGACCTCGGCTGGCGCGGCTGGAGCCCGGCCGTCCTCGCGACGGTCGGCGAGGGCGTGGGGGCGGCCATGGCCCCCCTGCTCGCGGGTGAACTGAACGGGCAGTACACCGACGCGGAGGGCACCAAGGCCATGGCCACCGCGCTCGGCGAGCTGCCCTCGGACGAGGCCTTCCGTCAACTGGTCGCCCGTGTCGACGACAAGCATGTGCGGAGCGTCCTGGTCACCGCCGCGCGCCGCTTCCCGGTGCGGGCGCTGCGCCTGCTCGGCGAGGCCGCGGGCGGTGGGGGCGAGACCTCGGCCACCGTCCGGCGGCTGCTCACGGCGCATGTCGCCGCCCACCGCGAGACGGCGCTCGCCGTCCTTCCGGACCTCCCCGAGCAGGTCGCCGAGATCGTGGGGCCTCTCGCGCGCCGGGACGGACGCATGGACGAGGTCGCCCTCGGCTCCCTGCCCGAGCTGCTGGCCGCGCCGCCGTGGACCCGGCCGCGCACGGTCGTCGAGCCGCGGGTGGTGGCCGGGCTCGTCGCTCCGGCGGACTCCCGCATCGTGTGGGAGCCGGGCGAGCAGCAGCTGTGGAGGGTCGCCGAGTCCTGGATCAGCGGCTGGCAGCCGTACCGGCCCATGGAGGAGCTGATCGAGCAGATGCGCTCGGGCTCGCGGAACTCCTGGCACGACGTGGCGGTGTTCACGCACGGCCCCGTCGAGACGGTCCGGCCGCTGCTCGCCGATTGGACCCCCGGTGACAGCTCCTACGACGGCCCGGAGATATACAAGCCGTTCGTCGCCCGGCACGAACTCCTCGCGTTCCCCGCGGTCCTGCGCGTCGCCAGGGACCATCCGACCGCGCTGGCGCCGCTCCTGATGCCCTTCGTCGATCCCGCCGTGGCCCGGCTGATGGCGGACTGGCTGGAACGGCTCAAGACGGCCGGGAAGACGGCCAGGGCATGGTTCGTCCGGCACGGCGCCGACGCGGCGCGGCTGCTCGTCCCCGACGCCCTGGGCAAGCCCGGCGCGGCACGGACCGCCGCCGAGCGGGCACTGGCTCTGATCGTGTCGGCGCACGGCGCCGATGTCGTACGGAAGGCGGCGGCGGAGTACGGCCAGGAGGCGGCCGAGGCGGTCGAGGTCCTGCTCGACTCCGATCCGCTGACGGCCGCGCTGCCCGCCCGGATGCCCGAGCTGGGCGCGTGGGCCGATCCGCTCGCGCTTCCGCAGCTGGTGACATCCGCCGGCGGTGCGCTCCCGTCCTCGGCCGTCGGTCACCTCCTCACGATGCTCGCCCTCTCCAAGCCGGGTGCCGAGTATCCGGGTGTGGCCGTCGTACGGGAACTCTGCGAGAAGGACTCCCTCGCGGCGTTCGCCTGGGCGCTGTTCGAGGAGTGGCGGCTCGCCGGAATGCCCCCGAAGGACGCGTGGGCCCTGCATGCGCTCGGCTGGTTCGGGGACGACGACACGGTCCGCGCGCTGACTCCGGTCATCCGCGTCTGGCCGGGCGAAGGTGCGCACCACCGTGCGGTCGACGGTCTGGAGGTACTGGCCGCGATCGGCACCGACGTGGCTCTGCTGCATCTGCACGGCATCGCCCAGCGGGTGAAGTTCAAGGCGCTGAAGCTCCGCGCCCAGGAGAAGATCTCCTCCGTCGCCGCCGGGCTCGGCCTGACCGGTGAACAGCTCGCCGACCGTCTGGTGCCGGATCTCGGCCTGGACGCCGACGGCAGCACCGTCGTCGACTACGGCGGCCGCCGCTTCACGGTCGGCTTCGACGAGCAGCTGAAGCCGTTCGTACGGGACGAGGACGGCCGGCATCTGAAGGATCTTCCGAAGCCGGGCGCACGGGACGACGCGGAGCTCGCCCCGGCCGAGCGCAAGCGGTTCACCGCCCTGAAGAAGGATGCCCGCACGATCGCATCGGACCAGGTGCGGCGCCTGGAGCAGGCGATGGTGACGCGGCGCTCCTGGACGGGCGGCGAGTTCCGGCAGCTGTTCGTGGAGCATCCGCTGGTGTGGCATCTGGTGCGCCGTCTGGTGTGGCTCGCCGACGAGGAGGGTACGGTCACCGCGTTCCGGGTGGCCGAGGACCGTACGTACGCGGACGCCGAGGACGAGGCCGTCTCCGTCGCCGAGACGCCACCGTCATTCTCGCCCACCCCCTGCACCTGGGTGGCGCCGAGCTCGACACCTGGTCGGAGCTGTTCGCGGACCACGAGATCGTGCAGCCCTTCCCGCAGCTCGGGCGGCCGGTCCTCGCCGCGACCGAGGAGGAGGCCGCCGGTGCCCGCCTCACCCGCTTCGAGGGTGTGACCGTTCCGGTCGGCAGGCTGCTCGGGCTGCAGAAGCGCGGATGGGAGCGGGGAGAGCCCCAGGACGCGGGCGTGGAGCGGTGGTTCTCCCGGCGGATCGGCCCCGAGCGGCATCTGGTGATCGCCCTGGATCCGGGCATCGCGGTGGGCAACACCGAGATGTTCGAGAACCAGACGCTGGAGACGATCTGGCTCGACAAGCGGCCGTGCGATCACCGGGCCGGCCGCGACCACGTCCTGAAGTTCGCCGACATCGACCCGGTGACGGTCTCCGAACTGCTCGCCGACCTCACGGGGCTGACCTCGTGACCGCCACCGGGAACCGCACCGAGGAGCAGCATCCGCAGCGGCCGCCGGCCGGGGTCCGGTCAGGGCCGGGGGACGGCACTAGCGACCCAGCCATCCCCGGAGGAGCCTGCTCACGGCCGGCATCGCCACGTAGGTCATCAGGACATTGAAGACGGCGGCGATCACCGCGCTGCTGAGCACGAGGGGCAGGGCGGTCAGGCGGGGCACGAGGAAGAGGCCGCCGAGCAGGGAGATCGGGTAGATCGCCAGGGTCGCGCTGATCGCCATCTTCCACCGGGGCGGCGCGGGCCGTGTCGAGCCCGGCTTGGCGAACCAGGTCTCCATGCCGGTCAGTTTCCGCCGGGCGATCTCGGTGTGATGGTGGCCCTCGCAGTCGGCGAACCAGGCCGCCCGCTCCGGCGACTCCTGCCAGGCCCGGCAGGCCTCCGCGTCCCGGAACCGGTGGACGAGGAACCAGGGGGCGTCGCCGCCTGAGGAGCGGAAGAGTCCGTAGCCGAGATGGCCGGGGAAGGCGGCCGCGCTCTCCAGGATGCCCTTCGCCCAGCGCTCGAAGGCTGCTTCGTAGCCGGGCTCCACCCGGCGGGCTATCAGCAGGGTCACCTCGCCGGCATCGGCGGGGACGGTGGCGTGCTCAAGACTCACCGCGGTCACACATACTCCTCGTGATCACACCGCGCCCGCCCCCACTGTACGCCGCGTCGGGCCGGAGGGTTCCGGGGCCTGTCCCACGAGGTTCCGGGCAGGAGCCAGGGCCCGACGGGTGCCCCGCGCGCCGCCGGTATGATCACCGCACCCGGATGTAGCGCAGAGGCAGTCGCACCGACTTCTCAGGTCGGGTCACGTCGGTTCGAATCCGACCTTCCGGGCCCATTCCGGTCCTGTAGCGCAGAGGCAGTCGCGCCCTCCTCCTCGGAGGGGACACGCCGGTTCGAACCCGGCCGGGACCACGGCATCGAACGACAGCGGGGCGGAACGGACATGGGGCGGGTCGGCGAGGAGATCAGCGACGAGGAGCTCGCCGCCTTCGACCGTACGGTCGGAAAGCTCCGCGCCCTGCCCGTCGACGATCCGGTCCGTCTCCGCGCCGAGCAGGTCGCCGAATCCTTCGCCCGCGACGGCCGCACGCGGCGCCGTAAGGCCCGCAAGGGCGCACTCGGCGAGGCCGACGCCACGGTCGTGGCCGCCACGGCGACCGGCGCCGCCGCGCGCCGCGAGGACGCTCCGCTGGGGCGCGAGCACGCGGGCGGGGGCGGGGTCTTCCACCGGCCCCGGCGCTGCTACGTCTGCAAGGCGCACTACCGGCAGGTCGACGCGTTCTACCACGCGCTCTGCCCCGCGTGCGCGGCCGACAACACCACCCGCCGCGCCCTGTCGACCGACCTCACCGGGCGCCGTGCCCTGCTCACCGGCGGCCGGGTCAAGATCGGCTTCCAGCTGGCGCTGATGATGCTCCGGGACGGTGCCGAACTCCTCGTGACCTCCCGCTTCCCCCACGACACGCTTCGCCGGTTCGAGGCCGCGCCCGGCAGCGAGGCGTGGCTCGACCGGCTGACGGTCGTCGCCATCGACCTGCGCGACCCGCGCCAGGTCCTCGGGCTCTGCGAACGGCTCCGCGAGGACGGCGAACCGCTCGACATCCTGGTCAACAACGCCGCCCAGACGGTCCGTCGCCCGCCCGAGTCGTACGCGCTGCTCGCCGCGGGCGAGACGGCGGCACTCCCGCGTTCCGCCTGGGCCGCCCCTGGTTACGCCCCGCTGCGGGCTCTGGAGGCGCCCTCCGCGGAGGGCGCGCTCGCGCTCGTCCTCACCGAGGCGGACGAGGCGGGTCTGCTGCCCGATCACGCCCCGGTGAACTCCTGGTCGGCCCGGATCGGTGCGCTGGACCCGGCGGAGCTCCTGGAGACCCAGCTCGTCAACGCGCTCGCGCCCGCTCTCCTGGTGGACCGGTTGCTTCCGCTGCTGCTCGCCTCGCCCCGGCCGAACCGTTACGTGGTCAACGTGACCGCGGTGGAGGGCCGCTTCGCCGCGCGGCGCAAGACCGCCGGGCACCCGCACACCAACATGGCGAAGGCCGCGCTCAACATGCTCACGCGCACGAGCGGGCCGGAACTCGCCGCCCAGGGTGTCCATATGTGCAGCGTCGACACCGGCTGGATCACCGACGAGAACCCCCTGCCGAAGAAGAACCGCCTCGCCGCCGACGGGTTCCGTACGCCGCTCGACATCGTGGACGGGGCGGCGCGGGTGTACGACCCGATCGTGCGCGGCGAGGCCGGCGCGCCGGTGTCGGGCGTCTTCCTCAAGGACTACCGGGAGGCGGAGTGGTGACCGGTCCGGAGAACTCGGCAGGGGACGACGACGGCACCTCCTTCGCGGGCGTGCCGCCTGTCCTCCCCCGTTCGATCGCCGACCTCGGTCCGCTGATCGACTGGCTGCGCGGCGGCGGGGCCGCCGACCGCAGGCTCGATTTCCCGGCGGGCACGGCGATGCCGGACGGACGGCTCGACCTGTGCAAGCAGGCCCTCGGTCCCGAAGGCGCCGCGCTGATCGCCGAGGCCCTGGGCGACCCGGCCGGTCCGACGCAGGTCCGTCATCTCCTTCTCGGAACGGACGGGCTCGGTGACGAGGGCGCGGCGGACGTCGCGGAGAAGACCGTCGGCGCGGGCGTCGAGACCCTCTATCTGGGCTGCAACGGCATCACCGCGGGCGGTGCCTGCCGGATCGCCGACAGTCTGCGGGCCTCCGAGCACGTCGTCAGCGGGGTCTGGCTCAAGCGCAACCCGCTCGGCACGGACGGGGGCCGGGCGGCGGCGGATCTGGTGGCCGCCGCGTCCGGGCTTCGCACCCTCGACCTCGTACAGACCGGCCTCGACCCTGCGGGGCTCACCGTTCTCGCGGAGGCGCTGCTCGCGGCGGCGGCCTCCGGACGCCGGATCGAACGGCTCTTCGTCGGCGGCAATCCGCTCGGCCGTACCGGGGCCGCACCGCTCGCCGCGCTGCTCGCCTCCGGAGCGGTCGGTGAGCTGTACGCCTCGGCGGCCCGGCTGGGCGACGACGGGGCACTGCTCCTCGCGGACGCGCTGGAGCGCGCGCCGTACGGCCGCACGACCCGGCTCTCCGTCGCCAGCAACGGCATCGGGCCCGAGGCCACCGCCCGGCTCGTCGCAGCGGCGGCGGGCGCGGGCGTCGAACTGCTCGACCTCGGCCGGGTCCGCGCCGCCGGCACACTGGGCGCGGCGGACAACCACGTCGACCTGGGCGCCGCGACCGCGATCGGCGAGACGCTGGCCGGGCGCGAGCACCGTCTGACCCACCTCGTCCTCGCCCACACCGGTCTGCGCAGCCGCGAGGCCCACCGGCTCCTCGACGCCGCGCCCCGGGCTCTCACCCCGACGCGCTTCGTCCTCGGCAAGGGCATCGCGACCAGCGTCCGGCGCCGGCTCGACGCGTTCAGCGCACACCTGCCGAAGCCCGCGGTCTCCGCGGACATCGAGGCCGTCCGCAGCGTCCACCGCACGGCCCCGCCGTCCTCGGCGGAGTCGGCGGGCCCGGACGACGACGCCTGAGCTGCAGTGACCTGCGGGGCCGACGACCGAAGGGCCGCGGCTTCGTCACGGGCCGGTCCGGCGTGCGTCCGGAGCGTGCCGGGTGTCCCCGGTGCTCCCGGCGGTGCGGGCCAGGAGCCCCGAGAGTTCGACGCGGGAGCGGACGCCGAGCCGGGCGAACACGTTCCGCAGATGGTGGTCGATCGTACGGGGGCTCAGCGAGAGCCGGTCCGCGATCTCGCGGTTCGTCGCTCCCGCCGCCACCAGACCCGCGATGCGCTGCTGCTGGGGCGTCAGCTCGCCCGCGACCTCCGGTGACGTCGCGGCCGTACCGCCCACGGCGCCGCCCGTAGCCCGCAGTTCGGCCCGCGCCTGGTCGGCCCAGACACCGGCCGCCGCCCGCTCGAAGGTGACGAGCGCGTCGCTGAGGGGTCCCCTGGCATCGACCGGCCGCCTGCGCCTGCGCAGCCACTTTCCGTACGCCAGCAGGGTCCGCGCCCGCTCGAAGTCGTTGCCGCTCTCCTCGTGGTGCCGTACCGCCTCCCCGTACCAGTGCGCGGAGTCGTCGGCACCGGCCAGCAGCGCACGGCAGCGGGCCAGTTGGGCGGGTGCCTGGGGATCGACCCCCAGACCGGCCCAGACGGCGAACTCCTCCGCCGCGGCCCGGGCGTCCGCCGCCCGGCCCGCCGCGCAGGCGGCCTCGACGAAGCAGGGCACGGCCAGCATCCGGAGGGCGAAGTGGCCGCTGCGGGGCCCCTGGCCCACGAGGGGGGCGAGGCGTGCCGCGGCCTGGGCGGCGAGCCCGTCGGCCAGTTCCGCCCGGGCCAGTGACCACTCGGCGAGGGTCGTCGCCTGGACGAGCCCGTGCGGCCGGGCGGTGCCGAGCGCCCGGCCGGCGTGTTCGGCCACGGCGTGTCGGTCGCCCGAGACCGAGGCGGCGAGGGCGAGCACCGCGTGCTGGTGGGCCGCCGCGTTGCGCTGGCCCGTGAGTTCCGCGGTACGGAGCCCCTCCCGGGCGTGGGCGGCGGCCCGTTCGTGGCATCCGGCCCTCAGCTCGGCGTACGCCAGGTGCTCGAGGACCCGCGGGAGCAGCGCGGTACGGCCCTCGGCCCGTACCTTGGCCAGCGCGCGGGCGTGGACGCGTACGGCGGTGGGCGCGTCCCCCAGCACCAGCGCGGCTGCCCCCGCGCGCAGCAGGTGGCGCGGTTCCTCGGCCGCTCCGTCATGGGCCACGACGCGGGCCAGCGGCGCGCGTGCCTCGTGCAGCCGGACGGCGAGCGCGGCGCACATCCCGTCACGAAAGTCCCGCTCGGCGGCGTCGGTGGACGCGTCCGAGAGTCCTGTGCCGCGGGTACGGATGTCGTCGCCACCGCCGAGCGCGGTCGCGCAGGCTTCGGCGTCCCCCGCGGCCCAGGCGGCCTCCATGGCGAAGAACCGCGCCTCGGCCGCCTCCTCGGGCGCGGCCTCGCGCAGCAGCGAGGCGGCGAGGAGCAGCACCTGGTGGGCGTCCCCGGCCGGGCCGTCGGCCAGTACGGCCAGACCGCGCACCAGCTCGGCCCGTCCCCGCACCACGCCGGCCGGCGCGCGCACCTCCTCGGCGGCCCGGAGCCGGTCGGGCTCCTCCTCCGCCCCGGCAACGGCGGCCCCCGCCCCGACCACGGCCCCAGCCCCGGCCGGTGGGGCGAGGAGCGCACGCAACTCCCGGCGCCGTGACGGCGGTACGGTGCCCAGGACGGCGCGCCGCAGAAGGGCGTCCTCGAAGCGGAGCGCCTCGCGGGTCCCCCGCAGCAGCCCGTAGGCCACCAGCCGGTCGAGCGCTTCGGGCGATGCCCGTACGGCGCGTGCCGCCGCCAGGACGGCATCGGCGCCGACAGGGCGCACGTCACCAGGCCCGGCCGCCGCCGGGTCCGGTTCGCCGGCGACCGCCACCAGCGTCAACACCCGTTCGCATTCGGCCGGTAAGGACTCCAGCAGCCCCCGGTACACCTCGGACAGCACCGCGTCGTCCGTCACGGAGCCCGGCGGGCCGCCCCCGGCACCCGCCGGCCCGTCCGCCGCGGAGAGTCGTGCGGCCATCGCCGTCAGGACCCCGGGGTGCCCGGCGGCCTCGTCGAGCAGCCGGGCGCGTACGGAGGCGGTCAGCGGCGCCCGGCACGCCTCGTCGAGCAGGGCGGCGGCGCTCTGCCTGCCCAGCCGCCCCAGGCGCAGCACCCGGGAACCGGGCACCTCGGGCGGCCGGTGGTGCCCCGCGAACGAGACGACCCACGCCCAGGGCACGGGGCTCGCACGCCACACCGCGTCGAGCGCGGTGCGCGAGTGCGCGTCCCAGAGATGGAGGTCGTCCACGCAGAGCAGCAGGGGTTCACCGGGGCGCAGGGCGGTCAGCGCCCCTGCCACGCCCTCCGGGCCGCGGGCCGCCCGCACGGCGCGTCGCGCGGCCGAGGGCGTCGGGGCGAGTGCGGACACCAGGGCCCGCACACCGCTCCAGGGAACCCGGTTGCCGCTCGGCGCGCCCACGCGGTGCGCCCGGATCGCGCACTCCCGTACCGTCCGGTCGAGCAGCGCCGTGCGGCCCATGCCGGGGCCCGCGGTGACCAGCAGAACACCGCCCGACCCCTCGGCGGCCCGCGCCGCGAGCGCCGCCCCGGCGGCGAGTTCGGACGTACGGTCGTACAGCCGCGGAGCAGCGGCGGCCCTCGTCGCTCCACTCACGCCGCAACGGTACTGGCGGGTAAGGACCGGGGGAAGGGCTGTGTGTTGGGCCAGGGCCCACACCTGTGGGACACCCGCTGTGCACCGGGACAAGCGTCACCCCCGCCCCGCGCACGCGCTCCATGCTCGGGGCGCGTGGCGGGGACGGCGGCAGCCGTCAGGAGCCGAGCGGGCAGGTGCCCCGGTACTCCTCGATCGTCAGACTCGGCCGGGGCAGCGGGCAGAGGAACTGGTCGTAGCGGGTGTCGTTGTCGATGAACCGCTTGAGCCAGGAGATGCTGTACTTCGCGATCGTCGTGTTCGAGCTGTTCGGCGTGAAGTGGGTCGCGCCGTTGAGTTCCAGGTACGCCTTGTCCAGGGACGCCGGCAGGCTCTCGTAGAACGGCTCCGAGTGGGTGGCGACCGATGCGACGGTGTCGCCGTCGGCGCCCACGACCAGGGTGGGCGTGCTGATCTCGGGCCAGGTCTTGTCCGTGTTCCAGCCGGTGAGCGGGATGGCGGCCTTCAGCGAGGGCCGGCTCTTGGCCGCCTCCAACGTGCCGCCGCCGCCCATCGAGTGGCCCATCACGCCCAGGCGCGAGGCGTCGACGCGGCCGCGGACCGAGCTGCGCTGGGTCAGGTAGTCGAGGGCCGCGAGGAGCTGACGGCCCCGGCTGTCGGGCTGGTCGAGCGTGGTGAGGGTGTCGATGGTGAAGACGACGAAGCCCTGCGAGGCAAGACGCGGGCCCAGCCAGGCGATCGACGACTCGTAGGCGGTGAAGCCGGGGGAGATCACGACCGCGCCGAACGTGCCGTCGCTCGTCGACGTCGGGTAGTAGACGGTGCCGCCGCCGAAACCGGTGACGGCGAGGGAGGAGACGCTGGTCTGGGAGACCGCGTAGGAGCCGCGCGCCGCCTCGATGGAGGCCACGGTCGGCGCAGGTCCGCGCTGGTAGGGGTTGTCCGCGGCGTCGGCGGCGGGGGCGGCCAGGAAGGCCAGGGATGACAGGGTTACGGCGGCGGCGAGGTGTCGTTTCACGACGGAGTCGTCCTCTCGTGTCGTGTTGCGTCATGTCGTGGGGGTGCGGCGGCGGCCTGGGGATCGGCCGGCGCGCCGGTATCGACCGGCTCGGCCACTGTCGGGGCAGCGGCGGACGAAGGCATCGGCGAAATGACCGGTCACGGGATCGCAGGACCCGCGGCGCCGGACGTGACACGACGCCGACGCCGCGTCACCGTCGCGTACGGCGACGGTGACGCGGCGTCGGGGCGACCTCGGGGAGGTGGCCGGAAGGGTGTCGAGCGGTGGTGTCAGCGGATGCCGGTGTCACCGAGGGAGATGAGGAGGCGGCGGAGCTGCCCGGCGAGGGCGTCGCATTCGTCCCTGTCGAAGTGGGCGAGGAGACGCGCCTCGTTGGCGAGGTGGTCCTCCATGTAGGCGCGGGTGACCTCGTGGCCCGCCTCGGTCAGCCGGATCCTGACCGAGCGGCGGTCCTGGGTGTCGCGGACCCGCTCGACGAGGCCCTTGGCCTCCATGCGGTCGATGCGGTTGGTGATGGCTCCCGAGGTCACCATGGACGCCTTGCGGAACGCCCCGGCCGTGAGTTCGTACGGCGGGCCGGAGCGCTGGAGGGTGGAGAGGACGTCGAACTCGCCGAGTTCGAGGCCGCGTTCCGCGGCGAAGGCGCGGAACTCCTTCTCCAGCGCGACTCCCAGCCGCTGGAGCCGGCCCAGCACCTCGACCGGCCAGAGGACGTCGGCGAAGTCGGGACGTTCGTCGGTCCACTGCTCGATGATCCGGTCGACCGCGTCGGCGCCCGGGTCGCCGTCCTTCGTCGTGTCCATGGACTGTCCTTCTCCGTTCAGTTCGTCCTCGCCCGAGGATATCTCAACGTTGAGACACTTGACGTTGATCGATCGGTGATGATTTTATTTCAACGTTGAGATTATCGACCTTGAACGAACGGATCACTCATGTCCTTCTCCGCCCTCACCCTCGACGCCGCCGCCCAGGACCTGCTCTTCCGCGAGGCCCGGACCGCCAACACCTTCACCGACGAGCCGGTGACCGACGAGCAGATCCAGGCCGTCTACGACCTCGTCAAGTTCGGCCCGACCGCCTACAACCAGGCTCCTCTCCGGGTCACCCTGGTCCGCTCGGATGCCGCCCGCGAGCGGCTGCTGACGCACATGGCCGAGGGCAACCGCGCCAAGACCGGGTCCGCCCCGCTGGTCGCGATCCTCTCCACCGACAACGAGTTCCACGAGGAACTCCCCGACCTGCTCCCGCACTTCCCGCAGGCGAAGGACATGTTCTTCGCCGAGCGCCCGGTCCGCGAGAGCTCCGCCGCGCTCAACGGCGCCCTCCAGGCCGCGTACTTCATCATCGGCATCCGCGCCGCAGGGCTGGCCGCCGGTCCGATGACCGGCTTCGACCACACCGGCGTACAGAAGGAGTTCCTCGACGACGACCACACCCCGCTGATGGTCGTCAACATCGGCAGGCCGGGCGAGAACCCCTGGTTCCCCCGCTCGCCGCGCCTCGCCTACGACAAGGCCGTCACCACCGTCTGAGCCCGACCGAACAGGGGGTCCCTCGTGTCCACCGTCACCGCAACACGTCGTCTCACCGGCCCGGCGCCGACCCGCCGGCTGTCCGCCCTCTGGCTGGCTCTGCTCGCCGCGCCCATCGCCACCGGAGCCAACGCCCCCGTCCTCATCCTCCCGGACATGGCCCGCTCCCTGGGGGTCCCCACCGACCGGGCGACGTGGACGGTCACCGTCTTCGCCTGGGCCATGACGGTGGGGACCCCCCTGTTCGCCGCCCTCGTACGACACCGGGGCCTCGGACTCACCCTCGTGGTGTCCACGGCCGCCGCGCTCGCGGGGACTGTGACCCTCGCTCTGGCCCCCTGGTTCTCCCTGGCCCTCGCCGGCAGAGCCGCACAGGCGGCCGGCGGGGCGGGGCTGGTGGCCGTGGCGATGAACCTCGCCGGTTCCACCCGGCGCATGGGGGCGATCACCGCCGGATTCGGAGTACTGGGCGCCGTCGGACCGCTGGTCGGCTCCGTCCTCGCGACCACGGTCGGCGCCCGCGCCCCGCTCACCGTCTCCGCCCTCGCGCTCCTCGCCGTCCCGGCGGTCCGGCGTCATATCGCCTCGGGTGAGGCAGCATCCGAACGCCCGCCCCGCACCACGCCGTTCGACGCCGTCGGAGCCGGCCTCGTCGTGGCACTGGCATCCGCACTGGTCCTCGCCCCGACCGCCCCTCTGGCGGGCGGACTCACGGCCGCCGCCCTCGCGGTCCCGCTCGCCCTCCACGTACGGCGGCGTCCGGACGGATTCGTTCCCGCCGCCGCGGTCCGCTCACGAGCCTTCCGGCACTCCGCCCTCCTGGCGTTCGTGTTCTCCACCTCCTACTTCACCCTGCTCTTCGCCCTGCCCGAACTCGCCCGGCGGCGGACCGGGTGGTCCGCCGAGGCGATCGGCACGGGCCAGCTGGCCGCGCTCCTGACCGGATCCGCGCTCTCCTGGATCCTCGCCGCCAAGGCGGGCCGGCTGGGGCACCGACGCTCACTCACCCTCCTCGTCGCGCTGGGAACAGCCGCGCCCCTGGCCGCCGCCGCAGCCACCTCGGCACCCGTACTGCTCCTGGCCGCCGCGGCCGCCGTGTTCGTCGCCACCGGCAGCAACGCGGTCCTCTCCGTCCACGCCTCCCGGCAGGTGCCGGAAGCCCAGCGGCCGGCCGCGATCGGGCTCTTCGTCCTCTGCTACCAGCTCGGAGGCGCCGTGGGACCGGCGCTCGCCGCCCTCTCCGTCCTCACCTGAGCGGTGTCACCGCGGCATCGCGGCGAACACCTCGATCCAGAAGCGCTGATGCTCCTCCGAAGCTCCGACCAGATAGGTCGACCGCAGCTTCGGGGGCAGCAGCGCGACCAGGCGGGTCACGGCCTTGCGGTGCTTCTTCAGCTGCGACAACTCGGCGTTGGCGATGACCTGGTGCACCACATCGCTGTCGTCGCCGCCCTCGGAGGACTCGTCCGCCGCACGCCGGAGCCGCGCCTCCCACGCCTCCACCTGCCGGGCCATCTCCCGCAACCCGGTCACCGGCCGGTTGTTCAGCCGCTCGACGAGACCGGTCAGCGACACCGGGGCGTACTCGCCGTCCCCCAGATAGACCGTACCCATCTCCAGGGGCAGCCCCCGCTGATGGAGCTTGACCAGCCGCTCGATGGTCCGCTTCGTGATCCAGGCACGGCCGTCGTCGTCGATGTCGTGCTTCCACCACTCGAGCACGGTCTCGGCCACCGGACCGTACGTCTCGATCAGCCACTCGTTGGCCGGGATGTCCCCGGGCTGAACGATCAACGAGGCCGTGAACCGCGTCGCCTGCGCGATGTTGTTCCGCGCCACGAGGAGCTTGCGGCCCAGATGGTACGGCGGGTTCTGCACCGCGATCTGGGCCCGCAGTCCCTCGATCGGCCGGCCGGCCAGAGACCACTCCTGCGTGATCTCCATCAGCTTGGCGAAGGCGGCCTTGTCCTTGGGGCGGTTGTACTCGTCCCAGACGATCGCCTTCGGCTCCGTGCCGGTGAAGGCGGCGGCCAGCAGATTGTCCAGGGAGCCGTCCGGGGTCGGGATCGGGGCGCAGAGGTCCTCGACGTTCGTGACGGGCAGCGAGAAGTACAGCGGCTCCCGGCCGCCCATGCCCTCCCGGACCGTCTGCCGGACGAGTTCGGTCTTGCCGCAGCCGGGCGGGCCCTGGAGCAGCACGGTCCACCGGTTGCGCAGGGCCGCCCGCACGACGCTGCGCACGGGGTCGGCGATCCGCGCCGGATTCGGGACGCCGAGCGTCTGCGCGATCCGGTCGAGAATCTCTTGGGTCCGGTGGGGGCCCGGGCTGCCGTCGGGGCGCGGCTCGGCGAGCCGGAGCCGCTCCCCGTTGACCAGGGGCAGCCCCCAGCTCAGCGGAAAGCCCTCCTGCGCGTTGGCGAGGATGTGGTCCAGGGTGCGGGGCGAGAGCAGTTCCCGCAGCCCGGGGCTCAGCGACGCCCACAGGGAGAACACCCCGCCGAGGTCCCACCCGCGGTACTTCGCCGCCAGCTTGAACCGCCAGGCCGTGTCCTTGGCGGTGATCCGGATCGTGACCATCCGGTCCAGGATGGCCAGATCGCTGCGACGGGCGGCGGTCTCGGCGAGCGACTCGTTGTCGGTGAGGAAGACACCGATACAGCCGAGCGCCCGGAGGTCGTAGCCGCCGAGCGTCCAGTTGCAGGCGATCTGCATGAGCTGCGACTGGATCGACTCCCCCGCCTGCAGCGAGTCGTCGATGAGCAGCACGAAGGGCTTCCCCGGCTTCAGCTGGCTCATCACCAGCTGCCGCAGCACGAGCCTCCCGGTCTCCTCGTCCCGTACGGGAGCGTTGGCGAGCAGGTCGTCGGGGGTGAGGTTGGCGGCCGGGACGAAGACCAGCTCGGCGTCCGGGTAGGCCTCGGCGATGTGCGAGAAGAACGTCGCCGTCTTGCCGATGCCGTGCTCGCCGAAGACCTGGCCGGTCTGGCCCATGTCGATCATCGCGTCGATGAAGCCCTCGAGGCGCGACACCCCCGTCCAGCCCTCCGGCGGCTGCGGGTAGGTGGCGTTGGGCCGCCATCGAGCGGCGGTACGGAGCGCGGTCATGTCGATCCTGTCGTGACGCGATGGCAGGCCATCGCGGGTGTGTGCGAGTCGGGCCAGTCGTCGCCGCCCTCGGTGATGAGCCAGATCCACTTGTCGGGCTCGGCCGGCGTGATCGGGGGTGCGTACCCGTCGGTGAGCATCACCACGGCGTCCGGGGTCTCGTCGAAGGTCCGGCCGTCGACGAGCGTGCGCCCCTCGACGTAGTCCGCGACGGCCTGGAAGCTCGTGCCTCCGCCGCCGTAGACCCTCTCGCCGGGGCGGAACGGCATCACGACGGCGTCGAAGGAGAGCCAGTGGGCCTCCACCCCGTCGATCCCGCCGACCAGTTCGGTGAGCCAGCCGACGACGTGGTCCGGCATGGACCCCGAGGTGTCGTACGCGATGACGAGGACCTTGTCGCGCACCGGGCCGCGCCGCGACAGCATCGGGTCGAGGCCGAGCGCCGCGAGCAGCGCGCCCCGCTTCTTCGGGTACACCAGCCGCTCGCCGTCCCGCAGCTTCGACGCGACGACGTCCACCAGCCAGCGCTGCCACCAGTCGACCTGCCCCGTGCGGGGCGTCTGCCCGCGCAGCAGCCCCGCGCCCAGCCGGCCCCACATCCGGGTCACCCGGTCGGAGGCCCCGTCCGTGCGGTCCATCAGCTCGCCGAGCTCCGCCTCGGCCACCGCGTGGCCGCGGCGCGCCGCGAGCAGGGAGTTGAGCAGCACGGACGAGGCGAGGGCGTCGACGGTCTCCTGGTCGGCGGGAATCCCGTCGTGGGAGAGCCGGACGCACAGCGCCGGTGTCGGCACGGGCGGGTGCGCCATCCGTTTCAGCTCTCCGTACACCGACATGTCCGTGCCGATGAACTCCCCGTACTCCACGGGCTCCAGACCGTGCGCCAGGAGATCCTCGCGGTAGGCGGCGTGGATCTCGCGCGGGTTCACGCCCACCGGTACGCCCTCGCGCGAAGGCAGCTCGCTCACACCGAGACGCACCATCGCCACATGGTTGATGGAGACCTCGGCGGCCAGGGTGAACACCGGATCGCTCCGCAGCTCCGGCTCGACGAACAGATGCCGGTGGATCAGGTGCCGCGCCTCGTGGAAGAGGACGAACGAGACGCCTTCCAGCCCGAGGGAGACGAAGAACTCCGGGTTGTAGACGAGCAGACAGGTTCCGTCGCCGCTCGCCACCACCGCGGCCGTGTCCACCGCCGTGGTCGGAATCTGGTGGCGGCACTTGGCGTACAGCCAGGAGGCCACGGCCGAACCGGAGAGCCCGAAGTCGAGCAGCGCGGCCTCCTTCAGCCGCCGCGCCTCCGTGATCACCGCCTCGTCGGCGGGCCGCCACCGCTCCAGAGCGCGTCGGTCCGTCAGATCGACCACATGGCGGGGCCGTCCCCCGCGCTCCCCGTACGCCATGTCTCCCCCGTCACTCCCTTGGTTCTCGTCCATTGCTATCAGGCGGCGGCGACGGCGGGCGAAGCTGTTTCGGCGCGGGCATGTGCTCTAGGATCGGCCGCAAGGCGGGGCCGTAGCGCAGAGGCAGACGCACCGGTCTCCAGAACCGGGACACGCTGGTTCGACTCCAGCCGCCCCGCCCCCGCCCTCGTCCCCGGGCCCGGCCCGTTGTCCCGGCCGAGGCTCCCCGTCGCGGCGCCTCAGGCGATCGCGCCCGCGGTCACGATCAGCTCCGGGACGGTGCCGGTGAAGGTCGGCAGCAGCTGCGCCAGTACGGCCCAGGCCTCGACGTTCGCCCCCAACGAGCCGCGCACCAGGGGCCGCAGCGCGTCCTCGGCCTCCCGCAGCCGGGTGGGGAACGCCCATCGGCCGGTGTCCAGTGTGGCCAGGACCGTGTGGGCGGTGCGCCACTCCTGTACGTAGGCGGCCGGGCTCTCGACGATGCCGGCCGTGCGCATCCGGTGGGCGTAGCTCGGGTGGTCGGAGAACCGCTTCCGCAGCGCCGTGGGGCAGTCGGGCCGCAGCGCGAGCGCCCACCGCGCGTACCCGGGCAACGGGTCCGCGGTGTCCGCCTCGACGACGCCCGGCCAGTCCCCGCGGGCGACCGCCCGCGCGGCCCGTCGGCCCTGGCGCATGGTCGTCACCGCCCGGAGGGCGGGGACCAGTTCCTCCTCGGGCAGCCGCTTCACGGCGTCCGGTCGGGGCCGGTCGGCCAGCGCCTTCGTCACCGGCACACGGCGGTGCTCGTCGGGTCCGAAGGGCTCTCCGTTGAGGACCGCCAGCTCCAGCGCGCTGGGGAGACCGCTGTCGAGCAGGACCACGATCTCGTTGATCTCAGGGTTGTCCTCCTCCAGCATCCACAGCCAGGTGGAGGCGCGCGGGGCGGTGGAGGCGATCTGCCGGGTGGCGATCCAGCGCCGCGGGTCGGTCGTGCCCTGCCGGTCCGCGACCCCGATCCGCTCCCGTATCCGCCAGGCGTCGTCCTTGTCGGCCAGCGAGACGAGCACGTCCAGTGCGCCGTCCAGCGTGCGGTCGTGATGCATGGCCCGACCCTCTCGTGTTCTTCGGGCCGCGTCCGCCCCGATCATGCCAAGACTGGCAAAGAGTACGGGAATCGCGGACGCGGCCCGGGGGCGGTGCGACGGGTCAGTGCAGATCGGCCGACGCGGGGGTGTCGTCGAGGAAACCGCCCGACTGGTGCTGCCAGAGCTTCGCGTAGGCGCCTCCGAAGGTGAGCAGTTCCTGGTGCGTGCCCTGCTCGACGATCCGGCCGCGGTCGAGGACGACGAGCCGGTCCATGGTGGCGACCGTGCTGAGGCGGTGCGCCACCACGAGCGCCGTGCGTCCCGCCATGAGTTTCCACAGCGCGTCCTGGACCAGGATCTCGCTCTCGGAGTCCAGGGCGCTGGTGGCCTCGTCGAGCAGCAGGATCGGCGCGTCGCGCAGGATCGCCCGGGCGAGGGCGACCCGCTGCCGCTGCCCGCCCGACAGCTTCACGCCCCGCTCGCCCACCATGGTGTCGAAGCCGTCGGGGAGCGCGTCGGCGAACTCCGTGACGTGCGCCGCCTCGGCGGCGCGCCGGATCTCGTCCTCCGTGGCGCCCGGCCGGGCGAACGCGATGTTCTCCCGCAGCGTGCGGTGGAACATCGCCGGGTCCTGCGGTACGTACGCGATCAGGCTGCGCAGTTCGGCCTGGCGCAGCCGGCTGATGTCCTGGCCTCCGATCATGATCCGGCCGCCGTCGATGTCCGACATCCTCAGCAGCAGCCGGGTGAGCGTGGTCTTGCCGCCGCCGGACCGTCCGACGAATCCGATCTTCGCCCCGCCGGGCACGTCCAGGTCGAGGCCCTCGAAGAGCGGCTCGGCCCCCGCGTGGGCGAAGGTCACCTGCTCGAAGCGCACGCCGGCGCCCTGGGGCAGGAGCGGCTCCGGGGACGAGGGGTCACGTACGGTCGGCGGTTCGAGGAGCAGTTCGGTGAACTGCGCCGCCTCCGTCATCGAGCTCTCCAGTCGGCGGTAGATCTGGTTGAACTCGAACATGATCCGGGTCGCGTTGGCGTAGTACGTGAAGGCGACGATGACCGCCTCGACGCCGTGCTGTCCCGCGCCGAGGGAGAGCGCGAGCAGCAGCCCCAGCAGGTTGGTCAGTACGGACATCGGCGCGACGAGTGTGTCGATGCGCAGATTGCCGTAGTCCCAGGACCGCAGCGTGAGCCGCCGCGACTCGGCGACGCGGGACCGGTGCTCCGCGGCCTCGCGGTCCTCGGCGGCGAACGACCGGACCGTGTCCATGTTCATCAGGCTGTCGGCGACGTGGCCGGAGACCCGGGCGATCGCCTGCTCGCGCCGGGCGACCAGCGCCTGGCGGCGACGGATCAGGGGGGTCACGCAGACCGCCGTGACCGTGATCAGCGTGAGGAGGCCGACCACGAGCAGCGGGTCGTATTGCCAGAGCACCACCGAGGCGAAGACCAGCGGTACGAAGCTGCCCATGACGGAGAACGTGAGCGTGTCGACGAACTCCTCGAAGCGGGAGGCGAAGCTCAGGACCCGTTTGGTCAGCGATCCGGCGAAGTTGTCGTGGAAGAAGGCGGCGTCCTTGGCGTACAGCTCGTCCATGCCGATCACGTACAGGTGCTCGATGCCGCGGGCGTCGAGGCGGTTCAGACAGTGCAGTCCGATGCGCCACAGGGCCTCCGCGAGCAGCAGGACGCCGGCGAAGCCGAGGACGTACGGCAGCATCGGGCCGATCCCGGCGGCCGCGTCGCCGTCCCCGGCGATCCGGCCGACGAGCTTGGCGACGATCAGGGGCGCGATGTAGAAGATGCCGATGTTGCCGAGCGCAGGCAGCAGCATGGCCGGCACGGTCATCCACCGGTGCCGGGACAGTTCCCTTCCGTAGTAGCGGAGCGCGAGGAGCACCGAGCCCTTGCTCGGTAATCCTTCGGACGTTTCAGGTGATCCCATCTCGAACCCTGTGCTCTCGGACCGACAGGTGACAAAACGTCAGTCTTCCGCGTCGGCACGTGTGCGGTCCACGTGTTTTCTCCGCGCACGCCGGAGCCGGAGACGGATGAGCCTCCCGCGCCGCCCCGTGACATGCCGTACAGCGCGGGGTCGTCGCCGGAGGCGTCCCAGCGCGCGTTCGGACGCAGCACGAGTACGGGAGAGGCGCCGGCCGGGAAGTGACGGCAGGGGACGAGGAACTGGGGCCGGGCCGGCGGCTCCCCCTCGTTCGGGTGTCACGGGGTCAGGCGTCGCGGTCGGATTCCGGCTGACCCGCCGGGGCTCACCGGTCCCGGTCACCGGTCGGTGGACCATGTTCTCGGGTTGACCCCTGGCCCGTGCGGGTCTGTCCTGCCGCCCTCGTCGGTCCGGTGAGCGGCCCGCTCACTCTGCGGTGCCGCACGGTCCCTCCGCCCCGGAAGGAGCAACGAGGATGCGCAAGCTGCTGGTTGACGCGGCCCACACACTGGTTCCGCCGAAGGGCGACCGTCATGGGCCGTTGCCGCCGCTCCTGCTCACGCTGACGGTGGTGACCGGCCTGGTGGACGCGGTGAGCTATCTCGGGCTCGGGCATGTCTTCGTGGCCAACATGACCGGCAACGTGGCGTTCCTGGGCTTCGCCCTGGCGGGCGCGGAGGGCTTCTCCGCGCCCGCCTCCCTCACGGCGATGGCGGCGTTCCTCGTCGGCGCGGTGACCGGTGGCCGCTTCGGCACCCGGTTCACGGGGCACCGCGGGCGCCTGCTCGCCGCGGGCGCCACCCTGCAGGCAGTCCTCGTCGCCGCGGCGCTCGTCACCGCGGTCGTGGCGCGGGACAAGGTGAGCGACCCGGTCCAGTACGTCCTGATCGTCACGCTCGGCGTCGCCATGGGGCTGCAGACCGCGGTCGCCCGGCGCCTCGGCGTACCGGACCTGACCACGACCGTGCTGACGCAGACGCTGACCGGCCTGGCCGCGGACTCCGCCGCGACCGGCAGAACCACGCCGCCCCGGCCGGGCCGGCGGTTGCTGTCCGTGCTGGCCATGTTCCTCGGCGCCCTGGTGGGCGCAGTGCTCCTCCAGGTCGGGCGGCTCACCCTCGTCCTGGTGGTGACGCTGGCGTTGGTGCTGGCGACCGCCCTGGCCGTCAGACGCCTGTCGGTCACCGACGCCTCCTGGATCAGGCCATAGCGTCCCGTACGGGATGCCTGCTCCGGATAGAGACGCGGTCAAAGGCGTCGGCGGGGTCCGCCGCGGCCTCCGCCAGGGCGAGGGCCGCGCGCTCCCGCGCGGTGAAGGGCTCGGTGTCCCGCCGCACGGCGAGCACACCGAGACGGCGGGGCGTCACGCCGGCACCGCCCCGCGCCGGTCGTGCGCCCGCAGTGATCCTTTGCGCTGGTCGGAGCGGGGTGTGTGCCGTAGAGACGGGTACGCGCACCTGCGCATGCTGGAGCGCATGACGAAGCATCTTCCCTGGGGCACGGCGGTGGTCGTCGGCGGGAGTTACGCGGGACTCGTGACCGCGCGCGTCCTGTCCGACTTCTTCCGCGAGGTGGTCGTGCTGGAGCGCGACGCCGTCGACGAGGACACCGGCAGCCACCCGGGCGCACCGCAGGGCTATCACGCGCACGCGATGCTGGCCAAGGGCGGCGAGGTCCTCGAGAAGCTCTTCCCCGGGCTGCGCGAGGAGCTACGCGCCGCCGGCGCGCCGGTGTTCGACTACGGGGAGGGGATCGACTTCCTCCTGCCCGCCGGCACCGCGCCGCGCACCCGCACGGGCGTGGAGATCCAGACGTTCACCCGCGACGAGCTGGAGCGGCGGCTGCGGCGCAGGGTCCTCGCCCTGCCGCAGGTGACGCCGATGGCCGGCGCCTCGTGCACGGGCCTGGTGAGGGACGGGCGGGGGCGGGTGGGCGGCGTGACGTACCGCCGGGGCCAGGGGGACGAGGTCCGGACGGCCGAGCTGGCCGCGGACCTGGTCGTCGACGCGTCGGGCCGGTCGAGCTCTCTGGAAGGGTGGCTGGGCGAACTCGGCGTCTCCGTGCCCGCGCAGCGGACGGTGAAGGCGAAGGTCACGTACACCTCGATGAACTTCGACCGGCCCGAGGAAGGACATCCGGACTTCTTCATCGCCTACCAGATGCTGTTCGCGCCGCGGGTCGCCCGTGCGGGTGTGCTCCTGGCCGTCGAGGGCGGCCGGTGGACCTGCTCGCTGTTCGGCTTCGAGCAGCAGCCGCCGACCGACGACGCCGGATATCTGGAGTACGCCCACGGTCTGGAGAACACGAAGCTGGCCGAGCAGTTGGCACGCCGTACGGTCCAGGAGCCCACATACCGCTACACCAACGTCGACAACCGCTGGCGGCCGTACCACCTGGTCAAGGACTGGCCCGACCGGCTCGTCGCGATCGGCGATTCGGTCTGCGTCTTCAACCCGGTGTACGGGCAGGGCCTCACCGTCGCCGCGATGGAGGCCGAGATGCTGCACGCGATGCTCACCCGCCGGCAGGCCGGGGGCCGCGCCCTCGACGGCGCCGCACGGGACTTCCAGCGGCGCGTCGGCCGACTGCTCCTCGCGCCGTGGACGCTGTCCACCAACTCGGACCTGATGTGGAACCCCCGACGGCAGCCGGCGGGCGCCCGGTTCGGTCACTGGTACAACACGCGGCTGTTCCGGGTGGCGGTGAAGGACGCGGCGATGTGGTCGCGTTTCGTCCGGGTGGTCAACATGACGGCCTCCCCCGCGGTCCTCTTCCACCCGGTGGTCGCGGCAAAGGTGCTGGCAGCCGCCCTCACCCACCGCTAGGCCCGCCCCCGCCCGCCGCTGGGCGCCCCCCGCGCCCATGAACCCACGGAAGGCCGCTCTCCCCCGGTGGAGAGCGGCCTTCCGTACGGTCGGCCAGGGCGACGCGTGTCGGCTCCGTCCGGTTCCGTGATCACCGTCACTCTGTTGATTCGTGGCCCGTGTCAACCAGACGCCTGGTGCCAGGCGTATGCGGGGTGAAGCGAAAGATCCGGGAGTGAGTGTTGACCGTTGAGGAGTTCGAGGCGTTCTACGAGCAGGCGGTCGCGCGACTCACAGGGCAGCTGTACGTGATGCTGGGCGATCTGCACGAGGCTCAGGACGTCGTGCAGGAGGCGTTCGTCAAGGGCTGGAGCCGGCGGCGGCAGCTCGATCGCGACGGGCAGCCGGAGGCGTGGATCCGTACCGTCGCCTGGCGTCTCGCCGTGAGCCGCTGGCGTTTCCGCCGGCGCGCGTCGGACGCCTGGGACCGCGCGGGCGCTCCACCACCCGTCGAGGGTCCCGGCCCCGAGCATGTGGTGCTCATCGAGGCGCTGCGTGACCTGCCCGCCCAGCAGCGGCGCACGGTGACGCTGCACTACCTGTGCGACCTGAGCGTCGAACAGATCGCCGGCGAGACGGGACAGTCCGCCAGCACCGTCAAGACGCACCTGGTCCGCGGCCGGGTCGCGCTCGCCGATCGTCTGCAGCCCCGGAACGTCGAGGAGGACCCCGGTGCCTGACCCCCAGGAACCCCAGGACCCCCTGCGCGAGCTGTTCCGGCAGGCCGCCGCCTCCGGGCAGTCCCGTACCCGTGCCGTACCGGTCGCGCGGATCGCCGAGCGTGCCAGGCACGCGCACCGGCGCCGCCTCGCGGTGGCCGCCGGGGCCGCGTGCCTGCTCTTCGCCGGTGGCGGGGTGACCGCGGCCGCTCTCCTCTCGGACGGCCCGACACCCGTCGGCCCGGCCACCAGCCCGAGCCCCAGCCCCAGCCCTCCGGCCGAGCCGCCGTCTCCCGGGGAGACCACCCGGCCGCCGGTGACCGGCTCGACGTCGCCGACCTCTCCCACCGGCGAGGGCACCCCGGGCGACCCGTCGACCTCCGCGACATGGCCGTCGGGGCGGACGACCACCACGCCGCCCTGACCTCCGCCGCCCCGGCCTCCTTCGCCCTGAGACCCCCCGCCCTTGACCTCCGTCGCCTGACCCCCTCCGCCCTGCCCCCTCCGCCCTTGAACTCCGTCGCCTGCCCCCCCGCCCTGACCTCCGTCGCCTGACCCGCTCCGCCCCGACCTCCTCCGCCTGACCTCCGCCGACACCTCGCGACGCGCCGTCGTCGCGCGGTCCCCCATGCCCTCCCACACCCACGAAAGTCTGATATGTCCGTGATATCCCCGCGGGCGCGGGAAGAGACGCAGCCGCTCGCCCTCCCCCGCACCGGTCTGGAACCGCGCCCGGCCCGCGCCGGCCGCCGCACCGGTCGTCCGCGGCTGAGCGGCGCGGACCGGGACATCCTCTGGCTCTATCTGCTGACCCGCGCAGCCATATGGACGACCGCCTACTGCGCGCGGTGGATCTTCCCCGCCGACGCCGGCACCCGCGACCCGGGACCCTCCCTCGCCCCCTTCGAGCGATGGGACTGGGGGCACTTCCTGAACGTGGCGCGAGACGGCTACTTCCCCGCGGGAGACGGCCCGTGGAACGCCGACTGGGACAACCGCGAGGCGTTCTTCCCCGGCTTCCCGCTCGCGCTGCGGGCCGTACACATGGTCGTTCCGCACTGGACCGCGGCGGGGCTGCTGATCTCGTTCGTCGCCGGAGGCATCGCCGTTCTGGCGCTGGCGCGGGTCGCGCGGCTGTACCTGCCCGACGCGAAGGCCGGCCGACGGACGGTACAGCTCCTGCTGCTCTCGCCGTGCGCGGTCTTTCTCGCCACGGGCTACAGCGAGTCGCTCTTCCTCGCCCTCGCCCTGCCCGCCTGGCTCGCCGCCCACCGCCACAACTGGCCGCTCGCCGCCACCCTGGCCGCCCTGGCCACGACCGTACGCATCAGCGGTCTCTTCCTCGCCGCCGCCCTGGCGCTGCATTTCGTCCTGACCGCCCGCACCCGCGCCGACTGGGGACGGCTGCCCTGGCTCGCCCTGCCCGCCCTGCCCGCGATCCTCTACGCCTGGTACCTGCACGCCCACACCGGCGACTGGATGGCCTGGAAACACGCCCAGGAACGCGGGTGGTACCGCCGGTTCCACGCACCCTGGGAAGCCTGGAGCACCACCTGGGAATCCGCGTTCGGCCACGTCCAGACCACCGGCTACGCCTTCATGTTCCAGGCCGAACTCCTCACGATGCTCGTCGGACTCGCCCTGGCGGCCCTGCTGATCCGTCGCCGCCGCTGGCCCGAAGCCGCCTACATCACCCTCAGCCTCTGGGCGCTGGGCACGTCCTACTGGTACACCTCCATCCCCCGGGCGACCCTCCTGTGGTGGCCGCTGTGGATCACGCTCGCCGCGTGGAGCCTGCGTTCCCCGCATTTCAGGACCGCGTACTACTGCCTGGCCGCGCCCCTGTCGACGCTGTTCGCCCTCACGTACCTGACAGGACGTTGGGCGGGCTGACCGAGCAACCCTCGACCACTCGATCACGTCCATGGGAACGTGATGGAGTTTTACGACAACGACGACGAGACCGTGCGCCCCGGCCCGTTCTGGCGCCACGCGCTGTGGGTGATCGGCATCACCGCCGCCGCGTTGGCGCTGGGTTGGGCGACATCGTTGTTCCGCATCGGACCCGAGCGGTACGGCCTTCCTGCCGCCGCTCCGGGTGAGCTCACGCCGTATCTGGCGGCCTGGGCCGCGACGGGCCTCGCGGTGGCGACCGTCCTGCGCGCCGCCGCCGCCAAGGTCCCCGTCTACGCCCCCGGCCGTGTAGCGGCGGCCCTCGTCTACCTGGGCACCCGTCTCTCCCTGGGCTGGCGCCCGGAGGCCCCCCTCCTTGTCGGCATGGCCGCCGTCGCCCTGATCGCGGCAGCCGCCTGGTCCGCCTTCGCGCTCCGCTCACTCCAGCACCCCGCGCAGGAGCCCACCGCCTCCGAACGGTAGCCCCGCGTCGGTCGTCACCGTGCGAGCCGGGCGTCGATGAGAGCCGCCATGTCGAGGCCCCTGGGGCATCGGCCCGCAGAGTGTCCGGTCCCGAAATCGGGCCGGTCCGTGCCCCGTTGCTCCCCGGCGGTCGGTGAAACGATCAAGGGGCCGTTTCAGATTGCTCTGAAACGGCCCCTTGAACTGCGACTTCGAAAAGTCGGGACGACAGGATTTGAACCTGCGACCCCTTGACCCCCAGTCAAGTGCGCTACCAAGCTGCGCCACGTCCCGATGCCCGTGCCCCCGGTTTGTCCCCGGTGGCGGCGTGCAAGAGAACATTACCTCACTCCGTGCGACGTCGTGGCGCACCCCTCCCGGGTCGCGGGTGGCATTCGCGCAGGCCGGGCGGGCTCGGGGGAGAATGGACGGCGTGGACAGGATGCCGAGGGACCGGGACACGGAGGGTCGGGCGCGCAGTGGGCGGCCCCGGGACGGGCTGGGGCGGCCTCTGCCCTACGGGACCGAGGGGGTGCCACGGCAGCCCGAGGGTGTCGTGCGGACCCCGGAGGCGACCGTGCGCGAGGCGCAGCGGCTCCTCGACGCGGGGATGCCGTTCCATGCGCACGAGGTCTTCGAGGACGCCTGGAAGAGCGGCCCCGCCGAGGAGCGGGAGCTCTGGCAGGGGCTCGCGCAGCTGGCGGTGGGGCTGACGCACGCGGCCCGGGGCAACGCGGCGGGCGGGGCGCGGCTGTTGCTGCGCGGCGCCGCGCGGATCGCCGGGCAGCCCGATCCGTACGGGATCGACGTCGGCGGACTCGTACGGTGGGCCGAGACGCTGGCGGACCGGGCCGGTGACGTGACGGACGCCGCCGCCGAGGCGCCGCGTCTGCTCGGGGAGTGACGCGGCGCCCTCGGCGGGTCACCAGGTGACCGGCAGCTCCAGGGGTGAGCGGTGGATCATGGTCGGCCGCATCACGACCTCCTGGTCCTTCGCGAGCCGCAGCCCGGGGAAGCGGCGCGTGAACAGCTCCAGGGTGAGCCGGAGTTGGGTGCGGGCCAGCTGGGAGCCGGGGCAGCCGTGGGCGCCGTGGCCGAAGCTGACGTGGCGCGTGGGGCTCGCGGGCCGGGTGATGTCGAAGGTGTCGGGCTCCTCGTGACGTGCCTCGTCGCGGTTGGCGGAGCCGTAGGCGACGAAGACGGTGGCACCGGCGGGCAGTTCGGTGCCGGCGAGGACGACGGGACGGGTGACGGTACGGCGGAATCCCTGGACGGCGGTGTCGAAGCGGGCCGCCTCCTCCACCGCCCCGGGTATGAGCTCGGGCCGGGCACAGAGCAGCTCCCACTGGTCGCGGTGGGACAGCAGATGGAACAGCGCGGTGCCGATCAGGGCGGTCGTGGTCAGGTGGCCGGCGATGAGGAAGTTCTGCAGGTTGGAGACGAGTTCGTTCCGCTGGTCGTGGGTGAGGGCACGGGTGCCGGGCCCGAGGCCGGTGTCGGGCGCCAAGGCGGCGACCATCGCGGAGCAGAGGTCGTCGCGCGGCTGGGCGCGCCGCTCGCGGGCGTAACGGTCCAGGAGGTGCTGGAGGGCGACGACGTCCTCGGCGGCGGCGAGCTGTTCGTCCTCGGTCATCGGCCGGAAGAGGAGCTGCTCGGCGCGGTGTCCTCCGTGCACCGCGGCGGGCACGTCCTCGGGTGCGAAGCCCATGAGCCTGCCGATGACGGCTCCGGGCAGTTCGCCCGCGTACGACGTCATCACCTCGGTGCGGCCGTCCGCGGCGAAGCCGTCGACGAGACGGGTGGCGACCTCGGTGGCGTACGGCGTGAGGGCCGCGACACGCGCGGCGGAGAGGCCGCGGTTGATCGGGGCCCGATGGCGGCGGTGTGCGGGGCCGTCGGTGGAGACGACGGTGGGCCGTTGGCCGAAGCCGCGGGCGAGGACGCCGAAGACGGCGGGCGCGGGCAGGACGTCGGGCCGCAGGGACTGCGCGGAAGAGAAGTCCTCGGACCGCAGCAGCACTTCGCGGACGTCCGCGTCCCGGGCGACCAGCCAGGCGTCGAGTTCGGGGACGAAGGTCAGGCCGGCGGCCTGCCGCGCACGTGCGTAGAGGGGGTACGGGTCGCGCTGCAGCGCGTCGAGCAGGTCGTGACGTGCGTACGTAGTCGGGTCCACGCGGCGCCTCCGGGACGAGAAGGTGCGGAACTCGGGCAGGTGTGAACGGCGTGCTGTCCCGCCATGGTGACCGGACCCTCGTACCCCTGGCTACGCCGCCGAAGCGGCCAGGGCGCGTTCGAGCACCGACGTGTGGCTGACGGAAGGGTCCTTGGCGGCGGTGAGGAGGGTGACGGGGCCCTGAGCGGCGAGGATACGCAGCCGGTCGAGGGCTTCGGCGGCCTCGGGTCCGGCGAGCTCGTCCTCGTACCTCCGGCAGAACTCCTCGTACGAGCCCTCCGAGCCGTGGTACCAGCGGCGCAGCTCGGTGGAGGGCGTGAGCGCCTTGGGCCACTCGTCGATCTGGGCGTCGGTCTTGGCGAGGCCGCGCGGCCAGAGACGGTCGACCAGGACCCGGACGCCGTCGTCGGGTGAGGGGGCTTCGTAGATCCGTCGGACGCGTACGCCGGGGGCAGCGGAATCCATGGGTCCAGGGTGCCGGAGGGGGCGGACGGTCACACGTCGGCGCGCCCCGCCGGCATCAGCGCGGGCAGCAGGACGGAATCGACGAAGACGCGCATGGTCGAGGCGTCGGCGAACCGCTCCTCGAAGAGCCGCTCGATGCGCAGCATGCCGAGGAAGCAGGGAGCGACGAACCCGACCGCCGGGTTGTCCGGGTCGATCTCGCCGCGTTCCACGGCCCGCCGGAGGATCTCGTCGAGCGCGGCGATCTCGGGGCTGATCACTGTCTCGCGGAGCGCCTCGCGCAGATCGGGGTACTGGACGTATGCCTGGCTGACGGCCTCCATCAGCTCGGCGTCGTGGTCGCGGCGGGTCGCGGCGAGGCGGGCGGCCTCGCGCAGGTCGCCGGCGAGCGAACCGGTGTCGATGCCTGCGAAGAACACACAGCGCTGCTTGGACAGGGCGGCCGTGACGAGCTTCGGCTTGGTTCCCCACTGCCGGTAGAGCGTGGCCTTGCCGCACTTGGTGCGGGCCGCGACGCCCTCCATGGTCACCGCGTCGTAGCCGCCCTCGCGGAGCAGGCAGAGCACGGCCTCGTACAGCTCGGTCTCCCGCTCGGGGGTGATCTTGCTACGGCGGGCGGCTTCGGTCGCGGCCTGCGTGGACATGGCTTCCTCCCGGACAGCTCTCTGCACATACGAGAGTAGGGGGTGCACAATCGAGACGCAAACGTATCGAGACGCTTGCGTCTCGATGAATTCGGATCTAGGCTTCCTCCGTTTGCAGGCGATTTGACGGAAAAAGGGGCCGGGTCATGGCTGCCGGGATACGCGGGACACGTCCCACCGGACCGGGGCCGACCGCTACCCCGAACCCGACGGGCACGCCGAGACCGACCGTTGTCCAGACCCCGACGGACACGCCGAAACCGCCGCATGCCCCGCGCGCCGCGCGACCGCCCCTGCTGCGTGAGCTGCTGCTCGTCACCGCGCTGTTCGTCGTCTACAAGTTCGGCCGGCTCTTCGCGAACGGCCACGAACTGCGGGCCTTCCACAACGCCGACCGGATCTGGGACGCGGAGCGGTGGGTCCATCTCCCCGGCGAGGGCTCCGTACAGGCCCTCCTGATGCACGGCGAACCGCTCGTCCGGGCCGCCAACACCTACTACGCGGCGGTGCACTTCCCGGCCACGATCTCGTTCCTCGCCTGGCTCTACTGGCGCCGGCCGGAGCACTACGTCTGGTCCCGGCGCGTCCTCGCCCTCCTCACCGCCGCCGCGCTCGCGCTGCACCTCCTGATGCCTCTCGCCCCGCCCCGCATGCTCGACGCGACGGGGCTCGTCGACACCGCGCGGGTCTACGGGCCGTCGGTGTACGGCGCGACTCCCGCCACGGACTCGATGGCGAACCAGTTCGCCGCGATGCCGTCACTCCACTTCGGCTGGGCGCTGATGGTCGCGATCGGCCTGATCGCCGCGACCGGCGCGCGATGGCGGTGGCTGTGGCTTCTCCATCCGGCCCTGACCCTGCTGGTGATAGTCGGCACGGCCAACCACTACTGGTTCGACGCGCTCGCGGCAGCCGCCCTGCTCGGTGCCGCGCTCGCGGTCGTACGCACTCCCGGCACCGGCTCCGCCGCCGGGCCCCTCCTCCGCGCCGCGGCGGCCCGTCCGGCCGAGGTACTGCGATGAACGGCCTCCAGGGCACCATGATCGCCGTCCTCCTGTCCCTGGTCTCCGCCGCCGGCTACGCACTGGCCGCGGTGGCCCAGTCCCGGCTCGCCTCGTCCTCGGACGGCGGACGCGGAGCGCTGCGCGCGCTGCTCGCCCGGGGCCAGTGGTGGTGGGCGGTCGGCCTCAACGCGGCGGGCGCGCTCGCCCATGTCGTCGCGCTGCATTACGGCCCGCTGACGCTCGTTCAGCCGCTGGGGGCGCTGACCCTGGTGGCGGCGCTGCCCCTGGGGGCGTACTACGCGCGGCGGCGGGTGACCCGGGCGGAATGGCGCGGCGCGCTGTGGACGCTGGCCGGGCTCGTCGGCCTGATCTCGGTCACCGGACCTGCGACCCCGGGCGACGCGCTCAGCCTGCGGGAGGCCGTGGTCGTCGCTGCGGTGACGGCGCTCCTGATCGCGGCCCTCGCCTCGGGCGGACGGCGGCACGGAGGCCCGGGGTCGCGCACGCAAGGCGGGGCGACCCGGGGGCGCGGGACGGGCCGGGGGCTGCGCGAGGGCCGGGGGCCGGGTCGCGGCCGGGGGCTGGGGCATGCCACGGCCTCCGGAATCGCCTCGGGGGTCGGCTCCGCGCTGACGCAGACGCTCACGGCCGCGCTCGCCCGCGAGTTGCCGGGCGGTCCGACCGCCTGGTGGCAGACGACCTTGATCGCGGTGCTGATCTCCGCCTTCGCGGTGGGCGGGCTCCTGCTCTCGCAGACCGCCTACCGGGGCGGCCTGGCCGCGCCGCTGGCCGTCGTGAACCTCTCCAATCCGGCCGCCGCCGCGATCATCGGCGTGGCGCTGCTCGGGGAGACGTTCCGCGCCGGGGTGTGGGGCTGGCTGGTCGCGGCCGCCGCCTCGATGGTGGCGGCACGCGGGGTGGTGCTCCTGACGACCGGGGCGGGAGCGCTTCCCGTACCCCCGGCTCCGTCGCCCGTCGTCGCCTCCGGACAGCCACTGCCCTCGCCCCGTAGGGACGAGGCGGCAGCCACCCCCGCGCCCACTCCCGCGCCCGTAGCCGGCTGAGGACGAACGGCTGACGGCGGGTCACTCCATCTCCGGAACCTCCCGCATCCCCCCATTGGATAGCTGAACTATCCTCAACGGGCGGAGTACAACCTCTCGGTATCGGTGTCGAGACGACGGGAACGGTGAATCGCTGGTGCGCCTCTCCGAGTTGAGCGACCGCGGCGGCGTGTCCGTGGCCACCGTGAAGTACTACCTCCGCGAGGGGCTCCTGCCCCCCGGCACGCCGGTCACGGCCCGGCAGTCGGAGTACGGCGAGGAGCATCTGCGCCGGCTGCGCCTGGTCCGGGCGCTGCTCACGGTGGGCGGCATGACCATCCAGCAGGCCCGGGACGTCCTGGCGGTGGCGGACGATCCCGCCTCCGGCCGCCACGAGCGCGTCAGCGCCGCCGCGTACATGCTCGGCCCGCAGGTCCCGCCGCCGGAGCCCTCCGATCCCGAGCGCCCACTCTGGGACGAGGTCTTCGCCGAGATGCGCGACCTGCTCGCCGAGATGGGCTGGCGGGTGAGCGACGGGGCGCCGGCGCTCGCCGCGCTGACCCGGGCGGTCGTGACCCTCCGCGCACTGGGATACCGGGGCGGCGTCGACCACATCCGGCGGTACGCCGAGGTGATGCGCCCGATCGCCGCCGAGGAGTACACGGTGATGGAGGAGTACCCGGCCGTGGAGGAGGCGATCGAGGCGGCCGTCGCGTACACGATGCTCTACGAGCCGATCCTGCTGGCCCTGCGCCGCCTGGCGCACGAGGACGTCTCGGCGCATCTCCACGACACCACCCGGCCGGAGCCCCCACTTTCGTCATCTTGACGAAAATGAGTCGAGCCCCCTATCGTCACCATGACGACAAGGGGGAGTTCCATGGCCGACATCACCCGCCGCGCCGGCTGGCGCCATCTGCGGTCCGCGCCCACCGCGCACATCCGTCATCACCGGCGCGGACGTCTCGTCCACGACGGGACGGGTCTGAGCTTCTGGTACCGCTCCCTGTCCGCCGCGCTCTCCGAAGTGCCGGTGAACGACCGGGAGCTGGCGATGGCGTTCCACGCGCGGACCGCCGACTTCCAGGACGTGAGCGTGCAGTCCACCGTCACGTACCGGATCGGTGACCCGGAGGCGGCCGCCACCCGGCTCGACTTCTCCATCGACCCGGACACGGGCGCGTGGCGCGGTGCGCCGCTGGAGCAGATCGCCACTCTCCTGACCGAGACGGCCCAGCAGCACGCCCTCGACGTCCTGGCACGCACCCCGCTGGCGGCGGCGCTGGTCGACGGCGTGGCGGCGGTACGGGACCGGATCGCCGACGGGCTCGCGGCCGAGCCGCGGTTGCCGGCCACCGGGATCGAGGTGGTGGCGGTACGGGTGGTGGCGATCCGCCCGGAGCCGGAGGTGGAGCGGGCACTGCGCACCCCGGCCCGCGAGCAGATCCAGCAGGAGGCGGACCGGGCGACGTACGAGCGGCGGGCCGTGGCGGTCGAGCGTGAGCGGACCATCGCCGAGAACGAGCTCGCCAGCAAGATCGAGCTGGCCCGGCAGGAGGAGCGGCTCGTCGACCAGCGCGGTACCAACGCACGCCGCGAGGCCGAGGAGAGTGCCGCCGCCGACTCCGTACGGGCGGAGGCCGAGGCGGTACGGAAGGTCCGGCTCGCGCGGGCCGAGGCGGAGGCGGCACGGGAGGTCGGCGAGGCGCGGGCTGCCGCGCAGGCGGCGTGGCTCCGGGTCCACGGGGAGGTCGACGCGGGGACGCTGCACGCGCTGGCAGCGACCCGGGCCGCGGAGAACCTGCCGCGGATCGAGAGCGTGACGGTCTCCCCCGACGTGCTGACGGCGCTGCTCGGCAGGCTGGGCGGCGGGTCCTCGTCGTGAGCCTGGCGCCTCGCGCGGTGCTCGTGCACCGCGTCACGGAGTACGAGGGACTGCTCGCGCGCCACGGTACGCACGGGCAGGCGGAGTTCTTCCTGTCGAGCCGGGGCCGGAGCATCGAGGACGTACAGCGGCGGCACGAGCGGAACCTGCGGGGGCTCGCGGAGGTCGCGGCGGCGGTGCCGTTGTCGTGGCGTCAGGCGAGGGTGGAGCGGGCGGACCTGGACCGGTTCCTGTTCGGTCCCGAGGACGTGGTCGTGGTGGTCGGGCAGGACGGTCTGGTGGCCAATGCCGCCAAGTACCTGGACGGGCAGCCGGTCGTCGGCATCGACACCGACCCGGGGCGGAATCCGGGCGTCCTCGTCCGGCACCGGGCGGCGGACGCGGGGGCGTTGCTGCGGTCGGCGGTGGCGTCGGCGGGGCGAACGGGGGTGGACGCGCTCACGATGGCGGAGGCGGTGACGGACGACGGGCAGCGGCTCCTCGCGCTGAACGAGATCTACCTGGGCCCGCCGACTCACCAGACCGCGCGCTACACCCTCGCGGTCGAGGGCGGTACGGGGTCGGCGGGGTCGGCGGAGTCCGTAGTGTCGGCACATCCGACGGGGGCGAGAGGGGCGACCGGGACGACAGGGGCGACGGAGCCGACGGGGGCGAGGCGGTCCGCACCCGAACCGCAGGCGTCCTCGGGCGTCCTGATCGGTACGGGCACGGGCGCCACGGGATGGCTCCGCTCCCTCTGGCACGAACGCTCCAGCCCGCTGGCGCTGCCCGCACCGACGGCCCGCCGCCTCGCCTGGTTCGTCCGCGAGGCCTGGCCGTCCCCGACGACGGGCACGACGCGGGTGGAGGGTGTGCTGGACGCCACGAGCTCCCTGCATCTCACGGTGGAGTCGGACCGCCTGGTCGCCTTCGGCGACGGCATGGAATCGGACGCACTGGACCTGGCCTGGGGCCAGACGGTCCGGGTCGGGGTGGCGGGGACCGCGCTTCGGCTGGTGGGGTGAGGGCCGCCCCTGACCCGGCGCGCTCTGTTCAGCCGCCCAGGAACGCGGTCAGGGCTTCGGCTTCGGCGTGGACGGCTTCTCGCTCCGAGGGGGCGAGGGTGCGGAGCGGGGTGACGGCGACCTGTCCGTCGTGCACGGTCCAGATGGCGGCGACGCGGCCGTCGACGAGGACCGCGCGTTGGCCGGCGACGGACAGCCCGAGGTGGGCGTCGTCGATGATGCGGCCGCGGTCGGCGTAGCCGAGGATCGCGTTGTCGAACGCCGGGAGGAACCGGACCGGTGCGGGGGTGTCCCGGTCGGGGCGCGGCGCGTCGGGCAGATCGAGGAGCTCGCGGCCGCGTTCGTCGCGGAAGGAGACGAGTTCGTCGCGGAGGGCCTTGACGGCGGCGGGCAGTCCGGCGAGGCCGCTCCATGCGCGGAGGTCGGCGGTCGCGGCGGGACCGTAGGCGGCGAGGTAGCGCCGTAGCAGCTGCTGCCCGGTCGGGTCGGTCACGTCGGGGGAGAGCGGGTCGACGTCCTGTCCGAGCCAGGTGGCCAGGGGCAGGTTGCGGACACCGCCCTTGGTCTGCCACAGCCCGCGGGGCGGGAGTTGGACCATCGGGATGAGGGCCGCGACGAGCAGCTCGCCGAGGACGCGGCGCGGGGGCGTGGGCCACCGGCCGTCGAGCTCCTCGACGAGCGTGGCCATGGTGCGGGGCTGCCCGTCGGCCATGACGGCCCGGCCGGCCGCGGCGACCTCGTCGACGTCGATGCCCGCGAGCTCGCGCCGGTAGGTGGCCATCACGCGCTGGCGCAACATCGCGTCGTGGCGGGCCCGCCAGGCCAGCGCGTCCTCGGCGGTGACGAGGTGGACGGTCCGGCGCATCAGGTGGGTACGCACGACCTGGCGGCCTGTCAGCGCGTCGTCCAGTTGTCGCGGTGCGAAGTCACGCAGCCGGGACCACAGGCCGACGAAGGGCTCCTGCGGTTCCTGTGCCTGCATTCCGCACAGGTGCGCCACGGCGTCTCGTACGGGTGCGTCCGCACGCTCCAGCAGGTACTGGCGGGCGAGGGTGGCGCGGTTGAGGGCGCGTGTGTCGAGGACGGTCATGCTGCTGCTCTCCGGTCCGGGGACGATCCGGAGATCACCCTCGCAGCAATAGCGGACAGGTTGTGTCCTGTACCGCGGACAGTACGGGATCGTCGAAGGCCCAGGCCCACCGCCGCCGGTTCCGCGCGGCCCGAAAGCATCGGCGCCGGCCCGCCGGGCCGGGCGCGCTCGCTAGGATCGGACCGCTTCGTCCGGTTCGCCCGTCACCGCCCCGTGCTCCACCGGCTGTCGAAGGAACGCCCATGGCCTCCCCCACCCCCGGAACGCTCCATGTCACCCCGGCCACCCTCCAGGACTGGTCGGTCGTGCGCGGATGGGCGGCGGAGGAGGGGTGGAATCCGGGGGCGTCCGACGCCCCGGCGTTCTTCGCCCAGGATCCGGAGGGGTTCTTTCTCGGCCGGATCGACGGGGAGCCCGTCTCCGCCGTCTCGGTCGTCAACTACAGCGACCGGTACGCCTTCCTCGGTTTCTATCTCGTCCGGCCCGATCTGCGCGGTCGCGGTCGCGGCCACGGCCTCGCGACCTGGCGCGCCGGGCTCGCGCACGCCGGTGAGCGGGCGGTCGGGCTCGACGGGGTGCCGGACCAGCAGGACAACTACCGGCGTTCCGGCTTCTCCCTCGCGTACCGCACCGCCCGGTACGTGGGCGAGTCCGGTCCGGCCGGCGCCCCCGCGCCCGATGTGGTCCCCGCGGCGCGGGTCGACCCGGCCGCCCTCGCCGCGTACGACAGCGCCTGCCACCACGCCGAGCGGCCGCGGTTCCTCGTGCCGTGGCTGACCACTCCGGGCCATCGGGCACTGGTACGCGTCGTCGACGGGCGCCTCACGGGGTACGGGGTGGTGCGGCCGGCCGAGGACGAGGCACGCGTCGGGCCCCTGTTCGCGGACACACCCGCCGACGCCGCCGCCCTCCTGGACGCGCTGGCCGCCGAGGCGCGGGCCTTCGGCTCGCCGCGCATCGCGATCGACATGCCCGAGGCGAACCCCGCGGCGGCCGCGCTCGCGGCGGAGCGAGGTCTGGAGCCCACGTTCGAGACGGCCCGGATGTACACGGGCGAGGTCCGGCCGGTGGCGCGTGAACGGATCTTCGGAGTGACGACGCTCGAACTGGGCTAGGCCTTCGCCCGGCCGTTGAACAGGAGATGCTGCCGGCAGGTGGACGGCAGGGTCGGGGGTCACCGTCGGGCGAGCCGCGGGAGGGGGTCGGCGACCGGACAACTGGCATGACACGTTCCGCTACTGAGCAAGGCGCAGGGTTTCCCTATGCCCTGACATCTCCCTTTCTGGGCGCCTTGCGTGGCGACATTTCCGGCCGAAAGTCCGCGCGCCGACGTCACATCGCGTCAACCCGCGCGTGCCCCACACCCCCTCCCCCACCCCCTCGGGGGCCGACAAGGGTTTTCCCCGTATCGGGTTCATCTCGCCGTTCCCTACTGTCTGCCGCACCGGCAGATCCCATCCCCCGCCCCGCCTGTCAGGTTCATGGGGAGCGGTGGGTAGTGTCCGCCGGTGACGGCCTTGACCCGGGCCGTCGTGTCGCCGGTGGCGGCGCACGGGCCCCCCAAGCCCAGGGAACGACGGACCGCGACCCCACATCGCGCCGTGGTCTCCCGCGCCGCCGCCACTGCTCCGCACCTACGTCGTGCTTGAAAGGGAACACCTTGAACAGTTCCAGGCGGAGAGTCATATCCGTCGTGGTCGCGAGCGCCGCGATCATCGGCGCCGCTGCCACCTCCTCCGGGGCGTTCGCCGCCGCCCCGGCCGCTGCCACGCCGAAGCCGGCTCCGGCCGCGCAGGCGATGACCGCACTGCCCAGCGCACCGGTCGAGAAGGTCATCGTCACCTACAAGTCCAAGACCGCCGAGGCCGGCTCCAACGCCGCCGCGAAGAGCGACGCGGCCGCCAAGGGCGCCGCGACCGGCGAGCGCCTCGCCTTCGAGCGCCGCCTCGCCGGCGGCGCCGCGCTGGTCGACCTGGGCGACAGCGCCACCAAGCAGGACGTCGCCGAGGTCATGGACGCCTTCCGCGCCGACCCGCAGGTCGCCTCGGTCGAGCCCGACATCCGCGCGTACGCGATGGCGGTCACCCCGAACGACACCGACTACGCGAAGCAGTGGGACCTCTTCGAGGCCACCGGCGGCATGAACGTCCCGACCGCCTGGGACAAGACCACCGGCTCCGGCGTCACCGTCGCCGTCATCGACACCGGCTACGCGACCCACACGGACCTCGCCACCAACGTCGTCTCCGGCTACGACTTCATCTCCGACTCCGCGGACGCCCGCGACGGCAACGGCCGTGACGCGAACGCCAAGGACGAGGGCGACTGGAACGCCACGGACAACGAGTGCGGCCTCGGTTCCAAGGCCTCCAACTCCTCCTGGCACGGCACCCACGTGGCCGGCACCATCGGCGCGGTCACCAACAACACCAAGGGCATCGCGGGCATCGCGTACAACGCGAAGATCCAGCCCGTTCGCGTGCTCGGCAAGTGCGGCGGCTCCTCCGCCGACATCGCCGACGCCATCACCTGGGCGTCCGGCGGCACCGTGCCGGGCGTCGCGGCCAACGCGACCCCGGCGAAGGTCATCAACCTGAGCCTGGGCGGCGCCAGCTCCACCTGCCCGAGCGTCTACCAGACCGCGATCAACGGCGCCGTCTCGCGCGGCACCACCGTCGTCGTCGCCGCGGGCAACAGCAACGCCAACGCGTCCGGCTTCACCCCCGCGAACTGCGCGAACGTCATCAACGTGGCCTCCACCAGCCGCGAGGGCAACCGTTCGTTCTACTCGAACTACGGCGCCAACATCGACGTGGCCGCGCCGGGCGGCGAGACCCGCCGCGCGACCGACACGCCGGGCACGATCACCACCCCGCAGAACGGCATCTACTCCACGCTGAACTCGGGCGCGACGACCCAGTCCGCGGAGAACTACGCGCCCTACCAGGGCACCTCGATGGCCGCGCCGCACATCGCCGGCCTCGCCGCGCTGCTGAAGTCGGCGAAGACCAGCCTCACCCCGGCCGAGATCGAGTCCGCGATCAAGTCCAACGCCCGCCCGCTGCCCGGCACCTGCACCGGCGGCTGCGGCACCGGCATCGCCGACGCCGCCAAGACCGTGAATGCGGTCACCACCACGACGCCGCCCACCGGCACCGTCTTCACGAACGCGACCGACGTCACGATCTCCGACAACACCACCGTGTCGTCGACGATCTCCGTCACCGGCCGCACCGGCAACGCCCCCGCCGCCCTCAAGGTCGGCGTGGACATCAAGCACACCTGGCGCGGGGACCTGGTCATCGACCTGGTCGCTCCCGACGGCACTGTGCGCAACCTGAAGGCCTCCTCCGGCTCGGACAGCGCCGACAACGTCGTGACCACCTACACGGTGGACGCGTCGAGCGAGGTCGCCAACGGCGCTTGGAAGCTGCAGGTCCGCGATGTGGCCTCGGGTGACACCGGCTACATCGACTCGTGGAACCTCACCTTCTGAGCCCCACCTGAACCACCCCCCACAACAGCATAATTGCTGGTCAGCGACGCGCTCGTGGTCTACACCACGGGCGCGTCCTGGCGTGGTGACCGACATCGACTGTCCGTATGCCGGACAACAGGCCTGGACTGCGCCGGTACGCTCCGTATTCTTCTGCCCCACGGGGCTCACGGGCAGGGCCCGAGTGCCGGAGGGGGTGGACACGTGACGACAGCGGCACACCTTCCTCTGCGCCCCGGGGGCGTGGGGGGAAACCCAGCGCCGGTGGGCCGGGAGGAGCTGCTCTCCCGACTCGAACGCGTCCTGCACTCCCGCGGCCGCGCGCTGCTCACGGGCACCGCGGGCGTCGGCAAGACCGAGGTCGCCCTGGCGGAAGCGGCCCGCGCGGAGGCGCGCGGCGAGACCGTCCTGTGGCTGGCGACCCTGCCGGCCGACCGTGACATACCGGGCGCGGCTGCCGCCGCACTCGTCGCCTCGGCGGCGGCGACGGTGACCTGGCCGAGGGCGGCCGACGCAGCCGCCCCCTCCGGACCGGAAGCGCCCCGCACCGGCGCCCCGCTGCCCGGCGTTCCCGCGCCGCGCGCGGACGTCTCGCCCGACGGCGAGGTCGCCCGTCGCCCCGCTGCCGCCGACTCACCGACGAGCGACATCACGTACGCCGGCCACCCGGGACACCACGAGCAATCAGGGCCGACGGGCCCCGTCGGCCACACAGGCAACCCAGGCCACACAGGCCTCCCAGGTCACGCAGGCCACTCAGGCCACGCAGGCCACTCAGGCCACCCGGGCCACGGAGCCTTCCCAGGCCACGGAGCCCACCCCGAGGGCCCCGACGGCTTCCGTACGGCCGTCGGTCCGGTCACCGCGTCCGGGGTCTTCGACGGGCTGCCCGGGCCCCAGCGGACCGCTGTCGCGATGCTGTGCCGCGAGGCGCCGCTCTACGACGGCGGCTGGGACCCGATCGCCCTGCGCCTCGGCATCGCCCAGATCCTGCGGGCCCTCACCGCCCGCGGCCCCGCGCTGCTCGTCGTGGACGGTGTGCAGCACATCGACGCCGACAGCGCCGACCTGCTGCGCTTCGCCCTGCACCTGGCCCCGCCCGCGCTGCGGGTCATCGCCGTCGAGACCCCCGAGGCGTACGGCGCCGAGGACGGTCACGACGCCCGGCTCTGGGTGCCGTCGGAGGCCGACATCCTGCTCGTACCGCCGCTGCACGCCGACGAGATCGCCGAGCTCCTCTTCCACCACCGGCTGCCGTCCCGAATGGCCGGCCGGATCCACAAGGCGAGCGGCGGCAACCCCCGCCTCGCGCTCGCCGTGGGCCGTTCGCTGGCCGACGCGCGCACCCCCGTCCACCACGCCGACGCTCTGACCCTGTCCGGCAGGGCCCGTGATCTGGCGCGGCAGCTCCTCGGCGCGGCGCCCCCCGACGTACGGCAGACGCTGCTGCTCGCCGCCTTGGCGCTGCGCCCCACGGCGGCGCTGATACGCCGGGCCGGACGGCCCAACGCGGAGGCGGACCTCGCCGCCGCCGAGCGCGCCGACCTGGTCTCGCTCGCCGAGGACGGCACGGTCGCGTTCACCGCCGGACTGCTCCCCTCCACGCTGGTCCACGACGCCTGCTGGGCCGAGCGCAGCGCCGGGCACGCCGCGCTCGCCCGCGTGGTGGACGATTCGGTCGAGGCGGTACGGCACCGGGCGCTGGCCACCGACATCCCCGACGAGTCGCTGGCCGCCGAGGTCGCCGACGCCGCCGATCTCGCGCGGCGGCGCGGCAACAGCGCGCTCGCGGCCGAACTGGCCCTGCTCGCCGCCGAGTCGACGCCCGTCCGGAACGCCACGCAGCGGATCACGCGGCTCGTGGACGCGGCCGAGGAGGCCGCCCGCGCCGCCCGGGCCGACCTCGCGATGCGCGCCGCCACCGACCTGCTGGCCCGCGACGCGGCCCCCTCGGACCGGGTACGCGCCCGGCTCGCGGTCCTCGACACCGCGGGCCAGGGGCTGACCGGCCTGGACGAGATGTATGTGCACTCGATGGAGGACTCCGAGGGCGACACCGCGCTGCGGGCGGGCGTCCTGCTCCGACTGGCCGTCAAATACGTTCTGGCGGACGGCGATCCGCTGCGCTCGCGGGCCGCGGCCGTCGAATCGGCCGCGCTGGCCGCCTCGGTGGGCGATCCCCGGACGGCCGCGCAGGCGCTGACCGTACAGGCGCGGATGGACCGGGCGCTCGGAGCCTCGGACGCCGAGTCGGTGCTCGCCCAGGCGCGGGGCCTGGAAATGGCCGAGCGTCCGCTCGGTATCCGTAACGCCGCACAGATTCTGACGCTCCGTCACGCGCTGTTCGACGACCGGCTGATCGACGCCAGGGACCAGGTGAACGCCCTGCTTCCGCTGGTGCAGCGGCGCGGTTCGGTGGAGGACACGATCGAGCTGTTCTCCACGCTCGCCGCGATCGAGTCCCGTATCGGGGCGTGCCCCGCGGCGCTCGTCCACGCGGGCCAGTCGCTCGCCCTGACCCTGGAGGCGGGTCTCTCCCCCGGGCCGGCCTGGTACACCCTCGCGCTCGCGGAGACGGCGGGCGGCAGCTTCGCCCGGGCGGCCAGCTACGCGCGGCGCAGTGTCCAGGCGTCGGAGGAGGAGGGCGACCGGGTCTTCCTCTCCCGCAGCCTGTACGCCCTGGGGCGCGTCCAGCTGATCAACGGGGACGTCGCCTCCGCCCTGGAGACGCTGCGCCGGGTGCAGGCCAACGAGCGCGCGCAGTCGACCGTCGACCCGTCGATGCTGCGCTGGCACGAGGAGCTGGCCGAGGCCCTGCTCGCCAACGACGCGGCGCAGGAGGCGGTGGAGCTGCTGGACGAGGTGCGTCCGGTGGCCGAGGAGCTGCGCCGTACGACCGTACTTCTGGGCTGCGACCGGGCGTACGCGCTGTACCTCGCCGGGTGCGGGCGGACGGACGAGGCGGCGGAGCTGCTCACCCGCACGGCCGAGCGGTTCGCCGGGGCGGGGCTGCCGCTGGAGCACGGGCGGGCGCTGGTCTCGCTGGCGCGGGTGGAGCGGCGGCGCCGGCGCCGTTCGGCGGCGCAGAGCGCGCTGCACTCGGCGGCGACGGTGTTCGAACGGGCAGGGGCGGCTCCCTGGCTCGCGCTGGCGAGCGAGACCCCGGCCGGGGAGGACTCGCTGCCCGCACTGTCCTCGCTCACGGACGCGGAGCTGCGCCTCGCCCACCTGGTGGGGCAGGGCGCCAGTAACCAGGAGGCCGCGGCCAAGCTGTATCTGAGCGTGAAGACGGTCGAGGCACGCCTCACCCGTATCTACCAGAAGCTGGACGTCCGCTCGCGGGCACAACTGGCGACCGCGCTCCGGGGCTGATCGAGTGGCCCGCGGGCCCGGCGCCGCGCGCGAACCCGTGATGCGCGGTACTTACGTCGTATGGAACCGACCGATCCCCCGCCCTCCCCACCGCACCCGCGCGCGGGTGGACAGCGCCGCGAGTCGTTCGACGACCGCACCGGATACGACGAGGACTTCCTGGGCCCGACCGTGCCGCTGCCGCTGCCCGTCCGCGCTTCGGTGGAGACGGTGATCCTGCCGTACACCCACTTCACGGTGGTCTTCCGGCCGGACCGGCGGCTCGCCGCCTCGACCGCGGTCTGCGTCCAGGGCGGGCAGCTGTCCGAGGACGGGCTCGGCGTGCAGGCGGCGAACGGCGTACACGGGGACGACGTCTGGGAGTTCGACCCGCGACTGCCCGACGAGCGGCAGGCCGGCAACGACGTCTACCGGAACAACAGTCTGGACCGGGGCCATCTGGTGCGGCGGCTCGACCCGGTGTGGGGCCCGGCGGCCGTGGCCGCCCGTGCCGCCACCGACACGTTCCACTACCCGAACGCGGTCCCGCAGTCGGACCTCATCAACCAGGGCAGACAGCTCTGGCAGGGGCTCGAGAACTACTTCCTGGACCACGCCGCGGAGTTCGACCGGAGGCTGACGATCCTCACGGGTCCTGTGCTGCACGACTCCGATCCGCCCTACCGGGGCATCCAGGTGCCGCTGCGCTTCTGGAAGGTGGTCGCGTTCATGCAGGAGGGGGCGCTGGCCTCCACCGCGTACGTACTGGACCAGAGCCCGGACCTGGGCCGTGACGCCGAGCGGGCGCTCGCCGGGGCGAAGCCGGGCGCGCCGCCGCCGCTCGGTCCGTTCCGCACCTACCAGGTGCCGGTCTCGGACATCGCGGAGCTCACGGAGCTGGAGTTCGGACCGCTGCCGGATGTCGACCTGATGCCGCCGTTCCGTACGCCGGAAGATCGCTGGCGGCGCCTGGAGTCGTTCGACGACATCGCCCTTCAGAGCTGAAGGCACGGGGAGCGGGCCCGGTCGTACCGTTTCACCCGTTTGCTCCTCCTCCGGCGCGGTGAAACCATGACAGGGCTCGACGCGCTCAGGGCCGGACGGATGGAGCGCGGTGAGGCGGAGGTGGCGGGACATGAGGACGCTGTACGGATCACCCGTCGCGACCGATCCCGCGCGGGTCTTCGACGACCTGCGCCGCGTCGCCGCGCGGGTGCGCCGGCATCTGGAGGAGGAGATCTCCGGTTCGGTGACGGAGCTGCCCGGGGACGGGACACCGGCCGGCCAGATCTCCCGCTTCGCGCAGGAGGAACGGGCGCGGGTCCTGGAGGCGGGGGTCTCCGGACTGGAGAAACTGGCCGCGGACCGCGCGGACGAGATCGACGAGGACGAGCACTTCGGCGTGGACGCGATCGTCCTCCTGGAAGGCAGGCCAGCGATCCCCGTGCAGGACCAGGACTTCGCCGCGCAGGACGGTGACTGGTCCGTCCTGGAGGACGACCGGGCCGCCGTCCGCGCGTCGATCGCGCGGGTGGGCCGCCTGGAGGTGACCGGCCATCCGAGTCTCGACCGGGTCGGTACGGCCTTCCTCGTGGGTCCGCGGACGGTGATGACCACGCGCCGGGTGGCCGGGGAGTTCAGTGAGGCGGGGGACGCGGGATGGTCCTTCCGGGAGGGCATGTCGGCCCGCGTGGACCTGGGCGTGGGGTACGAGGTCACCGAGGTGATCGGCATCCATCCGGACGTCGACCTGGCGCTGCTGCGGGTCGGCCCGCCCGACGGCGGCGTGCTGCCCACCCCGCTCGCGGTGGCCGCCGACGCACCCGCGGACCTGTCCGGCCGGCCGGTGTACATGATCGGCCACCCCGCCTGGGACGGGCGCCGCGACGAGCCGGAGTCGATGCGCCGGATCTTCATGGACGTGTACGACGCGAAACGCCTCCAGCCGGGCAGGGCGACGGAGTTCACTCCGGACCGCCTGGTGATGAGGCACGACTGCTCCACGCTCGGCGACAGCGGCGGCTCGCCGGTCTTCGACCTCTCGGACCACCGCGTCCTCGGCCTGAACTTCGGAGGCCACTACCGGTCCGGCAACGAGGCCGTACCGCTGTGGGAACTCGTCGACGATCCGCTCCTGGAGCGGGCAGAGGTCAACTGGGTCTGACCCTGGAGCGGGCGGGCGGAGGGTAACCGGGTCCGACCGGCGGCGAGGGAGGCCAGGGGTCCGCCAGGACGTCCCGCTCCGCCGCCGGGGGCGACGTCGACGTCACCCGGCCGGCCGTACGGCATCGGGGTACCGCAGGGCACCGCCTTCCCGCGCGCGACGGACGACAGGCGCCGGGGCGTCAACGTCCCCGCCACCGCCCTCGCGAGCAGCACCGCAGGTCAGAGCTCATATCGCGACGTCGCCGGGGTATTCCCTCCGACCCATCGGAGTTCCGATGTCAGACATCGGATTCCGCATTGGAAAGCTAGCGACGGCGGGCATAGCTTCGAGGACATCACCGCACTGACGATCTGAATCCTCGGAGTGACCCTCATGTCCAAGATCCTTTTTGTGCTGACCGGCGCCGACCACTGGACGCTCGCCGACGGCACCGAGCACCCCAGCGGCTTCTGGGCCGAGGAGGCCGTCGCCCCGTACGAGGCGTTCAAGGCCGCCGGCCACGAGGTCGTCGTCGCCACGCCCGGTGGCGTCGTGCCGACCGTGGACAAGGGGAGCCTCGCGCCCGAGTTCAACGGTGGTCAGGAGGGTGCCGACAAGGTCGCTGCCGCGCTCGCCTCCATCGACGAGCTCCAGCACCCGATCAGCCTGGAGGACGTGAATCCGGACGACTTCGCGGCCGTCTTCTACCCCGGCGGCCACGGCCCGATGGAGGACCTCTCCGTGGACCGGACCTCCGGCCGGATCCTCGTCGACGTACTCGAATCGGGCAAGCCGCTCGCCGTCGTGTGCCACGGCCCCGCCTCGATGCTGGCGGCCACGAAGGCCGACGGCACGAACGCCTTCGCGGGGTACGAGATCACCGCGTTCACCAACGCCGAGGAGACGCAGGCCGGTTTCGCCGACAAGGCCAAGTGGCTCCTGGAGAGCCGTCTGGTCGAGGCGGGCGTCGAGTTCCGGTCCGGCGAGCCGTGGGCGCCGTTCGTCGTCGTCGACCGCAACCTGGTCACCGGCCAGAACCCGGCCTCCGCGGCCCCGCTCGCCGACGAGCTGCTGAAGAAGCTGGCCTGAGGCGCGGCAGGGCGACCACGGCCACGGCCACGGCCACGACGGTCGCCACGACTCCATAGCCATAGCCATAGCAGAAGCTATGCTTCAAGCCTATGAAGCATAGGGATCCCCATGGCGGCCATGAGAGGGGGCCGGGGCGCGTCGAGGGGCAACAGGGCGCGGCGGCTCTGGATCTGAATCTCGTACGTACCTTCCTCGCCGTGTACCGCTCCGGCTCCTTCACCTCCGCCGCCCAGCTGCTCGGCATCTCGCAGCCCACGGTGACCACCCAGGTGAAGGCGCTGGAGCGGCAGTCGGGGCGGGAGCTGTTCGCCCGCCTGCCGCGCGGCGTCGCCCCCACGCCGTACGCCCAGGATCTGGCGGCGAGGATCGCGGGCCCGCTCGACGCCCTGCTGGCGGCGACCGGACACGACCCGGCGGCGGGGTCGGCCCCCGCGCCGGTCCACCTGGCGGGCCCGGCGGAGCTCCTCTGTGTACGGGTTCTGCCCGCGCTCGCCCCGCTCGTCCGGGACGGGGTGCAGCTCCGCCTCACCACCGGCCTGACGGACCCTCTGCTCGACGAGCTGAGGGCCGGCCGTCATGACCTGGTCATCGCCACCTCGCGTCCACGCGGCCGGACCCTGACCGCCGTACCGCTGACCGACGAGGAGTTCGTCCTGGTCGCCGCCCCGGTCTGGGCAGACCGTCTCGGCGGACGGGTCGCAGCCGAGGGACCGGGAGCCCTGCACTCCGTCCCCCTGGTCACCTACGCCGAGGATCTCCCGATCGTCCGCCGCTACTGGCGTCACGTCTTCGAGCAGCGTCTCAACCGGCGAGCCGCCGTCACGGTGCCGGACCTGCGCGGCGTCCTCGCGGCCGTCGTCGCGGGGGCCGGCTTCACGGTCCTCCCGCGCTACCTCTGCCAGGACGAACTCGCGGCCGGGACCCTCGTCGCCCTCCACGAGACCGACGACCCGCCGATCAACACGGGCTACCTGGTCCAGCGCCCCGGCACCTCCGCCAACCCCCACGTCACCCTGGTCCGGGACCGTCTCCTCGCCATGGGCCCTGCCTGGTGAGGCCCCTCACTCCCCCGCCGCCTCCTGCGCGATGCGGTCGAACTGCGCACCCATCGCCTCGGCGAGCGCCTGCGCGGCCGACAACGGCCGGACCATGACCGTGAAGTCGTCGATCCGCCCTTCCTCGTCGACGTGCAGGAAGTCGCATCCCTGGATCCGACGGCCGTTCACGGTCGCGGTGAAGACGAGGGCGTGGTCGCGGCCGGCGGGGTCGGCGATCTCACGGACGTACTCGAAATCCTCGAAGACACGCATCACGGCACGCAGGATCGCGGCGGTGATCGCCTTGCCCTCGTACGGCTTGAAGGCCACGGGACTGGTGAAGACGACGTCGTCGGCGAGCAGCGCCACGATGGCGCTCTCGTCCCGGTTCTCGACTGCCTTGCGGAACGCGTGCATGGACCCTCGCAGTACTCAACTAATTGAATAGGTGGGGAGAGGGTATGGACGGGGCGGGATGTTGTCCAGGCCGACCGCCTGGGCCCTGGTCGCCGCCCCCCGTCAGCCTGATTCAACTCCGCAGATACGACGCGCCGTTGAGGTCCAGGATCGTGCCCGACGACCATTCGGCCTCGGGGGAGGCGAGCCACAGCACGGCCGCCGCGATCTCGTCGGGCGCGGCCACACGGTCGAAGGGACTCTGGGCACGGATCGCCGCGCCCTCGGGACCCTCCAAGCGGGGCGCGACCCGCTCCGTGGCGAAGAAGCCGGGTGCGACCGAGGCGACGCCGATGCCGTGCGGGGCGAGGGAGACCGCCAGGGACTGGCCGAGCGCGTGGACGGCGGCCTTGGTCGCGCCGTAGGCCGGGTGGTCCGGCTCGCCGCGGAAGGCGCCCCGGGAACCGATGTTGACGATCCGCCCGCCCTCGCCCTGGTCGATCATCCGCCGTGCCGCGAGATGGCTCAGATTCGCCGTGGCGAGCAGGTTCACGGACACATGCCGCTGCCAGACGGCGACCCATTCCTCGTACGAGGTCTCCGCAAGCGGGTGCCGGATGTTCACCGCCGCGTTGTTCACCAGCACGTCGATCCCCCCGAGCGCCTCCACGGCCGTGTCCACCACGGCGGCGGCCCCCGCCGGATCCGTCAGGTCCCAGCCGATCAGGACATGCCCGGTGCCGGAGAGGGAGTCGAGCGTCTCGCGGGCCTCCTCGGCACGGGAACCGAAGTGGACGGCGACGCGGTCCCCGTTGGCGGCGAACGCCTGCGCCACGGCGCGGCCCAGGCCCCGCGACGCTCCGCTGACAAGGACGCGGCGGCCTGATGCGGGCAGGTTCATGGGAGTTCGCCTCTCTGACGACGACGTTCTGCGCTGCTGCGACGATCTCCTCAGCCTTTCACGAAGATCATCGAGGCCGCGGACGCGCCGGCCCGCCGGACGAGGCGGCGACGGTTTCGGGAGACCCCGTCTCCGTTTCGACATGCTCGGAGGCCGAGGGCCGGTCCATCACGAGGCGGCCCATCGCTCACCGCCGTACCGCACGGCGGACACCGGCCGTGAAGCCGAGGGGCGCCGTCTGACGGATGATGGAGGAGACCCGTGCGTCCGCGCCGTGAAAGGGGCAGCGGTGGCGTGGTGGTCGCGGGGTGGAGGAGGGATGCGGTCTGGATGAGTGAGGCGGCGCTTCCCCCTGCCGGCCAGGACCCGGCGAACGGTGAGTTCGCCGTGGAGCCCGGCGGGCTTCTCGATGTGCTCGGGGTGGCCGCCGTCGTCGTGGACGCGAGCGGGCGGATCGTCCTGTGGAGTCCGCAGGCGGAAGCGATCTTCGGATATCCGGCGGCCGAGGCGCTTGGCCGGCCGGCCGCCCGGCTGCTGGTCGAGGAGCGCCACCGCGACCAGGCGCTGTCCCTGTTCGAGCGGGTGATGTCCGCGGGCGGGCCCTGGGCCGGCGCCCCCTGGTCCGGCATCTTCTCGGTACGCCACAAGGACGGCCGTACGATCCCGGTGGAGTTCCGCAACACCCGGCTCCAGGACGACCAGGGGCATCACTACGCGCTCGGGCTCGCCACCGACGCCGGCACCTCGAGGCGCGTGGAACAGGACCTCGCCCTGTCCTCCCGGCTGGTCGCCCACTCCCCGATCGGCCTGGCCGTACTGGACTCCGACCTCCGGTTCGTCCTGGTCAACCCGGCTCTCGAACAGATCGACGGCCGGACCGCCGCCGGCCATCTGGGCCGGACGTTCCGCCAGGCCGTGACGTCGCCGGACGGCGACGCTCTGGAGGCGGCGCTCCGCGACGTGCTGGAGACGGGCGTTCCGGTCCTCTCCAGGAGCGTGCGGGGCCCCGACCGGTCCGGCGGCCGGGAACAGGTGTGGTCGTTGTCGCTGTATCGCCTGGAAACCTCGGCGCAGCGTGTCGTCGGGGTCGCCGTCTCGGTCGTGGACATCACCGACCAGCACCACGCCGCCCGGGCGGCCGCACGCGCAAGGCGGCGCCTCGCGGTGATCGCGGACGCGTCCGAACGCGTGGGCACCACGCTCGACCTCGACCTCACCGCGCACGAGCTGGCGGATCTGGTGGTTCCGGAGTTCGCCGACATCGCCGCCGTCGACGTCCTTGAGGACATCCTGACCGGCCCGCACCCGGGCGGGACACGGGCCTCGGGCCCTGCCGTGTTCCGCGCCCTGGCGGTCAAGGCCGCGTATCCCACCCCGGCGGAGGAGGCCGCCGACCCGGTCGGCCAGCCGGCCCGCTACGGCATCGAGCGGCTGGTCACCCAGTGCGCCCGTACCGGCCGCCCGGTCCTCGTCGAGCATGTCACGGACAGTGACCTGCACCGGATTGCCCGCGCCGGCCCCGCCGCGGCGCTGCTCCGGCGGGCGGGCGTCCACTCGTACCTCGCCGTCCCCCTGCGCGCCCGGGGCGTCGTCCTCGGCGTGCTCGACCTCAAGCGGGCGCGCAACTCCGTGCCGTTCGACCAGGACGACGTCCTGCTGGCCGGGGAGCTGGCGGCCCGCGCGGCCGTGGCCATCGACAACGCCCGCTGGTACCGGCACCAGAGCCAGGCCGCCCTGGCGCTCCAGCGCCATCTGCTGCCGCATGGCCCTGCACGGCTGAACGGGCTCGACGTCTCCTACCGCTACCAGCCGGCCTCCGAGGCGGTCGAGGTCGGCGGCGACTGGTTCGACGCGATTCCGCTCCCGGACGGCAAGACGGCCCTGGTGGTGGGTGATGTGATGGGCAGCGGCATCAAGGCCGCCGCGACGATGGGGCAGGTACGGACGGCGGCGCGCACCCTCGCCGGGCTCGGCCTGTCGCCTTCCGTGGTCCTGACCCAGCTGGACCGGACGGTCGTCGACCTGGACGAAATGGCCACCTGCCTGTACGCCGTGTACGACCCCGAGCGGGGAACGTGCCGCCTCTCCAACGCCGGCCATCCGCCGCCCGTGCACGTCCCCATGGGCCTCCCGCCCCGGCTGCTCGACCTCTCCACGGGTGCGCCTCTCGGCGTCGGCGGGGTTCCCTTCGAGACGGAGGAGATCGAGTTCGCGGCGGGCGACGAACTGGTGCTGTACACGGACGGCCTGGTGGAGACCCGAGACCAGGACATCGATGTCCGGCTCACGGCCCTCACCGACCTGCTCGGCCAGGCGTCCCTCCCGCTGGAGGAAACCTGTGACCTGCTCCTGGGCGCGCTGCGAGGCCCCGACGACCACGACGACGTCGCGCTGCTGATCGCCCGGGCCCACCCGTCGGACGACAGCGAGCACGGCCGAGAGGAGGAGGCCCCGTGAACGACACTCCCTTCCCGGGTGACAGCCTCCTGCCCTTCCCCGAGGGCACGGCCGGTGCGCTGCTGGACGGCCGGGGGCGGATCACCGGCTGGTCGCCGGAGGCCGGGGCGCTGCTCGGCCGGTCCCCCGCCGACGTCGTCGGCCGGCCGGTGTACGCCCTCCTCGCGGACCCCACGGTCTGGTCGGCGCTGGTGGAGGCGTACGCGCGGGGAGAGGCAGGCGGAGAGACGGTGCTGCGCACGGGCGGAGGCGAGGACCTGCCCGTCGTCTTCCAGGCCTTCGGCCTCGCCGACGACAGCGGCAGACACGGCGGTACGGCGGAGGCGGGCGGGGCCGTGGCGCCGGGCGAGGGCGTGGTGGCAGGCGAGGGCGTGGTCACGGGTGAGGCCGTGGCACCGGGCGAGGGCGTGGTGACGGGTGAGGGTGGCGTGGCGACGGGCGAGGGGTTTCTCGTCCTCGCCGCCCCCGCGGCGCTGGCCGCCCGCTGGCATCAGGACCGGGCGTTCGTCAGGGAACTGTTCCTCCAGAACCGCGTGGGGCTCGCCGTCTTCGACGCGGAGCTGCGGCTCCTGCGGACGAACACCCACCTCCTTCCGTACACCGGCGTGCCGACCGACCTGCGGGGCCGGCGGCTGAGCGAGTTCCTCTGGCCCGGAGACGCGGCGTCGATCGAGACGAAGCTGCGCGAGGTTCTGCGTACGGGCCGGCCCTCGATCGGGTCGGAGGAGGTCCTGCGCACCATCGAGGACCCCGCCGGAGGGGTGATCATCTCGATCTCGGCGTTCCGGTTGCAGGCGCCCGACGGGCAGGTCCTGGGCCTCACGGCCCTCTTCACCGACGTCACCGAGCTGCGGCGGTCAGGCGAACGCCTGGCGCTGCTGCACCGCGCCACGGCCGGCGTCGGCGGTTCTCTGTCGGTCAGGGAGACGGGCAGGGAGTTGGCCGACGCGCTGGTACCGGGCCTCGGCGATCACGCCGTCGTGGAGATCGCGGACGCGGTGATGCTGGGCGAAGAGCCTGTGCCCGACCCCGAGGGGCGGCTGCTGCTCCGCCGCACGGCGGTGGCGGGGCAGCCCGCGGCCGGCGCCGACGCCACACACGCGGAGGCCGGGCTGGTCACCGTCGACCAGAGCGCCGGTGGCGGCGGCGACCCGGGTCCGGTCACGGCCGCGGGCTCGGGCTCGGGCTCCGGCTCGGGCTCCGGCTCCGGCTCCGGCTCCGGCTCGCGTACGGATCCGTCATCTGCCGCCCGCACCGGCGCGGGTGCCGACGGCATCGGCGGATATCCGATGAGCATGACGGTCCCGCTGCGTGCCCGGGGGATGGTGCTCGGCCGGGTGTCCTTGGGCCGGCACCCGGACCGCGGCGCGTACGAGGACGCCGACCGGGACCTGCTGCGCGAGATCGCCGACCGCGCGGCCCTCGCGCTCGACAACGCCCGCCGCTTCACCCGCGAGCGCCGCGCGGCGGTCGGCCTCCAGCGCAGCATGCTGCCGCCCACGCAGAGCGAGACGGCCGCGGCGTCCACGTCGGGCGTCTACCTCCCGGCCGACACCACGACCGGAGTCGGCGGAGACTGGTTCGACGTGATCCCTCTGTCGTCCGCGCGGGTCGCCCTGGTCGTGGGCGATGTCGTGGGGCACGGCCTCGCGGCGACGGCCACCATGGGCAGGCTGCGCACGGCCGTCCGCACCCTCGCGGATCTCGACCTCGAACCCGACGAGTTGCTCGCACACCTCGACGATCTCGTCACCCAACTGCTCGCCGAGCCCGAGGAGACGGACAGGGAGCCCGGGGCGGACGACGGCGAGGACGGCGACAGCGGCGGGGGCACGGACGGCGACGACGACCGCGACGACGGCTGGCACGTCGGCCACCCCTCCTCCCCCACCGGTGCGACCTGTGTGTTCGCGATCTACGACCCGGTCTCACTGCGGTGCGCGGTGGCGTCCGCCGGCCATCCACCGCCCGCCGTGGCGGACCTGGAGGGCCATGTGTCGTACCTTCCCGTCGATCCCGGCCCCCCGCTGGGTGTCGGCGGGCTGCCCTTCGAGACGACGGAGGTCGTCCTCGCCCCCGGAAGCGTCCTCGCGCTGTACAGCGACGGACTGCTCGAGGGGCGGGACGGCGACCTGGACGCGGGCATGGCCGACCTCGCCGCCCGGCTGTCCCGACCCGGGGCCCTCGCCCGGCCGTTGCGCGAACTCGGCCGCGAGATCGTCACGGGCCGCAACGGCGGCGGGCAGGACCAGGGGCAGGACCAGACCCGGCGCCACGCCCTCGGCCTCGGGGACGGCCTGGGGGACGACGTCACCCTGCTGCTCGCCCGTACCCGAGCCGTACCCGCCGAGGACGCGGTCTCCTGGCCGATCGAGGCCGATCCGGCGGCGGTCGGCACCGTACGGGAGGCCGCCACGGCGCAGTTGCAGGCATGGGGGCTCGAAGAGCTCGTCTTCACCACCGAGTTGGTGCTGAGCGAGCTGGTCACCAACGCCATCCGGTACGCCGGAGGGCCGATCGAGGTACGGCTCATCCGCGCGGGCCGGCTGATCTGCGAGGTCTCCGACCCCAGCGCCACCCACCCGCGGATGCGCCGGGCGCGGCTGACCGACGAGGGCGGCCGCGGTCTCTATCTGGTGGCCCAGCTCGCCACTCGCTGGGGCAGCCGCTACAGCCGTAGCGGCAAGACCATATGGGCGGAACAGGAGTTCCCGCCGCCCGTCACGACCGATTGACCGACTGGCAGCCCGACTGCCTGGCAGCCTGACTGGCTGACTGACTGACTGACTGGCTTGCCGGCTGTTTGCCTGAGTTCAGCTCGACTCGGGGGCCAGGACCACGAAATCGGCGTTCGACGGGTCGACACAGACGGCGAGCCGGCCGACGCCTTCCGCGTCGTCCGGTCCCATCTGCACGTTGCCGCCGTTCTCGACGACCTTGGCGACCGTGGCGTCGCAGTCGGCGACGGCGAAGACGGGGTGCCAGTACGGCCGTCCGTTCGTGAGGACGAGGTCCTTCGCGGACATCCCCATGAGGCCGCCCTGCATGCGCTCCTCCGGGAGTCCGGCCGGGGTGATGAGCGTGTACGTGCCTCCGCCGCCGGGCATCTCCATGTCGCTGTACTGCCAGCCGAAGACACCCCCGTAGAACTCCTTCGCGGCAGCGGCGTCGGTCGTGTACAGCTCGGTCCAGGACAGTGATCCCGGCTCGTCCACCAGCTCGACGCCCTTGTTCGTGCCCGGCTGCCAGACGGCGAACTGTCCTCCGTGCGGGTCGCTGAACTGCGCCATCCGGCCCCACTCCTCCAGGTCCATCGGTGCGACCCGGACCGTTCCGCCCGCCCGCTCGACCGCCTGACGCGTGTCGTCCGCGTCGGCGACGGAGTAGTAGATCATCCAGGCCGAGCGCGCGCCCTCCTCGGTGAGTTTGCCGAGCCCGCCGACGATCTTTCCGTCCTTGCGGAACATCCCCCCTTCCATGTCCTCCCCTTCACCCATGGACTCGTACTCCCATCCGAGCACGGCGCTGTAGAAGGCCGCGGCGGCCGGGACGTCGGGGGCGCCGAGGTCGAGCCAACAAGGGGAGCCGGGTACGAAATCGGTGGTGATCATGGCAGGGACCTTTCGCAGTTCCGTTACGCCCCTCAGCCTTCCACCGGACACCGCCCCTCGCCCGTCGAGCGCCCTGCCCGCCGTCCGCGCGCACCTGTGTCTACCCGCGCCGGAACGGCATCTGACGGTCGTCCAGCCGGAGCCGATCGCCTCGGGGTGCCTCCGGACGGCTGCCGGGCCGTGGCGGGGGAAGCCCTTCCCGCGCGTACGTCGCCGACTGCCGGGCCGGGAGGGGGAATTGGCGAACCGGACGCCTTCGCGAACGGAGTGGCCGCTTCGTGACGACGACCGCTTGCCGGGCCCACCCTCGACGGCATGCGCCGCAGCGGCTGCGGCCGAGGGCTCCACCGCGATGAGTTTCGGCCGGGTCGCGCGTCTAATGGTGTCGTAGGACGTCGCAGGACGCTGTCGGCCACGAGGCATCGCCCAGCGTCGTACGGCACCGCCCGGCACGAGACACCGCGGAGGACACCATGGCGCCCACGTCGGACGATCGGACCACCGCGCCGCCCGGGCGCCCGCCCGTGGTCGACCTTGCCACGTGGCAGGCCGCCCGTGACGAGCTCCTGGTCCGCGAGAAGGCCCACACCCACGAGGGCGACGCCATCGCCGCGGCCCGCCGCCGGCTGCCGATGGTGGAGTTCGACGGGACGGTCGAGGTCGTCGGGGCGGACGGCCCGGTCCCGTTCCTGGACCTGTTCCAGGGCCGCGACGAACTCGTGGTGTACAAGCACATGTGGTACGACGGCGCCCCGCACCAGGGGCAGTGCGAGGGCTGCACCACCACGGCCTGGCACATGAAGGACGCCGTCTACCTCAACGCGCGCGGCGTCTCGTTCGCGATGCTGACGACGGGCCCGTGGGACGAGGTGGCCTCCTACGTCGCGTTCATGGGCTACACCCAGCCCTGGTACTCGGTGCGCGACGTGGACGAGCCGGTCGGCGGAGCCATGGGGTACGTCACCTGTTTCCTGCGCGACGGCGACCGCACGTTCCTCACGTACTCCACGACCGGCCGCGGCAACGAGCCGGTCAACGGGTCCCTGGGCCTGCTCGACATGACGCCGTACGGCCGGCGGGAGGCATGGGAGGACAACCCCGAGGGCTGGCCGGAGGCCCCTGACGCCGGTTCGCCGGTCGGTGGGCACGGAGCGCCGATCTGCTGGTACTGGCGTACGGACGCCGACGGCGTCGCCACCTGGGGCCCGACCGGCCGGCCCGTACCGCAGTGGACCCGCCCGGGCGCGACCCCCGTGGAGACCCTCGGACGGCACGACGACCCCCACTGACGCACAGCGCTCCACCGGCGCCGGTCGGCGCCCTTCGCCGCCATGAGCCAGGACACCGAGACGGTGCGGGCGTTCAGACCACCGCCGCGTCCCCGGCCGGAGTCGGACGCGTGGTCGTGGCGGGCTGCTCGTCCCGCGCCTGCGGAACGACCTGGTCATCCTGCGCCGGCGGAATCACCTGAAGGTCCTGGGCGGCCTCGGCGGCGCTGTAGGCGGAGGCGAAGGTGAAGGCGCGCGGGGACGGCCCGTGCGCCCGCAGGTCCGCCAGTCGCTCCAGCGCCTCGTCGACGGTGGGGAGGTGCCCGGCGGGGACCCACCAGAGCACCAGGTGCGCCTCGACGTGCCGTTCGAACCATTCGCGGCGCCGCCGCATCACCTCCAGGTGCCCGCTGCGGTACGCGAAGTCCCACAGGGCCTCCTGGGTCTCCCACACCGTCAGGTTGACGATGACGTCCTCACCCGCCGGGCGCAGGCCGGTGGCGTCGGCCGCACCGTCCTCCACGAGCCGCCACACGAAGCCGGGGGCGTCGTCAGCGGCCGCGTTGACCGGATCGAGCAGCTCGACGAACGGCGCGATGCGCGGGTCGTCGAGGGGATGGCGGAGTGTGGCGACGTTGAGTTGGGCGAGGTGGGCGGCAGGAGGCGTGGATGCGGTCATGGCCTCATCCCAGCACGGTCGGCTTTTCTATGTCAATCATCATTGGTTTTAGAACTCTCGACCACCACGCAGCACTCACCCGGCCGGGCGTCCAGGCGCGCGCGCACGGGACCGTCCGTACCGAGCAGCCCCTCCAGGAGCGCGAGATTCATGCCGCAGACGAGCGGCGGGAAGCGTTCGGCGACGGCATGGAAGGGGCAGTTGCGCATACGGACGACAGGCGCGACCTCCCCGGCCTCCCCGGCCACGGCTGCGGCTGCGGCACCGGCCTCCCCGGTCGCACCCTCGGCACCGGCCTCCCCGATCGCACCCGCACCGCCTTCCATGTGCGGTTCGTAGCCGCGGGCGGCCAGCACCGCCATCGCGTCTTCGAGGCCGCCGCAGGGCGCCGCCGAGCCGCGCAGGGCCTCGCCCCGGCGGCGGGCGGCCGCGCAGAGCCCGGCGTCGAGCCCGGCCTCCTCGGCCGCCTCGGCGAGCAGCTCGGCGGCGGTGCGGTAGTCGCGGGCGGGCAGCGACACCGACCGCTCGGCCGCCGCCCGCGTGTACACCTTGGCGGGGCGGCCCGCCCCCGGCCCCGAGCGGCCCGTCAGACGGCGGCTCCCACTCTCCAGGAGACCGGCCTCGGTCAACTTGTCCAGATGGTGCGCGGCGAGCGTCCGCGCCACCCCGGCCGCTTCGGCGGCCTCGTTGCGGCCGACCTCGCGCCCCTGGCCCGCCACGTACTCGTACAGTCGGCGCCGCACCGGATCCTGCAGCATCGCGATCGCGTTGATGTCCTCCACCTGGCCATTCTAGGAACAATCCAGGTTGGAGTTAGAAAGCGCGGACTGCTCTTCGGAAGCCGCTCCAATACCGCCCGGTACCGGCCACGCGCAAGGCGTCGGCCGGTAAATCCTTGCCGACGCACTAGACTGGCGGGCTGTTTGGCGTCGGAACGGAACAACCCGGGCAGACCCGGGCTCCGCCGACGACCCGGACGTTGCCGGGAACGAGACGCGAGGTCCGATGGCAGCCACACCTGAGCACGGTGAGATCACTCTGCTCCACGACGGGGACGCGGGGGAGGAGGAGCCCGGCAAATCCGCCCGGTTCTCCGCCGGCCCCGCCGCACCGGTGCGCACCCTCGTCGACATCTTCGAGGCGTCCGTACGGGCCTACCCCGACGAGCTCGCCCTCGACGACGGCAGCACCCGGCTGACCTACCGCACCCTGGCCACGGAGGTCGAGCGCCGGCGCCGAGCCCTGGCTGCCGCCGGAGTGGGGCTCGGCGACCGGGTCGGCGTCCGCGTGCCCTCCGGGACCAACGACCTGTACGTGGCCATCCTCGCCGTCCTCGCCGCGGGCGCCGCCTATGTGCCGGTCGACGCAGAGGACCCGGACGAGCGGGCCGAGCTGGTGTTCGGCGAGGCCGGAGTACGCGCCGTCCTCGGCGCCGGCGGGCGCATCGACGCCGCCGCCGGCGAAGCGACGGAGCGCGAAGCCACCGGCCGCGACGCCACCACCGCCCGCGACGCCATCACCGCCCGCCACGTGACCGGCCGCGCGGGGGCCCGTACCCCCGCCGCACGCCCCAGCCCCGAGCACGACGCCTGGATCATCTTCACGTCCGGTTCCACGGGCAAGCCCAAGGGCGTCGCCGTCAGCCACCGCAGTGCCGCCGCGTTCGTGGACGCCGAGGCGGCGCTCTTCCTCGTCGAGGAGCCGATCGGCCCCGGCGACCGGGTCATGGCGGGACTCTCCGTCACGTTCGACGCCTCCTGCGAGGAGATGTGGCTCGCCTGGCGCTACGGCGCCTGCCTCGTGCCCGTCCCCCGCTCCCAGGTCCGCAGCGGCGCCGACCTCGGCCCCTGGCTGGTGGAACAGGAGATCACCGTCGTCTCGACCGTGCCGACCCTGGCCGCGCTCTGGGAGCCGGAGACCCTCGACGAGGTCCGGCTGCTGATCTTCGGCGGTGAGGCCTGCCCGCCCGAGCTGACCCAGCGTCTGGTCACCGAGGGCCGCGAGGTCTGGAACACGTACGGCCCCACCGAGGCCACCGTCGTCGCCTGTGCCTCCCTCATGACGGGCGAGGAGCCGATCCGGATCGGTCTCCCGCTGAACGGCTGGGAACTGGCCGTGGTCGACGAGTCCGGCGAGCCGGTGCCGATGGGCGGCAGCGGCCAGCTGGTGATCGGCGGCGTGGGGCTCGCCCGCTACCTCGACCCCGAGAAGGACGCCGAGAAGTACGCGCCGCTGGAAGCCCTCGGCTGGGAGCGCGCCTACCGCAGCGGCGACCTGGTCCGCGCCGAACCGGAAGGTCTGGTCTTCCTCGGCCGGGGCGACGAGCAGATCAAGCTCGGCGGCCGCCGTATCGAGCTGGGCGAGGTCGACTCCGCCCTCCAGGCCCTGCCGGGCGTCGCCGGTGCGGCCGCCGCCGTCCGTACCGCGCGCAGCGGCAACCAACTGCTCGTCGGCTATCTGGTCACCCAGGACGGCTGGGACCACGCGGCGGCGGTCGAGCGACTGCGCGCCGAGCTGCCCGCCGCCCTCGTACCCCTGCTCGCGCCCGTCGCCGAGCTGCCCACCCGCACGTCGGGCAAGGTGGACCGGGACGCGCTGCCCTGGCCCCTGCCCGACCTGGAGACCACCGGCCCCAGCGAGCAGCTGTACGGCACCGAGGCCTGGCTCGCCGAGCAGTGGAGCGAGACGCTCGGCGTGGCCGTCACCAGCGCCGCCGACGACTTCTTCGCGATCGGCGGCAGCAGCCTCGCCGCCGCCCAGCTCACCACCCGGCTGCGCACCCGCTATCCGAGCGCGGCCGTCGTCGACATCTACCAGCAGCCCACTCTGCGCAAGCTCGCCCGGCGCCTGGAGAAGTCCGCCCAGGACGACGGCGCCACCCGGACCGTCGCGCCGGTCCCGTTCCGGTCCCGGCTCGTCCAGACCGTCCTGCTGCTCCCTCTCTTCACCGTGGTCGGCCTCCGCTGGACGGTGGCGCTCCTTGCCCTGGGCAACGTCCTGCGCTGGTTCGGGCCCTACCCGTGGGCTCCGACGGCCTCGTGGTGGTTCGTCGCCGCCGGCGCGGCGCTGCTCTTCAGCCCTCCCGGCCGGCTCGCGATCGCGGCGGGCGGCGCCCGCCTGCTGCTGCGCGGGGTGAAGGCGGGGCGCCACCCGCGCGGCGGCAGCGTCCATCTGCGGCTGTGGACGGCCGAGCGTCTCGCCGAGTGCGTCGGCGCGACCTCGCTCACGGGCTCCTGGCTGGAGCGCTACGCACGGGCTCTCGGTGCCAAGGTCGGCCCCGACGTGGACCTCCACTCGCTGCCGCCGGTCACGGGCATGCTCAAGCTCGGCCGCGGCTGCGCCGTGGAGTCCGAGGTGGACCTCTCCGGCTACTGGCTGGACGGCGACCGGCTGGAGATCGGCCCGGTCAAGGTCGGCGCGGGCGCGGTGGTCGGCACCCGCAGCCTGCTCTTCCCCGGGGCGCGGGTCGGCAAGCGGGCCGAGGTGGCCCCCGGTTCGGCCGTCGCCGGACAGATCCCGACCGGACAGCGCTGGGCCGGAGCGCCCGCGGGCAAGCTCGGGAAGGCCAAGCGGAACTGGCCCAAGGAGCGACCGGCCCGCGCGTTCCGCTGGCGCGCCGTCTACGGAGCGACCGGCTTCCTCCTCACGGCTCTGCCCGTGCTCGCGGCCCTGCCCGCCCTGCTCGTGGTGAGCCGCTTCGTACCCGCCGACGCCGGGCTCGCCGAGGCACTGCCGGGAGCGCTGCTCGCCGTGGTGCCCGGGGCCCTCGCCTACGGGCTCGCGTACGCGTCGCTGGTGCTGGTCTCGGTACGGCTGCTCAGCCTCGGGCTGCGCACCGGAAGCCATCCGACGCACAGCCGGGTCGCCTGGCAGGCGTGGACCGTCACGCAGCTGATGGACATGGCGCGGGAGACGCTCTTCCCGCTCTACGCCGGGCTGATCACCCCGGTCTGGCTGCGGCTGCTCGGGATGAAGATCGGCCGGGGCGCGGAGGTGTCCACGGTGCTCGCGCTGCCGAGCCTCACCACCGTCGGCGACGGCGCGTTCCTCGCCGACGACACCCTGACCGCGCCCTACGAGCTGGGGGGCGGCTGGGTGCGGATCGGGCACTCGGAGATCGGCCGCCGGGCGTTCCTCGGCAACTCCGGCATGACCGCGCCGGGCCGCACGGTGCCCGACGACGGTCTGGTCGGGGTGTTGTCGGCGACGCCGAAGAAGGCCAAGAAGGGCAGCTCGTACCTGGGTCTGCCCCCGGTCAGGCTGCCGCGGTCCGCCGCCGACTCGGACCGGAGCAGGACGTACGACCCTCCCGCGCACCTGCTGTGGGCGCGCGGTCTGGTGGAGCTGTGCCGGCTCCTGCCGGTGTTCTGCTCGGCCGCCCTGGCGGTCCTGACCGTGGCGGCGCTCTGCGCCCTGGCCACGGCGACCGGGCTGGGGATCTGGGGCACGGCCCTGCTGTCCGGGGCGGTCCTCCTCGCCGCCGGTGCGGCCGCGTGCCTGGTCTCGGTGGCCGCCAAGTGGCTGCTGGTGGGCCGGCACCGGACGGGCGAGCACCCGCTCTGGTCCGGCTTCGTGTGGCGCAACGAACTGGCCGACACCTTCGTCGAGGTGCTGGCCGTGCCGTGGCTGATCGGATCGGTGCCGGGAACGCCGCTCATGGCCCTGTGGCTGCGCGCGCTCGGGGCACGGATCGGCCGGGGTGTGTGGTGCGAGAGCTACTGGCTCCCCGAGACGGACCTGGTCGTGCTGGGTGACGCGGTCAGCGTGAACCGCGGTTGCGTGTTGCAGACACACCTCTTCCACGACCGGATCTTGAGGACGGATACTGTGGTCCTCCGCGAGGGCGCCACCCTGGGCCCGGGTGGAATCGTCCTGCCCGGCAGTGCGGTCGGGGCCCGTAGCACGCTGGGTCCCGCCTCTCTCGTGATGGCCGGGGAATCGGTCCCCGCCGACACCCGCTGGCTGGGCAATCCGATCGAGGCGTGGCGGGCCTGAACGGGCAGTACGAGCACGGCACAGCACAGGGCAGGGAGCGGGAGCGGCAGTGAGCGGCCAGCGGACATCGGCATCGGACCCGTACTTTCCTGAGCACGGCGACTCCCGCTACCGCGTGCATCGGTACGAACTCGCTCTGGAGTACCGTCCCGGCCCCAACCGGCTCGCCGGGACGGCCCGGCTCAGCGCCATAGTGGGACGGGCGCCGCTCACCGAGTTCCATCTGAACCTGGCCGAGTTCAAGGTCGGCCGGATCCTCGTGAACGGCCGGGCGCCGCACTACACCCACCGCGGCGGCAAGCTCCGGGTCCGGCCGGCCAAGCCGCTGACCGCGGGCGCCGCCTTCACGGTGGAGGTGCACTACGCGGGCAATCCGAAGCCGGTCCGCAGCCCGTGGGGCGGGCTCGGCTGGGAGGAGCTGACCGACGGCGCGCTGGTGGCCAGCCAGCCCGTCGGCGCGCCCTCCTGGTACCCGTGCAACGACCGGCCCGCCGACAAGGCCTCGTACCAGATCTCGGTCAACACGCCCTCCGCGTACACCGTGGTGGCGGGCGGCCGGCTGCTCACCCGTACGACCAGGGCCAGCACGACCACGTGGGTGTACGAGCAGTCGGCGCCCACCTCCAGCTATCTGGTCGGCCTCTCCATCGGCATGTACCAGACGGTGCTGCTCGGGGACCCGGGGCTCGGTGGTGTGCCGCAGAGCGCCCATGTACCGGCGCATCTCCTGCCGCGCTTCTCGCGTGACTTCGCCCGGCAGCCCGCCATGATGCAGCTGTTCGAGGAGCTGTTCGGTCCCTATCCGTTCGGCGAGTACGCGGTGGTCGTCGCCGACGAGGAACTGGACGTCCCCGTGGAAGCGCAGGGTCTCTCCCTCTTCGGCGCCAACCATGTCGACGGCGCGCGCGGTTCCGAGCGCCTCGTCGCCCACGAGCTGGCGCACCAGTGGTTCGGAAACAGCGTGACCATCGCCGACTGGCGGCACATCTGGCTGAACGAGGGTCTGGCGAAGTACGCCGAGTGGCTCTGGTCGGAGCGCTCCGGCGGCCGCACGGCCCACGACCTCGCGGGAGTCGCCCACCGGATGCTGGCCGCGCTGCCGCAGGACCTGAAGCTCGCCGACCCCGGACGCAAGCTGATGTTCGACGACCGCCTGTACGAGCGCGGTGGTCTCACCGTGCACGCGATCCGTTGCGCCCTGGGTGACGGGGCCTTCTTCCGGATGCTGCGCGACTGGGCCACCGTGCACCGCAACGGCGTGGTGACGACCGCCGGCTTCACCGCGCACGTGGCCCGCTACGCGGACGAGCCCGTGGACGACCTGCTCACCGCCTGGCTGCACGAGCCGTCCCTCCCGCCCCTGCCCTCGCCCCATGGCTCCCCGTCGATACCGGAGCGCCCGGCGTACCCGCCGACGAACGGCGGTTCGACGGGCCGGGGCAGAGCCTCCGCGTAGCGCCTGGACCGGCTCGCGGAGGCCGCTCCTGTGCCCTCCTCTTCGGATCTGCGCCTGAGCGCTGGCGAACCCGTCTTCGCCTGCGGCCGCGGCCCCGGGGCCCGTCCCGATCAGCGCGTGAGGGTGGCGGCCAGCCAGTCGCGGTAGTGCGTGGGGGCCCGGCGGGCACCGGCACCCGCGGTGAGGACGTCGCCGCGGACGGCGGCGAACATGCCCGCCTGGTCGTCGGTGACGACGCGGCTGTCGTCACCGCGCGCGGCCAGGGTGATCCGGCCGATCTCGTCCAGCGCGAGGACGTCCGGTCCGGCGACGTCGAGCGTGCCGTCGAGCGGCGCCCCCGTGGCGACCTCGGCGAGGGTGGCGGCCACGTCCGCCGACGCGATCGGCTGGAGCGGGGTGGCGGGGAGGCGGACGACGCCGTCGGCCGAGGTCCAGGAGAGCACGGCGTCCATGAACTCGAAGAACTGGGTGGCGCGGACGATCGAATACGGCGTGGGGCCCTCGCGCAGCAGGTCCTCCTGGAGCACCTTCGCGCGGTAGTAGTCCAGCTCGGGGACCTGGTCCACGCCGACGATCGAGAGCGCGACCTGGTGGCGCACCCCGGCCTGCTCACCCGCACGGAGCAGGGTGCTCACGGTGGTGCGGAAGAAGTCGGCGGACCGGTCGTCGAAGGTCGGGGAGTTGGTCACGTTGACGACCGTGCGGGCGCCGGCGAGTGCGTCGTCCAGACCGGCGCCGGTGAGCAGGTCGACGCCCGTGGACGGGGAGGCCGGGACCACGTCGTGGCCGGCCTTCCGGAGCATGGCGACGACCTGGGAGCCGATGAGGCCGGTGCCGCCGATGACGGTGATCTTCATGGTGTGCCTTCCTTCGTGGGCCGGTGACGGCCCCGGGACGCAAACTCGGATACCCGATGTCCGAGATGATACTCGGATATCATGTGTCCGAGTCAAACGGGGAGGATGGGGAGGCGACATGAAACTGTCCGGTGGCGTGGAGTGGGCGCTCCACTGCTGTGTGGTCCTGACAGCGGCGAGCCGACCGGTGCCCGCGGCCCGGCTGGCGGAGCTGCACGACGTGTCGCCGAGCTATCTCGCCAAGCAGATGCAGGCCCTGTCGCGGGCGGGTCTGGTGCGATCCGTGCAGGGCAAGACCGGCGGGTACGTGCTGACCAGGCAGGCCGCCGAGATCACCCTGCTCGACGTCGTGCAGGCCGTCGACGGGCCCGAGCCGGCGTTCGTCTGCACCGAGATCCGCCAACGGGGGCCACTGGCGACCCCACCGGAGAAGTGCACGAAGGCCTGTCCCATCGCCCGGGCGATGGGAGCGGCGGAAGCCGCGTGGAGGGCATCGCTCGCGGGGACCACCATCGCCGACCTCGTCGCGACGGTGGAGGGCGACAGCGGGCCGGACGCTCTCCCGGGGGTCGGTGCCTGGCTGACGGCAGGGCACGATGCGCCGACGGGCGCCGCTTAGCGGCCGCGCGTGCTCGCGCGCAGTGGGCGCCCTCCGCGCGAGCACGCGCCGAGGGCGCCGCTGAGGCCGGACCGCGCTAGCACGCGCCGAGGGCGCCCACCGACCGCACGGCCCGACACCCCCGGCTCAGCCCCGCCGTTCGCGCCGGCGGCTACTCGAAGGTGACCGTGCCCGCCGCGCCGTCGACCGTGATCAGCTGCCCGGTACGGATGTGCCGCGTGGCGCCCGGGACGCAGATGACCGCGGGGATGCCGTACTCCCGCGCCACCGTCGGCCCGTGGGCCATCACCGCGCCGGTCTCGGTGACGAGCGCGCCCGCGGTGAGGAAGAGCGGGGTCCAGCCCGGATCGGTCGTCGGCGCGACGAGGATCTCGCCCGGTTCGACCGTCGCGCTCGCCGGGTCACGGACCACGCGGGCCCGTCCCGTGACGCGTCCGGAGGCCGCGCCCATGCCCAGGAGTGTGCGACCGTCGGACTGCGGCGCCGGCAGCAACGTCTCCACGTCCGTACCGTCGGAGAGCAGGGCCACCGGAACGGTCCGGCGGTGCAGCTCCCTCTCGTACTCCGAGCGCCGGAGCGCGATCGTCTCGCGCCGGTCGTCACCGTCCTGCACGGCCCCACGGAGCTCGGGCAGCGTGAGGAACATGACGTCCTCGGCGCGCTCGACCAGCCCCTTCGCCCGCAGTTCGGCGCCGATCAGGAGGAGGCGTCGACGCCGGTCACGCAGCGGGTAGAGCCCGGCGAACTTGCCCGCCTCGCGCAGCCCGGTCAACTCCCGGGAGCGGCGCAGGAAGAAGGCGGCGAGCCGGCCGCGGAGGGCATGCTTGCGGCGTGCCCTGCGCGTGAGTTCGGCGAGCATCTCCTCGGCCTTGTGCGCGGCGCGCCGGAACCGCAGGTCCGGGGCCTGCTCGGGGTCGGTGACCCGCAGGCAGTTGGCGAGCATCGCGAACACGGGCGCGGGGTTCTCCGACCAGCGCGGGACGCCGACGTCGACCTCGGCGGCGGACCTCGTACCGTACTGGTCGAGGAACGCCCCCAGGCCGAACTCCGGCAGCTCGCCCGCGCGGTGGGCCGAAGCGAGCTCCTGCGGTGGGGTGTCGAGGAGCATCTCGCGGTACGGCTCGGCGCGCCGGGCCATCTGCCACAGGGCGAGATCCATCTCGATCGTGACGTTGTACGGCATGCCGCCGAGCACCGTGCGGATCTCGTCCTCGCTCGCGACCCCCTTGAGCAACGGCGGAAGGGCCGCGGAGACGACGAGTCCGCTGACGACCGGCCAGATGATCGCGTCGGATCGCATACCCGGCTCCGCGTCCTCCTCGACCAGTTCGAGGAGCTCCGCGGCCGAGGCCGGGTCGGTGACCGGCTGCTGCCGCAGGCGCTCGATCTCGCCGAAGACGCGCGCTCGCGCCACCGCCGGGCGGGCCAGCGCGCCGAGAATCCCGACAGCCGCCTTCGGACCGCTCTTCAGCGCGGCCGCGCCGCGTCGCCTGGCATTCTTCCGGGGGGCGAACCGCGGGTCGTCCAGGAGGTGTTCGACGACCCTCTGGGCGCGCGGTCCGAAGTCCACCGCCATCATCTTCACCAGGCGCTGCCGTGTCGACGGGTCGCGCATCGCGTCGGTCAGGTCGCCGTAGAGCCGGCCGCCGATGTCGACGACCTCGACCGTGAGGCCGAAGGCGGCGAACATGCCCGCCAGCATCGACTTCAGCGTGGACATTCCCATGGGTGTGGCGGGCTGGAGCATGCCCTGGACATGGCCGAACTCGACGTAGATCCGGGGGCCGGGTCTGTCGCTGGGCGGCGGCGCCGGGAAGAGCGTGGTGACGGGCCGCGACTGGAGCAGCCACAGCACGCCGTCATGGTCGTAGGCCCACTCGACGTCCTGGGGCGCGCCGAGCCCGGCCGCGACGCGCTCGCCCACCTCGCGCAGCTCCCGCAGGCGGGCCGGGGTGAGGCAGCCGCGCTCCTCGATCCGCTCGCCGCCGAGGACGTAGTGATCGGCGTCCACCGTGCCGTCCACGACCGCGGTGCCGAGACCGGGCGCGGCGTCCACGACGGACTCGGCGCGCGAGCCGGTAAGAGGGTTGGCGGTGAACAGCACGCCCGCGACCTCGGCGTCGACCATGGGCTGTACGACGACCGCCATCCGCGCCGAGTCATGGGCGATCCCGTTGGCCTCCCGGTAGGCGATCGCGCGCTCGGAGTGCAGCGAGTCCCAGCAGCCCCGGATGGCGTCGATCAGCGCGTCGGCGCCCGTGACGCCGAGATGGGTGTCCTGCTGGCCGGCGAAGCTGGCGTACGGCAGGTCTTCGGCGGTGGCGCTGGAGCGGACCGCGACCGGCCCGCCGCCGATCCGGTCGTACGCCGCGAGCACCTCGGCCCGCGGCACCTCGCCGCTGCGGTGCGCCTCGGTCGTGACACAGAAGCCGTCCGGCACGCGCTCGCCCAGGGCGATCAGCGCGGCGAGACCGGCGGCCTTCCCGCCCACCAGGTCCCGCTGCCCGTCCTCGACGGCCGCCAGGGGGAGCACGAGCACGCTGCCCCCATCCTCCACCTCGATGTCCATGCCGATCCCCTTTTCCAATACGACTGCAATGGATAAGGTAGACGATACAGGTGCAATGTAAAGTGCGTGCATGCCTCGCAAGGTCGACCACCGTGAACGCCGGGAGCTGCTCGCCGACGCACTGATGCGGCTCGCCGCCATGCGCGGCCTGGAAGCCGTGAGCCTGCGGCACGTGGCGGCCGAGGCCGGGGTCTCGACGGGGATGGTGCAGCACTACTTCCGCACCAAGGACGAGATGATGTCGTTCGCCTTCGGCATGGTGATGGACCGGGTCCGTGAACGCTCCATGGCGGAGGCGCTGCCGGAATCCCCCCGCGACCTCGTCCGCGCCCTGCTCCTGCAGATCCTGCCCCTGGACGACACCCGCCGGCTCGAGGGCCATGTCTCGCTCGCCTTCCTCGCGTACGCCACGGTGAAGCCGTCGATCGGTGCGGGACTGCGAGACTCCGCCGCCGAGATGCGTACGTTCCTGGCGGACCGGATACGGGCGGCCGGGGCCGGGGGCGACTCCCCCGAACGGGCGGCGACGGCCCTGCTCGCACTCGTCGACGGTCTCGGCATGCAACTGCTCTCGCACCAGTTCAGCGAGGCGGAGGCCGTCGCCACCCTGGACGCCCAACTCGAGCTGATCTTCGGCAAGTCCTAGCGCGCGAGGTTCGCGGGATCCGCCGGACCGCGTGCTAGCTTCCGATCATGGAACAGCGCGTCAGTCTGATCACCCTGGGCGTCGCCGACCTCGGACGTTCCCGGGCGTTCTACGAGAGCCTGGGCTGGCGGGGCCAAGAGGTCGAGGAGACCGTCTTCTTCCAGGCAGGTGGCCTCGGGCTCGTCCTGTGGAGCCGCGACAAGCTCGCACGCGACTGCGGACTCGACAACGGCCACGGGACGGGCTTCGGCGGCATCGTCCTGGCGCACAACACGAACGCGCCGAAGGACGTGGACGCGCTCCTGGCCGCGGCCCAGCAGGCCGGCGGGACCGTCACGAAGCCGGCCGAGGCAACGGCGTACGGCGGCTACGCGGGGTGCTTCGCCGACCCCGACGGCCATCTGTGGGAGATCGCCCACAACCCGGGCTTCCCCCTGGCCGAAGACGGCTCCCTGACCATCCCGGACTTCGGCGCCCTGTAGAGCCGTACGGGAGTCACGGCGGCCATGACCGGCACCGCGCGGAGTACGCCGGATCCACGCACCACACCGCCCGCCCACGGACCGCGTCCCGAGCTCGACGCCTGCCGGAATCGGGGGCGCGAGTCACTGCCGTCCCGGCACTTCCGCGGATCGGACGGCCCGCGTCAGGCACCGGCCCGGCGCCTGCCGCGCACGCGGCGCGGGTACGGGAAGAGCCGCGGAGAGCGCTTCGCGGCCACGTCCTCGACCCAGCCGAAGGTCAGCACCAGCAGTCCGGTCAGCGGGATCGCCACGATCAGCGGGAACCACTGGCTGCTCAGCAGCCACCGGAAGTGCTCGTAGAAGAAGCCGACGGACCAGAGGGGGTCGATCAGCGGGATGGCGGCCACCAACGCGACCTGGTGCCAGAGGTAGACGCTGACAGCGCGTGCGTTGAGCAGGCTGATCAGGCCGTTCCAGCGTTCCAGTCTTCGGGGCCACTGCTCCCACGAGGGGCTGACGTGGAGCAGGATGGCGACGAAGCCGAAGGACCACAGGGCCTGGGCTATCGGCCAGCTCTCGATGTCGGTCGGCACGGTCGGATCGACCGGCCGGGTCTGCAGGTACCACCAGCCGGCCACCATGATCAGCGGCGCGACGGACGGCACGACGTACTGCGGGATCTTCTTGAGCAGACCCTCCTGGTGAGCCATGCCGAGGACCCAGCAGGAGCCGAACATGGCGAAGTCGCTGAGGTTCTCCCAGACCCGGCCGTAGAGGAACTCCTGGTCGATGAAGAACGTGTGCAGCACGATCGTCACCGCGAGCGGTACGGACAGCGTCACCACCGGCATCCGCCGCAACGCCCAGAGCAGCAACGGGGAGAGCAGGACGTACCAGAGGTACGCGCGGAGGTACCAGAGCGGGACGACGACCTGCACCGCCCAGCCCTGCCCCACGAGATGGTCGAAGCCGTTCAGCGATTCCGCGTACGGCGGAGTGCTCAGCGGCACGAGCCAGAACAGCAGCTTGCCCCACCACCAGTCGGGGTGCCCCTCGGCCTCGGGCCCCCAGCCGTCGACGATCTCGAGGGTGAGGATGACCGCGCCGAACAGCCACATCGGCGGCAGCAGTCGGCGCAGGCGGCCCCGGACGACGCCGAGGGCGGGCCGGCTGAGCGAACGGGCCATCAGCGCCCCGGCCAGCGCGAACATCACGCCCATGGACGGGAAGACGACGGGCAGCCAGAACCAGCCGAAGTTGTGGTAGAACACCACGCGAACCAGCGCCAGGGCGCGCAGCAGGTCGAAATAGCGGTCTCGGCCGCCCTTGGCCCTGGACGGTGCCGTGGGGTCCGTCTCCGGCTCCTGCCTCGGTTCCCCTCGCAGAGCGGCGGGTACGCGCAGCCGGAGGGTGTCCTGGGTTCCCCCGAACTCGAACGATGCGGTCATGATCAGGCCTCCACCGGCACGGCGACCTCGCCGGTGCGCCGGAGCTTCTGCCAGCGCAGTCGGCCACCGGTCAGCGCCGTGATCGTGGACTGCAACAGGACGATGTACATCAGCTGCCGGTAGACCAGTTGCTGGATCGGCAGGCTGATCAGATGCAGGGGCTTCTCGCCGTCGAGCCGGAAGGCGTACCAGGACAGCACGGCCTGGAGCAGGATGAAGCCGCCCCAGCTGGCGAGAGTGATCGGGGCGTCCGCGAACAGCACGCCGTACAGCAGGAACATGTCGACCAGCGGCGCGAGCAGCGGGGCGACCACGCCGAACAGCACGACGAGGGGCAGCCCGATCCGGCCGAAGCGCCCGGCCGGACCCCGGGAGATCACGGCGCGCCGGTGCTTCCACATCGCCTGCATGCTGCCGTAGCTCCAGCGGTACCGCTGGGACCAGAGCTGCTGGATGCTGGCGGGGGCCTCGGTCCACGCGCGGGCGCGCTCGGCGTAGACGATCCGCCAGCCGTCGCAGAGCACCGCCATGGTGATGTCGGTGTCCTCGGCGAGGGTGTCGTCGCTCATCCCGCCGACCCGCCGCAGGGCCTCCTTGCGGAAGGCGCCGACCGCTCCGGGGATCGTCGGAATGACATTGAGCATGTCGTACATCCGGCGGTCCAGGTTGTGACCGAGGACGTACTCGATGTGCTGCCAGGCGCCGATCAGGCTGTCGCGGTTGCCGACCTTGGCGTTGCCCGCGACCGCGCCGATCCCCCGGTCGCCGAACGGCTGGACCAGCTCGCGCACGGTGGACGGCTCGAAGACGGTGTCGCCGTCCATCATCACGATGATGTCGTGCGACGCGGCCGCGATACCTGTGTTGAGCGCGGAGGACTTGCCGCCGTTGGCCTTGCGGATCAGCCGGACGAACGGCAGGGCCATCGCCTCGACGATGTCCGCCGTGCCGTCGGTGGAGCCGTCGTCGATGACGATGACCTCGATCGGATAGTCACTGACTGCCAGCGAGTTGAGGGTGTTCGCGATGCACTCGCGTTCGTTGTAGGCCGGGACGAGGACGGTGACCGGCTCGGTGACGGGTGATCCCCACGCGTTCCGCCGCCGGGAGCGCCGGGCGTGGAGCGGCGCGAGGACCAGCATCAGCGCGAACCGGCCGAAGTTGAGGAAGCCGACGACAGCCAGCAGCGCGACCAGCACCGGCAGGGTGAACACGGCGGCCTGGCTGGCCCAGATGAAGCACCTGCCCGCCCACAGCTTGTAGCCGTGCACCGGCACGGTGGCGTCGGTGGCGCCGAGCGCCTCGGAGACGGTGGCGAAGCGGTACCCCTCGCCCTGCAGCTTCACGATGATCTGCTCGAGCGCGGCGAGGGTCTCGCTACGGTCACCACCCGCGTCGTGCAGCAGGACCAGCTCGCCCGCGCCGGGCTTGCGCGGCATCGCCGCCTCGACGATCGCGTCGACGCCGGGACGCTTCCAGTCGTCGGTGTCGCGGTCGATGAACGCGGTGAGGTAGCCGTGGGAGCCCACGTACTTGATCACCGGGTAGTTCCAGTTGTCGAGCGCCGAGGCGTCGGAGGAGTACGGGGGGCGGAACAGCGCGCTGTGGACGCCCGCGACGCCGGCCAGCGCCAGCTGCGTCTGCGCCAGCTCCCAGCTGATCCGGGCTTCGGACTGGTACACCAGATCGGGGTGGGTGAAGGTGTGCACACCGATCTCGTGGCCGCCCGCGACGATCTGCCGGATCAGCTCCGGGTGGCGCGTGGTCATCGCGCCGGTCACGAAGAAGACCGCGTGGACGTCGTGGGCCGCGAGCACGTCCAGGATCTTCGGGGTCCACTCCGGTGAGGGGCCGTCGTCGAAGCTCAGGACCACGGTGCGGTCGGGGACCCGGTAGCTCACCGGGCGCTCGTTCCTGTCGCCGCGCGCGTCGATGATCGGGCCGCCCTTGAGCAGGTTCTCCGGCACCGTCGTCTTGTCGACCGAGGTCGCGATCCGGTCGTCGTGGAAGGCCTCGTTGGTGGCGAGGCCGCGTAGGACGAGGAGCGCGAGCAGGCAGGCCAGCAGGGACAGCGGCATGAAGAAGCGCAGCGGCGGCGCAGCCAGTCGGCGCGGTCTCAGCAGGGACTGCCGACGACGCTGGTGGCGGGACAAGGGCGCTCCTGGAGATGGGTGGTGCGGACGATCAGGCACGCTCGGCTTGCCCGCAGGCGTTGCTGGGGGCGGCACGATGGTCGCGGTATGCCGTGGAATGTCGCGACGTTCGGCGTGACGGCCGAACTTTTCGGGTGGGGTGTCGCGGGCCGCGCCCTCTAGAGCAACGAGGGAGGCAGGGGTCCCCTGGGAGGCAAGTACGAGGGCTTCGGCGGAATCTCCATCGCCGGGGCGTCCGACTGCATACCGATCAGGCTGCCGCCCATGGCGGCCGCCAGGATCGCGCCGACCACGGAGACCGGCCAGCCGAAGCGCCGGAACAGACGGCTGCGCAGACCCGACTGGTCGACGAACACGGGTGCCGGGACAGGCTCTCCGTGGCGTGATTCGGCCACGCTGGGCTGTGCCGGGTATGCCGGCGCAGGCCCGAAGGATGTGGAGACTTGGCGCATCTCGTGTGGCCTTTTTGTGCAGGGAGGTAGACGGCTGAAGCGTAGAGCCGACCGCAGCGGATGACCCTGATCGATTGGTGCGTGATATCCGCTTTTGACATGATCCGATCGAGTGTCGTAACCGGATCGGTATGTCGACGCGCGGGTCGGGACCCATGAACGGCCGGTCGGGCACACGCGGCGGAGTGGCCGAAACCCTTCGCTAGGATGACGCCTCCATTCATGTGATCAGCGTTCGCCCCCCTGCAAGGGGCGTGCCCAGACGTGCCCCCGCCCCAAGGAGCCTGCGTGAGCCAGCCCCGCCGCCCCTCTCGTCGCCGCACGTGGACGGCGCTCACGCTGCCCGTCCTCCTGTGCGCACTCGCCGCGTGTTCCGCCGACCCCGCGGCCGGCGGGGGCGCCCACGCCGGCGGGCCCGCGCAGGACGCCTCGCCGGCGCCCACCGGACCGCCGGGAACCCTGTTCGACGACTTCAACTACACCGGCGCCGACGACCCTTCCCTCGCCGCGCACGGCTGGGAGATCCGTACCGGCGGGGGCGGCCCGGGGATCAAGGACACCTGGAGCGCCGACGGCGTCGCCTTCCCCTCCGACCCGACGGCCGAGGGGGGCAAGGTCCTGCGACTGCGCTCCTCCACCGACGGCACCGAACAGGGCACCGCGCAGGCCGAGGTTCAGACCACGAGCCGGAACTTCTTCACGGGAACCTTCGCCGCCCGGGTCCACCTCAGCGACAAGCCCACGAGCGGACGCGACGGCGACCACGTCGTCCAGACCTTCTTCCCGATCTCCCCCTCGGACTCCTCGGAGAACTACAGCGAACTCGACTTCGAGTACCTGCCGAACGGCGGCTGGGGTTCGGTGGGTCCGCAGCTCGACAACGTCAGCTGGTACAAGGCCGACCCGCCGGACCGGATCCACAAGACCCTCAAGCGGCGCCTCGGGGGCTGGCACACCATGGTGATCACCGCCATGGACGGAAAGGTCACCTACTCCCTGGACGGCAAGAAGCTGTTCACCAGCTCCGGCAAGTACGTCCCGCGCGAGCAGATGGACATCCACTTCAGCAACTGGCTCATAGACCTCCCCTTCACCGGCGGCCCGCGCATCTGGGACATGAAGGTCGACTGGGTCTACTACAAGGCCGACGAGGCCGTCTCCCAGAAGGACGTCCAGAAGACGGTGGACGGCTTCCACAGCACCGGCACCGACTACATCAACACCGTCCCGAAGCCCTGACCTCACCCGCTGCACGGTCGCCCCTCGACAGGCCCGAGGCGACGGCCGAGCGGACTCTCCACGACACAGCGGGACTGAGCGGGCGCCGGCAGCCCCGCCCCACGAAGCGCACCTCGACCGAGTCGAGGTGCGCTCCGGTCGGTTGAGCGCGCTGTTCCCACCAACTGGTCCCCATCGAAAGGACCCATGCCCGGTGTGGGTCGTTGCGGCGTTCGGCGGTGAGGCAGGAGGCCGGCCGCAGCAGTTCGGTGAGGTCTCCGGCTCCGAGATACGCGGTACGGATGTCGCCCCCATCACCATCGAGATCGACGACGACCTCGAGTCATGGAGCGCCGAGACCTCCTACCGAGAGGCACTCAGTTAGGGCGCCCGCCGGGTGCACCTCCGAGCACACCCAGCGTCGCGGCACGCAGGCATTCGGCCGCCTCGGCCACGGTCATCCGACCCGCGCCGACCTCATCACCGGCGGCGTGCCCCAGGGCCGTCACCGCGGCCGCCAACCAGCCGGCGGGCGGGGCAGGATCGAACTCCCCCGCTGCCTGCCCCTTCTCGATCAACCGTGTCAGTCGCTCCGCGACGGGCTCGTGTCGCTCCCGGTCCGCCACGCCGTCCACGGGAGCTTGGCCGAGGTGAAGCAACACGGGGTTCTGCTCGAACAGGCGCCACCCGATCTCCTGGAGCCGTAGCAGTGCCCCCAGCGCGGGGCCCTCGTCGAGCCCCGCCGCGTCCATCGCCGCCATGGCCTCGCCCGTGATGCGGTCGGCCGCAGCTTCCAGAAGCACGCCGCGGGTGCCGAAGTGCGCGTAGACGGTCTGGCGGGTGACACCGGCCGCGGCGGCGATCGCGGCCATGCCGGCGTCTGGCCGCTCGGCGAGCAGCCGCACCGCCGCGTCGAGCACGGCGGCGCGGCTGCGTTCGGCATCCGCCCGGCGGCGAGGCCGGGCGCGCGGCGGACTGTCCGGGACCTCAGAAGCAGACAACTCTTACACCCTTGTCAGAAACACCAAGCGCCTCTCTGTGGCAAGCAGCGATCACCACGGGCATCGGCGATGCATCGGGCCGGTCCGGCGGTTATCGGCGGGCCGAACCTGGTCGCCCTCAGCCGTCCACCGGCAAGGCGGCCCGACAGCGAGGTGGAGGTCTGATCGGGCAGCGTGAATGCCCTGGCTTCTCTGGTAGGAGGCGTAGCTGTCTGCCCCTGAAGAAGTCGGGGGTTGCCGCTGGGTTGACCTGCAGGATCGAGCAACTTCGGGTACGCGGCCCTACCGCGATCGCGAGCAGGGTCAGGGCCCGGCCGGGACATGACCCGACGCTCGACCGCTGTCGGCTACATGTGGGCCTTCGCCGCCCTGCGCTCCACGGAACCCTCTCCCGCCGTCGCCGGGCCCCGTGCCGAATGCCCCAGTGACGCCCGGGGGAAGCCCAGAACCGCTTTCAACGGGTGAGATCAGCCAGGCTCTCGAGTGCGGTGTCGATCTCTGCTGGGGTGTTGATGACGGCTGTGCCGATGCGGGTGTAGGTCAAGGTGGACAGCCGCACGCGGCGGGCGGCGGCGTGGTCGACGACCTGCTGATGGGTGTGTCCGGCCACGCTGAAACACGTGATGCCCGCTGACAGCTCCGGGTCAGCAGGGGTGTGCACTGTGACCCGGGGAATGGAGCTCAGTCCTTGCTTCACCCGCGTCGACAGCTGTGTGATGCGGGCGGCGACGCGTGCTCGGCCCAACTGTTCATGCAGCGCTACTGCCACCGGCAGGGCGAAGGCATGCTCGAACGCCAGAAACCCGCCGGGTGACAAGGACGCAGCTCCCCCGCTCCCGATGAAGCTCACGAAGGCGGGCCGCAGCTGCTCGAGGACGTCCGGCGCCACCCAGACCAGCCCCGTTCCCCTGGGACCGAACAGCCATTTGTGCGTTCCGGCGATCACCACGTCCGCACCCAGGCCAGCGACGTCCTCGTCGACTGCCGCCAGCCCGTGCACGCCGTCGACGACCAGCAGGCACCGTTCGGCAGGGCTGCGCCCTTCATTGGCCCGGCGTACCACCTCGGCCACCGCACGCACCGGCATCCGAAGCCCCGTGCTCGACTGCACCCAGGTGATCCCTACGACTCGGGTGTTCGGGCGTATCGCCTCGCCGACTGCCGCTGCGATGCCCTCCACCGTCGCGGTGGCCGGATCAGCGAACCAGGACACCAGTCGCACCGAGTTGCCATGCTTTTCGGCGGCCAACCGGGCGGCGGTGCGATGGGAGATGTGGTCGTGCTCCGTCAGCAGGAACTCTTGTCCCGGACGGGTCACGACGCCGTTGTAGACGACTCCCAGCCCGATACTCGTGCTCGCCGTCATCGCGATGTCCTCGGCCCGGCCTCCCAGATAGGCCGCGAGCGCCTCACGTACCCGAGGCCATCCGGTCGGACCGTCGGGCAACGCCATCCCCGTGGGCACCGACAGAGGATTGGCGTCGACCTGTGCACTCAGATGATCCACCGCATCCCGCACCACCTTCGGATGCGAGGCCAGGTAGAACAACGCAAGGTTCACCCATCCCGGCTCCAGACGAAACTGCGCCCGCAAGGCATCCCAGTCCACGCGCCCATCGGGCGTAGTGACCGGCAGCTCCTGTGGAGTGGGCACCCTTGCCACGCCGGAGCCGGGCACGAGGGCGACCGCCACCGCTCCCGCAGATCTCGCCAGCACATCACGCCGACTCGTCATCGGCATCCAGCACCCCTTTACACCGCGACCGGAGAAGCGGTGGCGGAATAGCTGTCGGTGCCCTTCTGATAACGAAGCTACGCGAGGTGGCCGCGGGTGACGACAGCACCATCACCCAAACGGCCCCTGCCGGTGAAGGGATGTCAAGTCAGTCACGGTCTCCAGGCGGCGCATGAGGCCCGCCCGTGGTCACGGAGACCACAGCGTGGTCGGCGTTGCGTCCGGTGGCGAAGGACCGGGGCGAGCCATCCGTGGCAGGAACCTCTTGGCCGGGTCAAGGTGCGCTTCACCCCGGCCAAGTGCGCTGGTCCCCAACAGGTCCCCATGAACGAGTCAGGGGCCGTTTCAGATTGCTCTGAAACGGCCCCTGATCTGCGACTCTTTCGAGTCGGGACGACAGGATTTGAACCTGCGACCCCTTGACCCCCAGTCAAGTGCGCTACCAAGCTGCGCCACGTCCCGATGCCCGTCTGACCTGGGGTTTCCCCCGGCCGAACGCGCATGAGAACAATACCGCACTTCCCCGGGTGGTCACGAACCGCTTTACGGAGTTGACCTCGACCAAGCTTGAGGTTGCACCGTGGGCGCCATGACGAACACGGACATCGGCCGGGACATCGACCCGGACATCGACCGGCTCCACGGCCTCATGGGCCTCATGACCGGCCACGAGAAGCACTCGCCCGCCGCCACCTCCACCCTCGACGCGCTCTGGGTCCTCTACGACCGCGTGCTCCGTATCTCGCCCGCCGGCGTCGACCGCGCCGATCGGGACCGGTTCCTGCTGTCGAAGGGCCATGGGCCGATGGCGTACTACGCCGTCCTCGCCGCCAAGGGCTTCTTCCCCGAAGCGTGGCTCACCGGCTTCGGCTCGTACGACTCGCCCCTCGGGCATCACCCCGACCGGACCCTCGTGCCGGGTGCCGAGATCGGCAGCGGGTCGCTGGGGCACGGGTTGCCGCTGGCCGTCGGAAGCGCGCTCGGGCTGCGGGCGCAGGGGCTCACGGACTCCCGCGTGTGGGTGCTCATCGGCGACGCCGAACTGGACGAGGGCAGCAATCACGAGGCCATCGCCTATGCGGGGCCCGCCGGCCTGGAGCAGCTGCACACGCTGGTGATCGACAACAGCTCCGCCACCTACGGCTGGCCCGGTGGGATCGCCTCGCGGTTCGAGGCCGCCGGATGGTCCGCCGAGACCGTCGACGGACGTGATCACGAGGCGCTGTACGCCGCCTTCACCGCACCCCACCCGGGACGGCCGCGCGCCGTCGTCGCCCGCGTCGAGCCCAAGAACGCCTGACCCCCTTCCAGGAGACCCCCACCATGGACACGATGCGTGACCGCTTCATCTCGACCACCAGCCGGCTGCTCGACGAGGACCCGCGCCTCGCGCTCGTTCTCGCCGAGATCAGCATGGACGGGTTCCGTCCGGCGGAGCGCCGGCACCCGGACCGTGTGATCAACGTCGGCATCCGGGAGCAGCTGCTGATCGGCGCAGGCGGCGGGCTGGCGCTGACCGGGATGCGGCCGGTGCTGCACACCTTCGCGAGCTTCCTGGTCGAGCGGCCCTTCGAGCAGCTCAAGCTGGACTTCGGTCACCAGGGAGTGGGTGGCGTCCTGGTGAGCGCCGGCGCGTCGTACGACTGGCCGGCCGGCGGCCTCACCCACATGGCACCCGGCGACGTGGCCCTGCTCGAGACGCTCGACGGCTGGACGATCCACGTCCCCGGCCATCCGGACGAGGCGGAGACGCTGCTGCGCCAGGCCGTCCAGGGCGACGACCTTGTCTACGTCCGGCTCTCGTTGCAGTCCAACGCCGCGCCCCGCCCGGTCACCCCCGGCCTCAGCACCGTCCGCGAGGGGCGCGCCGGGGTCGTCGCCGCCGTCGGGCCCATGCTGGACAACGTCCTCGCCGCGACGGAGGGGCTGGACGTGACCGTCCTCCATGCCACGACGGTCCGCCCCTTCGACGCCGAGTCCCTGCGCCGCGCCGTCGGCCGGGCCCGCCCGGACGTCGTCCTGGTCGAGCCGTACCTCGCCGGCACGTCGACCGCCGCCGCCAACGACGCCCTCGCCGCACTCCCCCACCGCGTCCTCGGGCTCGGTGTCGCGCGCCGGGAGCTGCGCAAGTACGGCACGATCGACGAGCATCTGGCGGGCCACGGTCTCGACCCGGCCGGACTGCGCGAACGCGTCACGGGCTTCCTCGGCCGGTGACTCAGCCCTGCTCCGGGGGCACGCCCACCTCCGGGTACTGATCCCGGAGGCGGCGTGGAGCCACTTGGCGCCAGGAATCGGCCAGGATGGCGCGGAGCTCCTCCTCGTCGTCGAGGGCACCTATCCGGACACGTACCCAGGCGTAGCCGTCGTCGTGGCCCTCCCGGATGAAGAACTTGGCGGGCTCGGACGCGAGGAGTTCCGCACGCTCCTCCTTGGGACATTTCACCCCTATCGCCTGGTCGTCGTCGTCCAGGGAGGCGAAGATCTTGCCGCCCGGGCCCGCACGGAAGGTGGGCATGCCCCAGGCGAGCTTCTCGACCGCCCCGGGCAGCGAGAGCGCGATGCGGCGAACATCGTCGGCAGTGGCCATACGTCGACCGTACGACCCGCCACTGACACCGACACCCGGGCGGCAGTGACGCCCCCAAACGCGCCCGCCGGTACGTCATCGCAGCGTTTACGCACCGGCGTGCACGCCCCGGACACCCCGGACGCTCCGCACTTCCCGTGACGCGCCCGGAACCCGGATTTCCACTTCGCCCGAAATCGGTTTCTCGTTCACGAGGGAGCGTCCCATGGTGAACAGGTGGCACATGAGGTGATCCGACCCGCCTCACCGCCATATGACCGCCATATGACCACCCATTGTTTGCCTTTGGCATGTGGCAGAAAGATGCCCAAGCGGAATGCCCCGACGACCCGCCCGAACAGGCCAACTCCCCCCGAACCACAGCCGGATTCAAACGTCAACCACCCGGGTTTCGGACAAACTCAGTGGCGATATTGATCCGTCCGAGAAAGATCAACACCATGGAGTGTCGGCCTGTTCGGGACGGGGCCACTGCCGATGCACCACCTGCTCGAACAACCGAACGAGCAGGATTCGCAGAGGAGGGACTCGCATGGACAGCTACTTCGGCAGCCGACTCCATCATCGGCTCAGGGAAACCGTCCGGGACTTCGCCGAACGAGAGGTCCGCCCGCGAATAGCCGAAATGGAATCATCACGCTCGGTGCACCACGAATTGTCCCGGCTCATCTGCGATCAAGGCTGGCTGGGCGCCACGATCAGCCAGGAATACGGCGGAATGGGCGCCGGCCACCTGGCCAAAACCATTATCATCGAGGAACTCTCACGGGTCAGCGGCGCGATGGGCGCCATGGTCCAGGCCTCCCAGCTCGGCACCGCCAAGATCGTCCACTTCGGCAGCGACGAGCAGCGCAAGACCTGGCTTCCCTCCATCGCCGCCGGCGAGTGCCTCCCGACCATCGCGGTCACCGAACCCGAGTCGGGCGGGCATGTCCTCGGCATGACGGCCGATGCCGTCCGTGACGGAGACGACTACCTCCTCAACGGCAGCAAGGTGTTCGTCGGCAACAGCCATGTCGGTGATCTGCACGGCGTCGTGGTCAGGACCGGCCCCGGGTCGAAGGGCCTGACGGCCTTCCTCGTCGAAGCCGATCGCCCCGGCTTCCGGCTCGGCCCCCAGCAGCAGGCCATGGGGTTGCACGGCTTCAGCTTCGGCGAGCTCATCTTCGAGAACTGCCGGGTGCCGGCGTCCAACCGGCTCGGTGACGAGGGCGACGGCCTGGCCGTCGCGTACTCCTCCAGCGTCCTCTACGGCAGGGCCAACCTCACCGCCGTCTCGCTCGGCATCCACCAGGCGATCCTGGAGGAGACGACCCGCTTCTGCGCGGAACGCCACCGCTACGGCAAGCCCCTGCACCACCTGCCCACGGTCAAACTGAAGCTCGGCCAGATGCAGTCCCGGCTGATGACGGCCCGCCTCGCCGCGTACCACGCCGTACATCTGCTCGACCAAGGCCTTTCCTGCGACGCCGAGTTGATGAACGCGAAGCTGGTCAACGTCGAGGCTGCGATCGACTCCGGCCGCAACGCGATGGAGATCCACGCGGCCGCCGGCCTCTTCACCGACCGTCCGATCGAGCGCTACCTCCGCGACGCGCACCACATCTTCGCCCCGGCCGGCACCTCCGACATCCAGCTGCTCCGTCTTGCCGAGGTCGCTCTCGGCCAGGACAAGGGCAGTTGGTCCGAGAAGCTTGCCGACCTCCTCAAGCTGGAGCCCGTGCATGCCTGACCGCGTACACGCAGCAGCGCCCCGGCACGACCACTGAGTCGTCCCGGGGCGCACCTGTTCGGTCCACCGGAGCGGGAGTACCGTCGGAGCCGGTGCATCACGTCGGAGCCCGGCGTCTCCCCCGCCTCCGAGCGGGTCAGATCAGCCCTTCCTCACGGCGGTGGATCTGCTCCACCAGCTCCGCCGCGAGCGACTTGATCGTCTCCAGACCGGCGCGGCCCCACGGCCGTACGTCCGTGTCGACCACGCAGATCGTGCCCAGCGCTATCCCCGTACGGTCGATCAGCGGCGCGCCCATGTACGAACGGATGCCGATCTCGTCCACGACCGGATTCCCGGCGAACCGCGGGTAGTCGCAGACGTCCTCCAGGACGAGCGCCTTGCGGCGCACCACCACGTGCGGGCAGTAGCCGTGGTCGCGGGCCATGTACCGGCCGACGTCTCCACCCGCAGCGGCCGCGCCCAGGTCGCTTCCCGTGTGGGTGCCTGCCGGGGTGTGCAGCCCGGCGAAGAACTGCCGGTTCTCGTCGATGAAGTTGACCATCGAGTACGGGGCGCCGGTCACCTCCGCGAGCCGGTGGGCGAACTCGTCGAAGGCCTGTTCCGGCCGCTCCCCGATGCCCAGCTCGCGCAGACGGCGCACACGGGCGGGCGCTTCCTGGTCGACGGGGGTCAGCAGCAGATGACCGGTCGGGTCGTAGGTCATGACGGTGCTCCGTAGCTCGGCACGGGGGCCGGGATGGTGGTCAGCAGGTGCTGGACGAGGGTGAGGAGTGTACGGATGCCGGCGCTGGAGATCCGGGCGTCACAGAGGACGACCGGGACCTCGGGATCGAGGTCGAGCGCCGCCCTCACCTCGTCGGGCTCGTAGCGGAACGCGCCGTCGAACTCGTTGACCGCGACGACGAACCCGATCCCCCGCCGCTCGAAGAAGTCGACGGCGGAGAAGCAGTCCTGCAGGCGGCGGGTGTCGGCGAGCACGACCGCTCCGAGGGCACCCTCGGAGAGCTCGTCCCACATGAACCAGAAGCGTTCCTGGCCGGGAGTGCCGAACAGGTACAGCACGTTCCGGTCGTCGAGGGTGATGCGGCCGAAGTCCATCGCGACCGTGGTCGTGGTCTTGGACTCCACGCCCTCCAGGCTGTCGGTGGCGGCGCTGACCTGGGTCAGCAGCTCTTCGGTGCTCAGCGGTTCGATCTCGCTGACCGCGCCCACGAAGGTCGTCTTGCCGACGCCGAAGCCGCCCGCCACCAGGATCTTGAGCGCGGTGGGGAACGGGTCGGTCGCGTAACTCTCGTGGCGCTCAGAGCCGTTGTCGTAGGCCATCGAGCACTGCCTCCAGCAAGGAACGGTCGGTTGGATTGGCGTGGAAGCGGGGCGCGCGGGCGGTCAGCGCCCCGCAGTCCACGAGATCGGAGAGCAGGACCTTGGTGACGACGGCCGGCAGCCGTAAGTGCGCCGCGATCTCCGCCACCGAGGTGGGCCCGCCGCACAGCCCGAGGGCCAGGCTGTGTTCGGGACCCATGTGGGGCTGCGGGGAGGAGCCCGTCGCCATCACCATGGAGAGGAGGTCCAGCGCGGTGGTGGGCTGGGTCCGGCCACCGATCACGGTGTACGGACGGATCAGCCGGCCCGCCGCGTCGTCGAGCCAGGGCCCCTCCTGGGAGGACACCACGCTCACTGTCCCGAGCGGCCCGCCGCACCCGCCGCTTGCCTGGCGGGAGTGACGAGATACGGACGCACGCTCTTGACGAGCATCGCCATCTCGTATCCGAGGACGGCGGCGTCCGCCTCCCGCCCGGCGAGGACCGCCAGACACGTGCCGGAACCGGCGGTGGAGACGAACAGCAGCGTGGAGTCCAGCTCGACGACCACCTGCCGCACCTCGCCGCCGTCGCCGAACCGCGCGCCGGCGCTGCGGCCGAGCGAGTACAGCCCGGAGGCCAGCGCGGCCATGTGGTCGGCGGCGTCCGTGTCGAGGCCGTGCACCGACTTGACGAGGCCGTCGGAGGAGAGCAGTACCGCGTTCCGGGTGTACGGGACCCGCTGGACCAGACCGCTCAGCAGCCAGTCGAGATCCGAGGAATGGCCGTTCGGCACATTGCTCGCCATGGTGAATCTACTCCTTGTGCGCGTCACCGGGACGCAGCGGTTCTTGATGGGGCGCGGGCTGGGATTCGGCGAGTCCGATACCGCGCTGGAAGGCGGCCATCAGACCCGGGTCGTGCAGGGTGTGCTCCTCGGGCTTGCGGACCGCGGGCTCGTCGCGCAGCTGCGGGACCAGGTGCTCCTGGGCGCGCCGCTTGGGGAGCAGGGGGCGGCCCGTCGACTGCGCGTGCTCGGCGGTGTCCGCCTGCTGGAACGGCATGGCGGACGTGGAGGGGGTGTACGTCGGGGGCCGGTACGGCGGTTCGGCGGCCGCGGGCTCCGGAGCGCGCGCCGGGGTGCGTACGGGCATCTGCGGGAGTGACTGTCCGGGCGTACGCACGGGAGGCTGAGCTGGCCTGTGCGCGGGAGGCTGCCCGGGCCTGTGCGCCGGAGGCTGAGCCGGGCTGTGCGCCGGAGGCTGAGCGGGGCTGTGCGCGGGTGCTTGTACGGCTGCTTGTACGGGTGCGGTCGCGGGCGACGGGGATACGTGACCGGGTACGGGAGCAGGTCCGGGCGCCGCGTGGGCCGGCCGGGCCGGTGCCTGGGGAGCCTGCTGGGGGACCTGCTGCATCGAGGGCGCCTGGGTGTGCGACGGGCCGGCGGCCACGGCGGCCGTCTGGCCCTCGCTGCGCGCGAGACCTTCGGGGTCGGCGCCGAGGAGGCCCTGCGGCAGCACGAGAACGGCTTGGACGCCACCGTAGATGTTGGACTGGAGGCGTACCGCGATGCCATGGCGGCGGGCGAGCGCGGAGACGACGAAGAGCCCGATGCGGCCGTCCTGGAGCAGGTGGGCCACGTTCACCTGGTCGGGGTCGGCGAGGAGCGCGTTCATCTTGTTCTGCTCGGTGACCGGCATGCCCAGGCCGCGGTCCTCGACCTCGATGGCAAGGCCGGCGGTGACGTACTGGGCGCGCAGCAGCACCGTGGTGTGCGGTGCGGAGAACAGCGTGGCGTTCTCGACGAGTTCGGCCAGGAGGTGGATGACGTCGGCCACGGCATGGCCCCGCAGCGTGCCGTCGATCGGCGGCACCAGCTTCACGCGCGGGTACTGCTCGACCTCGGCGATCGAGGAGCGCAGCACTTCGGTCATCGTGACCGGGTTCGACCACTGGCGGCGGGAGATGGCGCCGCCGAGCACGGCGAGGTTCTCCGCGTGGCGGCGGATGCGGGTGGCCAGGTGGTCGACGTGGAACAGGCCCTTGAGCAGCTCCGGGTCCTCGACTTCGTTCTCCAGCTCGTCCAGGAGCTGGATCTCGCGGTGTACGAGGGACTGCAGGCGCCGGGCGAGGTTGACGAAGACCTCGACCTTCTGTTCGTTTCCGACGCTGGTGGAGAGCCGGGAGGCCTGCACCACGGCGGCCACGGCGGCCTCGTGGGAGCGGGCGAGCTCCTGGGAGAGCAGGTCGAACTCGTCGCCGGACGCGGGAGCGGGCGGAGTGACCGGGCGAGCGGGGGCGCCCTCGCCGCGACGTAACTGCTCGACGACCGTGCGCAGCTCGCTCTGGCCGCGGGCGCTTGCACGGCGCAGGGCGTTGCAGCGGTCGAGCACGGACTTGGCCGCCCGGTCGGCGCCGAGCGCGGCGGCGGTCACGGAGGCGACCGTGAGGGCCGCCGCGCCGGTCAGCGCGGCCCAGAGACCGGGGGTCGGGCCGGCTCCTGTGGAGCGGATGGTGAAGATGACGGCGGCCGCGCCGCCGAGTGCGACCGCGACGGCGGGAAGCACGGAGGTGCGCAGGAGTTGGGAGCGTATACGGGCTTCCGCCGGGACCGGCGCGGATTGCCGCGCGGGGTTGGGAGCCCCGGCGCCGGAAGCGGAACGAGCGCCTGACCGGCCGTGCCGTCCGCCCTCACGGCGTTCGGACCGCGCGGCGGGTGCGCGAAGTTGAGACATGAGTGTCCTTGGTACGTGCCCAGGAGTCGGCGTACTACGGGGGTGCACTACGTGGGTCGGATGAGCCTACCGATGATCACCAACCACCCACTCTAGACGTCAACCGTTCATGTGCGGTGCGCAGTTGGCAAAGTTACCCGCAGGGGGGACCCACTCTGCTATCACCCTTCGCACGACAGGCCGAGAACATGGCCGGAACTCGACGAGGGGGTGCGGGGGCGGGGGAACGGAGCGGGCAGGTGGCGGGGCGGAGGCGTGTTCACCCCGCCACCCTCTGTGCATTCCGGCCGTGACCGGAATCTGACTGCGCGGTCCGACAAGGAGGAACGAGCTCGCCCGAGCGCGAGCCGCGCCGGGCCCCCGTCGCGGGGCACCACCGGGCGATCCGCCGCTTTCCGCATTCGCGTTCGCATCGCCCCTGCGTGTACGAGCGGCGTCCGACCCTCCGGGCCCCTTCGGCTCGCGGCCCCGCATCGGAGGGGCGGCAAGGCCGAGGAGTCCACCGGGGCGGGACCCGCGGGGCGGGTCTCCGGCACCGGGAAGGGCCTGACGAGACGTTGGGCCGGACCGGCTGGTGTTTCAGGGGATTCTGTTCGCGCTGCGTACCGGCATCGCGTGGGAGCACTTGCCGCAGGAACTGGGTTTCGGCTCGGGCATGACCTGCTGGCGTCGCCTGGCCGAGTGGACCGAGGCCGGCGTCTGGCCCCGGCTGCACGAGGTTCTCCTCGCGAGGCTGCGCGGCGCGAACGTCTTGGACTTCTCCCGGGCGGTGGTCGACGGCTCGCACGTCCGGGCATTAAACGGCGATCCAAAACGGGATGAGGTCCTGTCGACCGGGGCAGAACCGGCAGCAAAACAGCTCACCGACGCCACTGGCATCCCTCTGCCGCCACGGCAACCGCAACGACGTCCCTCAGCTCATCCCGCTACTGCAGGCGGTTCCGCCGGTCCGCGGTAAGCGCGGCCGACCGCGACGCCGCCCGGACGCAGTGCTCGCCGACCGCGGCTACGACCACGACAGGTACCGCCGCCTCGCCTGGGACCTGGGCGTCAAGCCGGTCATCGCCCGCCGCGGCACCGAGCACGGCTCCGGCGGGACCGAACGCTGGGTGGTGGAGCGAGCCTTTGCCCACCTGCACCGGTTCCGCCGCCTGCGGAGCCGCTGGGAGATCCGCGACGACATCCACGAAGCGTTGCTCATCCTGGCCTGCGCGCTCATCTGCTGGCGTCGGTTCTCGACAGCTCAGCGCCGCCACTCGTAGGCGCCGGGAGAGGTCTCCACAACCTCCTGGGGCCAAGCAGCACGGACCCGCTGCAGCCGTTCGTAGTGCTCATCGGCCCAACCGCCGGCCAGGCGCACCGGAACACGGACGGATGTCCCCGATGCAGCCACGTCCTCCACCACGAACACGGCAACCCCGCCCTGTCCAGACCACTCGAACCGGATCTCGGGGTTGCGCCCGTCGTCCATCCAGACGACATCCCGCCCGGCGGCGAGCTCACCCAGGACCTGTGACCAGCTGTCCAAGTCGTCCGGAGCCAGACACACATCGAGCCGTCTTTGGGCGAACCCGCTCGTCACGACGATCTCCGCATCGAGGTAGTCGTGCAGGGTCAACACCCCGGGCATCGACCGGCGCAGAACCCGAACCTCAAGACTGCTCTCCCCATCGGCCAGATGTGGAAGCGGCGGGGCGGCGACACGCGCCCGCTGCTGAGCGGGGTGGCGTCGCACACCCGTCGGCGTCGAGGGGCACTGTGCCGCTCGCGAGCGGGGAACCGGCGCCGTACCGCAGGCGCCGACGGCGCGGCGCCCGCGCTCAGCGGCGTCGGGGCCCCGCGGCCGCGCACGTCGGCGTCCATGCGGCGGGGCCGCGCACGTCGGCGTCCATGCGGCGCGGCGCTGCGGGGTCAGCGGCACCGCGGCGCGGCGCGCTCCCGCGCCACGCGTCAGCGGTCGCCGGCGAGGTCGAGGTCGGATCCTCGCTTGTCGACCGGTGCCGGCTCGAGCCGGTCCGGGCGGCGCCAGGGGTGGGCCAGGGGCTCGGAGATCGCCCGCCACCAGGGGTCCACGGGGAGGGGTCCGGCCGGTTCGAAGGGCTGCCCCGGGCGGGGGGACGCCACTGCCTGCCCGAATTCCTCCCCGGCGTCGCCCGTCCACTCGCCCGGCTCCGCCCACGCGTGCGGGGCCAGGTTGAAGGTGCCCCAGTGGATCGGCAGGAGCACGCCGTGCGGGCGGCCGCCCTGGAGGTCGAGGTGGGCCTGGACGCCCTCGGCCGGGGTCATGTGGATGTCCGGCCAGTACTCGCTGTAAGCACCGATCTGGATCATGGTCGCGTCGAACGGACCGTGCGCGGCGCCGATCTCCGAGAAGCCGGGGAAGTACCCGGTGTCGCCGCTGTGGTAGATCCGGTGCTCGGGGCCCGTGACGACCCAGGACGCCCAGAGGGTGTGCTGCGTGTTGCGCAGGCCGCGACCGCAGAAGTGACGGGCGGGCGTCGCGGTCAGGAGCAGGTCGCCGACCTCGGTGGACTCGTTCCAGTCCAGCTCGCGCAGGCGCGAGGCCGGCACACCCCAGCGTTCCAGGTGGGCACCGACGCCGAGCGGCACCGCGAAGACGGTGTCCGTGGAGGCCAGCGCCTTGATCGTGGGCAGGTCGAGGTGGTCGTAGTGGTCGTGGGAGATCACGACGACGTCGACCGGGCCGAGCGCGGCGAGCGGCACGGGTACGGGATGCAGGCGCTTGGGACCGACGAAGGCGAAGGGCGAGCAGCGGTCGCCCCAGACGGGGTCGAAGAGGACCCGGCGGCCGTCGATCTCGGCGAGGACGCTGGAGTGCCCCATCCAGGTGATGCGGAGGCCCGAGACCGGGGGCTTGGCGAGGTCGGCCAGTGTGGTGGCGTGGACGGGGATCGCGCCGGAGGGGGCACGGCGCGTGCGCGCCTCCTTGTCGAAGTAGACCTTGGCGAATTCGACCGTCGACCCGGTGGGCCTGGTCCGCGCGGCCACGGGGTTCTGGAAGACGCCGTCCGCGAAATTCGGCGAGCGGCGGATGCGCGCGAGACGCTCGCCTGCCGGGTCGGCGCCGAAGGCCTCGGGGCGCAGGGCGCGCAGCCTGGCCCGCAGCGAATGGTCGGAGCCGGTACCGGTCACGGGTCCTCCTGGTGGTCGGGGTCGTTCCATTATGGGCGGCCCGCGCGGTTCCCGGCCGGGCCGAGTGCGTCATACTGAACCGTCATTCAGTAGCGCACCCTCTTTCACCTCGGAGAACGCCTATGAGCGCCGCCCCTCTGTTGTCCGTCACCTGGTCGGACCACGTCACCGGACGACGGGGGTATCTGGTCGTCGACCGGCTCGTGCGCGGTGTGGCCAGCGGGGGCCTGCGGATGCGTGAGGGCTGCACCCTGGACGAGGTGGCCGGTCTGGCGCGGGGCATGAGCATGAAGGAGGCCCTGCACTACGACCCGAGCGGCCGGTACGTTCCGCTGGGCGGCGCCAAGAGCGGCATCGACTGCGATCCGCGCTCGCCCGAGGCGTACGGCGTCCTGGTCCGGTACCTGCGGGCGATGCGCCCCCACATCGAACGCTGCTGGACCACCGGCGAGGACCTCGGCCTGACCCAGGACCTCGTCGACCGGGCCGCGGCCGAGGCCGGTCTGGTCTCGTCGATCCAGGCCGTGTATCCGCTCCTGGACGACGAGGCCCAGGCCCGGCGGAGGCTCGCGGCCGCGTTCGAGGTCGACGTCGAGGGCATCGGTCTCGACGAGCTGGTGGGCGGCTGCGGGGTCGCCGAATCGGTCCTCGTGGCGCTCGACCGGGCCGGCCGGCCCCACGCGGGCACCCGGGTCTCCGTGCAGGGCTTCGGGACCATGGGCGGGGCCACCGCACGCTTCCTGTCCCGAGCCGGGCTCACGGTCGTGGCGGTGGCCGACGTGAAGGGGACGATCGCCAACCCCGACGGCCTGGACGTCGAGGCCTTGCTCGCGGCACGCGACCCGTACGGCGCCGTGGACCGGAGTGTGCTGCGGCCGGGCGACGCCGAGCGGCCAGGGGACACCGAGCTGCCCGGCGACGCCTGGCTCGCGGTCGACGCCGAGGTCCTGGTCCCGGCCGCCGTCTCGTACGCGATCGACGGCGAGGCGGTGGAGCGGATCCGGGCACGCTGGATCGTGGAGGCGGCGAACATGCCGGTACTCCCGGCGGCGGAGGAGCTGCTCGCCGCGCGGGGAGTCACCGTGCTGCCCGACGTGGTCGTCAATTCCGCCACCAATGCCTGGTGGTGGTGGACCCTCTTCGGCGACATCGGCGCCGACGCCGACGGAGCGTTCGCGCACATCCGGGCAGCTATGCGGGTCCTGGTCGGGCGGATGCTCGACCGCGCGGAGGCGGACGGCACCACCCCGCGCGCGGCGGCGCACGCGCTGGTCGAGGAGCGGCTGCCGGAGATCGCCGAGCGGTACGGCTGGTACTGACCCGCCGACCGTCCCCGTGTCGGCCGCGGTCCCTTCATGGGCCGCCTCATCCACCGAGAAGATGATCATGTCCGGGGCGTGGCCCTGTGTAGGCTGACCGGCGTGACGAGAGTGCGGTTGAGCGTGGCGGAGCGGCGGGAAGAGCTGCTCCGCGCTGCCGTCGAGCAGATCGAGGCACGGGGTGTGGCCGCCGTCAGGATCGCCGATGTCGCCTCGGCCCTGGGGGTCTCCAACGCGCTCGTGCTCTACCACTTCTCGACCAAGGAAAAGCTTGTCGCGGAGGCGTTCGCGTACGCCGCCGAGGCCGACCTCGCCCATCTGCGCCGGCTCCTGAGCAGGCGCACCAGCGCTCTGCGCCGACTCAGGGCCGCCGTACGGTGGTACGCCCCGACGGGGCAGGCCAAGGGCTGGCGGCTCTGGATCGAGGGCTGGGCGGCGTGCCTGCGCGAACCGGCGCTGCGCGAGGTCGCCGGGGCGCTCGACCAGCAGTGGAAGGCGGCCCTGACGCGGGTGATCGGCGAGGGCGCGGCGGCCGGCGAGTTCCCGTGCCCTGACCCTGCCGCCGCGGCCTGGCGGCTGACCGCCTTCCTGGACGGGCTCGCCGTGCAGATGACGTCGTACGCCGGATCGCTCTCCCGCGCCGCGATGCTGGAATGGGCCGACGCCGCACTGGCCAGGGAACTCGGCCTGCCGTCGCTCGACGCCGTGCTCGACGGCACGGACGACCGCGCACCCGCGTAGAGAGACCTGCTCGACGGCCGAGGCGGACGAGCGCGCGCCCGCGTGGAGAGGCTTCCCCTCGCTCGGCGCGACGGCCCGTCTCGCTCGGCGGGCTCGCCCGGGTGGCGCGGCCCGCGAAACGGCTCGTCGCCCCTGGCCCGGGACCGGATCAGAGCAGTTCGTACACGGCTGTGACCGTCACCTGCTCCTCGATCTCTCCGGGTGCCAGCGGAACCCCCGACGCGTCGGCCGATGCCTCCGGCGCGGCACCGGCTCCGGGACGGCCGCTGTCCGTCTCGGTGAGGGACACGAGCCGGCCGAGGCGGTGGCCGCTCAGCCGGGCGTGCTGGGCGGCCTTCTCGTGCGCGTCCTTGTGGGCGAGCTCACGCGCCCTGGAACGCAGCGCGCCCGGGTCCGCGACGTCGAAGGTCACTCCGTCCACCCGGCCCGCGTCCCCGGTCGCCTTGGTGACCGCCCCGACGACCTGGCCGGTCCTGTCCACGTCCCGGACCGTCGCGGAGACACTCTGCGAGGCCTGGTAGCCCGAGACCTTGCTCTCTCCGTCGGTGGCCTGGGTGTAGACCGGGAAGAGGGAGAGGCTCTCGGTGCGGATGTCCCGGTCCGCGACCGACTGCTTCCGCAGCGCGGCGAACAGCGCCTCCGCCGCACGGCTCTGGGCCGCCATCGCCTCCTGGCCGGTCTTGGCCCGCGCCTCCACCGCGACCGAGATCACCGCGATGTCGGGCGCGGCTCCGGCCCGCCCGGTGCCGGTCACGGTGAGGGTCGCCGGAGCCGGGGCCCGGACAGCGGCCGCGGCGGGTCCGGCCACGGGTGGCGCCGCGAGCGCGGGCGCGACACCGGCGAGCGCGAGCGCGCCGAGCACGACACCGGCGACCGTCGTACGGCGGAGGCCACGAGCGCGGATACGAGTACGGAAGCGGTGGTGATGACCGGTCGTCACGGGCGGTCCCTTCGGCGGTGGTTGCCGGACAGCCCCGGCGCCGCCCATCCCAGCACCCTCCACCTCCCCCGCCCGGGCGCCACTCCTGTCCGGTCACCCGCTCAGGTCTGTCCGCTCTGTCAGGTCTGTACCACCGGTTCGTACACCGCCGCGTCGAGCCCGAAGGTCCACGCGACCCCCTCGCGCGCGGTCGTCGTCCCGGGGGGCACGCGCAGCCAGTAGGTACGGAACGTCCCGTCCGGCTCCGGGGTCGCGTTGACCACCTCGACCATCACCACGTCCTCGTCGTCCGCGAGCTCGATCCGCCAGAGCACGCCCGTCTCGTCCCGGCCCACAGGGCGGGCCCCCGACTCGGCGAGGTAGCGCTCGTAGCCGTAGTACTCGAGCATCACGCGCCGCAGTTCGGCGTTCTCCTCGGCCCGTATGCGCTCGGGAGTGAGCCCGCCCAGTCCGGCGAGGAACTCCGCGGGCACCGGCATCCCCCGCCAGGCGTAGAGCGCGAAGCCGTCGCGGAAGGCGAGCGCCGGGCCGTCGCCCCGGTCCAGGCGGCCGGCCTCGTCCCGGTGCAGCTCGACGGGCCGTTCGCACACCACGGCGACCTTTTCGTACGGCCACCACCAGCCCGCGTGCGCGGCGACCGCGGCGAGCCCGGCGAGCCGTTCGCCACGGCCGTCGAAGGCGGCGAGCCAGGCCGCGTCCTGCTGGCCGAGGACCGCGTCGAGGAGCACCAGCCGCACGGCGGCAGCATCCCAGGGCGCCTCGGGACGACTAGCGAGCACCCCGGGTGTCGCGGACGTCCCGGGCACCCCGGCTTCCCCGGGCACCCCGCCCTGCCCGGCCTCCCCGGGCACTCCGGCCTCCCCCGCGAGGTCCTCCACGACCGCGGACCGTATGCGATCGGCGAGCGTCCGTGTGGTGTCCCAGAGCCGGGCGCCGGTGCTCGTCCACAGCGCGGTCCAGCCACGGGGGCCGAGCTCGTCATGCACCCGGCGGCGCTCCTCCGCCCAGGGCCGCGTACGGACCTCGTCGCGCACCGAGCGTCCCGCGTCGGCCAGTTCGCGCACGAGCGTGACGGCCGCCCGGGGCGAGTCCGCCCAGACGATCCGCTCCGGGCCAGCGAGGCCGGCCGAGCGGTACGCGAGCCGTACTCCCTCCTCCGCCGCGGCACGGTCCGCCGCCCCGGTGGCCGCCACGACGGCCCTCCACCTGTCCACCACCGTCGATGTCCCGTTCATCTCTCCCCCTTGTCCGTGCGCGACGATCCCTCGGTCCGCGCCGCTCTGTCCGTCCCACGCGGCGCTTCCGTCCGCGGTCCGCGCCCCTGCTGTGTCAGTCCGCGACGATCCGGTACGCGCCCGGTGTGTACTCCCGCTGCCGCACCACCCGGTACCAGCCCTTCGGCAGCGGGATCGGGGCGTGCTCCTCGTGCACCACCCGTCCGCCCGAGGGCAGTTCGAGCACCAGGGGCCCGAACGGTCCCGGCTCGGCCACCAGTCGGCCGGGCCCCGGGACCGCGTGGGCGTGCCCGGTGACCTCACCGAGGGCCAGGACCAGCCGGCCCCTCGCGTCTCTCGGCTCCCCCGCCGCGCCCTTCACATGCTCGGGCACCGCGCTCTCCGCGACGGGCACGATCAGCACGTCTCCCTGCCGGTACATGGCTCTCCCCTCCGTGGTGCACACGCCTCGTGTCGACCACGCATTCGACGCTAGAGGCAGCCACTGACAACGGCCTTCCGCCGCCCCCGGCGCGCGGGGTTGTCGGTGCGGCTTGGTACAACTGCTCGCGTCAGCCGATCAACGCCGTCCGGTGTCTGGAGCACTCATGACCATTTCGGGATACATTCAGGAGTTTCACGGCCTGCCCGTGTTCCATTTCCCGGATCGTGACACCGCCGTCGAGCTGCCGGACGCGGCCTCCGTGGCCTGGCGCGTCTCCGGGCCGACGTACTGCGACTCGGACGACGAGCAGTGGGATCGGGTCTTCGACCGTTTCCTCGCCGACGTCGACACGACCCGGGTCCGCGCGCTGATCGCCGGCGGCTGGGACGAGGCGTACGACACGTCGTCCGCGGCGATCGTCGCTCGGCTCGTGGAGGCGGCCGGCGACCGGCTCACCGGTCTGGAGGCGCTGTTCCTGGGGGACATGAGCTTCGAGGACTGCGAGATCTCGTGGATCCAGCAGTCCGACGTCTCGCCTCTGCTCGCCGCCTACCCCCGCCTGCGGGAGTTCGGTGTGCGCGGGGGCACGGAGCTCGGGTTCCCCGCCATCCGGCACACCGCGCTGACCACGCTCGTGGTGGAGTCCGGCGGTCTGGGCGCCGAGGTCGTGCGCGGCATCGCGGGAAGCGACCTGCCCGCGCTGGAGAAGCTGGAGCTCTGGCTCGGCACGGACGAGTACGGCGGTGACTCCTCGGTCTCGGACCTGGAGCCGCTGCTCGCCGGCACCGGGTTCCCCGCCCTGCGCCATCTCGGGCTGCGCAACAGCGTCATCCAGGACGAGATCGCCGCCGCGGTGGCCGGCGCCCCCGTCGTCGCCCGGCTCGACACCCTCGACCTGTCGATGGGCACGCTCACCGACGAGGGGGCCGAGGCGCTGCTCGTGGGCCAGCCGTTGACGCACCTCTCGCATCTCGACCTCTCGCACCACTACCTGTCCGAGAAGATGAGCGAGCGGGTCGTCGACGCCCTCACCCCTTACGGGGTGACGGTCGACGTGGACGACGCGCAGGAGGCGGAGGACGACGGCGACGGCGAGATCCACCGGTACGTCGCGGTCGCCGAATGACGTACTCCCCGCCCCTCGGGCACCCGCACCCCGGGCAACCGGCCCTCACGCACCCGCGCCTCGTCGTCGTCGGCAACCCGGCCAACCGCCGGGTCGCGTTCTTCCGCGACGCGGTACGGGCGGCCGGGCTGCCCGAAGTGCGGGTCGAGCCCTGGCTCGACGTGCTGCGGGGCGGGGCGCGGTTCCACCCGGGCGAGACGGTCCGGCTGGAATCACCCGGTGAGGACCCGGACGTCGACCGGCTGCTGCGCGGCACGGACGATCCGACCCGGGTCGAGGGCACGGGCCGCTGGTACGAGGCGTTCACGGCGGCGACGGCAGGGCTGGCCCGGAGCGTGGGCGACGCCGGCGCGGTCCTCGTCGACGATCCCGCCGAGCCGGCGGTCCTGTTCGACAAACGGCTCGCCCATGCCCGGCTGCGCGAGGCCGGGGTCCCCGTACCGGACTCGCCGACCTCCGGGGCGGCCGCCCCTCCTGTACGGGGCTGGGCGGACGTCCGCTCCCTGATGGCGGCGTCCGGGCTGCGCCGGGTGTTCGTGAAGCTCGCCCATGGCTCGTCCGCCTCGGGGGTCCTGGCCGTGGAGACGAACGCCGCCGGACGCGTACAGGCCACCACCTCCGTGGAACGCTCCCCCGACGGACACCTCTTCAACTCCCTCCGGGTGCGCCGCTATACGACGGAGCGCGAGGTCGCCGCGATCGTCGACGCGCTCGCACCCGACGGGCTGCACGTCGAGCGCTGGCTGCCGAAGGCGGCGCAGGGAGGGCGCGCGGCCGATCTGCGGGTGGTGGTGATCGACGGGCGCGCCACCCACGCCGTCGTACGGACCAGCCGTTCCCCGATGACCAACCTCCATCTCGGCGGTACCCGGGGCGACCTGGGTGCCGTGCGAGCGGCGGTCTCGGCCGCGGGCGGCCGGTGGTCGGACGCGCTCGGGGTGTGCGAGCGGGCCGCCGACGCCTTCCCCGGGATGCGGTGCGTCGGGGTCGATCTGCTGCCGGCCGTCGGCTGGCGGCGCTTCGCCGTCGGCGAGGTCAACGCCTTCGGCGATCTCCTCCCCGGACTCACCGGCCTGCCGGGCAGCGGCGCGGAGGGCCTGGACACGTACGCCGCCCAGGTCGCCGCGCTCCTGCGCGGAAAACCCGCCCGCAGCCCCGCCACGACCGGCGCCCTCGCCGCCGACGGTCCCCGCAGCCCCGCCACCACAAGAACCACTGGCATCACCAGCACCACTGACACCACCCGCACCACCCGCACCACCCGCACCACCCGCACCACCCGCACCACAGGATCGAGCGCCACGTGAACCAGCAGCACGCACCCGACATGAACGAGATCGTGGGCAGCCACGATCTCCTCCTGGTCACGCTCGACACCCTCCGGTACGACGTGGCCGCCGAGCTGGCCGCCGCCGGCCGCATCCCGAACCTGGCCCGGCACCTCCCGGGCGGGCGCTGGGAGCGCCGGCACGCCCCCGGCAGCTTCACGTACGCCTCCCACCAGGCGATCTTCGCGGGGTTCCTGCCGACCCCCGCCGCCCAGGGCCCGCACCCCCGCCTCTTCGCGGCGCGGTTCGCGGGCAGCGAGAGCACCGCGGGGGGCACGTTCGTCCACGACACCCCCGATCTCGTGTCCGGCCTGGCCGAGGAGGGCTACCGCACCGTGTGCGTCGGCGGCGTCGGCTTCTTCAACGGGCAGGGCCCGCTCGGCTCCGTGCTGCCGGACCTCTTCCAGGAGAGCCACTGGGAGCCCGACTTCGGTGTCACCTCCCCGACCTCCTTCGCGTCCCAGGTGACCAGGGCCGAGGAGATCGTCGCCGGGCTCCCGCCCGAGCAGCGCCTCTTCCTCTTCCTGAACGTCTCCGCGCTGCACCAGCCCAATTGGTTCCATCTCCCCGGCGCGACCCGGGAGTCCGGCGACACCCGTGCCTCGCACGCGGCGGCACTGGAGTACGTCGACCGGCACATCGGCCGGCTCTTCGCCGCCATGAGCAGCCGCCGCCCCTGCTTCGCGATCGTCTGCTCCGACCACGGCACGGCGTACGGGGAGGACGGTTACACCGGTCACCGGCTCGGCCACGAGGTCGTATGGACCGTCCCGTACGCCCACTTCTTCCTGGACGGCCCGGAGCGGGGGGCGGCCGCGTGAACGAAGCGACCGAGACCCCGCGTCCGTACGAGAGCTACGTCTACGCCTATCCGCACAAGACGGCCTATCGGCCGCTCCCCGACCCGGCGCCCTCCCTCGCGGCGCTCTGGCGGGACGAGCCAAAAGACGCTCTTTCGCTCTACGCCCACATACCGTTCTGCGAGGTCCGCTGCGGCTTCTGCAATCTCTTCACCCGGATCGGCGCGCCGGACGAGCTGACGACGCGCTATCTCGACGCGCTCGACCGCCAGGCGACCGCCGTCCGCGAGGCGCTCGGCGACAGCGCGCCGGTCCGGTTCGCCACGGCAGCCTTCGGCGGCGGCACGCCGACCTTCCTCACCGCCGACGAGCTGGAGCGGCTCTGCGACATCGCCGAGAAGCGGATGGGGGCCGAGCTGCGTGCCGTCCCCCTGTCCGTCGAGACGTCTCCCTCGACGGCGACCGCCGACCGGCTCGCGGTCCTGGCCGACAGGGGTGCCACCCGGCTCAGCATCGGTGTGCAGAGCTTCGTGGAGGCCGAGGCGCGCGCCGCCGTACGGCCCCAGCGCCGCGCCGATGTCGAGGCCGCGCTGGCCCGGATCCGGGACACCGGCGTCCCCGTCCTCAACATCGATCTGATCTACGGCATCGAGGGCCAGACCGAGGAGTCCTGGACCCACTCCCTCGACGCGGCACTCGCCTGGGCGCCCGAGGAGCTCTACCTCTACCCCCTCTATGTCCGTCCGCTCACCGGCCTCGGCCGGCTCTCCCCGAACGCCGACCGGGAGTGGGACGAGCAGCGGCTGCGGCTGTACCGCCACGGCCGGGACCATCTGCTCGCGCGGGGCTACGCCCAGGTGTCCATGCGGATGTTCCGGCGCACCGACGCCCCGCCGCAGGGCGCCGACGACTACGCCTGCCAGACGGACGGGATGATCGGCCTGGGCTGCGGGGCCCGTTCGTACACCTCCTCCCTGCACCACTCGTTCGACTACGCGGTCGACATGAGGGAGATCCGCTCGATCGTCGACGCCTACACCGAGACGGAGGACTTCACGCGGGCGCGGGTGGGCCGGTGGGTCGACGCCGACGAGGCGCGCCGCCGCCATCTGCTCCAGTCCCTCCTCCAGGCCCGGGGCATGGCCACGGCCGGGTACGTGGAGCGCTTCGGCACCTCGCCGTTCGCCGACTTCCCGGCCGAGCTGCGCCGGTTCGAGGCGCTCGGCTGGCTGGATCCGACGGCCGGCAGCGGTCTGCTGCGGCTCTCCCCCGAGGGCCTGGCCCACTCGGACGCCCTCGGACCCGCCCTCTTCTCGCCGGGCGTGCGGGCGGCGATGGCCGCCTACGAGCCGAAGTAGCGGGGTGACGGCATGGACCTGACGATCCTCTACCGGGGCCCGCTCTCCTCCTGCGACTACGACTGTCCGTACTGCCCCTTCGCCAAGCGTCGCGACAGCCGCGATCAGCTGCGCGCCGACCGGGCGGCGCTGGAGCGGTTCTCCTCCTGGGCGGCGGCGCAGACCGGCGACCGGCTGAGGATTCTCTTCACCCCGTGGGGCGAGGGACTGGTCCGGTCCTGGTACCGGCGTACGCTCGTCGAGCTGTCCCGCCTTCCGCACATCGAGCGGGTGGCGATCCAGACCAATCTGAGCTGCCGTACGGAGTGGCTGGCCGAGGCCGACCCGGGGACCCTCGCGCTCTGGTGCACCTACCACCCCGGGCAGACGCCGTACGAGCGCTTTCTCGCCAAGTGCCGCGAGCTGACCACGCGGGGCACGCGATTCAGCGTCGGGATCGTCGGCCTGCCCGAGCACCGGGAGCACGCCGGACGGCTGCGGGACGATCTCCCGCCCGAGGTCTACCTCTGGGTGAACGCGGCGGAGGGGCATACGTACACCGACGACGAGGCCGAGGGCTGGACGGCCCTCGACCCCCTCTTCCCGTACAGCCGCCGTCCGCACCCCTCAGCCGGTCTCCCCTGCCGGACCGGTGAGTCGGTGATCTCGGTGGACGGTGACGGGACCGTGCGCCGCTGTCACTTCGTGAAGGCCGAGCTGGGCAATCTGTACGACGGTTCGTACCGTGCCGCGCTGCGCCCGCGCTCCTGCCCGCTCTCGGTCTGCGACTGTCACATCGGCTACGTCCATCTGGAGACGCTGCCGCTGTACGACGTGTTCGCGGGCGGTGTCCTGGAGCGGATCCCGGCCCCGGTCGTGCTCAGAGGGGCATGAGGTCGCCGAGCGGCATGAGGTCGGGGCGCTTGGCCGCCACGTGGTCGCCGGAGCTCTCGCCGCGCAGCCGCCGGCCGATCCACGGCACGAGGTACTCCCTGGCCCAGTTGATGTCGTCGCGGCGCACCTCGAGCGTGCCGCGCGGCGGGAGCGGGGGCCAGGGCTGGTCCGGGTCGGCCGGTACGTCCATGCCGAGGACCTGGGCGGCGCGCAGCGCGACCCTGGTGTGGCCCTCGGGCGAGAGGTGCAGCCGGTCGTCGTCCCAGGCCCGCCTGTCCTGCACCGACTTGAGCGACCACAGGTCGAGGACCGGGCAGTCGTAGCGGTCGGCGATGGACCGGACATGGGCCGTGTACGTGGCGATCTTTCCGCGCAGATGCCGGAGGACGGGGACGTCGCGGGTGTCGAAGCCGGTCGTCACCATCACCGTGCCGACGGCCGACGTCAGGTCGGCGACGGCGCGCTCGAAGCGCTCGGCGACGTCGTCGGGGTCGCTACCGGGGCGGATGATGTCGTTTCCCCCCGCGCAGAAGGTCACGAGGTCGGGGGCGAGTTCCTTGGCCCTGGGGACCTGCTCCTCCACGATCTGGTCCAGGAGGCGGCCGCGTACGGCCAGGTTGGCGTAACGGAAAGCGTCGTGCTCCGGCACTCGGTCGGCGAGCAGCACCGCGAAGCGGTCCGCCCAGCCCACGTACCTCCCGTCGGGCCCGGGATCTCCCACGCCCTCGGTGAAGCTGTCCCCGATCGCCGCGTACGACCCGAATACGTGCGTGTCTCTTGATCTCGAATCGTCTGCCACGGGAGCACATCTTTCCCTTATGGATGTGACCTACGCGACCGTAAGGAGGGGTTGACGCCGGGTGAGATACGCCACCGGTCAAGATTGCACCAAGCCGGAATACGCGCGAGGGCCCGGCACTCGGAAGTGCCGGGCCTCTGCGGGTGCTGCCGGTGCGTCAGATCAGGCGTGTCAGATGCTGACGCCGTGCGAGCGCAGGTAGGCCAGCGGGTCGATGTCCGAGCCGTAGCTCGGGCCGGTGCGGATCTCGAAGTGCAGGTGCGGACCGGTGGAGTTGCCGGTGGAGCCCGAGAGACCGATCTCCTGGCCGCCGGTGACGGTCTGGCCGGCGGAGACGCCCAGGGAGGAGAGGTGGGCGTACTGCGAGAACGTGCCGTCGGCGTGCTGGATGACGACCTCGTTGCCGTACGAGCCGCTGTTGCCCGCGGAGTAGACGGTGCCCGCGCCGACGGCCTTGACCGAGGTGCCGGAGGAGGCGATGAAGTCGACACCGGTGTGGTAGCCGGAGGACCACATGGCGCCGGAGGCCCGGTACGGGGTGGAGATGCCGCCGCTGACCGGGGAGACCCAGCCGGAGGAGGCCTGCGCGGGGGCGGACGTCGCGGGGGCGGTGCCGGCGGTGTCACGCTCGGCGGAGCGCGAGGCGCGCTCGTCGGAGGAGGGCTTCTCGGCCTTGGGAGCCGCCTTGGGAGCAGCCTTCGGAGCGGCCTTGGGTGCTGCCTTCGGAGCGGCCTTGGCGGTCGACTTGGCGCCGAGGGTGAGCTTCATGCCGGGCAGGATCAGCGACGGGTCCTCGCCGACGACCTGGCGGTTGTCCGCGTAGAGCTTCTTCCAGCCACCCGCGAGGTGGTGCTCGGCGGCGATCTTCGACAGGTAGTCGCCACGGACGACGGAGTACGTCTTCGGCTTGGCGGCCTTCTCCGCGGCCGGGGCCTTGGCGGGGGTCGCGGCGGCGACGGCGGCGACGGCCTGCTGGGACGTCACGGACGGCGCGGCCTGGTCGGCTGCGTGGGCTCCGGTCGCGCCGAACAGGGGCAGGGCGACGACGGCGCCACCCGTACCGGCGGCGACGAATCCACGCGTGAGCGGGTTGACCTTGGGACGGCGGTGCTTACCCTTTGCGGGCATGGCGAATTCCTCTCCGTCGCCTGCGAGGTGAGCTGTCGGGTTCGAACTGGAGATGTCCGGCCGCGTATCACGCGGCTTCACCCCGAGCCGTCCGGAACGACCGGATCGGCGTACTACCTGGGTCCCCCGCTCCTGCCGTACGTGGGTGGGTGCGGATACCGGACGGTGGCAGGATTCGGCGGGTCCGACCGGATTGAGCGTGACGCTAGACCAGCGGATCGGGGCGAACAAGCCGCTGCTTTTCATTCGCAATCAGGGGCGGGATATCCGCGCCGAATTCCGGTCACCCTCCGTGGATGGCGGATCTTCGATTTCCTTTTCCGGCACGGGGATTGCACAAGACGATCAGGCACGGTCCGTCACCTCTATGACGCTGCTCACGCGCCGAATCCCATCTCCCCTGCAACCAGGGCGCGTTATGCCTTAGGGCCCAATTCGGACAGAACACCCATTCCCATACCCCGGGGGTGTGCGGCGGCTCCCCGACCCGGGATGATTGGCCCAGGAATCGATCAGCAGTCGATCCCGACCGCCAACCTTCAGGAGCACTCGTGACGCAGCAGCTGCCGCAGGTCTCGTCGACCGAACCCGAGCTCACCGGGGTACGCAACTTCCGGGACGTGGGCGGACTGCCGACCGTGGACGGCGGTTCGGTGCGATTCGGCCGTCTCTTCCGCAGCGGCCACCTGGCGCACGCCACCGAGGAGGACGCGGCGTTCCTCTCCACCCTCGGGCTCCACACGGTCTTCGACTTCCGCAATGCGGCCGATGTCAAGATCGAGGGACCGGACGTCGAACTTCCCGGCGTACGAAATGTGAACATACCGCTCAACGACCCGGCCGACGGCAAGGAGTTCTGGAAGCTGGTCAGTACCGGCGAGCTGGAACAGCTCCGCGGCATCCTGGGTGACGGCAAGGCGGCGGCCCGAATGTCCGATTCGTACCGGCAGATCATCATCGAGCGGACGGCGGAGCACAGCCGCGTCCTGCACGCACTGGCCGAGGACAGCGTCCCCGCGCTCATGCACTGCGCGGCCGGCAAGGACCGCGCGGGTCTGTCCATCGCCATCTCGCTGCTCGCGGTGGGCGTGGAGCGGGAGGCGATCGAGGCCGACTACGTGAAGTCGAACGACCCGCACCGCCGCTACAAGGTGCGGCGCAGCTCCACCTCCGCGGAGGCCATGGCGCCCGAGGTGATGGAGCTGCTCAGCCCGCTCTTCGACGCGCGGATCACGTACCTGCGTACCGCGTTCGAGACGATGGAGCAGACGTGGGGGACGGTCGAGCGCTACCTCACGGACGGCCTGAAGCTCACCCCGGAAACGCGGGCGCGGCTGCGCGAGCGTCTCGTCGAGGCGTGACCCCTCCCCCGTCCGCTACTGGTTCTGCCCGCCGAGCATGAAGAGCAGGTAGAGGAAGCCGGCGAAGAGGTGCCCGGCCACCAGATAGGCGAAGAGCCGGAGCACCAGCCCCTTGGGGAACTTGCCGGCCTCGCGCTCCTCGCCGGTGACCGGCGCAGACTTCTCGGACATATCGGCCTCTTTCGAAGGGGTCAGCGGAGATGCGGGGCTCCGTCGCCGAGGCACAGCTCGGCGGCGGGGCTCTGCATGAGCGTGTGGACGAAGAGCAGCTCGGCCCCGCCGCGGCCGACGGCGCCGATGCGGTGCGGGGTGAGCGAGTCGAAGTGCGCGCTGTCCCCGGGATCCAGGATGTGCACGGCGTCGCCCAGCGCGAGGCGCACCTGCCCGTCGAGGACGTGCAGCCACTCCTCGCCGGGGTGGACGCGCACGATGTCGGCCCGGGTGGCGTACGGGACGTGGACGCGGAGCGCCTGCAGGGCGCGGCCGGGTCCGCCGGCCTGGCGGTAGGTCCAGCCGTCGGCCTCGACGGGCTCGGACCGGCTCGCCCGGACGATGGGATCGCGCTCGGGCGGAACCTCGCCCAGGAGCTCGGAGACCGTCGTACCGTAGATACGGGCGAGCGCCAGCAGCATCGGGAGCGAGGGCTGGCGGTGGCCCGTTTCGAGCCGGGAGAGATGGGCCGGGGAGAGTCCGGCCCGCTGGGCGGCGACCTCCAGGGTCAGCCCGCGGCGCCGGCGCAGGGCGCGCAGCTGCGGGGCGACGTGCGGCGCGTCCGGAGGGGCGACGGACGCCTCGGGCAGGGCGTCGGGCGGACTGTCGGACGCGCCCGGTGCGGCGGGGTCCGCGGACTGCTTCCCGGGGAGGTGTGCCATGCCTCCATTCCGCCAGGAACTTTCCTCTGAGGCAACTTTCTTGCCCCAGAGGCAAAAGCCCGTGTCGCGCGGCGGTCAGCGCTGTGCGACCGCCTGCTTGACCAGCGTCTTTCCGAAGTCCCACATCAGCCCGCCGCCCGCGTGGGCGTCGTCCATCACGGCCGTGAAGGCGGTCACGAAGCGGTCCACGTCGGCCTCGTCGATGATCAGCGGCGGAATCAGCTTGATCACCTCCATGTGGTCCCCCGACACCTGGGTCAGGATCCGGTGACGCTGGAGCAGCGGCACGACGACCATCTGCGCGAAGAGGCCCTTGCGGGCGGTCTGCAGCATCGTCCACCGGCTGCGCAGTCCGAGCGAGGAGGGCCGCCCGAACTCGATCCCGATCATCAGGCCGCGCCCGCGGATCTCGTGCAGCAGCTCGTAGCGCGGCACGAGCTCCTTGAGGCGTGAGGAGAGCAGGTCGCCGATCCGGCGCGCGTGCGCCACCGTCCCCTCGTTCTCCATGACCGAGAGCACGGCGAGCCCGGCGGCCATGGCCTGCGCGTTCGACCCGAAGCTGGCGGAGTGGACGAGGACACGGTCCATGGACGAGTAGACCTTCTTGAAGATCCAGTCCTTGCCGAGCGTCGCGCCGACCGGCACGTATCCGCCGGAGAGCGCCTTGGCGACGCAGAGCAGGTCCGGTTCGACGCCGTCCTCGTGCTGGTACGCGTAGAAGTCCCCGGTCCTGCCGAGCCCGGTCTGCACCTCGTCGGCGATCAGCAGCGCCCCGTGCCGGTGCAGCACCTCCTGGGCGGCGCGCAGGAAGCCGGGCGGGGCCTCGTGCACCCCCTTGCCCTGGATGGGTTCGACGACGAACCCGGCGACGTCGCCCTTGCGCAGCTCGCGCTCCAGGGCGTCGAGGTCGCCGAGCTCGATCGCGGTGTCGGGCAGCAGCGGGGCGAAGCCGTCCCGGAAGCCCTTCTCGCCGTTGACCGAGAGGGAGCCGGTGGTCAGACCGTGGAAGGCGTGGGAGCAGTAGAGGATCCTGGGCTTCCCGGTGGCGTACCGGGCGAACTTCAGCGCGGTCTCCACCGCTTCCGTACCGCTGTTGCCGAAGAAGACCCGGTCCAGGTGCGGGCTGTGGGCGAGCAGCTTCTCGGCGAGCAGCCCGGGCAGCGGCTGGCAGTCGAAGCGGGTCAGGTCGGCGAGCTGGGCGTCCAGGACGTCGTGGAGGGCCTTGCGGACGACGGGGTGGTGCCGCCCGAGGCCCATGACGCCGAAGCCGGCCAGCATGTCGAGGTGGTCGCCGCCGTCGGCGTCCCAGAAGTGGGCGCCCTCGGCCCGTACGTAGACCTTGTCGAAGCCGATGGTGTGCAGCATGCGCGGGAGCTGGTGGTTGAGGTACCGGGTGTGCAGCTCGTAGCGCTCCGCGCCGCGTTCGGCGAGCAGTGCCGAGAGGTCGAACTCCTTGCTCATCGCCCCTTCTTCCGGGTCAGTGCGGCGCTGATCCGTCCGGCGATCTCCACCGGGGTCAGGCCGAGGTCGGCGAGCACCTCGCCGCGCTTGGCGTGGCCGAGGAACTGCTCGGGGATCCCGAAGGTCCGCAGCGGGACGTCGACGCCGGCGTCGCGCAGGGTCTGGCCGACGGCCGCGCCGACGCCGCCGGTGCGGATGCCGTCCTCGACGACGGCGACCAGGCTGTGCCGCTCGGCGAGCGGGGCGAGGGCCTCGTCCACCGGTTTGACCCAGCGCGGGTCGACGACGGTGCAGTGGATGCCGCGTCCGGCGAGCAGATCGGCGGCCTGGAGGCAGACCTCGGCCATGACACCGACGGCGACGAGGAGCACCTCCGCGCCCGGCCCCGACGGCTCCAGCAGGACGTCCATCCCGCCGATCCTCCCCACGGCCGGGACAGGCTCCCCCACCGTCTCCTTGGGGAAGCGCAGCAGGGTCGGGGCGTCGTCGACGTCGACGGCCTCGCGCAGCTGGGCGCGGAGCTGCTCGGCGTCGCGCGGGGCGGCGATCCGCAGGCCCGGCACGACCTGGAGGACGGAGAGGTCCCACATGCCGTTGTGCGAGGCGCCGTCGGTGCCGGTGACGCCGGCCCGGTCCAGGACGAAGGTGACCCCGCACCTGTGCAGGGCGACGTCCATGAGCAGCTGGTCGAAGGCCCGGTTGAGGAAGGTCGCGTACACCGCCACGACGGGGTGGAGCCCGCCGGTGGCCAGGCCCGCGGCGGAGACGACGGCGTGCTGCTCGGCGATGCCCACGTCCCAGACCCGGTCGGGGAACCGCTCGGCGAACTTCGTCAGGCCGACGGGGTGGAGCATGGCGGCGGTGATCGCCACGACGTCCGGGCGCTCGGCCCCGAGCTCGGCGATGGCCTCCCCGAACACGGCGGTCCAGGAGGGTCCGGCCGACGGGGCGAGCGGTGCGCAGGTGAGCGGGTCCATGGCGCCGACGGCGTGGAAGCGGTCCGCCTCGTCCTCCACGGCAGGGCGGTAGCCGCGGCCCTTCTCCGTGAGGCAGTGGACCAGGACGGGACCGTGGAAGCGCTGGGCGCGGCGCAGCGCGGACTCGACGGCGCCGATGTCGTGGCCGTCGACGGGGCCGACGTACTTGAGGCCCAGGTCCTCGAAGAGCCCCTGGGGCGCGAACGTGTCCTTGAACCCCTTCTTGGCGCCGTGCAGCGACCCGTAGAGGGGCTGCCCGATCACGGGTGTGTGCTGGAGGACGTCCTTGCCCCAGGCGAGGAAGCGCTCGTAGCCGTCGGTGGTACGCAGGGCGGCGAGGTGCTGGGCGAGGCCGCCGATCGTCGGGGCGTACGAGCGCTCGTTGTCGTTGACGACGATGATCAGGGGCCGGTCGCGGGCGGCGGCGATGTTGTTGAGCGCCTCCCAGGCCATGCCACCGGTCAGGGCGCCGTCCCCGATGACGGCGACGACGTGGTCGAGATGGCCGGAGACCTCGTTCGCCTTGGCCAGTCCGTCGGCCCAGCCGAGGACGGTCGAGGCGTGCGAGTTCTCGATGACGTCGTGCTCCGACTCCTCGCGGGAGGGATAGCCGGAGAGTCCGCCCTTGCTGCGCAGCTTGGAGAAGTCCTGGCGGCCGGTGAGGAGTTTGTGGACATAGCTCTGGTGCCCGGTGTCCCAGAGGATGCGGTCGTCGGGCGAGTCGAAGACCCGGTGCAGCGCGATGGTCAGCTCCACCACGCCGAGGTTGGGTCCCAGATGGCCACCCGTCCTGGCGACGGCTTGGATCAGGAACTGCCGGATCTCCGCGGCCAGTTCGTCGAGCTCCGCGCCGCCCAGCGGCCGGAGGTCGCGCGGCCCCCGGATGTTCTCCAGAATCGTCATGCTCGGCCCCCTTTCGTCGTTCGGCCGTACGTCCTCGGCCGTGCACCCGGGGCCGTACGCCCGGGCCGGACACCCGGGGCCGTACGTCCTCGGCGTCCGGGAGGCCCGCGCCCTGTGACGTCGCGGGACCTCCCGTACCCGTCACGTCATCCGCGGTTGCCGGAGACGGTCTCGCGGGCCGCCCTCAGGGACTCCTTCAGCGAGCCCATGGTGGCGAGGACGGCGGTGGGCTCGTAGCCGCAGTGCGCCATGCAGTTGGCGCAGCGCGGGTCCTTGCCCCGGCCGTACTTCTCCCAGTCGGTCTCCTCGATCAGCTCCTGGTACGTGGGGACATAACCGTCGCTCATCAGGTAGCAGGGGCGCTGCCAGCCGAAGAGCGAGTAGTTCGGGATCGCCCACGCCGTGCAGGGGAAGTCCGCCTTGCCCTCGAGGAAGTCCAGGAAGAGCGGCGAGTGGTTGAGCCGCCACCGGCCCCGGTTGCCGCCGGCGAAGGCCTTCTTGAAGAGCTCCCGGGTCTGCTCGACACCGAGGAAGTGCTCCTGGTCCGGGGCCTTCTCGTAGGCGTAGGCGGGCGAGATCATCATCTCGTCGACCTGGAGGTCGTCGTTGAGGTAGTTGAGCACCTCGATGATGGTCTGCGGGGTGTCGGTGTTGAAGAAGGTCGAGTTGGTGGTGACCCGGAAGCCGCGCCGCTTGGCCTCCTTGATCGCCGCCACCGCCTCGTCGAACACGCCCTCCTTGGCGACGGATTCGTCGTGCCGTTCGCGCAGACCGTCGATGTGCACGGCGAAGGCGAAGTACCGGGAGGGGGTGAAGTTCTCCAGCTTCTTGCGCAGCAGCATCGCGTTGGTGCAGAGGAAGACGTACTTCTTCTTCGCCACCAACTGGCGCACGATCTCGTCGATCTGAGGATGCATCAAGGGTTCGCCACCGGCGATGGAGACCATCGGCGCCCCGGACTCCAGGACGGCGCCGACGGCCTGGGCGACCGGCATCCGCTGCTTGAGCACACCGGCCGGGTGCTGGATCTTCCCGCAGCCCTCGCACTTGAGGTTGCAGGCGAACAGGGGCTCCAGTTCGACGATGAGGGGGAACTTGTCCCGCTTGCGGAGCTTCTGTTCGATGAGATAGGTCCCGACCCGGATGGACTGACGGAGCGGCATGGCCATAACTCGCTCACCTCCTGGGGAGCAGCAAAGAACGGTGCCATTCGAAGAATGCGGGAAGGACGGCACGAAGAACACGGAAAGCCGATATTCCACCGCGTACCGTGCCGATCCGGACCAGTTCATGTTCTGGAGCGTCCACGACCACCCGTACGGCCGCAACCGGACGGGGCCCGGCGTCCAGCGCCGTACGGAGCGTGGCGGCGGACTCCATGTCCACCGCGATGGCGCCGGTGGCCCGCAGCTCGGCGCGCTCGTGGCCGCGCACGACGTGGTCGGAGCCGGCCAGCGGGCCGGTGTGGACGGTCCGCCCGGGCAGCGTCCGGGTCAGGGCCTTCACCAGGAGTTCTGTCCCGGTACAGGCCGTGGTACCCCCGGGCCCGGCGCTCCCGGCGCCCCCGGGCGTGGCGCCGTCGGGTCCTTCTGGCCCGCCACGGGTCTCGTCGGCGACGATCAGATCCCCGGGGTGCATTCCGGGAGCGAGACCGGCGCAGAAGCCGGCGGCGATGACGACGGCGTCCCGCCAGGGCTCCTGCCCCAGCACCCGGGCCACGGTCCTTCGGGCGTGGCCCGGGCCCATGCCCGTACGGACGACGGTGAACGCGCCGGGCGCGCCGCCGCGCTCGCCGCTGCGCAGGGCGAGTTGCTCGATGCCGAGCGCGCAGGCGACCAGCAGCGGCGCGGAGGAGCCGGCCGAGGGCCCCGGCTCTTCGCCCATCAGCCCTCCCTGGAGACAGCCGGTTCACCGTTCACGTAGCGGCCCAGCGCCGTGAGCGGGAACACCTGCCGGTAGAGGTGGTAGTTGATGGAGAAGTCCCAGGGGAAGCCGGTCCCGGTGAAGTACGGCTCGTCCCAGGAGCCGTCCGGGCGCTGCGTCCCGGCGAGCCAGGCGACGCCCCGCTCCACGGCCTTGGAGTCACGGACACCGGCGGCGAGCAGGGCGAGCAGCGCCCAGGCGGTCTGTGAGGCGGTCGAGGCGCCGTGCCCGATCCAGGCCTGCTCCTTGTACGAGCGCAGGTCCTCGCCCCAGCCGCCGTCCTCGTTCTGTACGGACTCCAGCCAGGCGACGGCCCGGCGGATCGCGGGGTGGGAGCGGGGCAGACCGGCGGCGGTGAGCGCCGGGACCACCGAGCCCGTCCCGTACACGTAGTTGACCCCCCAGCGTCCGAACCAGGCTCCGTTCGGCTCCTGTTCGGCGAGCAGCCACTCGATTCCCCTGCGGGTACGGGGGTGGTGGGCCTTGCCCTCGTGGGCGAGCATCTCCACCACGTGGGCGGTGACGTCGGCCGATGGCGGGTCGATGACCTCGCCGAAGTCGCAGAACGGCAGCCGGTTGGGGAAGGGACTGGTGTTGTCGGCGTCGAAGGCGGCCCACGCGCCGTTCCTCGACTGCATGCCGAGGGTCCAGCGCGCGCCGCGGGCGATGGCCGACTCGACCCGGCTGGGGTCGGGGTGCCGGACGCGGCGGAGGGCGAGGATGACCTCGGCGGTGTCGTCGATGTCCGGGTAGTTGTCGTTGTGGAACTCGAACGCCCAGCCGCCCGGGGGCAGTCCGGGCCGGCGGACGGCCCAGTCACCGGGCCGGACGATCTCCTCGCCGAGCATCCAGTCGGCGGCCCGCACGAGGGCCGGGTGGTCGGCCGGGAGGCCCGCGTCGGCGAGGGCGATGGTGGCCAGACAGGTGTCCCAGACGGGCGACTGGCAGGCCTCGATCATGCGCGCGCCGTCCTCGCGCCACACGGCGAAGCGGTCGAGGGACTCCAGGCCCGCCCGCATGACTGGGTGCCCCAGGTCGTAGCCCAGCAGGTGCAGGGCGATCACCGAATAGACCGCGGGAGGCTGGATCCCGCCCCAGCAGCCGTCGTTCTCCTGGCGCTCGACGATCCAGCGGGCTGCCACGTTCATGGCGGCCTTGCGCAGCGTGCGCGGGGCGACCTTGTGGTAGAGGTGGAGCGCCTTGTCGAGCCGCTGGAAGGCACCGTCCCAACTCGCCACCGAAGCGGAGGGCTTGACCGGGTTCGGGTGGGCCGGGTCGGTGTGCAGTTCGTCCAGCGGGAAGGGAGCGGGCCGTACCGGCCGCTTGGCGGAGACCACCGTGAGCGGCACGATGGTCTGCCGGGCCCAGCAGCCGAAGTCGTAGATGTTGAGCGGGAACCACTTCGGCAGGAAGATCAGCTCGGGCGGCAGCTCAGGCAGGTCGTCCCACTTCCACCAGCCGAAGAGGGCGAGCCAGATCCGGGTGAAGACCCGGGCGGCGGCGATCCCGCCCCGCTCGCGGATCCAGGCGGCGGCGCGGGCCATGTGGGGGGCCTCGGGCAGGTCCCCGGCGAGGCGCAGCGCCACATACGCCTCGATCGTGGCGGAGAGCTCGCCGGGTCCGCCGTAGAAGGTGGCCCAGGCGCCGTCCTCGCGCTGCTCGCCGCGGATGAACAGGGCGGCGGCCCGGGTGGTCTCCGCGTCCAGGATGCCGAGGAACTGGCGCAGGAGGAGGTCCTCGGCGTCCATGGTGACGTTGGTCTCCAGGTCGCCCTTCCACCAGCCTTCGGCGTCCTGGAGGCCGAGGAGATGGTCGATGGAGCGTTCCGCGGCCCGTCTCGCGGCCTCGTCGAGGCCGGTCGCCGGCGCGGTGGTGGTTGTGGTGGTGTCGCTGGCCGCGGCTGCCCGGGGGCCCACGGCCCCGGCGCTTCCGTCGGTCGTCGCTGTCATGGCTTCCCCTTCGTGCAGTCGAATACTTCTGCTTCTTCGGGTCTGCCGTCGGCCGATGCCCGGTGGCACCGGCCGGCGACTGCGCACTCATATCAGGGTGATGGTGATCATCTCTTCCGTACGACGACGAAGTCGGCGAGCGCGGTGAGCTGGGCCCGGACGCGCTCGGGCATGTCCACCTCGTGCAGGGCCCGGATGGCGATGGTGTGCTGGCGGCGGGCCTCCTCGGAAGTCCACTCGCGCCCGCCGGCCTCCTCGATGAGGGCCGCGCGGGTGGCGAACTCCTCCTCGGAGAAGGAGTCGAAGTCGCTGCTCTTGGCGTCGGCGGCGAGCAGTTCGCCCAGCCGCTCGGAGGCCGGGCCGCCGGCCGCGAGGGCGGCGACGACGGGCAGGGACTTCTTGCGCTGGCGCAGGTCGCTCCAGGTCTGCTTGCCGGTGGCCTCCGGGTCGCCCCAGATGCCGAGCAGGTCGTCGACGGCCTGGAAGGCGAGGCCGAGGTGGTAGCCGTACTCCTCCAGCTTGTCGGCCGTGCGGTCGTCGGCGCCGCCGAGGACGGCGCCGATGGAGACGGCGCAGGCGAGCAGGGCACCGGTCTTGTTGCCCTCCATCTCCAGGCACTCCTCGACGGTGACCCGCTCGCGGTGCTCGTACGAGATGTCCTGTGCCTGTCCGTCGATGAGCTTGCGGGTGGCGGTGGTCAGCCGGCGGGTGGCGCGGCCGGCCTCGACGGTGCCGAGTTCGAGCAGCAGCTCGTTGGCGAGCGCGAAGAGCGCGTCGCCGACGAGGATCGCCTGCGCGGGGCCGTGCACCTTCCAGACGGTGTCGCGGTGGCGCCGCTGCTCGTCGCCGTCCATGAGGTCGTCGTGCAGCAGCGAGAAGTTGTGGACCAGCTCCACGGCGACGGCGCCGGGGACGCCGACCTCGGGGGCGACGCCCGCGGCCTCGGCGGAGAGCAGCGCGAGCGCGGGCCGGACGGCCTTGCCGCTGTCTCCCTCGGTGGGGTTGCCCTGCGCGTCGATCCAGCCGAAGTGGTAGGCGGCAACGGTGTCCATGGGCGGGGCGAGCCGGTCGACGGCCGCCCGCAGGACGGGGGTGGACAGGGTCCGCCCGCGCTCCAGCAGAGCGGTGACGTCGGCGGTGTCGACGGCCGGGTTCACCGGGGGCACAGTCGGCACGGTCTCTCCTCTTGTTCCAGTACTCACACTCATGCCGCCTCCTGCAGCGGATGTTCATGGCGGCGGCCGAGGGCGGAGAGCACGGCGCCCGCGGCGCTGAAACCACTGCGGACGGCACCCTCCATGGTCGCGGGCCAGCCGGTGGCGGTCCAAGCGCCGGCCAGATACAGGCCGGGGGCGTGGGTGCGGGCGGCGGGGCGGAGCCGGCCGACGCCCGGGGTGGGGGCGAACGTCGCTGTCCGCTCCCGGGTGACGAAGAAGTCCCGGATCCCGGCGCCGCGTGCCGCGGGCAGCAGGCGCTCCAGCTCCGGGAGGTAGCGCTCGCGCAGCTCGGCGACGGGCGTGTCGATCTCGTCCTGGGCGGCGGACTGGGAGACGGCCAGGTACTGTCCCGCCCGTCGCCCGCCACCCGTGTCCGAGGGCCCTTCGGGCCCGCCCCTCAGCAGACCGGAGGAGTCGGTGCGGTCGAAGACCCACTGCACCGGGGAGCCGAGCGCGGTGAAGAAGGGCTGCTTGAGCACCTTGCGGTCGTAGACGACGTGCACGTTGAGGATGGGCGCGGTGCCGATGTCGAGGAGCCGGTCGGGGTCGTCGAGGGCGCCCTCGGGGATCAGCTCGTGGGTCTCGCGCTGCGGCACGGCGAGGACGACGGCGTCGGCCTCGAGGGTCTCCCCCGGCACCTCCACGCTCCAGCGGCCGTCTTCGGTACGGGTGATCCGCTCGGCCTTGGTCCGCAGTTCGGTCCGTACACCGAGGGAGTCGAGGGCCTTGCGGGCGAGGGTGTCGTGGAGCTCGCCGAGGGGGACGTGTGCCCAGCCGATGTCGGCGGCGCCCGGTTCGGAGAGCAGACCGGTCTTGAAGACCATGGCGGCCAGGCCCATGGAGGCGTGCGGCGCGGTGGCGTTGAGGGTGGCGACGCCGACCAGGTCCCACAGGGCCTCGACCGCGCGCGGGGACTGGCCGTGGCGGCCGAGCCAGGTGGCGAAGTCGATGCCGTCGAGGGCGGGGTCGGCGGGGTCGAGCCCCTTGAGCGCGAGGGCGGCGCGGCCGACGCTCGCCCGCTCGGCGAGGGAGAGGTGCGGATAGGTCGCCAGGCTCCGGGCGAGGTGCAGCGGTACGGGCAGGCTGGTGCGGCGCAGCCGTCCGAGGCGGGGGCCGCGGGGGTGGGCGACGTCGAGGACGGGCACGTCGAGCCGGTCCTGGAGGGGCGCGAGGCGGGCGCCTTCGACGCGGTCGAGGAACCACCGGTAGGCGGTGCAGCAGCGCAGGTAGACGTGCTGACCGTTGTCGACGGTGAGCTCGCCGCGCCGGAAGGAGAACGCGAGCCCGCCCAGCCGTGGCCGGCCTTCGAGGAGTGTGACGCGCAGTCCGGCGTCGGCCAGTTGGAGCGCGGCGGTGATCCCGGCGAGTCCGCCGCCGATGACGACGGCGGACTCGCCGCCGGCCGCGCGGTGCGGGGTGATGCCGTCGGTGGTCACGAGGCCTCCCCTCGGATGGTCGCAGTCAGGGACGCCGCGGGGCGCCGCCGGGTTGCCCGGTGTCCGGGATCGTACGCGCGCATCAGGCACGCCTCCTGACGACCCGTCGGGAGATGTGCCGGGTGTCGAGCCCGGAGAGGCCGCGCACGGCGACGTACGCCTTCTCGCGGCCGGGCAGCGAGACGCGACCGCGCAGCACCGCCTCCGGGTCGCGCTCGATCCGGTCGAGGAGGCGGCGGTAGATCCCGGCCATCGCGGCGACGCAGGCGCCGCTGCGCCGGTCGAGCATGGGCAGGAGCCGGTATCCCTCGGCGAACAGGGCGCGGGCTCGGCGGACTTCGAAGTGGACGAGGCCGGTGAAGTCGGCGCCGGCGGGCGGGGTCTCGCTCACGAACCCCTCGCCGCAGCCGAACTTGGCGAGGTCGTCGGCGGGCAGGTAGGTGCGTCCGTTGCCGGCGTCCTCGCGTACGTCCCGGAGGATGTTGGTGAGCTGGAGGGCGAGCCCGAGCGTGTCGGCGTACTCGGGGGCGCGTTCGACGCCCTGCGCGCCGGGCTGGGTGCCGAAGACGCCGAGCGAGAGCCGCCCGATGGCTCCCGCGACGCAGCGGCAGTAGACCTTGAGGTCGTCCCAGGTCTCGTAGGTCTCGCCGCGTACGTCCATCAGGACGCCGTCGATGAGCTCGTCGAGCCCGCCGAGCGGGATCGGGAAGCGCCGGGAGGCGTCGGCGAGGGCCACGGCGACGGGATCGGTGTCGTCCTCGTCGACCCCGCCCTGCCGGATCCGGTCCAGGAGCGCGCGGGTCGCTTCGAGGCGGTCCCGCTTGGCGTCGGGGGCGAGCGTGCCGTCGCCGATGTCGTCCACGCGCCGTGAGAACGCGTACAGCGCGGACATGGCCTGTCGCTTCTCGGTCGGCAGGAGCCGGATCCCGTAGGCGAAGTTGCGGGCCTGCTGTCCGGTGACGGCCTCGCAGTAGCTGTACGCGGCCTGTACCGGCGCGGACGTCTCCGTCTGTCCCTCCACGGTCCGGCTCACCCCTCTCTCCGCGCTCTGAGCAAAATCGATCCCGCTTCCCGCATCAGACTCGGTTTGGTGGGCCTGGGCGACCCCGCCAGGACGTCGAACCCGCCTCCGGCGGCGGCGACGGCGCCGAGGGCCGCGCGTCCGCCGGCCGTGAAGCCGGTGAGCAGCAGCCGCAGCCTGCCGTGCACGCTGCCCACCAGCGGGATGCCGTCGTCGAGCAGGTCGCGGGCGCGCGCCGCCTCGAAGGCGATCAGGGCGCGTACGGACGCGTTCGCGGTCTGCCGGGCCAGGTCGTCCTCGGTGACATGGAAGCGCTTCATGTCCTCGGCGGGCAGGTAGATCCGGTCGCGGCCGAGGTCCTCGGCGACGTCCTGGAGGTGTTCGACGATCTGCAGGGCGGTGCAGACGGCGTCGGAGCGGCGGATGCGCTCGGGGGTGGCGGTCCCGGTGATCCCGAGGACGAGCCGTCCGACGGGGTTCGCGGAGAGTTCGCAGTACGCCACGAGGTCGTCGTAGGTCTCGTAGCGGCGTACGACCTGGTCCTGGCGGTTGGCCTCGATCAGGCCGAGGAACGGCTCGGGGGTGAGGGCGCGGCTCCGTACGGTGGGCTGGAGGGCGCGGAGCAGGGGGTGGCGGGGGGTGCCGTCGAAGACCCGCAGGAGGTCGGCCTCGAAGGCGTCGAGCAGGACGAGCCGGTCCTCGGCCCGTTCGGGGGCGACGCCGAGGTGGCGGGCGTCGGCTCCGCCGGGGGCGAGGTCGCCGTCGCCGATGTCGTCGACGAGCCGGGCGTAGCCGTAGACGGCCATGAGGTCGTCGCGCCAGGCGCGCGGCAGGAAGAACGGCGCCACGGGGAAGTTCTCGTCCGCGGCCTTGTCGAGCGTGGCGCGGGAGGAGGCGTCGGGGCGTACCTGTCGGGTCGGCGTCACTGGCCGCTGCCCGACGCGGGGACGGCGACACCCTCGTGGAGCTGGAGATTTCGCGTCATGGCCGTCATATCTCCTGTTCTACACTGCCGATCCAATCCATCCTATTTCGGACACGCCACCGGTCCTCCCCGGGGGGCTCACCGCATGACGGCCGGGATGCCTAGGGGTTATCGCCCCACTTGCCACGAATCAGCACCGGTACAGCTTACGTTGTACAACGCCGAGTGCCTCGTCGGGGTGCCCGGCCCCGCGCGAAAACATCGCAGGTCACGTCAACCCCCCTACAGGGAGCGGTAGTTCACATTCCGCCGGGCCGTCAGTCGGCGCGGGCGCCGGAGACCATCAGGGCGAGGGTGGACTCGACGACGTCGGCGCGACGCTGCTCCGGGAGGCGGCCGAGCGGGCCGTCGAGCAGCAGGAGTGACAGTCCGTGTACGGCCGACCACGCGGCGGCCTCGGCGGCGGGGCGGGCGCGGCGCGGGCTGCGGCCCGCCCCGGCCAGGGCGTTCAGGGCGTCCGTGAGCAGGGCGAACGCGCGGATCTCGGGTTCGGGTTCGGCCGGGCGGCCGGGGGGCGCCCAGGCGTCGCCACAGGCCGCGCGCGGGGTGCAGAAGGCCGCCCGGTAGAGGCCGGGCTGGTCCACGGCGAAGCCGACGTAGCCGCGGCCGAGGGCGGCGAGGCGTCGCTCCGCGGCGACGGTGGGGTCGTCGGCGCCCGGGGCTCGGGCGGCGGCACGCTCCATGGACTCGGCGAGCGCCCGCTGGGCGTGGATCTTGACGGCTCTGAGCAGCTCGCCCTGGCCGTCGAAGTGCCGGTAGGCGGCGGTGGGCGAGACGCCGACCCTGCGGGCCGCCTCGCGCAGCACGACGCGCTCGGGGCCGCCCTCGGTGGCGAGGTCGACGGCGGCGCAGATCAGCGCGTTGCGCAGATCGCCGTGGTGGTAGGACTTTCCCCCCGAGATCGCTGCCATGCGCTCATCCTGCCCGATGTTGACCGCATGAACATTCCAGGTGAGGGCCGGGGCCCGGCCCGGGGCGCACGGAGGCCCCCGCCGGGACCGGCGGGGGCCTTCGTATGCGGTTCGGGTGCTACCTCGCGGTCTCGCGCTCGTACGCCCGCAGGACTTCCTCGGTGGGTCCGTCCATGAGGAGCTCGCCCTTCTCCAGCCACAGGACCCGGTCGCAGGTGTCCCTGATCGACTTGTTGCTGTGGCTGACCAGGAAGACCGTGCCGGCCTCCTTGCGGAGCTCCCGGATGCGCTGCTCGGACCGGATCTGGAACTTGCGGTCACCGGTCGCGAGCGCCTCGTCGATCATGAGGACGTCGTGGTTCTTGGCGGCCGCGATGGCGAAGCGGAGCCGGGCGCCCATGCCGGAGGAGTACGTCCGCATGGGCAGGCTGATGAAGTCGCCCTTCTCGTTGATGCCCGAGAAGTCGACGATCCCCTGGTAGCGCTCGCGGATCTCTTCCCTGCTCATTCCCATGGCGAGGCCGCCGAGTATCACGTTGCGCTCACCGGTCAGGTCGTTCATGAGCGCCGCGTTGACGCCGAGGAGCGAGGGCTGACCGTCGGTGTACACCTTGCCGCTCTCGGTGGGGAGCAGGCCGGCGATGGCGCGCAGCAGGGTCGACTTGCCGGATCCGTTGCTGCCGATGAGGCCGATGGCCTCGCCGCGGTACGCGGTGAAGGTGACGCCGCGCACGGCGTGCACCTTGCGGACGCCGCGGGTGACCTCGGCCTTGCCGCGGCCGAGCATCCGGCTCAGGGCCGCGGTGGCGCTGCCCTTGCCGCCGCCACCGGTGTTGACCCGGTAGACGATGTGGACGTCGTCGGCGATGACGGTGGGAACACGTCCCAGGGTGGGGTCAGCCACGGCCGTACCTCTCCTCGGCCTTCCAGAAGTAGACGAAGCCGCCGATGCCGACGGCCAGGGCCCAGCCGAGGGCGGTCGCCCAGACGTGCGAGGGCAGGTTCTCGGCGCCGTAACCGTCGATCAGCGCGAAGCGGATCAGGTCCATGTAGACGGCGGCCGGGTTGTACATGAGCACGTCGGCGATCCAGGCCGGCTTGTCCGCGAGCATCACCGGGATGGAGAACATCACGCCGGACGCGTACATCCACGTGCGCATGACGAACGGCATGAGCTGGGCGAGGTCGGGGGTCTTGGAGCCCATCCTCGCCATGATCATGGCCAGACCGATGTTGAAGACGAACTGCAGGAACAGCGCGGGGATCAGCAGCAGCCAGCTCAGCGAGGGGTAGCTGCCGAAGGCGATCGCGACCGCGGCCAGCACGATCATCGAGAAGAGCAGCTGCTGGAGCTGCTGCAGCGCGAACGAGATGGGCAGCGAGGCCCGCGGGAAGTGCAGGGCCCGGACGAGTCCGAGGTTGCCCGCGATCGCCCGTACGCCCGCCATGACCGAGCTCTGCGTGAAGGTGAACACGAAGATGCCGGTCACCAGGAAGGGGATGTAGACCTTGGTCTCCATGCCCCGGCCGGCGTCCAGGATCAGTCCGAAGATCAGGAAGTAGACCAGCGCGTTGAGCAGGGGGGTCGCGACCTGCCAGAGCTGGCCGAGCTTCGCCTGGCTGTACTGCGCCGTCAGCTTCGCCGAGGAGAAGGCGAGGATGAAGTGGCGCCGCCCCCAGAGCTGACGGATGTACTCGAAGAACCCGGGCCGGGCGCCGCTGACCGACAGACCGTATTTCGCGGCCAGCTCGGCCGGGGGCAGGCCGTCGTCGGCGGATGGCGGGGCGCTGGTCGCGACCGCACCGTCGTGGGTTGTGTCACTCACAGGTCGAAACTTTCGTATTCAGATGCGCGGCAGGTCGGGCACCACGTGTCAGACGACGGGCGGGCGTCCCAGTCGGGTCAGCCGCCACACCGTACGCCATTTCATGGGCCGGCGCGGTCCGCAGGGGGTGGCCCAGCCTTCCCGGAAACCGCCGATCCACGCCTTGAGGGCGGGGCCGGAGGGGCGCCGTGCGAGGGTCAGCAGCAGCCAGACACCGAGGTAGACCGGGACGAGCAGAGCGGGGAGGTTGCGCCGGGCCAGCCATACCCGGTTGCGGGCCACGTTGTAGTGGTACGTCGCGTGCCGGGACGGTGGCGTGGTGGGGTGGAGCAGCACCATGTCGGAACGGTAGTCGATCATCCAGTTGGCGTCGAGCGCCCGCCAGGCGAGATCGGTTTCCTCGTGCGCGTAGAAGAACTCGTCCGGCAGTCCGCCGACTTCGGTGAGGACCTGTGTACGCACTGCGTTCGCGCCGCCGAGGAAGGTGGTCACGCGCGAGGACCGCATCGGGTCGGAGGCGCGCAGCCGCGGGACGTGCCGGCGCTGGGTGAGACCGGTCTCGGGGTCCGCGATCCGGAAGCTGATGATCCCCAGCCTCGGATCGGCGGTGAAGGCCTGGCGGATCAGCTCGGCGGTGTCCGTACGGTCCAGCAGTCCGTCGTCGTCCAGGAAGAGCAGGGCGTCGACGGGTCCGCAGGGGCCGCCGGGGCCGAACGCCTCGATGCCGACGTTACGGCCGCCGGGGATGCCGAGGTTCTCGGGCAGGTCGATGGTGTGGACGCCGTCCGGCACTCCCGTCACGGGGGCACCGTTGCCGACGACGACGACCTCGACCGGGTCGCCCTCCTGCTTGGCCACCGATTCCAGCAGCGCGCGCAGGTCGTCGGGCCGGTTGCCCATCGTGATGATGACGGCACCCAGCTTCATCGCCGTGGTCACGTTCGTCCTCCCCGCGCTCGTCGTCGTCTCGTCTGTCGTCCGCGCCCTCGTCATGTCCCCCGGCCTCACTTCAGCCGGCTCGACGCCAGGATCGACACCAGGTGCAGGACCGTCTGGAGGAGCGCGATGCCCGCGAGCACCGCGACACCGAGCCGGGTGAAGAACAGACCGCCCTGGACCGCGTCGATGATGGCCAGGACCAGGATCAGCAGGGACGCCTCGATACCGAGGACCAGGCGGTGGAACTGAAGCGCCGAGGCCGCCCGGCGGGCGAGGGCCATGCCGGAGGAGCGGGGCTCGCTCGCCGCCTCCTTGACGGGCGGCAGACCGCCCTGGTGGCGAGCGACACCGACGAGGTCGGTCTCCGCCTTGATCAGGACGGCGCCGAGCGCCGCGAGCGTGCCGAGGAAGGCCCACAGCCAGTCGATGCGGCCGGTGCCCCACAGGTCGGCGGCGCGCAGGCCGAAGCCGACGAGCACGGCGGCGTCGCACAGGTAGGCGCCGACGCGGTCGAGGTAGACGCCGGAGAGCGAGAACTGCTGCTTCCAGCGGGCGACCTCGCCGTCGACACAGTCGAGCAGCAGGTACATCTGGACCGCGACGACGCCGAGGACGGCGCCCCAGATCCCCGGCACGAGCAGCGCCGGGGCGGCGAGCACGCCGAAGAGGGTCATGACGTACGTCAGCTGGTTCGGCGTGATCTTCGTGGTCACCAGGCGGCGGGTGATGCGCAGCGAGATCTCGCGCATGTACAGGCGGCCGCCCCAGTGCTCTCCGCTACGCCGGTCCTTCACACCCGCCGGGTGCACGACCGGGCGGAGTTCAGCTACGGATGGTCTTGGCATAGTCGGCGTACGCGTCCCTGATCTGGTCGTCGGAGAGGTCGAGGTGTTCGAGGATGGTGAAGCGGCCGGGACGGGTCTGCGGGGCGAAGGACACGGCCCGGACGAACTCGTCCGCGCTGAAGCCCATCTCCTCGGGCGTCACGGGCAGCCCGTGGCGGCGCAGCGTCTCGACGATGCCCAGCGAGCCCTCGGCTGCACCGCGCAGGTGCATCGCGAAGGCGGCGCCGAGGCCGCACTGCTCGCCGTGGCTGGCGGCGCGCTGGGGGAAGAGCAGGTCGAAGGCGTGGCTGATCTCGTGGCAGGCGCCCGAGGAGGGCCGGGTGTCGCCGCTGATCGACATGGCGATGCCGGACATCACGAGGCCCTCGGAGAGCGTGACGAGGAAGTCGTCGTCGCCGACGCCGCCGGGGTGGCGGAGCACCGCCTCGCCGGCGCTGCGGGCCATGGCCGCGGCCAGGCCGTCGACCGGCTCACCGGTCTCGCGGTGGGAGAGCTCCCAGTCCGCGATGGCGGAGAGGTTGGAGATCGCGTCGCCGATCCCGGAGCGGACGTAGCGCACGGGTGCGTCCCGGATCACGTCGAGGTCGATGACCAGCGCGATGGGGGTGGGCACACCGTACGAGCCGCGCCCGTTGTCGTTGTCCAGGGTGGAGACCGGGGAGCAGATTCCGTCGTGCGACAGGTTCGTGGCGATGGCGACCAGCGGCAGGCCGACCCGGGCCGCCGCGTACTTGGTGACATCGATGATCTTGCCGCCGCCCAGGGCGACCACCGCGTCGTAGCGCCGGCCCCTTATGGCGTCGGCGAGCTTCACGGCCGCGTCGATGGTGCCGCCGTCGACGGGGTACCAGTCGGCTCCGGGCAGCTCGGGGGCGAAGTGCTCGCGCAGCTTCAGGCCCGAGCCGCCGCTGATCGCGACGGCGATCCGGCCGTTGCTGGAGATCCGCTGGTCGGCCAGGAGCGTGGAGAGGTCCTCCATCGCGCCGCGGCGGATGTCGACGACGACCGGCGAGGGGATCAGCCGGGTCAGTACTGGCACGCGATCTCACGGCCCTTCGCGAGGTCGTCGTGGTTGTCGATCTCGACCCACTTGACGTCGCCGATGGGCTCCACGTCGATCATGAAGCCGTCGTCGGCGAGCTTCTGGTAGCCGTCCTCGTAGTAGAGGTCGGGATCGCGCTCGAAGGTGGCCTTCAGCGCGTCGGCGAGCGCCTCGGCGGCCTCGGGCTCGATGAGGGTGACACCGATGTACTCGCCGGTGGCGGTGGCCGGGTCCATCAGCTTGGTGATCTTCTCGACGCCCTTGCCGTCGGCGACGACGACCTTCATCTCCTCGTCGGCGAGACGCTTGACCGTGTCGAGGGCGAGGATGATCCGCCGGCCTTCGCCGCGCGCCGCGAGCAGCGTCTTCTCGACGGAGACGGGGTGGACGGTGTCGCCGTTGGCGAGGATCACACCGCGCTTGAGGACCTCACGCGCGCACCACAGGGAGTACGCGTTGTTCCACTCCTCGGCCTTGTCGTTGTCGATCAGGGTGATCGAGACGCCGTAGGCGGCCTCCAGGGCCTCCTTGCGCGCGTACACGGCCTCCTTGCGGTAGCCGACGACGATGGCGACCTCGGTGAGGCCGACCTCCGCGAAGTTCTTCAGCGTGAGGTCGAGGACGGTGGTGTCACCGTCGACAGGCACGAGGGCCTTCGGAAGCGTGTCGGTGTAGGGGCGCAGACGCCGTCCGGCACCGGCTGCCAGTACGAGGCCGATCATGCGGTTTCTCCTTCGTCATGTACGGCGGGTGCTCCCGAGGACACCCAGAAGCGGATGGACTCCACGAGCACCACGAGCGCGACGACGACCGCCAGAGCGGTGAGCGCCAGGGTGAAATCGGTGCCGCTGCTCGCCAGCAGGGTGGCGAGCACGGTCACCAGGAGCGTGCGGCCCTCGTGACCGCCGACGGTGCGCACGAGCCACGCGGGCGGGGCGCCGGTGCCGCCGCGAATGCGGTACACCGTGTCGTAGTGATGGTAGGCGACGGCGGCCACGAGGCCGTAAGCCGCGGGCAAGGCGCCGTTCACGTCGGAGCGGGCGGCGAGGATCAGGATCGTGCCGTACTCGGCGGCCCGGAAGAGCGGCGGGAGCAGCCAGTCGAGCGCGCCCTTCAGCGGCTCCGCGACCACGCTGCCGCTGATCACGACGTACAGGACGGCCGCGAAGAGGACGATCTTGCTGCCGACGGGTTCGATCAGCGCCGAGGCGAGGAGGCAGCCGACGCCGACCCCGGCGAAGGCCAGCCGGAACGGCTGCCGCTTCGCCGACCGGGCGATCAGCTCGCCGAGGGGCCCCGTGTCCGCCAGGTCGGCGAGCGCCTGGGCGGCCCGGTCGGTCCGCTTCGCCTTGCGGGTCAGGGAGCGGAGCACGCGTCCGGCGGTGGTGTAGCAGGCGCCGAAGGCGCAGCCGACGATCAGGGCCCAGAAGACGATGCGGGGGGTGGTGACGGCGGTGAGGACCGCGATCATGGCCCAGCGTTCGCCGATCGGCAGGATGATCATGCGGCGGGCCCAGACGGTCCAGCCGACGCTGTCGAGCTTGCTGGAGAGGGCCGCGGTGGGGCTGGTGTTCGCCGCGGCGTCGTGGTTCGCCTCGTTGAACGAGAAGTCCACGACATGGCGGCAGGTCATCAGGACCATCGCGCCGAGCGCGAGCGCCCAGACGTCGTCGCCGTTCCGCGCGGCGCCGAGCGCGAGGCCCGCGTAGAAGGCGTACTCCTTCGCGCGGTCGAAGGTGGCGTCGAGCCAGGCGCCCATCGTCGAGTACTGCAGGGAGTAACGGGCCAGCTGCCCATCGGTGCAGTCCAGGACGAAGGAGACGAGGAGCAGCACGCCTGCGGCGATGTAGCCGCCGCGCTCGCCGGTGGCGGCGCAGCCTGCCGCGATCAGCGCGGTGAGCAGCGAGGCCGTGGTGACCTGGTTCGGAGTGAGACCGCGCCGGGCGCACCAGCGGGCGATGTAGCGCGAGTACGGGCTGACGCAGAAGGTGGTGAAGAAGCCGTCGTGAGCCTTCACCGCGGAGCGCAGTCGTACGGCCTCGTCGTCGACGGCGGCGACCGCGGCGCGGGCCTCGTGGCGGGCCTCGGCGTCCGTCGGCACCGCGGCGACGAGCGTGCCGAGCGTGGGCCGGTGCACGGCGACGCCGTCGGCGTCGAGGGCGTCGGCGAGCGCGTCGGGCAGGTTCTCGTCGGTGGCCGCGGGGGCGGGTGCGGCCGGCGCGCCGGGTACCGAGGCGTACGCGTCGGTCAGCGCGCGGGCGAGCGCCGGACGGGCCTCGGGCTGCGCGGTGAGCGCGCCGGGCGCCGCGGCGGCGGGGAAGCGGGGGTCGGTGAGGGCCAGCCGCAGGGCGTGCAGGTGTCCGACGAAACGAGGGTCGACGACGGCGACCCGCTCACCCGCGGGTACGGCGGCGAGCAGCGCGCCGGTGTCCTGCGGGCCGGAGGCGACCCGTACGTCGAAGCCCAGCGACCGCAGATCGCCGTCGAGCGACGATCCGGGTACCGGCGGACCGGTGAGGATGGCGGTCGACAGACGAACTCACTCCTTGGAGCTGACGGGCGGGCCCGCGGGGCCCTATGGCACGCCCCGGGCACGGCGGCTCCGCCCGGCATCGGGCGGCGGCACGTCGGCTGAGGCTATCGGATGAACGAGGGCGGGAGTTCACCGATGCTTTGCGGTGCGGACTCCCCCGGGCCCACTCGATTCCGCCCGAGTGCGCCATGCCCTACGGAGATCATCATGGGTGATCGACCGGCCGCCCCACAAACCGCGCTCCCCCGCGGCCCGCACCCACCCTCGCACGCCCTCCCATCAGGCCCGCATCACCGCAGGTCAGATGATATGACAACGGTCTTCAGTACCGTGTTGCACATACCCCCCACCCGTAGTTGACTTGCGGCTCGGGCACCGGAAACGAGACGACGGGGAGGCCATGTCATGGGGGCTGGACACGACCACGGGCACAGTCACGGAGGGCCGCCGCCCACGGGGACCGCGGCCGCGGCCTACCGTGGCCGGCTGCGGATCGCGCTCGCGATCACACTGTCCGTGATGGTGGTCGAGATCGTCGGCGGCATCGTCGCGGACTCGCTGGCCCTGATCGCCGACGCGGCCCACATGGCGACCGACGCCGTCGGCCTGGCGATGGCGCTGCTCGCCATCCACTTCGCCAACCGCCCGCCCACACAGACCCGCACCTACGGCTTCGCCCGCGCCGAGATCCTCGCCGCGCTGGCCAACTGTCTCCTGCTGCTCGGTGTCGGCACCTATCTGCTGTACGAGGCGATCCAGCGCTTCATCGAGCCGGCCGAGACCAAGGGCGGACTGGCCGTCGCGTTCGCGCTGGTCGGCATGGTCGCCAACATGATCTCGCTCTCGCTCCTGGTCCGCGGCCAGAAGGAGAGCCTCAATGTGCGCGGCGCCTATCTGGAGGTGCTGGCGGACACGCTCGGTTCGGTGACGGTCCTCGTCTCGGCGGGCATCATCCTGGCCACCGGCTGGCAGTACGCCGACCCGATCGCCTCGATCCTCATCGGCCTGATGATCGTGCCGCGCACGGTCAAGCTGCTCCGCGAGACCCTGGACGTCCTGCTGGAGTCCGCCCCGAAGGGCGTCGACATGGCCGAGGTGCGGGCGCACATACTGGCGCTGCCGGGCGTCGAGGACGTCCACGACCTGCACGCCTGGACGATCACGTCCGGAATGCCGGTGCTCTCCGCCCATGTGGTCGTGTCCCAGGCGGCGCTCGACGCCGTCGGCCACGAGAAGATGCTGCACGAGCTGCAGGGCTGCCTGGGCGACCACTTCGACGTGGAGCACTGCACCTTCCAGCTGGAGCCCGCCGGGCACGCCGCCCACGAGGCGAAACTCTGCCTGTGACCGCTGCCCGCGGCTGCTAGCCTGCTCGGACAGACATGAGGTGTGGAGAGGAGCTGAGGTTGATGACCGTCGCGATGGAGGCTGCCCAGTGCGGCAGCGCCCGGTCCTTCCTCAGCTTCCGGGTTTCCGGCTGACCTGACGTTCCACGTCGGCCGGGGCCCTCACACACAAGGGTTTCCCACGTTGTCCGACAACGCTCTGTACACCGCCTTCTTCACCCTGCACCACGGTCTTCCGCGGCAGGGTCCGGGCTCCGACACCACCACCCGCCGACTCCTGGCGCTCTCGGGTCCGCTCCCCGACCGACCGCGCGTGCTCGATCTGGGCTGCGGGCCCGGCCGTTCCGCACTGCTCCTGGCCGCCGAGGCCGGGGCCGAGGTGACGGCCGTCGATCTGCACGAGCCGTTCCTGGAGGAGCTGCGGCAGGCCGCCGAAGCCCGCGGGCTCGGCGACCGTGTCCGTACGCTCAAGGCCGACATGGGTGAGCTGCCGTTCCCCGACGGATCCTTCGATCTCGTCTGGGCCGAGAGCTCGGCCTACGCCCTCGGCTTCGACACCGCTCTGCGCTCCTGGCGCCGGCTGCTCTCTCCCGGCGGCACCCTTGTGCTCACCGAATGCGAGTGGACGGTGGACGAGCCGAGCCAGGAGGCCCGCGCCTTCTGGGACGAGCACTACACGCTCCGCACCGGGAGCGAGAACATCGCCGCGGCCGTCGAGGGCGGTTACCACGTCCTCGGCGTCGTCCCTCAGCCCGAGAGCGACTGGGACGAGTACTACGGACCGCTCTCCGAGCGGGCCGACGCCGCGGACCCGGCCGCTCCCGGGATGGCCGAGGCGCTCGCCTCGACCCGGGCGGAACTCGCCATGCGCCGTGACCACGGCGGCGAGTACGGCTACGCCGGCTACGTCCTGCGGCCGGCCGACGACCGGTGGCGGACGCGGCCGGAGACCGCGGCCGATGCTCGCGCCGTGCGGGACCTCGTCGCGGCGGCCTTCGGGTCGACGGCGGAGGCCGATCTGGTCGACGCCCTCCGCGAGGACGCCGGGGCCTGGCTGCCCGGTCTGTCGATCGTTGCCGAGGCCCCGGACGGCTCGGTCGCGGCGCACGCGCTGATCACCCGGTGTCATGTCGACGGTGTTCCGGCGGCGGCGCTCGCTCCGGTCTCCGTCGCACCTGCGTACCAGCGGCAAGGGGCCGGGCAGGCCGTCGTCCGGGCCGTCCTCGACGCGGCGCGGCTGCGCGGGGAGTCGCTCGTGCTCGTGCTCGGGCACCCGGAGTACTACCCCAGGTTCGGGTTCGAACGGGCGTCCGCGTACGGAATCAAGCCGTCCTTCGCGGCCCCGGACGAGGCCATGATGGCGCTCGTCCTGGCCGGTTCCGGCCCTGTCCCGCCGGGCACGCTCCGCTATCCGGCGGCCTTCGGCGTCTGACACGCCGCCCGCTCCCGCCGCGCCGGATGTACTCCGGTGCGGTGGGAGCGGGCCATGTCCGGCCGCCCAAGTACGGACAAGTGGTTCTTGTGCGGCAGACTGAGGGAGCCCCACCGGGCCGAGACCGAAGCGAAGGACGGTTATGCCGACCACATCAGCCAGCGTGGCTCACAGCTCGTCGAACGGCGTCCAGCCGACCGCAGCCCAGGCGTCGATCATGCTCGAACTGGTCGACGAGAACGGCATCACCATCGGTACGGCGGAGAAGCTCGCCGCCCACCAGGCGCCGGGCCAGCTGCACCGGGCGTTCTCCGTGTTCCTCTTCGACGAGTCGGGCCGACTGCTCCTGCAGCGGCGCGCGCTCGGCAAGTACCACTCCCCCGGTGTCTGGTCGAACACCTGCTGCGGCCACCCGTACCCGGGCGAGGCGCCGTTCGCGGCCGCGGCCCGTCGCACGTACGAGGAGCTGGGGATCTCGCCCTCGCTGCTCGCCGAGGCGGGCACCGTCCGCTACAACCACCCGGACCCGGCGTCGGGCCTGGTGGAGCAGGAGTACAACCACCTCTTCGTCGGCATGGTCCAGGCCGAGCTGCGGCCCGACCCGGAGGAGATCGAGGACACCGCCTTCGTGACGGCAGAGGAGCTTACGGAGCGGCACGCGGCCGCACCGTTCTCCGCCTGGTTCATGACCGTCCTGGACGCGGCGCGTCCGGCGATCAAGGAGTTGACGGGTCCGGCCGGGGGCTGGTGATCCCGGGCGCGGTCGCGGGCAGCGATTCCGGCGCCGACCCCGGCGCCGGAAGCCGCGGGATCAGGGGCAGTGCCGCCCAGATGATCTTTCCGCCGCTCGCCGTGTGCTCCACGTCGCAGGCACCGCCGGCCTCCAGGGCGGTCTCCCGCACCAGGAGCAGCCCTCGGCCGCCGGTCTGCCGGTCGTCCGCCTCCAGCGCCTTCGGGCGGTACGGATGGTTGTCCTCGACGGACACCCGGATCCACTCCGCGCCGATCGCCACCTCCACCGCCACTTCCGGGGAGAGCAGCGCCGCGTGCTTGACGGCGTTGGTGACCAGCTCCGAGACGATCAGGAGCAGGCCCTGGACCGTGTCCTCGTGGGCCGGTACACCCTGACGGATCAGCAGGTCGCGTACGGCGTGCCGGGCCTGCGGAACGGAGACGTCGACCGCGGGAGCGGTGAAGCGCCAGACCCCTTCGTAGGACGGTGGCCGTGCGGGGACGCTCCCGCGGCTCTCCATAGTCCGGCTCCCACCCTCGTGCTCGATTGTCGCCACGAGTCGAGTCTTGGTAATGCGCAGGTCCGGACCGGGCTACTGACCAGAAGTCGACACTTATCGACCGCATTCCGATCGGGTGAGTATGCCAACGTCAGTTGTTCGACTGCTCCTGACCTTCTTCTGACCTCTTCGGAGGGTTGTCCTGCGGTCCGTCCGGCGGTGTGGCCCGCGGAGCGTCCGGCGCGGTGCCGGTGTCCGGTGGTGCGACCATACCGACGATCCGCCGGCCCCCGACACCGATGGCGATCAGACCGAGGCCGTCGAAGAGCAGGGCCAGGGAGAAGAAGACCCCGAGGACGTAGCGGCTGCTGTCCGGCCAGTCGAAGAGGACCAGCAGACCGAGGAGGAGACCGAAAGCCCCCTGGATGAGGGTCCAGCCGAACTGCGGCCCGCGCACCACCACGCTTCCCACCAGGCGGAAGACCCCGCCGGTCAGGAAGAGCAGGGCGGCGAACATGGTCAGCGCCTCGGCGGTCCCCTCCGGGTGCCGGATGACGACGACACCGGCCGCGATGTTCAGCGCGGCCACCACCACGGCCAGCCAGAAGTAGCTGGTGCCGCGCGACTCGATGGCGTGCAGGAGGCCCACGGCACCGCCGATGAGCAGCAGCCAGCCGAAGAGCAGCATCGAGGTGAGGGTGGCGAGACCGGTGTAGATCAGACCGACGACTCCGGCGGCGACGAGCAGGACTCCGAGGAAGACGAGCCAGCCGAAACTACGGCTCAGCTTCTTGCCCTCGCGCGCCGCGTCGTAGGAACCGTCCTGGGAATCCCGGGCCATGGGCGTCTCCTTCTCGGACCCCCTTCTTGATCGTACGGTCGGGGTGCCCGGATAGCATCCGCCGCATGGAGCCCACCGAACCGCGGCTGAAGGTCGTCGTCGACGACGAGGTCGCCACCGTCGTCATCTCGAACCCGGCCAAGCGCAACGCCATGACGGCCGCGATGTGGCGGTCCCTGCCGGAGCTGCTCGCGCCGCTCGCCACCGACCCCTCGGTCCGCGCGCTGGTCCTCACGGGTGACGGCGAGACCTTCTGCGCCGGCGCGGACATCTCCGCGCTGCGGGAGCCGGGCGACGAGCAGCAGTCCCTCGCGGTGCGTGCCGAGGAGGCGCTCGCCGCCTTCCCCAAGCCGACGCTCGCCGCCGTCCGCGGCTTCTGCATCGGCGGCGGCAGCCAGCTGGCCGCGGCCTGCGATCTGAGGTTCGCGGAGGAGGGCTCACGATTCGGAGTCACCCCGTCGAAGCTCGGAATCGTCTATCCCTCCCCCTCGACCCGGCGGCTGACCGCGCTGGTGGGGCCGTCGGCCGCCAAGTACCTTCTCTTCTCCGGCGAGTTGATCGGCACGGAACGGGCGCTGCGCACCGGCCTGGTGGACGAGGTGCTCCCGTCCGGCGAACTGGACAAGCGCGTGGGCGAGTTCACCCGAATCCTGGTCGGACGCTCCCTGCTGACGCAGGCGGCGGCGAAGGAGTTCGCGGACGGACGCACGGACCGGGACGCCCACTGGGCGGAGCAGGCACGCGGCAGCGGCGACACCGCGGAGGGGGTCGCCGCCTTCCTGGAGCGCCGCGCGCCCCGCTTCACGTACGAGGTCTGAGGCTTCGCCGCACGGGCCGGCAGCCGCCGCCGGCTCAGCCCTGGGGGAGGTCCTCGGTGGCCGTGCCGCGCCAGCGGGCGACGATCTCGGCCGGGGCCTTCTCCGGGGAGCCCGCGTCGTAGGGCGGCTGCGGGTCGTACTCGGTCAGCAGCTGGATGGTCTGCGCCGCCTCGTCTCCCGCGATCCGGCCGATGAGGTGCAGTGCCATGTCGATGCCGGACGAGACCCCGGCGGCGGTGACGTACTTGCCGTCGAAGACGACCCGCTCGCCGGTGGGCTCGACGCCGACCGCCCGCAGCTCGTCGAAGGCGAGCCAGTGGGTGGTGGCCCGGCGGCCGTCGAGCAGGCCCGCGGCGCCCAGGATCAGCGAACCGGTGCACACCGAGGTGGTCCAGGTGCTGGTGGCGTCGGCGGTACGGAGCCAGTCGAGGATCTCCGGGTCGTTCATCGCCTGACGGGAGTCCGGGCCGCCGGGGACCAGGACGATGTCCGGATGCGGTACGTCCGCGAGGGTCTTGTCGGCGACGAGGGCGAGGCTGCCCTGGTCGTTGCGGACCGGGCCCGCCTCCTTGGCGACGAACACGGTCTCGGCTCCGGGGATACGGGCCAGGAGCTCGTAGGGGCCGACGGCGTCGAGGGTCGTGAAGCGGTCGTAGAGCAGCACGGCGATCTGCATGGAGGGTTCCCTTTCAGCGGGTGGTCCGCGGAACGTTCGGTACGGATGCGTTCGGTACGGGTGCGTTCGGTTCGGGTGCGTTCGGCACGGGCGCGTGGAAGCGGCGGCGGTAGTCCGCCGGGGCGGTGCCCATGGCTTTGACGAAGGCCCGGCGCATGGCCTCGGGGGTGCCGTAGCCGGCGGCGCGGGAGACCTCGAGGACGCCGTCGGCCGTCTCCTCGAGGAGTCTGCGCGCGTGTTCGAGCCGGACCTGATCGACGTACCGGCCCGGGGTCGTGCCGGTCTCCGCCTGGAACGCGCGGGCGAAGTGGCGCGGCGACAGCCGGGCGCGGGCGGCGAGGGCCTCGACGGAGAGGTCCCCTTCGGGATGCTCGGTGATCCACTGCTGGAGGTCCCGCAGGGGTGCGCGCTGGGCGGTCTGGGCGGCGAGCTGGGCGCTGAACTGCGCCTGGTTGCCCGGGCGGCGCAGGAAGACGACCAGATGGCGGGCGACGGTCAGCGCGGTGTCGCGGCCCAGGTCCTCCTCCACGAGCGCGAGTGCGAGGTCGATGCCCGCGGTCACGCCGGCGGAGGTGGCGAGCCTGCCGTCGCGGACGAAGATGGGGTCCGCCTCCACCTCGACCTCGGGGTAGCAGCGGGCGAGGTGGTCGCAGGCGGCCCAGTGGGTGGTGGCCCGTCGGCCGTCGAGGAGCCCGGCCTCGGCGAGCAGCAGCGCGCCGGTGCAGACGGAGACCAGGCGCTCGGCGCCCGGGGCGTTGGCGTGCAGCCAGTCGATCAGCCGGGGGTCCGGGTGCCGGGTGCCCTCGCCTCCGGGGACGAGCAGGGTGTGCGGGCGCTCCGCGGCGGCGAGCGTCGTGTCAGGGAGCAGCCGTAGACCGCTCTGGGTGCGGACCGGTCCGCCGTCGAGCGAGGCGGTCACGATCGGGTAGGCGCAGTCACCGCCGGCGGCGCGGGCGGAGCCGGCGAACACCTCCACCGGTCCGGTGACATCCAGGCTCTGAACGTCGTCGAAGAGGACGACGAGCACGGGTCGCTTCGTCATGTGGTCCATCCTTGGCGGAGCGCCGGATGTCTGCAATGACGAGGACCCCACCTTTCCTGCCATTGATGCCCGTGTGGTGGAGCCCGGCCTTCCGGTCGTACCGACCAGTCGGTAACGTTCCGTTCCATGACCTCTCTGCCGCCCCGCGCGGGCCGCCGCTGCCACCACATGCTCAACCCGATGCACTCCACGGTGTACTTCTCACCCGATCTGGACACCGAGTTCCGGGCGATCGGGTTCGACGACGTGACGGCCATGCGACTCGCCTCGCGCAGCGCCGCGATGGGGGCCGTAGGAGCGGGAACCGTCGCCGCGGCGTTCTCCAACTACAACGTCGAGATGCTGGCCCAGCACCTTCCGGCCGTCTGGGACATCGCCTCGCCCTCGGAGGTGGTGGCCGCGCGGCTGCGCGCCGTGGACGCCACGATGCGCCGTCTCCTCGGCGAGGACGCCCTCGCGTCGGCCGAGATGGCGGAGGCCGCCGAGCTGGCCCTGCGCGCCACCGAGGCCTGCACCCGGCACTCCCGGCCGCTCTACTCGGCCCACGCCGACCTCCCCGTCCCGGACCAGCCGCACCTGCGCTACTGGCACGCCGCGACGCTCCTGCGCGAGCACCGGGGCGACGGCCACCTGGCGGCCCTCCTGAGCGCCGGTCTGGACCCGCTGGAGGCGATGGTCAGCCACACCGCGACCGGCACCGGCATGAATCCGCGCTGGGCCCTGGGCGCCCGTGGCTGGCGGCGTACCGACTGGGACGCGGCGGCGGGGCGGCTGCAGGAGCGCGGGCTGCTGGACGCGGACGGGGAGCTCACCCTGGAGGGCACGGCCCTGCGCGACGCGGTCGAGGAGCACACGGACCGCCTGGACGCGGCCCCGTACGAGCACCTGGGCGCGGCGGGGGTGGAGCGGCTGACGGAGCTGGGCAAGGCCTTCCGCAACGCGGCGCTCCTCGCCGGGGCCTTCCCGGCGGACCTCGCCGACAAGGGCTGACACGGCCGGTTCGGGGCGCGTGCGGGGTTCCGGGAAGGGACGCGGCAGAATGCACTCGCAAGCTTGAGGCACGAGAAGGCGAGTCGGGACACCGTGACGACGTCCATCGAAGGCAGGATCGCCGAGGAACTCGGCGTACGTGAGCGACAGGTGAGGGCAGCCGTCGAGCTGCTCGACGGCGGCTCGACCGTGCCGTTCATCGCGCGCTACCGCAAGGAAGCGACCGAGATGCTCGACGACGCCCAGCTGCGCACGCTCGAAGAGCGGCTGCGTTATCTGCGGGAACTGGAGGAGCGGCGGACCGCCATCCTCGACTCCGTGCGGGAGCAGGGCAAGCTGACGGCCGAGGTGGAGGCCCAGCTCCGGGCCGCCGACACCAAGGCCAGGCTGGAGGACATCTATCTGCCCTTCAAGCCCAAGCGCCGCACCAAGGCGCAGATCGCCCGGGAGGCCGGGCTCGAACCGCTGGCGGAGGGGCTCCTCACGGACCCGTCCGTGGACCCCGCCGCCGCGGCGGCGGCCTTCGTGGACGCCGACAAGGGTGTCGCCGACCCCGCCGCGGCGCTGGAGGGTGCCCGCGCCATCCTGACGGAGAAGTTCTCCGAGGATGCCGACCTGATCGGCGAGCTGCGTGAGCGGATGTGGGGCCGGGGCCGGCTCGCCGCCAAGGTCCGGGAGGGCAAGGAGGAGGCGGGGGCGAAGTTCGCCGACTACTTCGACTTCGCCGAGCCGTTCACCGCGCTGCCCTCGCACCGGATCCTCGCGATGCTTCGCGGCGAGAAGGAGGACGTCCTCAGCCTGGAGCTGGAGCCGGAGGAGCCCTCCGAGACCCCCGGCCCGTCCTCGTACGAGTCCATGGTCGCCTCGCGCTTCGGGGTGGCCGAGCGGGGGCGTCCGGGCGACAAGTGGCTGCTCGACACCGTCCGTTGGGCCTGGCGGACCCGGATCCTGGTCCACCTCGGGATCGACCTGCGCCTGCGCCTGCGGACGGCGGCGGAGGACGAGGCGGTGCGCGTCTTCGCGGCGAACCTGCGCGACCTGCTGCTCGCCGCCCCGGCCGGAACGCGGGCGACGCTGGGCCTCGACCCCGGTTTCCGTACGGGTGTGAAGGTGGCCGTCGTGGACGCGACGGGCAAAGTCGTGGCCACGGACACGATCTATCCGCACGTCCCGGCGAACAGGTGGGACGAGTCGCTGGCGAAGCTGGCGCGGCTCGCGAAGGAGCACGCCGTCGAGCTGGTCGCCATCGGCAACGGCACGGCCTCCCGCGAGACGGACAAGCTGGCCGCTGAACTCATCGCCAAGCACCCGGAGTTGACACTCACGAAGGTCATGGTCTCCGAGGCGGGCGCCTCGGTGTACTCCGCGTCGGCCTTCGCCTCGCAGGAACTGCCGGAGCTGGACGTCTCGTTGCGCGGTGCGGTCTCGATCGCGCGGCGGCTCCAGGACCCGCTGGCCGAGCTGGTGAAGATCGACCCGAAGTCGATCGGGGTCGGGCAGTACCAGCACGACCTGTCCGAGGTGAAGCTCTCGCGCTCGCTGGACGCGGTGGTCGAGGACTGTGTGAACGGCGTCGGCGTCGACGTCAACACCGCGTCCGCGCCGCTGCTTTCGCGGGTGTCGGGCATCGGCGCCGGCCTCGCCGAGAACATCGTGGCGCACCGCGACGCCAACGGGCCCTTCCGGTCGCGGAAGGCGCTGAAGGACGTGGCGCGGCTCGGGCCGAAGGCGTACGAGCAGTGTGCGGGCTTCCTGCGGATCCGGGGCGGGGACGACCCGCTGGACGCGTCCTCGGTGCACCCGGAGGCGTACCCGGTGGTGCGGCGGATGGTGAAGACGACGGGCGGCGAGGTCGCGTCCCTGATCGGCAACACGGGCGTGCTGCGGTCTCTGCGGGCGGACGACTTCGTCGACGAGACCTTCGGTCTGCCGACGGTCTCCGACATCCTGCGCGAGCTGGAGAAGCCGGGGCGGGACCCGCGGCCGGCGTTCAAGACGGCGACCTTCAAGGAGGGCGTCGAGAAGATCGGCGACCTGGCGTCGGGGATGGTCCTGGAGGGCGTGGTCACGAACGTGGCGGCGTTCGGCGCGTTCGTGGACATCGGCGTGCATCAGGACGGGCTCGTGCATGTGTCGGCGATGTCGAAGACGTTCGTCAAGGACCCGCGGGACGTGGTGAAGCCGGGTGACGTGGTCCGGGTGAAGGTCCTGGACGTGGACATCCCGCGCAAGCGGATCTCGCTCACGCTGCGGCTGGACGACGAGGCGGCGGCGGACACGGGCGGCGGCGGTGCGCCGAAGCGGGAGCGGGGTGAGCGGGGCGGACGCGGTGAGCGTGGTGGCCGCCCGCCGCAGCAGCGCCGCGGCCAGCCCCAGCCCCAGGCCCAGACCTCGGCCCCGGCGCCCGCGAACAGCGCGATGGCGGACGCCCTGCGCAAGGCGGGCCTGCTGAACGAGGGCGGAAGCGGCGGCGGGAAGCGGCGCGGCCGCTGACGCACACGAGGGGCCCGGCCGTCACGGCCGGGCCCCTCGCGTTTCCGTGGTGCCGGGCCCCTCGCGTTTCCGTGGTGCCGAGCCCCTCACGTCCCCGTTGTGCCGAGCCCCTCACGTCCCCGTTGTGCCGGGCGCCTCGCGTCCCCGTTGTGGAGCCGGGGGCTCGTCGACATGTCGATGTCCGTCGTGCGGGCCGGCATCGCGGCCGCGATGATCCTCTAGGCGTCCGGGAGATAGCGGAGCGCCCATTCGGCGCGGTTGGCCACCGTGAGATCGTCGTCCTCCGTCAGGGGCTGGAGCAGGGCGCGGGAGCGGTTCGGGTCGGCCTGGACCAGGTCGACGATCTCGCCCGCCAGGGCGTCCTGGTCGTCGCCCAGGTCGACGGAGGAGGCCCGCAGGAGCGCCGGGAGCGCGTCCGGGCCGCCGATCGCGGCGAGGACGCCGCCGAGGAGCTCTCGGGCGTACGCGTTGCGCTCGACGAGGGCCCGGTCCAGCTCGGCCTGGAGGCGCGGAAGCAGCGCCGCGTCGCCCGAGGCCGCGATCTCGTCCGCGAGGTCAATCGTCTCGTCGATGTCGGAGTCGAGGTCGTCCAGCATCTCGGTGAGCCGGGTCAGCAGGTCGGTCATGGTGTCTCCTGGAATGCGCCGTCCCTCAGGACGGGGACCGTCTCCGAGGTGTCGGCCTCGGCGGCCACCGCGACGTCCTGCGGATAGCCGTACTCGTACAGTTCACGCCCCGAATCGCAGCGGTGCAGCTCCGCCACGGGATCCTCCGTCGCCTCCCACAGCGTCACCGCCGCACGCGCCTCGGGCGTGAGGGCGTACGAGCCGAGCGCGCACAGTGCCGACAGCACTCCGCCCGCGCCGAGGAGGTCCTCCAGGGCCGGGCGCAGGGAGCCGTCGGGCCACCGTTCGCCCGAGGCGACGACGGCGAGGGGACGGGACTCGGAGCCGTAGCCGTGCCGGGCGAGCCAGCGGGCGACGGCGGTGCGGTTGCGGAACGAGGCGGCGACCACGGTGGCGTCGCCGGCCTCGGCGGAGATCGTGGAGCCGTTCGGGGACGGCAGGACCAGGCGCGGGGTCGGCGGGGCCGCCCGCAGGGCTGCCGGGGAAAGGGTCCACGGCGTCTCCGGCGACGCCTCCTTCCGGCCGACGGCCAGCGCCGCGTCGAGCCCGGCCGCGTACGTCACGGCCGTCTCGTCCCTCCAGCGGTACGGGAAGACGGCGGTACCGGACTCCACCGCCACGCCCACCGACGTCGTGAACGAGAGGACGTCGACGACCACCAGGCACGCGGCGTCGCGGGCGAGGACGGCGGCCTCCGTCGGGCCCCATCCGAAGGTCACACCCATCAGAGTTCCGTCACCTTGCCGGCCGCGACCTCGACACGTCGGGTCGTGCGGACCGCGTCCAGCATGCGCCGGTCGTGGGTCACCAGAAGGAGCGTGCCGGTGTAGGAGTCCAGCGCGGACTCCAGCTGCTCGATGGCCGCCAGGTCCAGGTGGTTCGTCGGCTCGTCGAGGACGAGCAGGTTGACGCCCCGTCCCTGGAGGAGGGCGAGCGCGGCCCGGGTCCGCTCCCCCGGAGAGAGCGTGGTGGCGGGCCGCAGGACATGCTCGGCCTTGAGGCCGAACTTCGCCAGCAGGGTCCGTACCTCCGCGGGCTCGGTCTCGGGGACGGCCGCGCAGAACGCGTCGAGCAGCGACTCGGAGCCGTGGAAGAGCTTGCGGGCCTGGTCGACCTCGCCGACCACGACGCCCGAGCCGAGCACCGCGTCACCCGCGTCGAGCGGCAGCCGGCCGAGGAGCGCGGCGAGCAGCGTCGACTTGCCGGCGCCGTTCGCGCCGGTGATCGCGACCCGGTCGGCCCAGTCGATCTGGAGGGTGGCGGGACCGAAGCGGAAGTCTCCGCGCCGGACCTCGGCCTCGCGCAGGGTCGCCACGACCGAGCCGGAGCGCGGGGCGGCAGCGATCTCCATCCGCAGCTCCCACTCCTTGCGGGGCTCCTCGACGACGTCGAGCCGCTCGATCATCCGCTGCGTCTGGCGGGCCTTCGCGGCCTGCTTCTCGCTGGCCTCGCTGCGGGCGTTGCGGCCGAGCTTGTCGCTGTCGGTGGCCTTGCGGCGGGCGTTCTTGACGCCCTTGTCCATCCAGGACCGCTGCATGTGGCCGCGTGCCTCAAGGGCGGCCTTCCTGCCCGCGTACTCCTCGTAGCCCTCGCGGGCGTGCCGCCTGGCGGTGTCCCGCTCCTCCAGGTAGGCCTCGTAGCCACCGCCGTAGAGCGTGATCTGCTGCTGGGCGAGGTCGAGTTCCAGGACCTTGGTGACGGTACGGGTGAGGAACTCGCGGTCGTGGCTGATGACGACCGTGCCGGCGCGCAGCCCCTGCACGAAGGCTTCGAGCCGCTCCAGACCGTCGAGGTCGAGGTCGTTGGTGGGCTCGTCGAGCAGGAAGACGTCGTACCGGGAGAGGAGGAGGGAGGCGAGACCGGCGCGGGCTGCCTGGCCGCCGGAGAGCGAGGTCATCGGCTGGTCGAGGCCGACGGTCAGGCCGAGGGAGTCGGCGACCTCCTCGGCCCGCTCGTCGAGGTCCGCGCCGCCGAGGCCGAGCCAGCGCTCCAGGCTGACGGCGTACGCGTCGTCGGCGCCGGGCGTCCCGTCGACAAGGCCCTGGGTGGCCTCGTCCATGGCGGTCTGCGCGGCCGCCACTCCCGTACGGCGGGCCAGGAAGTCCCGTACCGTCTCGCCCTCGCGCCGCTCCGGCTCCTGCGGGAGGTGGCCGACGGTGGCGGTGGGCGGGGAGAGCTTCAGCTCGCCGTCCTCAGGGGTGTCGAGCCCGGCGAGCAGCCGCAGCAGGGTCGACTTGCCGGCGCCGTTGACACCGACGAGGCCGATGACGTCGCCGGGGGCGACGACGAGGTCGAGGCCGGCGAAGAGGGAGCGTTCGCCGTGGCCGGCGGCGAGGTCCTTGGCGACGAGAGTGGCAGTCATCAGGAGATGAATCGTATGCCACCCCTCAGGGGAGGACCGGTGCGACCGGCTCGGCCCCGGGGGTGCCGGCCACCAGGAGCCTCTCCCTTTCCCGGCCGGGCGTCGAGCGGGATCCGCCGGTGCCCGTCACGCGGCGAGCGCCCATGGTGCGCGGGACCTGGGGCTGGGTACCGTCCGCTCATGAGCGACGACGTGATCGTGGTGGGTGGCGGGGTCATCGGTCTGACGACGGCCGTGACGCTGGCGGAGCGGGGACATCGCGTACGGGTGTGGTCGAGGGACGCGGTGACGGGGACGACCTCCGCGGTGGCGGGGGCGCTGTGGTGGCCGTACCGGATCGAGCCGGCGGCCGAGGTCGCCCGCTGGTCCCTGGAGTCGCTGCGGGTGTACGAGAAGCTCGCGGGCGACGCGGAGGCGACGGGCGTACGGATCGTGGCCGGAGTCCACGCGGACACGGTCCTCGGCGACCTGGGCGACTGGACGCGGGAGGTCTCGGGGCTGCGGCAGTTGGCGGCGGAGGAGGTGCCGGGGCCGTACGGAACGGGTCTCGCGGCGCGGCTGCCGCTGATCGACATGCCGGTCCACCTGGCGTGGCTGCGCGACCGGTCGGAGGCGGCGGGCGTGGTGCTGGAGCGGCGCACGGTGACCGGCTTCGCCGAGGCGGCCCGGGCGGCGCGGGTGGTGGTGAATTGCACGGGTCTGGGTGCCAGGGAACTCGTACCGGATGCCCGCATGCGGCCCGTGCGGGGGCAGTTGGTGCTGGTGGAGAATCCGGGGATCGAGGAGTGGTTCACGGCGGCCGACTCGGCGTCGAGCGAGACGACGTACTTCTTCCCGCAGCCGGGGCGGCTGATCCTGGGCGGGACGGCGCGGGAGGGCGACGAGCGGCCGGACCCTGATCCGGCGACGGCGGCCGCGATCGTGGCGCGGTGCGCGCGGGTGCGGCCCGAGATCGCCGGCGCCCGGGTGCTCGGGCACCGGGTGGGGCTGCGGCCGGTGCGGTCGGGCGGGGTACGGATCGCGGCGGAGCCGCTGCCGGGCGGCGGCCGTCTGATCCACAACTACGGCCACGGCGGCGCCGGGGTGACCGTCGCCTGGGGCTGCGCCCGGCAGGCTGCGGACCTGGCCGCTGGCTGACGACGGGCCGGCCGAGGCACCGACTCGGCCCGCCGCCCGGCCGGAGTCTCGGCGCGCCCGGCCGGTGCCTCGGCCCGCCCGGTCAGGACCCGTCACCCGTCGTCCCCGTGCCCGGCCCGATGCGCAGCTCGAAGTCTCCGTCGTACTTCTCGTGGCCCGCGATGACGGCGAGTTCGATGACCTCCTCGCCCACCTCGCCCCGGACGATGAGCGGGTCGTGCCGCAGATCCCGCATGAGCGCCACGCACATGCCGATCATCACGAGGACGAACGGCGCCGCCACCAGGATCGTGAGGTTCTGGAGGCCCGCGAGCGCGTCACCCTGACCGTCGCCGATGAGGAGCATGATGGCGGCGACGGCGCCGGTCACCACGCCCCAGAACACGACCACGGGGCGGGTCGGATCGAAGGAGCCGCGCTGCGAGAGCGTGCCCATGACGATCGACGCGGCGTCCGCGCCCGAGACGAAGAAGATGCCCACGAGGATCATCACGAGCAGACTCATGGTCCCGGTGAGGGGGAACTCCTTGAGGAGACCGAAGAGTTGCCCCTCCGGGGTCGTCTCCTCCGACAGCTCGCCGCGTTCGCTCAGCTTCATCGCGGTGCCGCCGAAGACGGCGAACCAGACGAGGCTCACCGTGCTCGGTACGAGAATGACTCCGCCGACGAACTGGCGGATCGTCCGGCCCTTGCTGATGCGGGCGATGAACATGCCGACGAAGGGCGTCCAGGAGATCCACCAGGCCCAGTAGAAGACGGTCCAGCTCCCCAGCCAGTCGTGGACGTTCTCCCCCGCGGTCACCTCGGTGCGGCCGATCAGCTGCGGCAGGTCACCGATGTAGGCGGCGATGGAGGTGGGCAGCAGGTCGAGCACGACGATGGTCGGGCCGGCCACGAAGACGAACACGGCGAGGATCAGGGCGAGCACCATGTTGGTGTTGGAGAGCCACTGGATGCCCTTCTCGACACCCGAGACGGCGGACAGCACGAACGCCACGGTCAGGACGGCGATGATGCCGACGAGCAGCCCGGTGCCGGTCGTCTTCAGCCATCCCAACTCCTCGACCCCGCTGCCGATCTGGAGCGCGCCGAGACCCAGCGAGGCGGCCGAGCCGAAGAGGGTGGCGAAGATCGCCAGGATGTCGATGACCCGGCCCGGACCGCCGTAGGCCGCCTTCTTCCCGATCAGCGGCACGAACACGGCGCTGATGGTCTGCCGCCGACGGCGCCGGAACGTGGAGTACGCGATCGCGAGCCCCACGACGGCGTAGATCGCCCAGGGGTGGAGCGTCCAGTGGAAGAGGGTGGTCGCCATCGCGACCTGCATCCGCTCCGCCGAGTCGGCGGGGCTCGTACCGGGCGGCGGGGTGCCGTAGTGGGCGAGCGGCTCGCTCACGCCGTAGAACATCAGGCCGATGCCCATGCCCGCGCTGAACATCATCGCGATCCACGACACGGTCCGGAACTCCGGTCCCTCGGTCTCGTGGCCGAGGGTGATCCGCCCGTACCGGCTGATGGCGAGCCACAGCGCGAAGACCACGAAGCCGGAGGCGGCGAGCATGAACGCCCATCCCCCGTTGCGGATCAGACCGTCGAGGAGCTTGCTGGAGACGCTCTCCAGACTGTCCGTGGCCGCGGCGCCCCAGACCACGAAGGCGACGGTGAGGACGGCGGTGACACCGAACACGATCCTGTCGGTCCGGGCCTTGCGGTCGTGACCGGGGCGGCCCGGGAGGGCCGCCGTCACCGGCAGCCGGCCCCCGCCCCTGTCTCCACCCCGGCCTCCGCCGCCCCGGGGTTCGCCCGCTCTCTGATCTTCCTGCGACACAGGTGGCACCTTTCACGGCATTACGGGACAAACTCAACTCGCTCCGTAAGGCAGTACCACACGTGACGCGCCACTTCCGGGACCAACTCAGCCGATCAACAGACCTCCACCGGCACTCCGGTGGTGAGCCGGTAGGCCGCCCGGCCGTCCAGCAGCAGGAGGACGAGCGCGCGCTGCGACTGGCGCAGGGGTACGAACACCCCTCCGCCCTCCTGCCGGACCGTGACTCCGTGCAGCGCCAGTTCGTCGCCGAACTCGGCGTACTGCGCGGCGTCCAGGCGGTAGCCACAGGGCGGGTCCTGGATGATCTCGGCGGGCTCGGCCGGGTCGTTGTCGGCTCCGCCGAGCAGCACGGGGCCCCGGTCGGCGAACCCGGTGTGCCGGGCCACGGCCGTGGCCGCGCCGAGCCGGTCGCGCCGCTCCTCGACGTAGCCGAAGGCGCCCTTCAGCGCGGATAGTTGGGTGCGGACCCGGCGGCGCTGGTTGCGGGCGTCGTCCGCCTTCTCGGCCTCGGTGAGGGCCTCGATCCGGGTCTCGACGAGCAGGCCGACGGAGTGCTTGACACCGGCCGTGTTGCGCAGGATGCGCTCCTGGCCGTCGCCCGCCACCTGTTTGACCGGCTGCCCGGTCAGGGGGTCGGTCCAGATGCCGTAGATCCCGCTGCTGAAGCCGGCGGACCCGGCCGCCGGCCGGACGTAGGACTCCGACAGGGTGCGGGACTCGTCGTGCACATGGATGTCGGCGTTGAGGTTGCGCGGCCAGAGGGCGAGCAGGTCCTTGTCGTAGTACGGCGAGGTGCCGTCGTACTCGTGCAGGTCGTAGATCAGCTCGGGGCGCCGGTCCCGGATCAGGGCGGCGAGGGCGCGGCCCTCGGCGGTCTCCAGGGCGATGTGGTCGCGGTTGACGTCGACCCCGTCGGCGTTGCCCCGTGTGTCCGCCTCGCGCCCGTCCGGGTTGGCGGTGGGGACGACGAGGACGGTGGTACGCGAGAGGAAGCGACGGGTCTCGCCGTCCCGCGCGTACGCCAGGTCGCGCAGGGTGGTCAGACAGGCCTCCCGGCCCGACGGTTCGTCACCGTGCTGCGAGCAGACGAGCAGCACGGTGGTGCGGGCCGCGCCACCGCGTGTGCCGACCGTGGCGAGCCGGATCGGACGCCCCTGTTTCGTCGTGCCGATGGTCCGCACGGCGACACGGTCGCTTCCCCGGTCGACGGCGGCCAGGAAGTCGGTCTCCTGGCGTTCCGTCGTCCACCGCGCTCCCTGGCTCAGCTCGAAGCCGGTGCGTGGGGGCGGGGCGGGGGCGGCGCCGCCGGCCGCCTCGGCGGGCACGGCGACGAGCGGGAGGCCGAGGGCGGCGGCACCCGCCACGAGGACGAGCGTGCGGCGGGAGCGGCGGCTCGGTGCGCGGGTCATCGGGCCTCACCCGGGACAGGGATGTCCGACCGCGCGGGCCCGACACCGGTGAGCGGCTGCCCGGCCTGCGCCGGGCGTGCGCCGACCGTACCGGCCGTGGCCCGGGCGAAGGCCGAGGCGCCGCCGACGAAGGGCAGTTTCGCCCACGTACGGGTGAGGTCGAGGGTGAGGGTCGGTGGGGCGGACGGAGGGTCGAGGAGGTCCCTGTCCGTGCCGCCGACGATCAGGGCGAGTCGGTGCCCGGCAGGTACGACGTGGTCGGTGGCCGCCAGCTTCAGCGTGATCGGGTACGCCGTGCCGGGGGTCAGCGGCCGGCCTTTCCGCGGATCTGCCCAGGTGCCCAGGTCGGCCCAGCCGCGGCTGACGACGGTGAAGTCCACGTCCGCGGTACGGGCCTCGGTCTCCTTGAAGCAGGCGCTGTCGCCGCTCGTACTCTCACCCCAGCAGGTCCGCCGGGTGAGGGTGGTGATGCCCTCGCCCGGAGCCGCGTAGTCCCTGATGGTGTCGGGGCCGAGGTCGACGAGTACGGCGGTCAGATGCGCGGTGCCGGTCGTCGGGGTGGCCGTGACGGTCACCGTGGAGGAGCCGGAGAGCCTCAGGTCGTGAGTGAGCGGCCAGGTGGTGAACCCGGCCTTGGCGGGGGTGGAGTCGTCGATCCGCGCGGCCCAGTCGGTCTCGCCCAGGGCCGGGTCGTCGGTGAAGGTCTCCGTGGCGCCGGGGGCGGCGGGTGTACGTCCGAGGGTGCCGACGCCGGGCGTCGCTCCGGTGCCGGGGCGCAGGGTGGTGGTCTCGGTGGCGCGGGGCGGCCAGACGCGATCGGTGGTCCAGCGGTCCGGCGCCCGCTCGATGTCGGCCATCGGCTCGCGGTCGATGCCGTTGTCGTGGCCGAGGAGGTAGTGGTCGAACCAGCGGTGCAGCGTGCGGACCCATTCGGTGCGCCGGAAGTCGAAGGGGTCGACATGGCCGGTCTGGGAGAGCCAGATCTTGCGCTCGACACCGCGGGCGGCGAGGGCGTCCCACCACTGACCGAACTGGTTGGCGCGGACGTTGAGGTCCTGCCGGCCGTGGACGACGAAGACGCTCGCCCGTACCTTCCCGGCGTCCGGGACGTGGTCGCGCTCGCTCCAGGCGCGGGTCCAGTCGCCGCTGTACGGGGTGGCGGCGGTGATGCGGTCCTGGACCGCGCCGCAACGGGCGTTCGCCTCGGGGCTGTTGACGTACTCGGAGAGCCAGCTGGGGTTGGCGTTGTAGAGCGGGGCGCCCTGGGAGTGGAAGTAGTCGTACCAGGAGGAGATCGCGCCGATCGGGACGATCGTCTCCAGGCCCTCCACGCCCGTGGCGGCGACGCCGTTGGCGATGGTGCCGTCCCAGCTCTTGCCGATCATGCCGACCTTGCCCGTGGACCAGGTCGTGGCGCGGGCCCGTTCGGAGCCGGTACGGGTCGTGTAGCCGCGGGCGCGGCCGTTCAGCCAGTCCACGACCGCCTTCGCGGACAGGACGTCGGAGCGGCCGCCCACGTCGTCGCAGCCGTCGGAGCGGTTGGTGCCGGCGAGGTCGACCGCGACGAAGGCATAGCCGCGGGGCACGAAGTAGTTGTCGTAGAAGAGCGGGAACTGTACGGGGTTCCCGGCGGAGTCGTAGGTCTTCCTCTGGCTCTCGTTGCCCCGGCCGCAGCAGGCGTAGTACGGGCTCGCGTCCATGATGACCGGGATCTTCCGGCCGTTCGCCGCGGTCTCGCGGGGGCGGACGATGTCGGCGGCGACCCGGTCGGTGCGGCCGTCGCCGTCACCGTCGAGTCCCGTGTCGACCCAGACGGACTCCCGGACGGCGTCGCCGTAGGAGTACACCGGCCGGGACTCCCGTACTCCTGAGGCGGCTTCCCGGTCGGTGGCGCCGGCCGGGGAGACGAGGGCGGACATCAGGGCGGCCGTGGCGGCCACGGCCAGGGTTCTGCACGACAGACGGGCTCCGCGGGTTCTCCGCACACGTATCGGCATGGGGCGGAACGTACCCCTGTCAACTCCGGTGCAAAAGAGGGCCGTCGGGGGCCGGAAGAGGCCGACGGCGGCGCGAGGGTTCATTTCGGCCGAATGGCGATCGTGTGAAAGGAGGTCCTCTGGACGTGACGGGGCGTCGGGGGCTGAATAGCGTCGCTAAGGACCGAACACCTTCGGACGCCTTACTCATTCTCCTTACCGACTTGGAGCTCTCGTGCACCGCAGACTTGTCGTTCCGAGCGCGCTCGCGGCCTCTCTCCTGCTGGCGATCCCGGCATCGGCCGCCGACTACGTTCCGGGCGCATCGGGCATCGGCGATCCCTACTACCCGGCCAGTGGCAACGGCGGATACGACGTCTCCCACTACGACCTGCGGCTGACGTACCAGCCCGCGACCGACCTCCTGGAGGGCACGGCGACGATCGTCGCCACGACGAAGCAGAACCTCTCCCGCTTCAACCTGGACCTCGGGCTCAAGGTCAGCGAGGTACGGGTGAACGGCAAGAAGGCGCGGTTCACCAGGAGCGGCGAGCAGGAGCTGGTGGTCACTCCGGCGACCCCGCTGGAGAAGAACCGTACGGTCTCGGTCGTCGTGCGGTACGCGGGCAAGCCCTCCGAGGTGAAGATCGGCGGCTGGACCGCCTGGCACCGTACGCCCGACGGCGGGGTCGCCGCGCAGGAGCCGGATTCGGCCGCCTGGTGGTTCCCGTCCAACGACCACCCCCTGGACAAGGCGACCTTCGACGTGTCGGTCTCGGTTCCGGACGGCACGCAGGCGATCAGCAACGGCGTGCTGCAGTCGCAGTCCTCACGGCTGGGCTGGACGCGCTACAACTGGCGCTCCAACAAGCCGCAGGCGACCTATCTGGCCACGCTGGCGGTGGGGAAGTTCGACATCACCACCGACACGACGGCCAACGGGCTCCCGGTCCTCAACGCGTACAGCAAGGACCTCGGCGACAACGCGGGCGCGGCGCGCGCGTCGATCGAGCGCACGGCCGAGGTCACGGAGTGGCTCGAGGAGATCTTCGGGCCGTACCCCTTCAACGCGATCGGCGGCTATGTCCCCAACGTGACCAGCGGATACGCCCTGGAGACGCAGACCCGGCCGTTCTACAGCCCCCGGCAGTTCGCCAACGGGGCGAACGTGTCGGTGGTCGTCCACGAGCAGGCGCACCAGTGGTACGGCGACAGCGTGTCGGTCGACCACTGGAAGGACATCTGGGTCAACGAGGGCTTCGCCCGCTACAGCCAGTGGCTGTGGTCGGAGAAGGAGGGCGAGGGCACGGCCCAGGAGCTCGCGGACTACGTCTACGGGACGCGCACGGCCGAGGACCCGTTCTGGACCGTCAAGCCGGGCGACCCGGGGCCGGACAACCAGTTCCACATCGCCGTGTACGACAGGGGCGCGCTGGCGATCCAGGCGCTGCGGAACGAGATCGGCGACGAGGACTTCTTCACCGTCCTGAAGGGCTGGCCGACGGAGTTCCGGTACGGCAACGCCAAGGTCGCGGACTTCGTGTCGTACGCGGAGCGGATCTCGGGCAAGCCGCTGGCCGCGCTCTTCGACACCTGGCTGTACCAGCCGGTGAAGCCGGCCACGTCGACGGCGGGCGAGCCGGGGGCGTCGGCGCGGGTGGCGCGATCGGCCGGGGCGACGGAATCGCAGGCTCCCGTGTCCTCGGCGAAGCCGGTGCAGCCGAAGTCCTGGAAGAAGATCGCGGAGACGAACACGATCCACGACCACTGAGTGCGCGGACGCGCCCCACGCCTGCCCCGAGGGGCGGGGTGGGGCGCGTCCGTCCGCCGTGGATAGGCTCCCAGGCTGTACGGATGCGGCAGGCGGGAGCGGACGGTGGCGGTGGAGACGGAGCGGTACGGCGATCCGGCGGTGCGGGAGGCCGTCGCGCTGCGGGTCGAGGCGGAGTGGGGGCTCGAACTGCCCGGCTCCTTCTTCCGGTTCGCGGACTTCCTCGAAGCACTCGGTCCTGTCGAGCGGCGGGCGCTCGCGGACCTGGAGCTCTCGCCGTACGGAGTGACGGACCTGTTCGCCGACCCGGAGGCGCGCCCCCGGGAGGGCCTCGACATCCGGGTGCACGGCCGCTACTACCGCGATCCACCGGAGTTCCTCACCTTCCTGCACGGCGGATCCGGCGGACTGCACTTCGGGCTCTGGTCCGACGACGGGCGTACGTGCGACGGCGTCGCCTCGTACTACAACGACGACGGCGAGGGGATCCAGCGGTGCCACCGCACCCCGCTGGAGGCCGTGCGGGCACGGATCGAGGCGGCGCAGCGTGATCTCGCCGACTACGCGGCCGACGGGGACGAGGACGAGCTCGCGCGCCTGGACGATCTCGGGCACCTGCGGACGGCCCTGACCGGCTTCGAGACCGGGGAGCGCACGGAGACGGGCCAGGCGTACGCCGACGCCCACCTGTACCGGAGGCCGGTCGACACCGCCCGGATCACGACCATGGACGGCGCCGGGGCACTGGTCTCCGGCGCGACGGCGCTGGACCGTCCGCCACTGGGCGCGGCCGACGAGTACCGCTTCGGCACGTCCATGGAGGAGCTCTTCGACGACGCCGAGGCCGTACGGGCAGCCGTCGACGAAGCCCTCCGGAGGGCGGCGGCCGGCGATCCGGCCGAGGCGCTGGTGCTCGGGCGGGACCTGCACCGGGCGTCGTACGGCAGGGCGGAGCACGAGGCGTACGCGGGCGAGCTGCTGGCCGTGGCCTACCGCGAGCTGGGCCGCCCCGCGCTCGCGGGCGTGGCGGCGGCCCATCACCGCCACCGCGGCCTGCCGACCGTGGACGTCCTGCGACCCGCGCGCTGAACGGACGCCGAGGGGTTTCCCCCTCAGCGTCCGCGCGGCTGAGGAGAGCGCTTCACAGGAGGCCTCGCGGGACACCTAACAGGACGCCGACCAGGAGTTACCCTCGACGCTGTCAGCACTGTCGCACCACCGTGCCCGTGGGGAGCCAGCCTTGAGCGAAACGACGTCCGGGACGCGTCCGACCCTGGAAGCCGTCGCCGCGCGCGCCGGGGTGTCCCGGGCGACGGTGTCCCGAGTCGTCAACGGCGGGGCAGGGGTGCGGGACGCGCTCGCGGAGAAGGTGCGCGAGGCCGTCGAGGAGCTCGGGTATGTCCCCAACCACGCCGCGCGGACTCTGGTCACCCGGCGCAACGGCGCCGTCGCCGTGATCATCGCGGAGCCCGAGTTCCGGATCTTCTCCGACCCGTTCTTCGAGCAGCAGGTGCGTGGCATCAGCCGCGAGCTCACCGCGCACGACGCCCAGTTGGTCCTGCTCTGGGTGGAGGGACCCGGCGATCACGAACGGATCGCGCGCTACCTCGGCGGCGGCCATGTCGACGGGGCGCTCGCCTTCTCGCTCCACAACGACGACCAGCTTCCGGAGATCGTCCGGCGGGCGCAGGTGCCCACGGTCTTCGGCGGGCGGCCCGGCTGGACGGGGCCCGTGGGTGAGCCGCCCGTCCCGTACGTCGACTGCGACAACCGCGGGGGCGCCCGCACCGCCGTGCGTCATCTGCGGTCGCTCGGCTGCCGGAACATCGCGCACATCACGGGGCCACGCGACCAGACCTCGGCGCTCGACCGGCTCGACGGATACCGGGACGAACTGCCGGACGCCGGGCCGGACCTGGTGGCCGAGGGCGCGTTCACGGAGGAGAGCGGGGCGCGCGCGATGGCCGAACTGCTGCGGCGCCGACCTGATCTGGACGCCGTCTTCGCCGCCAACGACCTGATGGCGTCGGGTGCGCTGCGCGTGCTGCGCGAGCACGGCCTGCGGGTCCCGGAGGACGTGGCGCTCGTCGGCTTCGACGATGTGCTCCCGGTGGCCGAGGCGACCGACCCGCCCCTGACGACGGTCCGTCAGGACATCGAGGGAATGGGCCGGTTGATGGTACGGCTGCTGATGCGCACCCTCGACGGCGCAGGTGTCGCGGAGCCCGTGATCACCGAGACGGAGCTGGTCCGCCGGGCCTCCGCATGACCCTCCCCGACCGGGATTCCGCCGCCTACGGCTCCTGAAGAGGACGGACAAGTTCCGGCGTACGCCGAGCTGTTACGCGTTCGACTCTTGACGGGAGCCCGGGCCGGGAGGCACGCTCCAGACGCATTCCTGAGAGCGCTCTCAAGACGGAGGCTTCCCATGCCCACTGCCCGAGCCGCCAGAACGACCACCGCCGTAAGGATCGGCGCGGTCGTCCTCACCGGGGCCCTGCTCGCCGCCTGCGGATCCGCGGGATCCGACGGCTCCTCCGACAGCGCGGGCGGAAAGGTCACGATCACCGTCGACCTCTTCGGCTCGTTCGGCTACAAGGAGGCCGGGCTCTACGCCGCGTACGAGAAGCTGCACCCGAACGTGACCATCAAGCAGACCGACACCGAGGACGAGCAGGACTACTGGAAGTCGCTCCAGACCCGGCTGGCCGGCGGGGGCGGGCTCGCGGACGTCCAGGGCATCGAGGTCGGCCGGATCGCCTCCGTCACCCAGCAGCAGTCGGACAAGTTCGAGGACCTGACCAAGTACGGCGCGGACTCGCTCAAGGGCGAGTTCGCCGACGCCAAGTGGTCCGCCGCGACCACCAAGGACGGCAAGGTCCTGGGGCTCGGCACGGACGTCGGCCCCGAGGCCATGTGCTACCGCTCCGACCTGTTCAAGCAGGCCGGACTCCCGACGGACCGGGCCGAGCTGGCGCAGAAGTGGTCCACCTGGGACGGCTATCTTGAGCTCGGCCGGCAGTACAAGGCCAAGGCCCCGGCCAAGAGCGCCTGGGTGGACAGCGTCGGCAGCCTGTACGCGGTCATGATCGGCCAGGAGAAGGAGCGGTACTACGACGCGTCCGGGAAGCTCGTCTACGCCGACAGTCCGGCCGTGAAAGCCGCGTGGGACGCCTCGACGAAGGCCGCCCAGGAGGGCCTGAGCGCCAAGCTCGACCAGTGGTCGCCGCAGTGGAACCAGGCGTTCTCGACCGGCTCCTTCGCGACGCTCCCCTGCCCGGCGTGGATGCTCGGCTACATCAAGGGCCAGGCCGGTGACGCCGGCAAGGGCAAGTGGGACATCGCCAAGCTGCCCGGCGGCGCCGGGAACTGGGGCGGCTCGTACCTCTCCGTGCCGCGGGCGGCCAAGCACAAGAAGGAGGCGTACGAGCTGATCAAGTGGCTCACCGCCCCGGAGCAGCAGGCCACGCTCTTCACCAAGCAGGGGAACTTCCCCTCGTCGACCGGCGCGATCGCCAAGGTCGCCACGGCGACGGACCCGTACTTCTCGGGCGCGCCGATCGGCCAGATCTTCGGCGACGCGGCCAAGGCCGCCCCGGTGCAGGTGCTCGGGATCCACGACAAGAACGTCGCCGACCAGATCACCAACGCGCTGAGCGAGGTGGAGCGCAAGGGCACCTCGCCGGAGAAGGCGTGGTCGAACGCGCAGAAGGGCGTCGAGAACGCCGTCGGCTGATGCGGGCGGGTGGGGGCCCGGGCGAGTCCCGGGCCCCCACCCGCTGAGCCGGCCGTCTCCCGCAGCTCACACGACCGCGGGCACTCCCCCGTCCCCCGTCGGGTCGGCCTTCCGCTCGCCTCCGCTCCCTCCGCTCGCCCTCCCCTCGCCCGAGAAGCCGCCCGACCCGCGGCGAACAACAGCACCCGTTCATCCGACTCGAAGGGCCGCACCGTGACCCTGACCGCCTCCGGGCCGACGAGGGCGCCCGTCCCGCCGTCGTCGGCCCGGTCCTCCGGACCGGCCCGCCGCCGCAGACGGTCCGCGCTCGTTCCGTACGCCTATCTCGCCCCGTTCTTCACCCTGTTCGCGGCGTTCGGCCTCTTCCCGCTGCTCTACACCGCCTTCGTCTCGCTCTACCGCGTCGAGCTGCAGACCCCCGGCGACATGGAGTGGCGCGGCTTCGGCAACTACGCGGCGCTGCTGACCGACGAGTTCTTCTGGACCGCGCTGCGCAACACCTTCACGATCGGCGTGCTGTCCACCGTGCCGCAGCTCGCGATGGCGCTCGGCCTGGCCCATCTGCTCAACTACAAGCTGCGGGGGCGGACGTTCTTCCGTACGGCGATGCTGCTGCCGTACGCGACCTCCGTCGCCGCCGCCACCCTCGTCTTCGCCCAGCTCTTCGGACACGACTACGGGCTCGTCAACTACGCCCTCTCACTGGTCGGTTTCGGCCCGGTCGACTGGCAGAACGGCACGCTCGCCTCGCAGATCGCCGTCTCCTCGATCGTCGTCTGGCGCTGGACGGGCTACAACGCGCTGATCTATCTGGCGGGCATGCAGTCCATTCCCTCCGAGCTGTACGAGGCGGCGGAGGTCGACGGGGCGTCCCGCTGGCGGCAGTTCTTCCACGTCACCCTGCCCGGGCTGCGTCCCACGATCGTGTTCACCACGGTCGTCTCCACGATCGGCGCCACCCAGCTCTTCGGTGAGCCGCTGCTCTTCGAGGGGTCCATCTCGGGCGGCATCTCCCACCAGTACCAGACGCTCGGTCTCTATCTGTACGAACAGGGCTGGGGGTTCTTCCATCTGGGCCGCGCCGCCGCCATCGCCTGGCTTATGTTCCTGCTGATCCTCGTCCTGGTCGGGGTCAACACCCTGATCGTGCGCCGCCGTTCACGGAAGGAGGGCCGGGCATGACCACGCGCGTCGCCGGCCGTACGGGCCGCGGGGGCCGGATCACGTACGCGATCCTGATCCTCGCCGTCCTCGTCTCCGCCTTCCCGTTCTACTGGACGATCGTCGCCGCCAGCCGCTCGAACGCCGATCTCGCGCAGGTGCCGCCGACGCTGCTGCCCGGCCCGAACCTGTTCCGCAACTTCGAGGCGGTGATGGAGGAGGCGGACATCGGCAAGGCCCTCTTCAACTCCCTTGTCGTCTCCGGCTCCATCACCGTCGGCACGGTGCTCTGCTGCACGCTGGCCGGGTTCGCCTTCGCCAAGCTGCGTTTCCGCGGCCGGGGCGCGCTGCTCGCGATCACCGTCGGCACGATGATGATCCCGCCGCAGCTGGGGGTGATCCCGCTCTTCATGCTGATCGCCGAGCTGGGGTGGGTGAACCAGCTGCAGTCGGTCATCCTGCCGGGTCTCGTCTCGGCCTTCGGGGTGTTCTTCATGCGCCAGTTCCTGGTGCAGGCCCTCCCGGACGAGCTGATCGAGGCCGCCCGGGTCGACGGGGCCTCCTCGGCCCGGATCTTCTGGTCGATCGTGGTGCCCGTGGCCCGGCCCGGCATGGCGGTGCTCGGACTGCTCACCTTCATGGCCGCGTGGAACGACTTCTTCTGGCCGATCATCGCGCTCTCGTCGCAGGAGCCGACCGTGCAGGTCGCACTCCGCCAGCTCGGCGGCGGATACGTCCACGACCAGTCCGTGATCATGGCGGGCACCCTGCTCGGCACGCTGCCGGTGCTGCTGGTCTTCGGCCTGCTGGGCCGGCAGATCGTCGGCGGCATCATGCAGGGCGCCGTCAAGGGCTGAAGCGCTCTCTCCGCTCGGGCTCGCCCGCTCGGCCTCCGCCCACCGGGGGCTCCGCCGACTCGGGCCGCCCCCACTCCTCTCCCTCTCACAGGAGGTCTCCGTCCATGAACGCTCTCTTCCCCGACGGCTTCCGCTGGGGCGCGGCGACCGCCGCCTACCAGATCGAGGGCGCCGCCGCCGAGGACGGCCGCACCCCGTCCATCTGGGACACCTTCAGCCGTATTCCGGGCAAGGTGCGCAACGGTGACACCGGTGACATCGCCGCCGACCACTACCACCGGATGCGCGAGGACGTGGCCCTGATGAAGGAGCTGGGCCTCACCGACTACCGTTTCTCCCTCTCCTGGTCCCGGGTCCAGCCGACCGGGCGCGGTCCGGCCGTGCAGAAGGGCCTCGACTTCTACCGCGGTCTCGCCGACGAGCTGCTCGACGCCGGAATCCGGCCGGTCGCCACGCTCTACCACTGGGATCTGCCCCAGGAACTCGAGGATGCCGGTGGCTGGCCGGAGCGGGCGACGGCGGAGCGGTTCGCCGAGTACGCGGGGCTCGCCGCCGAGGCTCTGGGTGACCGGGTCACCACCTGGACCACGCTCAACGAACCCTGGTGCTCGGCCTTCCTCGGCTACGGCTCCGGTGTCCACGCGCCGGGCCGCGCCGACGACGCGGCCGCTCTGCGCGCCGCCCACCATCTCAACCTGGCGCACGGCCTGGCCGCCCGCGCCCTGCGCGAGGCCGTCCCCGCCTCGGCGGAGATCTCGCTGACCCTCAACCTCCACGCGATCCGGGCGCTGTCCGACGCGCCCGAGGACCGGGACGCGGCACGGCGCATCGACGCCGTCGGCAACCGGATCTTCCTCGACCCGGTCTTCCACGGCCGTCTCCCCGCCGATCTGGTCGAGGACACCGCGCACATCACGGACTGGTCCTTCGTCCGGGGCGGCGATCTGGAGGTGATCTCCGCACCGATCGACTCGCTCGGGATCAACTACTACTCCCCGTCCGTCGTCGGCGCCGGCGTCTCGGAGTCCCCCTCGCCCTGGCCGGGAGCGCCGGAGCGGGTGCGTTTCGTTCCCGCGCCCGGACCGCGTACGGCGATGGACTGGCCGGTGGACGCGGACGGCCTGTACGAGCTGCTCGTCCGGCTGCGTGACGAGCTGCCGGAGGTGCCGCTCCTGATCACCGAGAACGGCGCCGCGTACGACGACTACGCCGACCCCGAGGGTGAGGTCCACGACCCGGAGCGGGTGGCGTACCTCGACGCCCATCTCGCGGCCGCGCACCGCGCGATCGCCGACGGCGTGGACGTGCGCGGGTACTTCCTCTGGTCGCTGCTCGACAACTTCGAGTGGGCGTACGGCTACGGCAAGCGGTTCGGGATGGTCCACGTGGACTTCGCGAGCCAGCGCCGTACGCCGAAGGACAGCGCGCGCTGGTACGCGGAGGTGATCAGGCGCGGGGGGCTGGCGCGCTGAGCCGGGCCTGGAGCCGGGCCTCCCGTCGCGCCTTCCTCGCCAGGGGGAGGTAGCGCAGCCGTTCGGGGAGTACGGGCACCACGGCCCGTACGACCCGGGCGAAGCGGCGCAGCCGCCGCTCCTGCGCGTCGCTCCACTCCAGGCCGAGGGCCTCGCGGGCGTCCGGTGGCATCAGTCCGACGGTGATGAAGGAGCGGAAGCGGGCGAGCCTGGGCAGGATCACCGGCCACAGCGCTCGGAGCAGCAGCCGCAGCGGCAGGGGGCCGCGGTCCGGCGGCGGTACCGGCTGGTCGGTGGCGACGAGCTCGCGCAGGACGACAGTGGCCTCGATCTCGCCGAGCATCGTGCGGTAGTAGGGCCAGAACGCCTCGACGGTCTGGGGCATGTCCCGGTCGTGGATGCCGAGGATGCGGCCGACCTGGAGCCACTCCGCGTAGAGCCGCCGCTCCTGGGCGTCGGTGAGCGGGCGGTGGAGCAGGCGCAGGGCGTGCTGGTAGACGGGGAAGCCGGTGGCGTGCACCCAGGCGTAGTTCGCCGGGGTGAGCGCGTGGTAGCGGCGGCCGTGGGCGTCGGTGCCCTGGATGGTCCGGTGGAGCGCGCGGAGCCGGCGCCCTTCCTCGGCCGCGGCCTCGCCTCCGTACACCCAGAGCAGGGCCGAGCGCAGGGAGCGTTCGCCTCGGCCCCAGGGGTCGGTGCGGAAGACGGAGTACTGGTCGACGCCGGCGCCGACGGCGGGGTGGGCGACCTGGAGGGCGAGTGCGGAGGGCAGCATGAGGAGCCCCCGGATGTCCCCGGCGACGCTCCAGAGCACACCGCCGACGGGCGGCGGCTGGGGCGCGTCCCGCGTCGCCCTGTCCTCCGTGGCGCGCCGGGCGGGCGGGGTGGTCCCTGTGGGCTGCGAGGGCGGGATGGTTCCGGTGGGCGGGGTGGTCACGGCGGGCGGGGTGGTCCCGGTGGGCTGTGTGGGCGGGGTGGTACCGGTGGGCTGCGAGGGCGGGGCGGTCCCCGTGGGCCGGGTCCGCCGCGCTTCCGCCTTCCGCGCCGAGCGGTCCGTGCGCCTCGTCGGTCCGGTCATGCGGGCACTCTCCTCACGTTCTCAGCCTGCCTCGGCCAGGCCTTTCCGGCAAAGGCCGCACAGACGTCGGGGCCGTGCGCCGGGCCGGAGCCCGGGGCACGGCCCCGATCTGGTGGTGCGTGGTGCCGGCGGGTCAGCCGCGGTCGGCGCCGACCGGCTCGCCGACGATGCGGCCGGCCAGGGCGCGGGCCCAGGCGTCGACGTCGGCGGAGAGCTCGCGCTCGGCGGCGGCACGCTCGGTGGCGATGCGCTCGGCACCGGCGGCGAGGATCGCCTCGCGCTCACGGAGGCCCTCGGCACGGGCGGCGGCGATGGCGGCCGCGCCCTCCTCGGTCGCCTGGGAGCGGATGCGGGCCGCCTCGTGGCGGGCCTCGGCCAGCTCGGCCTCGTACTGCTCGCGGATCTGCGTGGCCTCGGCGCGCAGGTCGTCGGCGCGCTCGGTGCCGCCGGCGATGGCGTCCTCGCGCTGGGCGAGGGTGCGGTTGATCTTCGGCAGGATGCCCTTCGCCAGGATCAGGAAGGTGAGGGCGAACAGGACCACGCCGAGGATGAGCTCAGCCGTCACCGGGTTGAGCGGACCAAGGTCCATGTCGAAGATCGTCGAATTCTGCGCGAGGGTCATGCGCGCATGATACCTGCTCGGAAATGGGGCCCGTTCCCCGGTGGGCGACCCAGGCGGCCCCTTCGACGGCCGTTCGTGCTGACATGACCGCGCAATATTCCCGGCACCCAATGGCTACCGCAAGGTAACTACGGCTGATTTGATGTGCGGCGCCGCTCCAACCCCCCACCTACACACGGGAGTTTCTGTGCCGCTCGCCGCACACCGCCGTCGTGCCTCCGGCGCCGCCCTGTCCCTGGCGCTCGCCGCCGCGACCCTGGCCACGGCAGCGCCCTCGGCCTCGGCCGCCGAGGCCCCGCGCCTGAAGGTGCTCAGCTACAACACCTTCCTGTTCAGCAAGACGCTCTACCCCAACTGGGGCCAGGACCACCGGGCCAAGGCGATACCCGCCGCCTCCTTCTACCAGGGCCACGACGTCGTCGTGATCCAGGAGGCCTTCGACAACTCCTCCTCGGACGCGCTGAAGGCGAATTCGGCCGCCCAGTACCCGTACCAGACCCCGGTCATGGGCCGCAGCAAGACCGGCTGGGACGCCACCAGCGGCGCCTACTCGGCCACCACGCCGGAGGACGGCGGCGTGACCGTCCTCAGCAAGTGGCCGATCGTCCGCAAGGAGCAGTACGTCTACAAGGACGCCTGCGGCGCGGACTGGTACTCGAACAAGGGCTTCGTCTACACCGTCCTCGACGTGAACGGCACCAAGGTCCACGTCGTCGGCACCCATGCCCAGTCCACCGACCCGGGCTGCTCGGCGGGCGAGGCGGCGCAGATGCGCAGCCGCCAGTTCAAGGCGATGGACGCCTTCCTCGACGGCAAGAACATCCCGGCGAACGAGCAGGTCATCGTGGCCGGCGACATGAACGTCGACTCCCGGACGCCCGAGTACGGCACGATGCTCAGCGACGCGGGCCTGGCCGGGGCGGACGCCCGCACGGGCCACCCGTACTCCTTCGACACCGACCTGAACTCGATCGCCTCCGAGCGCTACCCGGACGACCCGCGCGAGGACCTCGACTACGTCCTGTACCGCTCGAGCAACGCGCGCCCGGCGAACTGGACGAACAACGTGGTCCTGGAGCAGAGCGCGCCCTGGACGGTCTCCAGCTGGGGCACGCGCTACACGTACACGAACCTGAGCGACCACTACCCGGTCACCGCGTTCTGAGCAGAAACGCTCCGACCTGATCACCCCGGCCCGCCGCGCCTCGCGCCCGGCGGGCCGGGGGCGGCCTAGTACCCGTACACGCCGAACTGGGTGTAGACCCAGAGCCCGACGATCCCGGCCACGCAGAGCACGACCACCCAGGAGCCGACGCTCGTGTGGCGTCTCCTGGCGGGGCGGGCGGGCTTGGGCGCGCGCTTGGCCCGGGCCGGGCGTTCGGTGCGGGCCCGGGAGGGGCCCGCCGCGTCCGCGGCGGCGACGTCGGCGAGCAGGCGACGGCAGACCGCGGCCAGTTCGGCCGTCCCGACGGAGAGGTCGACCACGATCTCCGATCGGGCCGGCGCCGTGGTGCCGCCGTCCAAAAGGCGGCCGGCGCGCAGCCGGGCCTGGTTCCTGCCGCCGGTCGGGGCCAGGCTGATCCAGCGCTCGACGTGCTCGCCCCGGATCACGACTCCCCCACCCCGCTCCCGGTACACGGTGTGTTCCCGCCACAGGACGCCGGCCAACTCCGTGGCCGTCTCCCTGAGTTCCGCGTACATGACCCTCCCCAGTCACCGATCCCCGAATTCGAACAAGCACGTGACTCTAGCGGCAGGTACACGCCAGATCTCGCAGGGGCCGGGCGGTGTACCCGTACGCCCGCTTACGCCTCGAAGTCGTACACGGTGACCGGTATCCCCCGCGCGACGAGCCGCTCGGCGATCAGCGGCTCGACCCGCGACCACGTCCCACCGGCCAGCCCGCAGCCGATCCGGGGCATGTGCACAGAGGCCCCCAGCTCCTCCGCCTTGCCGGCGAGCAGCCCGAGCGCCGCGTCGATCGCCTCGTACCGCACGGGCACCCCCGTGCTCCGCCCTGTCCGCGTCCCGCGCTGGCCGACCAGGTTGGCCACCCACACGTACGGCCCGACCCGCACGAACTGAGCGGCGCCCAGCGCGAAGTCGTTCCGCGCGCGCTCCCGGTGCCAGCGTCGATAGGCCGCCTCGGGCTCCGGCCAGCGGCGCGACAGCGCCAGGACGAACCCCTTGCCCCAGCCGCCCAGGTCGTTGCAGACATGCGCGATGATCTTGACGCCCTTGCCCTGCGGCGCGCTGGCGTCCCCCCGTACGTACGTGATCTCCGACATGTGTTCACGGTAGGGGTCACCACTGACATCGGCCGCACGCTTTTACATCGCCGGTGAGACAGCAATACTGTTGCACCGAGGGACGGCACGGCAGTCACGGCACCGGACAGAGAGGCACCTCAGATGGCCACCGAGACCGAGGCGCAGCCCGAGCAGCCCGAGCAGGCGCCGACGTTCACCGTCGACGAGCTGGCCGCCCGGGCGGGGGTCACCGTACGGACCGTCCGCTTCTACAGCACCAAGGGACTGCTGCCGCCTCCCGCGATCGGCCCGCGCCGCGTCGGTCACTACGGGCCAGGGCACCTCTCCCGTCTGGCTCTGATCGAGGAGCTCCAGCGCCAGGGGATGACGCTCGCCGCCATCGAACGCTATCTGCACCAGCTGCCCCCCGACCTCAGCGAGCGGGACCTCGCCGTCCACCGGGCCCTGATCGCCGCCTGGGCGCCCGAGTCCGCCGAGGAGATCACCCGCCACGAGCTGGAACGGCGCGCCGGGCGGGCGCTCACCGACGAGGACGTGGACCGTCTCGCGGCCATGGGTGTCCTGGACAAGGGAGCCGACCCGGACGTCTTCCGCCTCGACGCCTCGCTGCTGCGGCTCGGTGTCGAGCTGCTCGACGTGCCCATCGCCCACGAGACGATCCTCGCCTCCCGCACCGTCCTGCTGGAGCACGCGCGCGTGGCGGCCCAGGAGCTGTCCCGTATCTTCCGCGAGGAGGTCTGGAACCCGTACCGGGAGAAGGCCGAGGACCCGGATCACCTCGCCGCGATGAAGTCGCTCTCCGCGCACATGCAGCCGATGGTGATCCAGGCCCTCGTCACAGCCTTCCAGCGGTCGCTACGGGAGGAGCTGCGGGCGGCGTTCGGCACGGGGTCCGGGCCGGAGTCCGGTACGAAGTCCGACGCGGACGACTAGCCGAGCAGCTTCGGCTGGGTTCCCGGGGTCAGGCCGATCCACACGGCGTCGCTCTCCCGGACGATGTACATCGCGTCGCGCTTCACGTTCCAGCCCAGCGGGACGACGTAGTACCGCCCGTCGCGTTCCAGAAGCAGGCGCAGCCCGGTGTAGCGGTAGCGATGCCGTACTCCGCTCGGCAGGACCTCCTTCGTGATCGTGCCGGTGGGCAGGGCGAGCGGGTGAGTGCTGAGGACGAGCACCCCGGTCCATTCGGTGACGTCGCGGGCGCGGGCGGCGGCGTCCCGTTCGGCGGTCTGCACGGTGATCTGGGTGAGCGCCCAGAAGAGGAAGACCCCCGCCGCGAAGATCGGTAGCGCCTGGTATCGGAAGCCCGTCGGGCGTCGCCCCGTCGCGTCACGGAACTGACCCATCAGCAGACCGGCCGCGATGATCAGCGGGGCGGTCCAGCCGTACGGCTGGATCTCGCTCCACAGGGCGAGCAGCACCACGCCCACGGCCACGACCGGCAGCTGCATCCGGCCGGCCAGGACCTCGGCCCGCGAGGGCGCGCGGGGCGCCGTGACGGCGCTCGGCCAGGACCGTGCCGTGAGCCAGGGCACGGCCACGATGAGCAGGACCACCCCGGCCGCCACCAGAACCTCCAGCTTCAGCATGTGGAGGCTCTGGGTGACCTGCTCGCCGAAGCCCAGGTCGAGCGCGTTGAGGGAGATGTGGAAGTACGCGTAGAAGGTGCTGGTGTACATCGCCCCCAGGTAGAACATGAGCGCCGCGATGAACGTCCCTTGCGCGATCACGATCTTGAGGAGCGCGGTGGGGCTGGTCGGCGCGCTCCCGCGGGTGGGCGGGGCAGCCGCGTGCTGGTGCGGCGGGTGCTCGTCGGGCTCGCTCACGTGCCGTCGGGATCGGGCAGCTCGGGCGGTGCCGGAGGCTGCGGCGGGACCGGGGCCTTGGGCGAGGGCTTCTCCGGCGGCTGGGTAAGGGTCGGCGCGGAGGTCGGGCCGTCATCGTCGTCCGTGCCGGTGGCCGTCGGCGGAAGCGGTGGCGGGGCGATCGACTGCTGGTCGGCGCCCGTGGGCCGAGGGTTCGGAGTGTCGTTCGGATCCTCCGACGCGTCCTCGGACGGATCCTCGGACGGGTCCTCGGACACGACCGACGGCGACGGATCGTCCGCCGGGTCGTCCTCGTCGGGGCCGCATCCGGCGAGCAGGGCGGCGCACGACGCGCTCACCACGGCAAGCATGACGACACGGATCCAGCGAATGGTCTTGTCCCGCATCCGACCTCCTTGATCGTCTGCGAGCGTAGAGGGACCCCGGGCACGGCCCCCGGCCCCACGCGACGCGGCCCCGCCGCACCGCTCGATCGGATGATCGAAGAGTGGTGCGACGGGGCCGTTCGGCGGATCGGAGGCGTCAGGCGTCCGTGAAGACCTCGCCCCGCTCCGCCTTCTCCACCAGCAGCGCCGGCGGCGTGAAGCGCTCGCCGTACTTCTCCGCCAGCTCACGCGCGCGTGCCACGAAGCCGGGCAGCCCACCCTCATAACCGTTGATGTACTGGAGCACACCACCGGTCCAGGCCGGGAAGCCGATGCCCATGATGGAGCCGATGTTCGCGTCGGCGACCGACGTGAGGACGTTCTCCTCCAGGCAGCGGACCGAGTCCAGCGCCTCGGAGAAGAGCATCCGCTCCTTCATGTCCTCGAAGGGGATGTGCACGTCGGTCCGGGTGAAGTGCTCACGGAGTCCCGGCCAGAGGCCGACCCGCTTGCCGGTCTCGTCGTACGCGTAGAAGCCCGCGCCGCCGCTGCGTCCCGGGCGCCCGAACTCGTCGACCATCCGGTCGATCACCGCGTCCGCCGGGTGTCCGGCCCAGGTACCGCCGGCCTCCTCGATCGCGCGCCGCGTCTCGTTCCGGATCTTGCGGGGCAGGGTCAGGGTCAGCTCGTCCATCAGGGAGAGCACCTTGGCCGGGTAGCCGGCCTGCGCGGCCGCCTGCTCGACCGAGGCGGGGTCGGCGCCCTCGCCGATCATCGCCACGCCCTCGTTGATGAACTGGCCGATCACCCGGGAGGTGAAGAAGCCGCGCGAGTCGTTGACGACGATCGGGGTCTTGTTGATCTGCCGTACCAGGTCGAAGGCGCGGGCCAGCGCCTCACCGCCGGTGCGCTCGCCCTTGATGATCTCCACCAGCGGCATCTTGTCGACCGGCGAGAAGAAGTGCAGTCCGATGAAGTCGACCGGGCGGGAGACGCCCTCGGCGAGCACGGTGATGGGCAGCGTCGAGGTGTTGGAGCAGAGCAGCGCGTCCGGCTCGACGATGTCCTGGATCTCCTCGAAGACCTTGTGCTTGAGCGCGGTGTCCTCGAAGACGGCCTCGATCACGGCGTCGCAGCCGGCCAGGTCGGCCGGGTCGGCGGTCGGAGTGATCCGGGCCAGCAGCTCGTCCGCCTTCTGCTGGGTGGTGCGACCGCGGGAGACGGCCTTGGCGCAGAGCTTCTCGGAGTAGCCCTTGCCCTTCGCCGCGGACTCCGCCGTGACGTCCTTGAGGACGACCTCGATACCCGCGCGGGCGCAGGAGTACGCGATGCCGGCGCCCATCATGCCCGCGCCGAGGACGGCGACCTTGCGGACGTGGCGCGGCTCGATGCCCTGGGGGCGGTTGGCGCCGGAGTTGACGGCCTGGAGGTCGAAGAAGAAGGCCTGGATCATGTTCTTCGCCGTCTGGCCGGTGACCAGCTCGGTGAAGTAGCGGGCCTCGATGGTCAGCGCGGTCTCGAAGTCGACCTGCGAGCCCTCGACGGCGCAGGCGAGGATGTTGCGCGGGGCCGGGTAGGGCGCGCCGTTCAGCTGCTTCTTCAGGTTGGCCGGGAAGGCCGGCAGGTTGGCGGCGAACCGCGGGTTCGACGGCGTTCCGCCGGGGATCTTGTACCCCTTGACGTCCCAGGGCTGCTGCGACTCGGGGTGCGTGTCGATGAAGGCGCGCGCCTTGGCGAGCATCTCCTCGGGCGTGGCGGCCACCTGGTGGATCAGGCCGTTCTCCAGGGCCCGCTGCGGGGAGTACTGGGTGCCCTGGAGCAGGACCTTCAGCAGGGCGTCGGCGATGCCCATGAGGCGTACGGTACGGGTGACGCCGCCGCCCGCCGGGAGGAGACCGAGCGTGACCTCGGGCAGGCCGATCTTGGAGCCGGGTGCGTCGAGCGCGACACGGTGGTGCGAGGCGAGGGCGATCTCGTAACCGCCGCCCAGCGCGGCCCCGTTGATGGCGGCGACGACCGGCTTGCCGAGCGTCTCGATCCGGCGCAGCGAGCGCTTGATCTCGGTGCCGGTGTCGAAGGCGATCTGCGCGTCCTCCGGGCGCAGCCGGATCATGTCCTTGAGGTCGCCGCCCGCGAAGAAGGTCTTCTTCGCAGAGGTGTAGATGATGCCGCGGATGGAGTCCTTCTCGGCCTCGGCGCGGTCGGCGATCGCCGCGATGGAGTCCTTGAACGCCTGGTTCATGGTGTTCGCGGACTGGTTGGGGTCGTCGAGGACGAGGGTGACGACGCCGGTCTCGTCCTGCTCCCAGCGGATGGTGGTGCTCTGGCTCATTGCTGCTTCTCCGTAAGGCGGGTGAAGGCTGGTGGGAGGGAGGGACGGTCAGACGCGCTCGACGATCGTGGCGATGCCCATGCCGCCGCCGACGCACAGCGTGGCCAGGCCGTAGCGCTTGTCCTGGCGCTCCAGCTCGTCGATCAGGGTGCCGAGGATCATCGCGCCGGTCGCGCCGAGGGGGTGGCCGAGCGCGATGGCGCCGCCGTTGACGTTGACCTTGTCGAGGCTGATGCCCATGTCCTTGACGAAGCGGAGCACGACGCCCGCGAAGGCCTCGTTGATCTCGACCAGGTCGATGTCGTCCATCGTCAGGCCGGCCTTGGCGAGCGCCTTGCGGGTGGCGGGCGCGGGGCCGGTGAGCATGATGGTCGGCTCCGAGCCCGAGACGGCGGCGGCGACGATCCGGGCGCGCGGGGTCATTCCGTACCGCTCGCCGACCTCCTTGGAGCCGATGGCGACGAGCGATGCGCCGTCGACGATGCCGGAGGAGTTGCCCGCGTGGTGGACGTGGTCGATCTTCTCCACCCAGTGGTACTTCTGCAGCGCGACCGCGTCGAAGCCGCCCATGTCGCCGATGCCGGCGAAGGAGGGCTTGAGGGCGGCGAGCGAGTCGGCGGTGGTGCCGGGGCGCATGTGCTCGTCGTGGTCGAGGACGAGCAGTCCGCTGTGACGGTCCTTGACGGGGACGACGGAGCGGTCGAAGCGGCCGTCCTTCCAGGCGGCCGCGGCGCGCTCCTGGGAGAGCGCGGCGTACTCGTCGACGTCGCGGCGGGAGAAGCCCTCGATGGTGGCGATGAGGTCGGCGCCGATGCCCTGGGGCACGAACCCGGTCTCGTGGTTGGTCATCGGGTCGGCGAACCAGGCGCCGCCGTCGGAGGCCATGGGGACGCGCGACATGGACTCGACGCCGCCGGCGAGGACGAGGTCCTCCCAGCCCGACCGGACCTTCATCGCGGCCATGTTGACGGCTTCGAGACCGGAGGCACAGAAGCGGTTCTCCTGGACGCCGGCGACGGTGTCGGGCAGGCCGGCGGCGATGGCGGCGATTCGGGCGATGTCGGAGCCCTGGTCGCCGACCGGGCCGACGACGCCGAGGACGATGTCGTCGACGGCGGCCGGGTCGAGTCCGGGGAAGCGGGCGCGGATCTCGTGGATGAGTCCGACGACCAGGTCGATGGGCTTGGTGCCGTGCAGGGCGCCGTTGGCCTTGCCGCGGCCGCGCGGGGTGCGGATCGCGTCGTACACGTACGCTTCGGTGCTCACGAGAAGCCTTTCAACGATTCAGCGATGAGGGTGAGGAGAGAGGGGTCAGCCCAGCAGGGAACGTCCGATGATCTCCTTCATGATCTCGGTCGTCCCGCCGTAGATGGTCTGGATGCGGCCGTCGGTGAACGCACGGGCGACGGGGAATTCGGCCATGTAGCCGTATCCCCCGTGCAGTTGCAGACAGCGGTCCGCGACCCGCTTCTGCAGCTCGGTGGCCCACCACTTGGCCATGGAGGCGTGGACGGCGTCGAGCTCCCCGTTCGAGTGATCCACGATGCACCGGTCGAGGAACGTACGGGTGACGGCGCACTCGGTCGCCATCTCCGCGATCTCGAAGCGGATGTGCTGGAGCTTGGCCAGCGGGCGTCCGAAGGCCTCGCGCTCCTTCACGTAGCGCGTGGTGATCTCCAGGAGGTGTTCGGCGGCGGCGATGCCGGCCACGGCGATGGCCATCCGCTCCTGGGCGAGATTGGTCATGAGGTGGACGAAGGCGCCGTTGAGCTCGCCGAGGAGGTTCTCCTTGGGGACGCGGACGTCGTGGAAGAACAGTTCGGCGGTGTCCTGCGACTTCTGGCCGATCTTGTCGAGGTTCCGGCCGCGCTCGAACCCCTCCATGCCCCGCTCGACGACCAGCAGCGAGAGGCCGTGCGCGCCGCCTTCGGGGGTCGTCTTCGCGACGACGATCACGAGGTCGGCGAGGATGCCGTTGGAGATGAAGGTCTTGGACCCGTTGAGCACCCAGTGGTCGCCGCGGTCCTCGGCGCTGGTCCTGATTCCCTGGAGGTCGGAGCCGGCGCCCGGCTCGGTCATCGCTATGGCGGTGATCAGCTCGCCCGTGCAGAAGCCCGGCAGCCAGCGGCGCTTCTGCTCCTCGGTGGCGAGCGAGGTGAGGTACGGGCCGATGATGTCGTTGTGCAGGCCCAGGGCCATGCCGGGCGCGCCGGCCCGGGTGAATTCCTCGGCGAGGACGGCGCTGTAGCGGAAGTCGGGGTTGCCGCCGCCTCCGTACTCCTCGTCGACGGCGAGACCGAGCAGCCCCTGCCGTCCCGCGGCGCGCCAGGCCTCGCGCGCGACGATGCCGTCCTTCTCCCACTGCTCGTAGTGGGGCAGCACCTCCTTGGCGAGGAAGGTGCGGACGGTCTCGCGGAACGCCTCGTGGTCGGCGGTGTAGAGCTGGCGCTTCATGCCTGCGGCTCCTTGGAGGTGAGGGAGGGCACGGCCCAGTCGCGCGCGACCTCGTCGGTGTCGGCGCCGGGCAGAGCGGGGCCGGTGCGCACGGTGCCGGGGGTGGCGGAGAAGCGCGGCGCGGGCGCGGGCTGGGTGAGGCCGGCGTGCTCGACGAAGGTGGCGCGGGAGGCCAGGTGCGGGTGGGCGGGGGCCTCGCGGAGCGAGAGGACGGGCGCCACACAGGCGTCGGTCCCGTCGAAGACGGCCGTCCACTCGTCTCTCGTACGGGTGCGGAAGCGTTCCGCGACGGCGGTGCGCAGGTCGGACCAGCGCCCGAAGTCCCTGCGGGCGGGGGCGAGGTCCTCGATGCCCAGGAGGCGTACGAACTCGTCGTAGAACTGCTGCTCCAGCGCTCCGACGGCCATGTACTGCCCGTCGGAGGTCTCGTAGGTGCCGTAGAAGGGGCACCCGCCGTCCAGCAGGTTGACCCCGCGCCGGTCCTGCCATCCGCCGGAGGCCAGCATGCCGTGGATCATGGTCGCGAGGTGGGCGGTGCCGTCGACGATGGCCGCGTCGACGACCTGTCCCTCACCGTGCGCGCGGGCGTGCTGGAGCGCGGCGAGGACGCCGACGACGAGATAGAGCGAGCCGCCCGCGTAGTCGCCGACGAGGTTCGCCGGGATGGCGGGCGGGCCCTCCGGGTCGGGGCCGATCATGCCGAGGGTGCCGGTGATCGCGATGTACGCGATGTCGTGTCCGGCGGTCGTGGCGAGCGGCCCGTCCTGGCCCCAGCCGGTCATGCGTCCGTAGACGAGCTTCGGGTTGCGGGCGAGGCAGGCCTCGGGGCCGACACCGAGGCGCTCGGCGACGCCGGGCCGGTAGCCCTCGATCAGGATGTCGGCCCGTTCGACCAGGTCGAGCACGGTCGCGGGGCCTCCGTCGGCCTTGAGGTCGACGAGGACGGAGCGCTTGTTGCGATTGGTGAGGTCGTACGCCGGGTCGATGCCGAGCCCCGACCCGCCGGGCCGGTCGATCCGTACGACATCGGCGCCGAGGTCGGCGAGGAGCATGGCCGCGAAGGGGCCGGGCCCGATCCCCGCCAGCTCCACCACACGCACTCCGGAGAGCGGCCCGTTCCGGGCGGTCCGGGTCGGTTCCGTCGTCGCCGCCATCAAGCCCCCAGCTATGTGACACCAATGATGTAACACCAGTGATGCTAGGAACACGTTCCACTCCGCACAAGCCCCCCGGCCGAGCAAGCGCTTGGAAATTCGGTCCGTGGGAAGACGCCCGACGACCACCGCCGGAGGACCACACGGGAGCTACCGCTAGGCTCCGCCGACGCAGGGGAAGCCGTAGGTGAAGGCGAGGGGCGCTGGATGGAGACCGGGAACGGCACGGGGCGGGACCTGAGGGAGCGGACGTACGACGTCGTCCTCTTCGGGGCGACGGGGTTCGTGGGTGAGCTCACCGCGGAGTATCTGGCCGAGCACGCGCCGGCCGGGTGCCGGTGGGCGCTCGCCGGACGCAGTCGCGCCAAGCTGACCGCTCTGCGTGAGCGGCTGTCGGCGCGATGGCCCCGGTGCGCCGAGCTGCCGCTGGTGGTCGCGGACTCCGCCGACGAGGACGCGGTGCGTGAACTCGCCGCGTCCACGCGGGTGGTGGCCACCACGGTGGGTCCGTACGTCTGGTACGGCGAGGGCCTGGTGGCGGCGTGCGCGGAGACCGGCACGGACTATGTGGACCTCACCGGCGAGACCGAGTTCGTCGACGAGATGTACGTACGGTACGACGCGCGCGCCCGGGAGACGGGGGCGCGGATCGTGCACGCGTGCGGCTTCGACTCCGTACCGCACGACCTGGGCGTGTACTACACCGTCCAGCAGCTGCCCAAGGACGTGCCCCTGCGCATCGACGGATTCGTCCGCGCAGGCGCGATCTTCTCGGGCGGTACGTTCGCGTCGGCCCTGACGGCGATGGGGCGCGGCCGGGAGATCCTGCGTGCCGCGCGCGAACGGCGCCTGCACGAGCCGCGGTTGGTGGGACGCCGGGCTCGGGCGCCGCTCGGCGGGCCGCGCTTCAGCCGGGAGACCGGCACCTGGGCCCTTCCGCTGCCGACCATCGACGCCCAGGTGGTGGAGCGTTCGGCGCGGGCGCTCGAGGCCTACGGCCCCGACTTCCGCTACCGCCACTACGCCTCGGTCAAGACCCTCCCGATGGCGCTCGGTGGCACCGCGGTGGTCGGCGCGGGGGTGGCGGCGGCCCAACTCGCGCCCGTACGACGGTGGCTGATGGACCGTTATGAGCCGGGGCAGGGCCCGAGCGCGGAGCGTCGCGCCCGCAGCTGGTTCTCCGTGCGCTTCGTCGGCGAGGGCGGCGGGCGGCGGGTCTTCACGGAGGTCTCGGGCGGCGACCCGGGGTACGGCGAGACGGCGAAGATCCTCGCCGAGTCGGCGCTCTGTCTCGCCCTGGACGACCTGCCGAAGACCTCGGGGCAGGTCACGACGGCCGTGGCGATGGGCGACGCCCTGCTCGGCCGGCTCCGCGAGGCCGGCATCCGCTTCCGGGTGGCGCACCAGGGCTGACGCCCGGGGCCCCGTGCCCCCCGGGCGTCGGCCTCAGTGGCGTACGAGACAGAAGGGGTGGCCGGCCGGGTCACCGTAGATCCGCCAGGCCCGGTCGCCGCCCCCGTCGTCGAGCAGCCACGCCCCGAGCTCGACGACCGCCTCATGGGCGGCCTCCAGATCGGCCACCCGGATGTCCAGGTGGAACTGCTGCTCGGCCGCGCCCCAGACGGGCGGCCGGTGGTCCGCCACGGCCTGGAAGGCGAGCACCGGAGCACCGGCGGCGTCGTGCAGAGTGGCCCAGGCGTCGTCGACGGCCCACTGGGGGTCCGCCCGGTTGATCTCACCGCCGAGCAACTGCTGGTAGAACCGGGCCAGTTCCATGACATCGGTACAGTCCAGGACGACACACTGGAGCGTGCCGATCACTCCGTCACCCACACGGCGACGACGTAGAGCATGGCGCAGAGCCACGCCAGGGCGACGATCCCGGCGGTGGCGAGCATCGCGGTCATGCCGCGGTCCGCGGAGTGCGGTGGGGCGGGTACGGGGGTTGTCATGGACCCCAGCCTGCCGCCCATGATCGCGCCCCGCCATCCGTACGCGTACTCAGCCGTCTACTCAGCTCCCAGAGCGTCCCGCAGGGCGCGGCGGCAGAGGGAGTCCGCGTGGCGGGTGCTCTCCGGGATGCGGTAGCGCGGGGCGAGCAGCAGTGTGTGGGCGCAGGCGTTGCCGAGGGAGACCCGGTGGCCGACGGAGACGAACACGGGCTTGACCCCTGCCTGGGTGCGCAGGGCGCGTCCGACCTCCTCCTCTCCGGCCATGAGCGGGCTGAAGTCGCCGCGGTCCGGGCCGGGTTGGTCGTAGGCGAAGGTGAAGGGGTTCTTCGCGACGCCGATCGACGGTCGGCCGGTCAGCACACCGAGGTGGCTTGCGAGGCCGAAGCGGCGTGGGTGGGCGAGGCCGTATCCGTCGCAGACGAGCAACCCCGGGTCGGAGCTCAGCGAGGCGAGTGCGGCGAGCACCGTCGGGATCTCGCGGAAGGCGAGCAGACCGGGGACGTAGGGGAACGACACCCGGCCGACCGCCGTCGCCTCCTCCACGACGTCGAGCGTCCGGGCGTCGAGCACGACGGCCGCGGCGGCGACGAGGTCGCGCTCGTCGTCGTAGGCGACGTCGAGCCCGGTGACGTGCCCCGTGCCGGGGGCCGGCCCCGGCTCGTCGAGTACGAGCCGCGCCCGCAGCTCTCCCTGCACGGCGCGGGCCGCGGTCTCGTCGGTGGGCCAGCCCTCGGGAAGGTCGGTGATCATCATGATGACGGCCACCCTACGACCCCGGCACCGGGCGGACGGCGGCCGCCGTCCGGCAGGCGAACGGACTCCCGCGCGTCACCGGCGCCCGGGTAGCCTGGCGATCATGTTCGTACTGGAATTGACCTATACCGCCCCTGTCGAGCGGGCGGACGCGCTGCTCGACGCGCACATCGAGTGGCTCGACGCGCAGTACGCCACCGGCGTGTTCATCGCCTCCGGGCGGAAGAACCCGCGCGACGGCGGCATCATCCTCGCCGCCGGGGCCGACCGCGCGACGATCGAGAAGATCGTGGCGGCCGACCCGTTCACCGTCGAGGGTGTGTGCGCCTACCGGATCACGGAGTTCTACGCGACCAAGACGGCCGACGCGCTCGCCCCCTGCCGGGAGCAGCTGCCCTCCTGACCATCCGCTAGCGCCTGCCGAGGCGGGCGATCCGGCCCTGCTCCCCGGAGGCCCAGCACGCGCCGTCCCGCGTGCAGTCGACCGTGTCGTACGAGCCGGTGTCGACGGTCCGCCAGGTGCGGCCGCCGTCGGTCGTCAGGTCCGTGCCGGTCGGGCCGACCGCGAGAGCGGCCGAGGAGGAGTGCGGGAGCCAGGCCACGCCCGAGCGGTACGCGGGCGGCGGGGCCGAGGCGGCGCTCCACCGGCGTCCGCCGTCTCCGGTGACCGCGGCCGCCCGCGGCGAGGGCTGGTCCTTGCGGTAGTCGCCGCCGACCGCGATGCCGTGCGTACGGTCACGGAAGGCGAGCCCGAAGACGCCCCGCGCCGGGTCGCCCGCCGGGATCGTCGTCTCGGTGACGGTCCAGTTCAGCCCCCGGTCGCGGGAGTGCAGCACGCGCGCGGTGGCACCGCCGCCGGTCGCGAGCCAGACGTCCCTCGGCCCGGAGGAGACCAGGCACTGCCCGCTCGCCGCGAACCCGGCCTCACCGGGCAGCGCCGCCGGCATCCCCGCGTCCGGCAGCACCGCCCAGGACCGGCCGCCGTCCCGTGTGGAGAGGATCCGGTACCTGCCGTCCACCGGGTCGCTCATGGCGAGTCCGTGCCGGTGGTCGAAGAAGGTGATGCAGTCGTAGAACGCGCGCGGGTCGGTGTTGCGGAAGGACTCCGTCCAGGTCGCTCCGCCGTCGTCCGTACGCAGAACCCGGGACGCCTCGCCCTCCCCGATCGCGAGGACCACGGCGCGCCGGGCGTCGAAGGCCTCCACGTCGCGGAGTTCCAGCTCCCCGGCGCCCGGTGGCGAGACGTTCCGCCAGCTCCGGCCGCCGTCCGTGGTCCGCAGCACCGTGCCCTTCGAGCCCGCGGCCCAGGCGGTCCTGCGGTCGACGGCGGCGAGCCCCCGGAAGCGGGCGTCGGTTCCCGTCTCCGTCAGCTGCCAGCCGGCGCCGTGCGACGCGAAGGGCGCCGCCGCGTCGGGTGCGGGCCGCGGCGCGCCGTGCGCGGGTGCCGTCAGGGCCAGCGCGAGGGCCGCACCGCTCAGCCCCGCCGACATCATTCGTCTCGTCTTCCCCTTGGACGTCATGGCGCCGGAAGCTAGCCCACCCCGTGGGCCCCGTCCAGAGCGCCTCGTGCCGTCCGCGGCGGTGACACAGGTCACGTGACCCTCCAGTGCACGTTCCGGCCCCGTCGTTCGTCTTCCCTTGTGTCAGGGAGACGTCAGGAACCGAAGCCGCGCGACAGGAGCTGGCCTTGTCCACCGTCATCGAGCAGGCCGTTCAGGCCCGTCTGGTCGCATCCGCTCCCCGGATGGAAACCGTCCCCGCCACGCTGCGGTACGACCGCGAGGATCCCTTCGCGGTGAGCATGGCGTTCCCGCCGCCCGCCACACTGGAGGGCGTCGAGGTGTCGTGGGCCTTCGCCCGCGAGCTGCTCGCCGAGGGCGTGGACGGGCCGGCCGGGCTCGGGGACGTCCGGGTGCGTCCGTACGGCTACGACCGCACCGTCGTCGAGTTCCACGCGCCCGAGGGCGTGGCCGTGGTGCATGTCCGCACGTCCGAGCTGCGACACTTCCTGAAGCGTTCGCAGCACCTGGTCCCCGCCGGGCGCGAGCACCAGTACCTGGACTGGGACCAGGATCTGGCGCAGCTCCTGGACGACTGACCGCCCGCCTCCCGGGCCGCCGCCCTCCCTCGCGGGTCGCCGCCCGCCGTCGCGGGTCGCCGCCCGCCGTCGCGGGTCGCCGCCCGCTCTGGTCCGTTAAATCGTTTGTCTCCGCTCGGCCCCAGGCGTACCGTCCTGACCTGGCCCTGTTGTCGCCCGATCGGAGAAGGCCGTTGCTCGTCTGAGGATGCGAGACACCGTGCCGCGCGTGCCCCTGAGCTGCTTCACGCAGCGCCGCGTGTGCCGTCTTCGCCCTCGGCGTACGAGCATTTCCGCCTGCCCGCGCCCCGGTGTCTCACCCGTTGCCCCAGCCCACGCTCCTGCAACAGGGAGGCCCCCATGGCGACCCATCCCACCTTCATCACCTGCTCCTCCGTCTCCTTCTCCTGGCCGGACGGCACCGAAGTCCTGGACGACTTCCGGCTCGCCGTCGGCCCCGGCCGCACCGGTCTGATCGGCCTCAACGGCTCCGGGAAGTCGACGCTCCTCAAGCTCTTCGCGGGTGAACTGACGCCCGCCGAAGGCTCGATCCGAACGGTCGGCGAGGTCGGCTACCTCCCGCAGAACCTTGTCCTCGACACCGCGCTGCGGGTCGACGAGGCTCTCGGGATCGCGGCGACCCGCGCCGCGCTGCACGCCATCGAGGCGGGCGACCCCTCCGAGGAGCACTTCGCGGCGGTGGGCGACGACTGGGACGTGGAAGAACGGGCCCGCGCCACACTCGACCAGCTGGGGCTCGGACACATCGGTCTCGACCGGACCATCGGCGAGGTGTCCGGCGGCGAGTCGGTCCTGCTGCGGCTCGCCGCGCTGCTGCTCGCCCGGCCGGACATCCTGCTGCTCGACGAGCCGACCAACAATCTCGATCTGAACGCCCGCGCCCGGCTCTACGAGGCGGTGGACGCCTGGTCGGGCGTCCTCGTCGTGGTGAGTCACGACCGTCAACTCCTGGAAAGGGTCGACCAGATCGCCGATCTGCGCGACGGCGAGGTCACCTGGTACGGCGGCACCTACTCCGCCTACGAGGAGGCGCTCGCGGCCGAACAGGAGGCGGCGGAAAGGATGGTGCGCGTCGCCGAAGCCGACGTACAGCGACAGAAGCGCGAACTCTCCGACGCGCAGATGAAGTTGGCGCGGCGCAAGCGGTACGGCCAGAAGAGCTTCGAGAACAAGGTCGTACCGAAGATCGTCGCCAACAACCGCAAGGCCGCGGCCCAGGTGTCGGCGGGCAAGCACCGCGCCCTGCACTCCGAGCGGCTGGCCGAGGCGCGGGAGCGGCTCGATCTGGCGGAGGAGGCGGTCCGGGACGACGACGAGATCAGGATCGAACTGCCGCGGACCACGGTCCATCCCGGCCGTGAGGTGCTGCGACTGCGCGAGCTGGAACTGCGGTACGGCGCCCGGGTCGACGGCGAGTTCGAGCTGCGCGGGCCGGAGCGGGTCGCGCTCGTCGGCCGGAACGGGGCCGGCAAGACGACCCTGCTGCGGACGATCGCCGGAGAGCTCGAACCGGTGTCCGGCACGGTGGAGACCCACCTGCCGCTCCGGTTCCTGCCGCAGCGGCTCGACGTCCTCGACGACGAGCTGAGCGTGGTGGCGAACGTGGCCCGGTTCGCGCCCGAGGCGACGGCGAACACCATCAGGGCGCGGCTCGCGCGGTTCCTGTTCAGGGGCGCGCGGGCGGATCAGCCGACGGGGACGCTGTCGGGCGGTGAGCGGTTCCGGGCGACGCTGGCGGCGCTGCTGCTCGCCGAGCCGGCACCGCAGTTGCTGCTGCTGGACGAGCCGACCAACAACCTGGACATGGCGTCCGTGCGGAAGCTGACGGCGGCGCTGGAGGCGTACGAGGGGGCGCTGATCGTGGCGAGCCATGACGTGCCGTTCCTGGAGTCGCTGGGCATCACCCGCTGGCTGCTGCTCGACGGTGAGCTGCGGCCGACGAGCCCGGAGGAGGTCGGTTCGGCGGTGCGGTGACCGTCGACCTCCGCGACCTCCGCGACCGCCGCAGCCACAGGATCCGGCTGCGGCGGTCGCGGCACTCCGGGGTGGGGCGGTCGGCCCTCTGCTCTGCGTAGCCATGATCACGCCACCTCCGGCGCGCCCGGGGCCGTGACCTGCCTCTCCCCACACCGCCATCAGCAGCGCACATAACGGAACGTAATCGGACATCGCCCGGGCGGGCTTGGCCGAGGCCTTACGGAGCCTTAACCTACGGTCTCGTAACCTACGAATCCGTAGGTAATCCCGTATGCCCTCTCTCCGTCCCCAGGAGTTTCCCGTGACGCTCACCTCTCCCCACCTCGGCAGCTCGACAGGGTGGACCGATGCGCGGCTGCTCTACGCGCTGGAAGAGGTGGTGGAGAAGGAGCTCGACCGGCACCTCAAGGTCACCAAGGACTGGATGCCGCACGAGTACGTCCCGTGGTCCGACGGCCGGAACTTCCCGGGCTTCTTCGAGGACGGCGAGGCCTGGGACCCGTCCCAGTCCAAGGTCACCGAGGTCGGCAAGATCGCCCTCGTGGTGAACCTGCTCACCGAGGACAACCTGCCCAGCTACCACCACGAGATCGCCACCCTCTTCGGCCGCGACGGCGCCTGGGGCACCTGGGTGCACCGCTGGACCGCCGAGGAGGGCCGTCACGGCATCGTGATGCGCGACTACCTGCTGGCCTCGCGCGCCGTGGACCCGGACAAGCTGGAGCAGTTCCGGATGGCGCACATGAGCGAGGGCTTCGAGTCCGACAACCGGCACTCGATGCTGCACTCCGTCGCGTACGTCGCCTTCCAGGAGCTCGCCACCCGTATCTCGCACCGGAACACCGGCCACCAGTCGGGCGACCCGGTCTGCGACCGGATGCTGGCGCGCATCGCCACCGACGAGAACCTGCACATGGTCTTCTACCGCAACCTGCTGGGCGCGGCCTTCGAGCTCGCCCCGGACCTGACGATGCAGGCCGTGCGGGACGTCGTCGTGAACTTCCGGATGCCGGGACACGGCATGCCGGGGTTCGAGCGGGCGGCGGCGCAGATGGCGATCGGCGAGATCTACAACATGCGCATCCACCACGACGACGTGCTGCAGCCGGTCCTGCGGTTCCTCAAGGTGCTCCAGATCGACGGTCTCGGCCCGGAGGGCCTGAAGGCCCAGGAGGAGCTGGGGCTCTACATGAACGGCCTGGACAGCGAGGCCTCGAAGTTCGACGAGAAGCTGGCGGCCCGCAAGGCCCGCATGGCGGCCCGCGCGGCGGGCTGACCACCCGCCCCCGCACCCGAGGCGCTCGCCGGTGCCCGCGTCCCGTTCACGGACGCAGGTGACGGCGGGCGCCTTCCGCGCGCTTCAGCTGCCCCCGCTCCTTCTCCGAGAGACCGCCCCACACGCCGAACCGTTCGTCGTGCTCCAGCGCGTACTGGAGGCACGCCACCCGGCCCTCGCACGCCCCGCACAGCTGCTTCGCCTCACGGGTCGAGGAGCCGGGCGCGGGGAAGAAGAACTCGGGCCCGGCCTGGGCGCACAGCGCGTTCTCCTGCCAGGACATGTCGGGGGCGGCCGGGGCGGTCATCACGATGGTGTCGGTCTGCATGGCCGATACGCTGCCGTTCGGCCTTAAACGGTCCATCAACGTTCGATCAATGCGGCGCGCCGGGCGTCGTCGCGCGCCGTGTCACGCGGCCTCTTCGAGGGGGGCGCTCGCGATCACCGCGAAGCGCGCGCCGAACGGATCGGCGAGCTTCGCCACGCGGCCGACGCCGTCCGTCTCCATCGGGGCGAGCCGCACCATACCGCCGAGGCGCTCGGCCGCCGCCACCGCCGCGTCGGTGTCCGGGACCTCGAAGTAGGCCAGCCAGGAGGGACCGCCCTCGGCCTCGACGGGGTCGAGGCCGAGCGGGACGACGCCACCGAACATCGCCTCCTCGCCCTGGCCCGCCGGAAACAGCGTGATGTACGAGCCGGCGTCGTCCGGCATCGGCATGGCGGCGCTGTCCATGCCGAAGACGGAGCGGTAGAACGCGACGGCCGCGGGCACGTCCGGGGTGTGGAGCTCGGCCCAGGTCAGGGAGTTCGGCCCGTCGACGAGGTCGAGGCCCTTGTACGTACCGGGCTGCCAGGTGGCGAAGCCCGCGCCGGCGGGGTCGGTGAAGACGGCCATGCGGCCGAGTTCGAAGACGTCCATCGGCTCGAACAGGACCGTGCCGCCGCCCGCCTGGACCGCCTTGGCGGTGGCTTCCGCGTCCGCCGACTGGAAGTACACGGTCCAGGAGGGCGGGCCGCCCTGTCCGGGCTCGACCTGCATGGCGGCGGCGACCGTGCTGCCGTCGGAGCGGAACATCCCGTACCCGCCTGCCTCGGGGCCGGCGGAGACGAAGTCCCAGCCGAAGACGCCCTGGTAGAAGGCGGCCGCCCGATCGATGTCCGGAGTACCGAGGTCGATCCAGTTCGGTGATCCGGTGACATAGCGCGAGGTGAGCATGGCGCTGCTCCTTCGGAGCTCCCAGACAGTGGGGTTACGTCTCCGAGTCTGCCCCGGACAGGAGGCCGCCGCGCGGTCAGGTGAGCGGGCTCGGCGCGTCTCCCCGGCGGAACAGGGCCGTCCACAGGAAGTCCTCGCCGAAGTACGGAGACTCGGGGGGCTCGTCCCGCATGCGGCGCAGTTCGACCTCCGTCAGATCGGAGAAGATCCAGCGCAGGGACTCCGGTGTGTAGGCGAGCCCGCCGTGGAGGCCGGGCTCGCGGTAGAAGTCCGCGTCCGGCAGCTCCGAGCCCATCGCTCCGGACGCGAAACAGGTCAGGGCGAGCTGCCCGCCGGGCGCGAGCAGCCGCTCGACGAGGGCGAGATAGCTGACGCGGCGGTGCGGCGGCAGATGGTGGAAGCACCCCGAGTCGCAGATCAGGTCGTACGGGCCGGTGAGCACGCTCCCGGCGAGTGCGAAGGCGTCCCCGCGGTGGAACCGCACGTGCGCACCGGCCTCCTGGGCGCGCTGTTCGGCCCAGGCGACCGCCTCGTCGGAGAGGTCCACGGCGTCCACCTCGAACCCCAGGGAGTCCAGATACAGGGCGTTGCGCCCCGGGCCGCAGCCCAGATCGAGGGCCCGGCCGGGTGCGATCCAGCCACGGTCGACGTAGGAGACGAGGCTCTCGTCCGGCTTCGCGACGAAGAACGGCACCGCCTTCGTGCGGTCGCCGTAGAAGCCGTTCCACCAGCCGGCCGCGTCGGCGGTCCAGCGGTCGGCCTCCGGTGCGAAGAGCCCGTCGAGAAGCTTCAGCACATCGTCGACGTCACGTATGTTCCGGTCCATCCGGCACCCCTTTCCCGATACCTGAACGGTAGTGGGATTCACCCAGGAAGCCCAGGTCAGAGGGTGTTTCACGGACGGTCCTCGCGGCTGTGTACGGCCGCCGGCGGGGAGGTGACGCGAGGGTCGGGCCCCCACCCGTGATCACCCACGCGCGCGAGCCCGCGCCCCCGCCGGGGGCCGTCCGGCGGCCTTTCCCGGCCGCTCCCGGCCCGGTTTCTCAGTCGGCCTTCTTCGCCCGGCTGGGCTGGACCCGCTTCGGTTCGCCCGGCATCTTCGGGTACTCCGGCGGGTACGGCAGATCACCGAGCCCGTGCTCCGCCTCGTCCCGGCGGGCCAGTTCGAGGAGGCTCTCCAGGCTGAACCGGTGGTCGTCCATGTCGGCGTGGACGTCGCCCACCTCCGCGTACCGGACCGGCATCGACTTGATGTCGAAGTCCAGCGGCGACGCGTCGTCGATCTCGTCCCAGCTCAGCGGCGCGGAGACCGGGGCGTGCGGGCGGGGGCGCACGGAGTAGGCGGAGGCGATCGTACGGTCGCGGGCGGTCTGGTTGTAGTCGACGAAGATCCTCTCGCCCCGCTCCTCCTTCCACCATTTGATCGTCACCCGCTCCGGCATCCGGCGCTCCAGCTCACGGCCGCAGGCGATGGCCGCGCGGCGGACCTGGGTGAAGGTCCAGCGGGGCTCGATCGGTACGAAGACGTGCAGGCCGCGACCGCCCGAGGTCTTGGGCCAGCCGCGCAGCCCGTGCTCGTCCAGGACGGCGCGCAGCTCGTGGGCGGCGCGTACGGCGTCGGTGTAGTCGGTCCCGGGCTGGGGGTCGAGGTCGAGGCGGAGCTCGTCGGGGTGGTCGGTGTCCTCACGCCGTACCGGCCACGGGTGGAAGGTCACGGCGCCGAGGTTGGCGGCCCAGAGCACGGCCGCGGGTTCGGTCGGGCACATCTCGTCGGCGGACCTGCCGCTGGGGAAGGTGATGTGCGCGGTGGGGATCCACTCCGGGAGGTACTTGGGGGCGCGCTTCTGGAAGAAGGACTCGCCGGTCACCCCGTCGGGGTAGCGCTCCAGGGTGGTGGGCCGGTCCCGCAGCGCGCGGGTGATGCCGTCGCCGACGGCCAGGTAGTAGCTGACCATGTCGAGCTTGGTGTAGCCGCGTTCCGGGAAGTACACCTTGTCCGGATTGGAGACGCGTACCGTCCGCTCTCCGACTTCCAGCTCCACCGCTGCCGCCTTGGTCGCCATGCGAGTCAGCGTAGAGCTCGCCGACATTCCCCGCATACCGGACAATCGGTCCATGGATCTGCCGGTGATGCCGCCCGTGAAGCCGATGCTCGCCAAGGCCGTGAAGAAGATTCCGCCGGGCATGCAGTACGAGGCCAAGTGGGACGGCTTCCGCGCCATCGTGCACCGCGACGGCCCGGAGCTGGTCATCGGCAGCCGCACGGGCAAGCCGCTGACCCGCTACTTCCCCGAGCTCGTCGAGGCGCTCCTCCCCCGGCTCCCGCAGCGGTGCGTGGTCGACGGCGAGATCGTGATCGAGCACGACGGGCGGCTCGACTTCGACCGGCTCACCGAGCGCATCCACCCCGCCGACTCCCGTGTGCGGATGCTGGCGGAGAAGACCCCCGCCCGGTTCATCGCCTTCGACCTGCTCGCCCTCGGCGACGACTCCCTGCTCGACACGCCCCTCACCGACCGGCGAGCGGCCCTGGAGGAGTCGCTGCGCGCGGTCGACGCCCCGGTCCATCTGGCGCCCGCGACGACGGACCCGGAGCTCGCGGCGCGCTGGTTCGAGCAGTACGAGGGGGCGGGCCTGGACGGGGTGATCGCCAAGCCGCTGGATCTGCCGTACCGGCCGGACGCCCGGCTGATGTACAAGGTCAAGCACGAACGCACGGCCGACGTGGTCGTGGCCGGCTACCGCTTCCACAAGAGCGGGCCGGTGGTCGGCTCGCTGCTGCTCGGCCTGTACGACGACGGCGGCACCCTCCAGCACGTCGGGGTCTGCGCGGCCTTCACCGCCAAGCGCCGCGAGGAGCTGATCACCGAGCTGGAGCCGCTGCGGATGGACCCGCCGGACGGACACCCGTGGGCGGCCTGGGCGGAGGAGGCCGCGCACGCCGGGGCGCGGCTGCCGGGCGCGCCGAGCCGCTGGTCGGGCAAGAAGGACCTCTCCTGGGTGGCCCTGCGCCCGGAGCGGGTGTGCGAGGTGGGGTACGACCACATGGAGGGCGACCGGTTCCGGCACACGGCCCAGTTCAAGCGGTGGCGGCCGGACCGCACGCCGGAGTCCTGCGGGTACGCGCAACTGGAGGAGCCTGTCTCGTACGACCTCTCCGAGGTGCTGGCCTAGCCGTCAGCGGTACAGCGCCTCGATCTCCGCCGCGTACGCGGCCGTGACCGCGTGCCGCTTCACCTTGAGGGACGGGGTGAGCATCCCGTTCTCCTCGCTGAACTCCCCCTCCACGACCCGGAATCGGCGGATCGACTCGGCCCGGGAGACGGCCCGGTTGGCGTGGTCGACGGCCTTCTGGATGTCGGCGAGCAGCTCGGGATCGTCGCGGAGTACACCCGTGGGGGTGTCCGCCGGACGTTTGCGTACCGCCAGCCAGTGCTGCATCGCCTCGGGGTCGAGGGTCACCAGCGCCGCGATGTACGGACGGTTGTCGCCGACGACGAGACACTGGCCGACCGGCGGGCGGCTGCGCAGCCGGTCCTCCAGGACGGCAGGGGAGACGTTCTTGCCGCCGGAGGTGACCAGGATGTCCTTCTTGCGGCCGGTGATGACGAGATAGCCGTCGTCGTCGAGTGCGCCGAGATCGCCGGTGGCCAGCCAGCCGTCCCGCAGCACCTCCTCGGTGGCCTCGGGGTTGTTCCAGTACGCGGTGAAGACGATGGGGCCCTTGATGAGCACCTCGCCGTCGTCGGCGATCCGCACGGCGATGCCGGGCACGGGACGGCCGACGGTGCCGGGGCGCGGACGCAGGGGTGGGGTGACGGTGGCGGCCGCGCTCGTCTCGGTGAGTCCGTATCCCTCGTATATGAGCACGCCGGCGGCGTAGAAGAACTGGCTGAGGCGCGCGTCGAGCGGGGAGCCGCCGCTGATGGCGTACCGCAGGTTCCCGCCCAGCTCCTTGCGGATGCGCCGGTAGACGAGGAGGTCGTAGAGCGCCCAGGCGGCGGTCAGTCCGGGGCCGGGGCGGGGACCCTCGCCGAGGGCACGGCGCAGGGCCGTCCCGCCGTAGCGGACGGCGATGGAGTCGGCGCGGTCGAAGGAGGTGCCGCGGCCGAGCTTCTCGGCGGTGGCACGGCCGGTGTCGTGGATCTTCTCGAAGAGATAGGGCACGCCGACGACGAAGGTCGGCCGGAACCGGCGCAGTTCGGGACGGAGTTCGTCCGGCTTGATGCTGGAGAAGTGGCCGAGTTCGATGCGCGCCATCAGGCAGGCGAGCTGGATGACACGTCCGAGGATGTGGGCGAGCGGCAGGAAGAGGAGGGTGGAGGCCGCCTCGCCGGTGACCGCCTTGAACACCGGGTGCAGCAGCTCGACGGTGGCACGGGCCTCGGCGTGGAGGTTGCCGTGGGTGAGGGCACAGCCCTTGGGGCGGCCTGTCGTGCCGGAGGTGTAGCAGAGGGTCGCGACGGTGTCCGCCGTGAGCCCGGCGCGGCGCTTGGCCGGCTCCTCGTCCGCGATCACGGCGCCGAGGGCGGCGAGTTCGGCGAGGCCGCCGGAGTCGGTCTGCCAGGTGCGGACCGGCTCGTGCGGTGCGGGCAGCGCGGCGGCGGCTTCGCGGACGGTGGCGGTGTGCTCGGCGCTCTCGGTGACGACGTGACGGGCGCCGGAGTCCTCCAGGATCCAGGTGATCTGGTCGGCGGAGGAGGTGGGATAGACGGGGACGGTCTGCGCGCCGGCCGACCAGATGGCGAAGTCGAGCACGGCCCAGGCGTAGCTCGTGCGCGCCATCAGCCCGACGCGACCGCCCGGCTCGACTCCGGCGGCGATCAGCCCCTTCGCCACGGCCAGGACGTCTCCGGCGAACTCGGCGGCGGTGACGGGCCGCCAGTTCCCGTGCTCCTGACGGCGCATGACGATCGCACCGGGGTCCACTGCCGCGTGGGCGAAGGGGATGTCCGCGGGGGTTCCGGAGGGCGGTGGCCCCGCGGGGAGAGGCGTGCGCGCCTCGCGTACGACACCGCCCTCCCGTACGAGCTCGACGGGGAACCGGTCGCGCAGATCGGGGCGCTTCCTTGCCTGCCTCAAGTCCTTGCGTACGCCCATGACGGTGGCTCCTGTTCGCGGCGAGCGGGCGGGAAGTGTGCGGGACCTCCGGACTTACCGACAAGTCAACTTACTTGACCGTAACCAGATTTCAACGGTCCGCACACGATCGCCCCACACGAGACGCACACCGAACGGGCGACACCGCCGGGAGTGAGATGCTTCACACTCACACGCGGGGTCACGAGCCCACGTTCGGCGAACGGGCGAGCGATACGGAAGGTCGTTTCAGAAGGAAGATCGGCCCCCGTGGCGCGCACCTGCGGGAACACCGCGCGACGTCGTGCGGCGAGGATCGAGGGCGTGCCCCGACCGTCCGTACACCCCGCCGAAGGGAGGGCGGGCCGTTGCCTCGCGGAGACATCCCCGTCGACGAACCCGGAAGCCCATCCTGTACGTATGGAGAGGGAGACCCCGCCTCCGACATCCGTACCCACAAGGACTGGCCCGTGATCACCTCGCCCTCGCCCCTCGTACCCGTCCCGATCCCCGACCGTGTGGCCGCCATGATCGGGTCGTGTCTGCCGCTGCACGTCCTGCAGGCGGAGATCGACGCCGACTGCGCGGCGCGCGAGGTACTGCGCTTCCGGGGTCCGCTCTGCGCGGAGGACAGGGCGGACCGCGAGCACGCGCTGTCCGTGCTGGCGCGCGCGAACAAGATCCTGGCCAAGCACCACCCGCTGCTCCCGGTCCGCCCGCGGTAGTCCGTCGGCCCTTTCGGGGCGCGCGCCCCCGCCCGCGCTCGTCCGTTCGGGGCGCGCGCTGGTCCGTTCGGGGCGCGGCCCCGGTGCCGCACCGGTTCGGACGTTCCCCGCATGCGGGGCGCGCCACCCGGTGTGAGGCTGCGAGGGTGACGATCACCAGCGAAGCCGCACCCGCGCCCCCGGCCGCCGAGCCGCCCGTGCTCGACAGCCGCCGCCGCAACATCGTCTTCGGCACGATCATGCTCGGCGTCCTGCTGGCCGCGCTGGACCAGACCATCGTCGGCACCGCCCTGCCGACCATCGTGTCGGACCTCGGGGGCGCCGCCCACATGTCCTGGGTGGTCACGTCCTATCTGCTGGCCGAGACGGTCGCCACCGTCCTGGTCGGCAAGTTCGGCGACCTGTTCGGCCGCAAGGTGATCTTCCAGATCTCGGCGATCGTCTTCATCACCGGTTCGTTCCTCTGCGGCCTCGCCACCAACATGACCCTGCTGATCGTCTGGCGGGGACTGCAGGGCATCGGCGCCGGCGGTCTGATGGTCACCTCCATGGCGCTCATCGCCGATGTGATCCCGCTGCGCGACCGGGGGAAGTACCAGGGCGCGATCGGCGCCGTGTTCGGTGTCTCCACCGTGATCGGCCCGCTGCTCGGCGGGCTCTTCACCGATCATCTGACCTGGCGCTGGGCGTTCTACGTCAACGTTCCGATCGCGATCCTGGTCGTGATCGCCGCAGCCCGCACGATCCCCTCCGTACGCTCGGCGAGCAAGCCGATCATCGACTACGCGGGCATCGCGCTGGTCGCGGCCGGCTCCAGCGCCCTGATCCTGGCGACCAGTTGGGGCGGGAACGAGTACGCCTGGGGCTCCGGCGTCATCATCGGACTCTTCGCCGGCGGTCTGATCGCGCTCGCCCTGTTCTGCTGGGTGGAGACCCGGGCCGCCGAACCGATGCTGCCCATGCGGCTCTTCGCCAACCCGGTGTTCACCGTCTGCTCCGTGCTGAGCTTCATCGTCGGCTTCGCCATGCTCGGTTCGCTGACCTTCCTGCCGTCCTATCTGCAGTACGTCGACGGGGACTCGGCCACCGTCTCCGGCATCCGGACGCTGCCGATGGTCCTCGGTCTGCTGATCGCCTCGATCTACAGCGGCAACGTGGTGAGCAAGACCGGCAGGTACCGGATCTTCCCCATCGTGGGCTGTCTGGTGATGGGCGTCGGCCTCTTCCTCCTGTCGCTGATGGACACGGGGACGAGCGCCTGGCTGGAGTCGCTGTACATGTTCGTGCTCGGCGTCGGCATCGGTCTGTGCATGCAGGTGCTGACCATCGCCGTGCAGAACACGGTGGAGTACGCCGACCTCGGTACCGCGACCTCGGGCGTCACCTTCTTCCGTACGCTCGGCAGCTCGTTCGGCACGGCGGTCTTCGGCACGATCTACGCCAACTCCCTGAAACCCAACCTGGCCCGGGGGGTGGAGGAGGCGGCGGCCATCGCCGGGCCGACGACGGACCCGTCAGCGATCGCGGCGGCCGCACAGAGCCCGGACGGGGTGCACGGGCTGCCGGACGACGTGGCGGCGCCGATCGTCCAGGCGTACGCGGACACCCTGCACACGGTCTTCCTCTGGACCGTGCCGGTCGCGGCGATCGGCTTCGTCGTGGCGCTCTTCCTCAAGCAGGTCAAGCTCCGGGACACGGCCCGTGCGTCGGCGCCCGACATGGGCGAGGGCTTCGGGTCACCGACCACGGCGGGCGACTCGGCGAAGCTGCTCGAACTCACCGTCGGAAGGATCCTGCAGAAGACGGACCTGGAGACCGCGCGCCGGATCGTCTCCGAGTCGGACACCCGGCTCGACACGGCGGGCGCGTGGGCGGTGATGCAGGTGGAGCTCTTCACCCGGACGGTCGGCCACGCCAGTCTCGGGCTCATCTCCGCGGGACGCCGCGTTCCCCCGGAGGTTCTGCTGCCGGTCTTCGACCGCATGGTCGACGAGGGGTTCCTGACCCGGGACGGCAGTCTGCTCTCCCACACGCCCGCGGGGCGGCGGGAGGCCGAGGTCATCACCCACGCGTGGGGGGACTGGCTCAGCGACCGGGTCGAGCGGGAGACCGGCCGGCCGAGCGGGCCGGAGCTCAGGGCCGCGACGGACGCGATCACGAAGAAGCTGATCGCCGAGGACCTGGCGCAGGGCCTGCCACGGCACGGCCGGGAGCCGGTCGGCGTCACGTCCTGAGCAACAGGCCGGAACAACCGCAGTCCGGCCCGCCGGCTCTCCCGAAGTCCGGCACGTCGGGAGTCCGCCGGTCGGCACTCCCGCAGCCCGCCGTCCGGCAGTCCGGCCGTGCGGCAGCCCGCCGTCCGGCAGCCCGGCCGTGCGGCAGCCCCGCCGTGCGGCCCTCCCTTCAGGCCTCGTCGATGAAGTCGCCGTCCACGTACACCCAGGCGCCCTCGTGGCGCCGGAAGCGGCTGCGCTCGTGGAGGGAGCCGGCCTCGCCGCCGTGGGTGTAGCGGGCGACGAAGGTGACCGTCCCGGACTGGTGGAAGGCCGTGCCGTCGGTGGTGTCGCGGATCTCCAGACCGGCCCACCGCATCGACGGGTCGAAGTCGACATCCCCGGGGCGGGTCTCCGGGGCCCAGGTCCGCAGCAGATACCCGGCGTCGCGCGCGACGAAGGCGCTGTAGCGGGAGCGCATGAGCAGTTCGGCGGTGGGCGCGCCGGTGGGCCCGGAGTGGAAGCGTCCGCAGCACGCGCCGTACGTCTCGGGCAGGCCGCAGGGGCACGGCGAGCTCGCGGTGACGGCGGGCGCGGAAGGTGCGGTGGTCGTGGCGGGGCGCCGCTTGGGGCGGGTGGTGCGTCGGGACATGAGCTCATTGTCCCGTGTACGGAGGGGCGGGATCGCGCCATGTGCGCGGTGTGGCCCGCACGACGCTTCCGGGAGCCGAGGGAGGCCCTTATGCTCCTGCGCCGGACGTGACCGTTACCGCCGGTAAGTCAAAGGGGCTGGGGCATGAACCGTACGGGTACCTCGCGACGCACCTTCGTGACCACGGCCGCCGCCGTCACCGCGGCCACCGCCACGGCCACCGTCGGTGCCGTGCCGGCCCGGGCGGCGGACGGACCCGCCTCCACGCCTGCCGCGCCCCTGTCCGTCGCGGTCCTCGGCGGCGGCGTCGCCGGCCTGACCGCCGCCCACGAACTGGCCGAACGCGGGTTCCGCGTCACCGTCTACGAGCGCCGGGCGCTCGGCGGCAAGGCCCGCTCGATGGACGTGCCCGACAGCGCGCGCGGCGGCCGCCGGCCGCTCCCCGCCGAGCACGGCTTCCGCTTCATCCCCGGGATCTACCACAACCTCCCCGACACGATGCGGCGCATCCCCTTCCCCGGCAACGCCAACGGTGTCTGGGACAACCTCGTCGCCCCGGCCGAGATGTCCTTCGCCCGCACGGGCCGCGAGGACCTGCGCATCCCGCTCCCCTGGCCCGGGCACCGGCCCGCCGAACTCACCCTCGACGAGATCCGCCGCGCGCTCACCGCGCTCCTGGAGACCGCCCGCTCCATCCCGCTCCACGAGGCCGCGTACTTCGTCAACCGATTCCTGGTCTTCCTCACCAGCTGCGACGAGCGGCGGGACAGAACCTGGGAGGCGACGCCCTGGTGGGAGTTCCTGCGGGCCGAGCGGATGAGCTACGACTACCAGCGCATCCTCGCGGTCGGCCTCACCCGCAACATCGTGGCCACCAAGGCGGAGGAGGCCAGCACCCGTACGGTCGCCACACTCCTGGAGGCCTTCGCCTTCAACGCGCTCGGGCGCGGGGCGGACGGACCGCTCGACCGGATCCTCGCCCTGCCCACCAACGAGGCCTGGATCGACCCGTGGGTGGCTCATCTGACCGGCCTCGGCGTGGAGTTCCGCGTCGGCTGGACCGTACGGGAGATGGCGTACGACTCCGCGGGCGGCAGGATCTCCGCCGCCGTGATCGAGGACCCGGACGGCGTGCGCCGCTCGGTGACGGCCGACCACTACATCTCCGCCATGCCGGTGGAGCACGCGCGGCGGACCTGGGGAGCGGCGCTGCGGGCCGCCGACCCGCAGCTGGCCCGGTGCGACAAGCTGGAGACGGACTGGATGACGGGCATCCAGTTCTATCTGACCGAGCGGGCGCCGCTGCTCGCCGGGCATGCCAATCTGATCGACTCCCCCTGGTCCCTGACCTGCATCCAGCAGGCGCACCACTGGCCGGCCCGTGACTTCCCCGCCGACTACGGCGACGGCGCGGTCGTGGACTGTCTGTCGGTGGACGTCTCGGAGTGGGACCGGCCCGGCATCCTCTACGGCAGGACCGCCAAGCAGTGCACCCGTACGGAAGTCGCGCGCGAGGTGTGGGCGCAGCTGAAGGCGGCGTTCAACGACACGGGCCGCACGGTGCTGAGGGACGGCTCCCTGCACTCGTGGTTCCTGGACCCGGGCGTGGACGGCCTGGGAACGCCGAACCCGACCAACGACGACCAGCTGCTCATCCACCCGGTCGGCACCTTCCACAACCGCCCGCGGGCCGCCACGAACGTGCCGAACTTCTATCTGGCCGGCGACTACGTGGCCGTCGACATCGACCTGGCCACCATGGAGGGCGCCAACGCCTCGGCCCGGCAGGCCGTCAACGCGCTCCTCGACCGTACGGGTTCGACGGCGGCGCGCTGCACGGTCGAGCCGCTGTTCCGCGCGCCCGAGCTGGAGGCGCTCAAGCGGCACGACCGGCTGCGGTACCGGCTGGGTCTGCGCAACGCCCTCGACGTGGGGTGACCGGGCGCACCGCTCAGGGGCGGTAGCGCAGCGGATGGTCCTCGGGGACCTCGACGACGACGATCTCGACGCCGTCGGGGTCCGCGATCCACATCTCGACGAGTCCCCAGGGCTCGGTCACCGGCTCCCGCACGATGTCGACGCCCTGGTCGAGGAGTTCGCGGTGCGCGGCCCGTACATCCGCCACCTGGAGCCAGAGCCGCAGCCGTGGCTGGGGCTCGGCCGGGGCGGCGCGGCCGGAGACCTCCAGGAACCCGCCGCCCAGGAAGTAGACGGTCCCCCGGTCGGGTCCGGTGCCGAACTCGCGGTACACCGGGAGCCCGAGCCGCTCTCCGTAGAAGCGCCGGGAGGCTTCGGGGTCGGAAGGCCGGAGCAGAATCCGGCTGCTCAGTACGTGCATCGCAGTAGCGTACGACCATGAAACTGACGATTCTCGGAGGCGGCGGGTTCCGGGTCCCGCTGGTGTACGGCGCGCTGCTCGGCGATCACGCCGAAGGGCGGGTCACCCAGGTGACGCTCCACGATCTCGACGGCGGACGGCTCGCGGCGATCACCCGGGTCCTCGCCGAGCAGGGCGCGGGGGTGCCGGACGCACCGCGGGTGACGGCGACGACGGATCTGGACGAGGCGCTGCGCGGTGCGGACTTCGTCTTCTCGGCGATCCGGGTCGGCGGTCTGGAGGGCCGGGCGGCTGACGAACGGATCGCCCTCGCCGAAGGGGTCCTCGGCCAGGAGACGGTCGGCGCGGGCGGGATCGCGTACGGACTGCGGACCGTGCCGGTCGCGGAGCACATCGCCCGCCGGATCTCCGTACTCGCCCCGGACGCCTGGGTCATCAACTTCACCAACCCGGCGGGTCTGGTGACGGAGGCGATGTCGCGGATCCTCGGCGACCGGGTCGTCGGCATCTGCGACTCCCCCGTCGGGCTCGGCCGCCAGGTCGCCCGGATCCTGGGTGCGGACCCGGACGAGGCGTGGATCGACTACGTGGGTCTCAACCACCTCGGCTGGCTGCGGGGCCTGCGGGTCGGCGGCCGGGACGAGCTCCCGCGGCTTCTCGCGGACGACGAGGCGCTCGGCTCCTTCGAGGCGGGCCGGCTCTTCGGCCCGGAGTGGCTGCGGACGCTGGGCGCGATCCCCAACGAGTACCTGCACTACTACTACTTCAACCGCGAGGCCGTGCGCGCCTACCAGCAGGCCGAGCGGACCCGGGGCGCCTATCTCCGCGACCAGCAGGCCGGCTTCTACGACGAGATGGGCAAGCCGGACACGTCCGCGCTGGCCACCTGGCGCCGTACGCTCGCCGACCGCGAGGCGACCTACATGGCCGCCAACCGGGAGGCGGCGGGGATGGGCGAGCGGGACGAGCAGGATCTGGAGTCGGGCGGGTACGAGAACGTGGCCCTGGCGCTGATGCGGGCGATCGCGCGCAACGAGCGGGCCACGCTCATCCTCAACGTCCGTAACGGCACGACTCTTTCGGTACTGGACGCGGACGCGGTGATCGAGGTGCCGTGCTTCGTGGACGCGGCCGGCGCCCACCCGGTCTCCGTGGCGCCCCTTCCGTACCACGCGGTGGGTCTGGTGACGGCGGTCAAGGCGGTCGAGCGCGAGGTGCTCGCGGCCGCGGCGAGCGGATCGCGGGCGACGGCGGTGAAGGCGTTCGCGCTGCACCCTCTGGTCGACTCGGTCTCGGTGGCACGCCGACTCGTCGACGGCTACACGGCCGAACACCCGGAACTGGCCTACCTGCGACGCTGATCCGACGGCCGGACGACTGTCCGACGAACATCTTTACGCCGCAGGGGGCGCGGCATACGCTCGCGCCCCATGACCTCACCTGGCACACGCCTTCGAAGGGCGATCGCCCGTCTCACCACGGGCTGTCTGCTGACCGCCGGACTGGTGGGCGCCGGACCGGCGGTCGCCGAGTCCCCCGCGCCCGCCGAATCCGCCCTCGCCGCGGCGAACGTCGTCCCCGTCCAGCTCACCGGCCCCGCCGACAAGCGGTTCAACCTGGTGATCATGGGCGACGGCTACACCGACGGGGAGACGGCCGAGTTCCGGGCGGACGTCGAAACCCATCTGGGCGTGCTGTGGAGCATCGAGCCGTTCGCCTCGTACCGTTCGTACGTCAACGTCTGGGCGGTGGAGGTCCCTTCGCCTGAGTCGGGCGTGGACTGCGATCCGGGACTCGACGCGCCCCGGCGCGACACCCCGCTCGACATGGGCTTCTGGGGCGGCTGCAACCCGAACAGCGTGCAACGGCTGCTGACCGTCGACAGCGCGAAGGCCGCCGGCCTGGCCGATCTCGTGCCGGGCACGAGCGCCGCCAACCGGCAGATCGTGGCCCTGGCGAACAGCGACACCTACGGGGGCGCGGGCGGCAGCTACGCCACGGCGTCCGGCGGGAACGCGCTCTCCTCGCTGATCACCCCGCACGAGATCGGCCACTCCCTGGGCGGGCTCCAGGACGAGTACGACTACTACGCGCGTGGTGTCGCGGGCGGCACGTACGAGGGGACCGAGCCGACATCGGCGCACCACACCCTGCTGACCGAGGAGCGGATGCGGGAACAGCGCGCCAAGTGGTGGCGCTGGCTGGGCGAGCCGAGCGAGGCGGGCGGCGTGATCGGCCGGCACGAAGGCGGGCTGTACAGCACGAAGGGCGTGTGGCGGCCGAGCAGGCATTCGATCATGAAGACGCTCGGTTACGCCTTCGACCAGGTCGAGCGCGAGGTCATGGTGAAGGCGATCTCGGCGAAGGTGAACCTCGTGCAGGGGCACACGCCCAACTCGGCTCCGATCGGGGCCGATCGGACGGTGTGGGTCGACACCTTGCATCCGCTGGGCGGGGAACTCGACGTCGTGTGGCGGCTGGACGGCCGGACACTCGCCACCCGGAACGCCCGGACGGTCGACCTGCGTTCGCTCTCCCTCTCCCCCGGCGCCCATACCCTGACGGCGACGGTGAGCGACCCGACGCCCTTCGTGCGGGACCCGGCGGTACGCGGCTCGGCGGCGCTGACCCGCACGGTCAGCTGGACCGTCGACCGGGCCCTGACCACCCCGGGGGACGACGTCGCGCCCGCCTTCACCGGCCACACGCCGACCACGTCGCCGGTCGGCGCGCGCTCGGTGGTCCACGCCGACACCACCCATCCGATACGGCGGACACTTCCCGTCCGGTGGCGCCTCGACGGCCGGCAGGTACCCAACCCGGGCAACGACCGTGATCTGGACCTGCGTTCCCTGCGCCTCACCCCCGGCACCCACACCCTCACGGCCAGAATCCCTGGCGCGGACGCCGAGTTGAGGTGGACGGTGGACGCCCGTCCGGCGACGGGAGCGTACGAGCTGTCCGAGCCACTGCGGACGGTGAGCCGGCCCGGGCACCCGGTCGAGTACGTCTACGACGGCGAGTTCACGATGAAGCTGACGGCGCGTGACGATCAACCCGGTGCGGTGGTGAGCCAGTTCCGGGTGAACGGCGACGGCTGGTACACGTACTACGGCTGGCCGACCGACGCCGAGGCGCCCTTCCGCTTCTCGCCGGGCGGTACGGTCATCGACGATCTCGTGTACGGAAAGCTGGGCCGGAGCCGGGCGGTGCCGTGGGACGACGCGACACCGGACTACGGCACGCACACGGTCGAGTACCGGACGATCGACGCGGCGGGCAATGTGGGGGCCGCGAAGTCCTTCCTGGTGACGCTGGAGAAGCCGCGGGGCTGACGCCTCGCCGGATGAATGCGAAGGCCCGCGGACCGGGACGGTCCGCGGGCCTCCTCTCGTACAGCGGGTCCCGTCAGAGCTTGCGGCCGACGGCGGCCCAGCCCGGGATCGGGTCGTCGCCCTGGACCGGGACGACCTCGCCCAGCTCCGGGTGCCACTCGGCAGTGAGCGTGACCCCGGGCTCGACGAGCTCCAGGCCGTCGAAGAACGCGGCCAGCTCGTCGCGCGAGCGCGGCCGCAGCGTCAGTCCGCGGGCCTTGTACATGCCGACGGCCTTCGCGGCGCCCTCCGGGTCGAAGTCCCCGGTGACGTGCGAGAGGACGAGGTAGCTGCCCGGCGCCAGCTGGTCGACCAGCTTGCGGACCAGGTCGGACGCCCCGTCCTCGTCCCCCACGAAGTGCAGCAGGGCGAGCATCGACAGGGCTATGGGCCGGTCGAAATCAAGGACCTTTCCGGCCCTTTCGAGGATGACCTCCGGGTCGCGGGCGTCCGCCTGGATGTACTCGGTGGCCCCTTCGGGCGTCGAGCGCAGCAGCGCGGCCGCGTGCGCGAGCACGATCGGGTCGTTGTCGCAGTAGACGATCCGCGACTCCGGCGCGGACTCCTGGGCGATCTGGTGCAGGTTCGGCTCTGTCGGGATGCCGGTGCCGATGTCCAAGTACTGGCGTACGCCCTCGGCGCTCAACCAGCGGATCGCGCGGTGCATGAAGGCCCGGTTGACCCGCGCCATGTCCCGGCCGCGGGCATCCACGGTGAGGAGCTGCCTGGCCATCTCCTCGTCGACGGGGTAGTTGTCCTTGCCGCCCAGGAACCAGTCGTACATGCGCGCGGGATGCGGCTTGCTGGTGTCGATCCGTACGGCTGCGGGGTCCTGGGTCATCGGGGCTCCTGGTCCGGGAGTGGAACTACTGGCACTGCAGCAAGAGTTACGCGACGGTAGGGGTGTGACGGAAGGGGTCAGGTGAGCAGAAAGTCGGCCTGACCGGATTTCGCTCCCTGGATGAACGCGGCGATCTCGCCGTGGGTGTAGATGAGCGCCGGTCCCTCCGGGTCTGCGGACTGTCGCACGGCGACTCTGCCGTCGGCCAGCTTCATGGCCTCCACGCAGTTGCCCCCGTTCCCGCCGCTCCACGGCTTGTGCCATCCCTCGGCACCGAGATCCGCGGCGGGCATGCCGTTGTATATGCGATCCATTCACAGCTCCTTGCGGAGACCCCGGAGGATCTCCTTCGTGCGTTGTGCAGTCGCGGCCTGGGCCGCCATTCGGTCCATGACCTCGAGATGTGAGGCCACCTCGGGGCGCGCGTCGAGGTAGACGGCGCCGGTGAGGTACTCGCTGTAGACCATGTCCGGGAGTTCGGGCACGGCGAAGCGGAAGAGGACGAACGGTCCGTAGGTGCCGGGGTGGTGGCCGGACGAGAACTCCGCGATCTGCAGGGTGACGTTCGGCAGCTCGGACGCTTCGAGCAGCCGGTCGAGCTGGTCGCGCATCACTTCGGGCCCGTCGCCGACCGGTCGGCGGAAGACCGTCTCGTCCATGATCACCCAGAACTTCGGGGCGTCCTCCCTGGTCAGCAGGGACTGCCGCTCCATCCGCAGGGCCACATGACGTTCGATCTCCTCGGCAGTGCTGCCGCCGACCGCCCCGCTGCGCAGAATGGCGCGGGCGTATCCCTCGGTCTGCAGCAGACCGGGGACGAACTGGGGTTCGTACTCCCGGATGAGGCCGGCGGCCCCCTCCAGGCTGACGTACATGGAGAACCAGCCGGGCAGCACGTCGTGGAACCGCTGCCACCAGCCGGGAAGGTTGGCCTCTTCGGTGAGGGCGACGAACGCCTCGGCCTCGGAGTCCGTGATGCCGTACGCCTTCAGCAGGAGCTGTACGTACGGGATCTTCAGCGCGACTTCCGCGGTCTCCATGCGGCGGATGGTGGCCGGGGCGACACGGAGGATCCTCGCGGCCTCCTCCCGCTTCAGGCCGGCCCGCTCGCGCAGATCCTGCAGACGCTTGCCGAGAACGACCTGTCCCACCGTGGGGGCGGACCGCGGCTCGCTCACTCTCAGACCTCCCCGACGCGCTGTTTCGCCTGAGTGTGCCACGAACACGGCCAGAGAGAACACCGCACTCTGCAATTTTCAGAGTGCCACTTGCCAAGTGTCCGCGTCGGGAGCAAAGTATTCCGGTGAACCAGTACGCGCTGCTGCCGCGCGCCGCCACGGGGGGCGACTCACGGCACTGCTTACCCACTGTTGTGAGGAACCGGTCGTGGCTTCTGGTAACGCGCTTCCCTCAAGTCTCATGAGCCCCCGCGTCATGCAGCAGCGCCCACGCACCGATGCTCTCCGTCACGACGTCCGCCGGTTCGCCTTCGAACTCCCCGCCCGCACGGAGTCGGTCTCACGCGCCCGCAGACTGGCGGAGGAGCGGCTCATCCTCTGGGGCTGCGCCCCCGACATACGTGACACGGTGACGCTGATCGTCTCCGAGCTGGTCACCAACGCGGTCGTGCACACCGCGAGCAGGCATGTCGTATGTGAACTGCGCGAAGGGGAAGAGCAGTTGCGCATAGCGGTACGGGACGAGGGCGGCCTGGGCGACCCCCGGATCCGCGACTGCGGCGAGGAGGAGCGCGGCCGCGGGCTGGTCCTCGTGGAGGCGCTGTCCCACGCGTGGGGAGCGGACAGTACGGGACACGGCACGGCACGCGTCGTCTGGGCCGAGCTGGCCCACGGCATGGGGTACACGTGCTGAGGTCGATGGCGACCCTCCTGACGCCGAGGTCGCGCAGGCCCTCGGACACGCCGGGCCCGTCGCTCGGCTCTTCGCCCGACCCGGCGACCTCGACGCGCCTGGTGGTCCCGGAGGACTTCCGTACGACGCTGGGCTGCGACGCGGTGGGCGTGCCGGCGCGCTACGGCTTCCGGATCCTGTCCCGGCTGCCCGCCAAGGGCTGTGTCTACGCGGACACGGACTGGTGGTGGTGGCTGGTCCCGACCGGCTCCGACCTGGACGTGATCTGGCCCCTGCCCTCCTGCTACGCCCCCGGCGCGGAGGTCCCCGACCGCAGCCCCCGTCTGATCCACCACCCCGACGGCACCTCTCCGTACACCCCGCCGATCCCTCTCTATCTGCTGACCTGCCAGCTGACCGGGATCGCACCGTCCTGGACGGCCCTCCGCACGCCGAGTGACGGCGTAGTGTCGGGGCATGTTCACCCCTCAGGGCCCGACCGCCCGTGAGCTGACCGTCCAGGCCCTCTCCTCGGTGGAGCACGGGTACGACCTGCTGGCGGCGAAGTTCGACGCGACGCCGTTCCGCACGTCGGAGCCGGTGCTGTCGGCGGTGACGGACGCGCTGCGCCCCCTCGGCCCCTTCGACGCGGGCCTCGATCTGTGCTGCGGCACGGGCGCGGGCCTCTCCGTCCTGCGATCGCTGTGCGCGGGCTGCAGGGTCACGGGCGTCGACTTCAGCGCCGGCATGCTGGCGGAGGCCCGCCGGGCGCACCCGAAGGCCACCCTGGTCCGCGCGGACGCGCTCGCGCTCCCCTTCGCGCCCGCGTTCGACCTGGCGGTCAGCTTCGGCGCCTTCGGCCACTTCCTCCCGAAGGATCAGCTCACTCTCTTCCGCCAGACCCACGCGTCCCTCCGCCCGGGCGGCCTCCTCGCCTTCCCCCTCCCGGCCCCACCCCGCGTCGGCTCGCTCCCGTACTGGACGCTGCTGGGCTTCGACGCGGCGATGCGGGTACGGAACGCGCTGTGGCGGCCGCGCTTCGTCATGTACTACCGCACGTTCCGCCTCGCGGACGTCCGGGACCGGCTGACCCGTGCGGGCTTCGCGGTGGAGACGGCGGCACTGGACTCCCTGGGCCGCCAGGAGGACGGCAGCCCGCGGTGCCGGCTGGTGGTGGCGCGGAAGGCATAGCTCCGGACAGCGCCGCTGCCGGGCCGACGGTGAGGCGCCCTCGAAAGGCGTTGGAAACGCGGAACGGCCCCAGATGAACTGGGGCCGTATCCGATCTGTGTCCGAGGGGGGACTTGAACCCCCACGCCCGATAAAGGGCACTAGCACCTCAAGCTAGCGCGTCTGCCATTCCGCCACCCGGACCAGGTGTTGTGTCGTCCCGGGGTGTTCCCCGCGGCGACATGGATAACTCTACCAGGGGTTTGAGGTGCCTTTCACCCACGTTTCCCGTGGTCAGTGAGGTGCGGCGGGCGCCCGGTCCTTGATCAGGTCCGGGCGTGTCGCGGCGGCGCACAGAGTGTCGCCGTACGCATACGAGGAGTCGCGGCCACCGCCGCCTAGCCTGCGCTGGGTGAGCAACCTCTTCGAAGACCGCGGGGCACCCGGCCGCGGGGCCACGTACCGCAGGCCCCGGATGCTCTCGCCCCTGCGGGAGCATCTGCGGGACACCTTCTGGTTCGCCCCGGTCGCCGCGCTGATCGGCATCTTCGTGCTGTGGCTGATCGCCTCCGCGATCGACTCCGCCATCGTCGGGTACCTGCAGGACGAGCAGGCGTACGACGAGGTCACCGAGCTCATCGGGATCGTCGAGGACGCCAAGACCATCGTGACGACGATCAGCTCGGCGATGATGACCTTCATCGGTGTCGTCTTCTCCATCTCGCTGGTCGCCGTCCAGATGGCCAGCGGACAGTTCAGCCCCCGCATCGTCCGGATCTTCATCCGGAGCCGCATCACCAAGGCGGCCTTCTCCGTCTTCCTCGCGACGTTCGCGCTCTCGCTGCTCGTCCTCACCTCCTACGACAGCGAGACCGATCCGCGGTACGTGTCGACCGTGCCGCTCGTGTCGTCGGTGCTGACCTTGGCCATGGTCGCCCTGAGCCTGCTGCTCTTCGTGGCGTACGTGAACTCGACGCTGCGGCTGATGCGGGTGGGGCACGTGGTGGACCTGATCACCCGGGAGGCGTTCGGCGTCCTCACGAAGCAGCCCTGGTACGTGGGTGAGCTCGCCGACGTCGGGGAGGCGACCCACCATGTCCTGCACCGGGGGCGCGCCGGGGTGCTGCGGGATGTGAACGTCGCGCTGCTCGTACGGCTGGCCCAGCGCCACGGCGTGGTGCTGCGGATGCTGCCGAGGATCGGGGACTTCGTGGTGCCGGGGACGCCCATCCTGGCCGTGCACGGCGGAACCGTGCCCCGGCGGATCGGGGCGGCGGTCTCGGTCGGTGTCGAACGGACCTTCCACCAGGACCTCGCGTTCGGGCTCCGGCAGCTCGCGGACATCGGACTGCGGGCCCTCTCCCCCGCCGTCAACGACCCGACGACGGCCGTGCAGTGTCTGGACCGGATCACCCAGTTCCTGGCGGCGGTGGCGAACCGCCCGTTGGGAGCCGTCCACCACCGCGACCGTAAGGGCACGGTCCGGCTGGTGCAGGACGTACCGGACTGGACGGATCTGGTGGATCTCGGCCTCACCGAGATCCGGGGCTGCGCGCCGGGCAGCCCTCAGGTGTCACGGCGCATGCTGGCGGGGATCGACGATCTGCTCACGCTGGTTCCGGCCGAACGCCGGGAGCCCCTGATCCGGCACCGCACGCTGTTGACGCAGCTGGTGGAGCGTACGGCGCCGGAGGCGGCCGACCGCGCCTTCGCGCTGGAGGCCGACCGCCAGGGAATCGGGTGAGCCGGCGACGGCCTACGGCATCAGGTGGTGGTCGGGGAAGTTGCCGGGCAGCCGCTCGCCCTCGGGGCCTTCGGTGACGGCCTTGACCAGCAGCTCGCCGCCGACGAACGCGCCGCGCCAGGAGGCGCCGAAGCCGCCGAACAGCTCGTCACGGTCGCCGCGGGAGCGCGGGGCGCCGTGCCCGGTCTTGAAGGCCCGGATCTGCGGGGCGAGCCGGGCGTACGTCTCCGGATCGTCGGTGGCGAGCGTCGCGACGAGCGCCCCGTTGGAGGCGTTCATGGCGGCGAGGAGCTCTGCCTCGGTGTCGACCAGGACGATCGTGTCGACCGGGCCGAACGGCTCGGCGTGGTGGAGGGGTGAGGACGGGGGCGGGTTGAGGAGGGTGACGGGCGGGAGGTACGCCGAGGTGTCCTGCCCCGGCAGGAAGCGGCCGTCGGCGAGGGAGCCGCGGTGGAGCGGGATCGCGCCCCGGTCGACGGCCTCGGCGACCTGGTCGCCGAGCTCCTTGGCCTTGGCGGCGTTGATGAGCGGCCCGAAGTCGAGGTCGGGGAGAGCGTCGTCCGGGTGCTCGACGGCCAGCGGATGCCCGAAGCGCAGGGCGCGGACGGGTGGGAGGTAGGCGGCCAGGAAGTCGGCGAACCGGGTGCGCTCGACGACGAAGCGGGGGTAGGCGGTGCAGCGCTGTTTGCCGTAGTCGAAGAGCTTGGGGATCACGGCGGTGAGGGCCGGCCAGTCGGTGTGGTTCCAGATGCCCCACGTGTTGAGGCCCTCCTGTTCGAGGATGTGGCGTTTACCCAGGTCGGCGACTGCGGTGGCGATCCGCGCGCCGGTGTCGCGGCCGCCGACGAACGAGACGCAGCCGATCTCGGGGGCGCGGACGAGGGCCTCGGAGAGCTCGCCCCCGCTGCCGCTGACCAGGGTGATCGGGACGCCCTCACGGGCGGCGAGCGCGGAGGCGAGGGTGAGGCAGGCGAGGCCGCCGTCGGTCGGGGTCTTGGCGATGACGGCGTTCCCGGCCAGCGCCTGGACGAGCAGGGCGTGGACCAGCACGGACATCGGGTAGTTCCAGCTGGCGATGTTGGAGACGGGGCCGGGCAGCGGGGTGCGGCCGTCCAGCATGGTGTCGATGCCGTCGACGTACCAGCGCACGCCGTCGATCGCGCGGTCGACGTCCGCCTGGGCGAGCCGCCACGGCTTTCCGATCTCCCAGACGAGGAGGAGGGCGAGCAGCTCGCGGTGCTCGGTGAGCGCGTCGAGGGTGGCGGAGACGCGGGCGCGGCGCTCGGGGAGCGGGATGTGGCGCCAGGCCCGGTGCTGGTCGAGCGAGGCGCGGACGGCCTGGTGGGCGGTGGGGGCGTCGAGGCGCGGCGGACCCGCGACCGGGCTGCCGTCGACTGGGCTGGTGGCGGGGAACGCCCGCCCGTCGGGCTGCCAGGTGCCGGCCCAGAGGTTGAGGACGGTGTCGTCGCGGAACGCCTCGGGGGCGGCGGCCAGACAGCGCTGCCAGGCGTCGGCCCAGGCGGTGCCGGGCTTGAGGAGGAGGGTCGGGGCCATGGGTGATCTCCGCTCTCGGTGCACAGTCGGGCGGGAGGTGGGACGGCTGGGGGCGCGGTGCGGTGGGGTGGGGGCGGGGTGCGGTGGGGGTGCGGTGGGGGCGGGGAGGCGGGGGCGGGCTGGCTGGGACGGGGCGCGGTGGGTGGGGCGTGAGCTCGGCCGCTGGGGCGTGAGCTGGGGCGCGTCAATCGTGGGTGAGGTCCCGGGGGCTCGCCAGGCGGGAACGCACGAGGGCGGCCGTCTCCGTGGGGGTTGCGCCGACCTGGACTCCGGCCGCTTCCAGGGCCTTCCTCTTTCCCTCCGCCGTACCGGACGATCCGGAGACGATGGCTCCGGCGTGGCCCATGGTCTTGCCCTCGGGGGCCGTGAACCCGGCGATGTAGGCGATGACGGGCTTGGTGATGTGCGCCGCGATGTGGTCGGCGGCGCGCTCCTCCGCGTCGCCGCCGATCTCTCCGATCATGACGATCAGGTCCGTGTCCGGGTCGGCCTCGAAGGCGCTGAGGCAGTCGATGTGGGTGGTGCCGACGACCGGGTCGCCGCCGATCCCGACCGCGGACGAGAAGCCGTACTCCTTCAGCTCGTACATGAGCTGGTAGGTGAGCGTGCCTGACTTGGAGACGAGTCCGATCCGGCCGGGCTCGGCGGCGATGTCGGCGGGGATGATGCCGGCGTTGGACTGGCCGGGGCTGATCAGGCCAGGGCAGTTGGGGCCGATGATCCGGGTGCCGTGGGCGCGGGCCTGTGCCTGGAAGGCCACGGCGTCGTGGACCGGGATGCCCTCGGTGATGACGACGGCGAGGCCGATGCGGGCGTCGACCGCTTCGAGGACGGCCGCCTTGGCGAAGGGCGGCGGGACGAAGACGACCGTGACGTCCGCTCCGGTGGCGTCCATGGCCTCCCGGACGGAGCCGAAGACGGGAATTCCGCGGCCGTCGAGGACGACGGTGGTGCCCGCCTTGCGCGGGTTGACACCGCCGACGACGTCGGTGCCGGAGGCGAGCATCCGGCGGGTGTGCTTCATGCCCTCGGCGCCCGTCATGCCCTGGACGAGGACCTTGCTCTGCTTGGTCAGGAAGATGGCCATGGGGTTCACATCCCTTCAGCGTGCCTCAGCGGTTGGCGAGTTGAGCGGCGCGGGCGGCGGCGCCGTCCATCGTGGTGACCTGCTCGACCAGCGGGTGGGCGCGGGCGTCGAGGATGGCCCGGCCGCGCGCGGCGTTGTTTCCGTCGAGGCGTACGACGAGGGGCTGGGTGAGGTGGACGGAGTCCAGGGCCCGGACGATGCCTTCGGCGACGGCGTCGCAGGCGGTGATGCCGCCGAAGACGTTGACGAGGACGGCCTTGACGTCGGGGTCGGAGAGGATGACGTCGAGGCCGTCGGCCATGACCTGGGCGGAGGCGCCGCCGCCGATGTCGAGGAAGTTGGCGGGGCGGGCGCCCCGGCCGGCGACGACGTCGAGGGTGGACATGACGAGTCCGGCTCCGTTGCCGATGATGCCGACCTCTCCATCGAGCTTGACGTAGGTGAGCCCCTTGGCCGCGGCGGCGGCCTCCAGCGGTTCGGCGTCGGTGTCGCGCACCTCTGACGCGTCGCCCCAACGGGCCTGTCGGAAGCGGGCGTTGTCGTCGACGGTGACCTTGCCGTCGAGGGCGAGGATCGCGCCGTCGGTGGTACGGACGAGGGGGTTGACCTCGACGAGGAGGGCGTCCTCGCGGACGAGGACCTGCCAGAGGCGGGCCAGTACGTCGGCCGTCTCCGCCGGGAGCCCGGCGGCGGTGGCGATCTCGGCGGCCTTGGTGTCGGTGACCCCTTCCGCCGGGTCGACGGGGATACGCGCGACGGCCTCGGGGCGGGTGGCGGCGACCTCCTCGATGTCCATCCCGCCTTCGGCGGAGGCGATCGCGAGGAAGGTGCCGGCCGCCCGGTCGAGGACGAAGCTCACATAGAACTCGTCCTGGATGTCGACGGGTTGGGCGATCATGACCCGGCGGACCGTGTGGCCCTTGATGTCCATACCGAGGATCTGGCGGGCGGTGATCTCGGCGGCGGCCGGGTCGGCCGCGAGCTTGACCCCGCCGGCCTTGCCCCGGCCACCGGTCTTCACCTGCGCCTTGACGACGACGCGTCCACCGAGGAGTTCGGCGGCGTGGCGGGCCTCGCGTGGGTGGTCGACGACGGCCGCGTCCGGGACCGCGATGCCGTAGCCCTTGAAGACTTCCCTTGCCTGGTGCTCGTACAGGTCCATCTCGGCTCCCTGACTCGAAAGTGCCGCACACCCCCTGGACACCATCCAGGCGATGCGGGATAACAAGCTTCATACAGTATTCGTCGACTGTATGCAATCGACCGCGATCACCCTCAACTCCCCTACGAAGGGACAGGACTTCGCCATGTCCGACGACAGCCAGCAGCCTCAGCAGGAACGCATCTCCGGCGGCCATCTGGTCGCCAAGGCCCTCAAGGCGGAGGGCGTGGACGTCATCTACACGCTCTGCGGCGGCCACATCATCGACATCTACGACGGCTGCGTCGACGAGGGCATCGAAGTCGTCGACGTACGCCACGAACAGGTCGCCGCTCACGCCGCCGACGGGTACGCCCGGATCACCGGTAAGCCCGGCTGCGCCGTGGTCACCGCCGGTCCCGGCACCACCGACGCGGTCACCGGAGTCGCCAACGCCTTCCGCGCCGAGTCACCGATGCTTCTGATCGGTGGTCAGGGAGCCCACACCCAGCACAAGATGGGCTCGCTCCAGGACCTCCCGCACGTCGACATGATGACGCCGATCACCAAGTTCGCCGCGACCGTGCCGGACACGGCCCGCGCGGCGGACATGGTCTCCATGGCGTTCCGCGAGTGCTACCACGGTGCGCCAGGGCCCTCCTTCCTGGAGATCCCGCGCGACGTCCTGGACGCCACCGTCCCGGTGGAGAAGGCGCGGGTCCCCAAGGCCGGGCAGTACCGGGCCTCCGCCCGCAGCGCCGGCGACCCCGAGGCGGTCGAGCGGCTCGCCGACCTGCTCGTGCACGCCGAGAAGCCGGCCGTCCTGCTGGGCAGCCAGGTCTGGACGACCCGGGCCACGGACGCGGCCGTCGAGCTCGTACGGACCCTCAACATCCCCGCGTACATGAACGGCGCCGGACGCGGCACCCTGCCGCCGGGCGACCCTCACCACTTCCAGCTCTCCCGGCGCTACGCCTTCTCCAACGCCGACGTCATCGTGATCGTCGGTACCCCCTTCGACTTCCGGATGGGCTACGGCAAGCGGCTCTCCCCCGACGCCACGGTCGTCCAGATCGACCTCGACTACCGGACCGTAGGCAAGAACCGTGACATCGACCTCGGGATCGTCGGCGACGCGGGGCTGATCCTGAAGTCGGTCACCGAGGCCGCGAGCGGCCGGCTCAACGGCGGCGCCACCAGGCGCAAGGCCTGGCTGGAGGAGCTGCGCACCGCCGAGCAGACCGCGCTGGACAAGCGGCTGCCGCAGCTCCGCTCGGACGCCTCGCCGATCCACCCGTACCGCCTGGTCAGCGAGATCAACGACTTCCTCACCGAAGACTCGATCTACATCGGCGACGGCGGGGACATCGTCACCTTCTCCGGGCAGGTCGTACAGCCCAAGTCCCCCGGGCACTGGATGGACCCGGGCCCGCTCGGCACGCTCGGCGTCGGTATCCCCTTCGTCCTCGCCGCCAAGCAGGCGCGCCCGGACAAGGAGGTGGTGGCGCTCTTCGGTGACGGCGCGTTCTCCCTCACCGGCTGGGACTTCGAGACCCTCGTCCGCTACAACCTCCCCTTCGTCGGGATCGTCGGCAACAACTCCTCCATGAACCAGATCCGTTACGGCCAGGCCCAGAAGTACGGCCTGGAGCGCGAGCGGGTCGGCAACACCCTCGGCGACGTGCACTACGACAAGTTCGCGCAGATGCTGGGCGGTTACGGCGAGGAGGTGCGGGACCCCGCCGACATCGCGCCGGCGCTGCGCCGGGCCCGCGAATCCGGGCTGCCGTCGCTGATCAACGTCTGGGTCGACCCCGACGCGTACGCCCCCGGAACCATGAACCAGACCATGTACAAGTGAGAGGCCGGTCACCGTCATGACCAAGGCACAGGGCACCAAGGCACTCGAAGGCATTCGCGTCCTCGACATGACGCATGTGCAGTCCGGTCCCTCCGCCACGCAGCTGCTCGCCTGGCTCGGTGCGGACGTGGTGAAGCTGGAGGCTCCCTCCGGGGACATCACCCGCAAACAGCTACGGGACCTTCCGGACGTCGACTCGCTCTACTTCACGATGCTCAACTGCAACAAGCGGAGCATCACCCTCAACACCAAGTCCGAGCGCGGCAAGGAGCTGCTCACCGAGCTGATCCGTCGCAGCGACGTCATGGTCGAGAACTTCGGCCCGGGGGCCGTCGACCGGATGGGCTTCACCTGGGATCGCATCCAGGAGATCAATCCACGAATCGTCTATGCCTCCATCAAGGGGTTCGGGGACGGCCCGTACACCAACTTCAAGGCGTACGAGGTCGTCGCACAGGCCATGGGCGGCTCGATGGCCACCACCGGGTTCGAGGACGGGCCGCCGCTGGCGACGGGCGCCCAGATCGGTGACTCCGGCACCGGCATCCATGCCGTGGCGGGGATCCTGGCGGCGCTCTTCCAGCGCGAGAACACCGGGCGGGGGCAGCGGGTGAACGTCGCGATGCAGCACGCGGTGCTGAATCTCTGCCGGGTGAAACTGCGGGACCAGCAGAGGCTGTCTCATGGGCCGCTCTCCGAGTATCCCAACGAAGATTTCGGCGAGGAAGTCCCTCGTTCGGGTAATGCTTCCGGCGGGGGCCAGCCGGGCTGGGCGGTGCGATGCGCCCCCGGCGGACCGAACGACTACGTGTACGTCATCGTCCAGCCCGTCGGCTGGGCGCCGATCTCGGAGCTCATCGGCCGGCCCGAGCTCGCCGAGGATCCGGAGTGGGCGACGCCGGAAGCCAGGCTGCCCAAGCTCCCCAAGATGTTCCAGCTGATCGAGGAGTGGTCCTCCGCACTGCCGAAGTGGGAGGTCCTGGAGCAGCTCAACGCCCGGGGCATTCCCTGCGGGCCGATCCTGTCCACCAAGGAGATCATCGAGGACGCCTCGCTGGTCGCCAACGAGATGGTGGTCGAGGTCCCCCACCCCGAGCGCGGCACCTTCACGACGGTGGGCTCCCCGCTCAAGCTCTCCGACTCCCCGGTGGAGGTCGTCACCTCCCCGCTGCTCGGCGAGCACAACGAAGAGGTGTACGTCGGCGAGCTCGGGCTCGGCGACGAGGAGCTGAGGTTGCTCAAGACGAGTGGGGTGATCTAGTGACGGCGCACAGCTTCGACCGGCAGGCCGTACGCGACCTGCTGGACGCGGTCAGGGCGGAGGGGCGCACCGCGCTCACCGCGCCCGAGGGGAAGACGATCGCCGACGCGTACGGGATCGCCGTACCGGGCGAGGCGCTCGCACGGGACGTGGACGAGGCGGTGGCGCAGGCCGACCGGCTCGGTGGGCGGGTGGTCCTGAAGATCGTCTCCCCCGACATCCTGCACAAGACCGACGCCGGCGGTGTCGTCGTCGGGGTGGAGGGAGCGGCCCAGGTCCGCGAGGCGTTCTGCCGGATCGTCGAGAACGCCCGGGCCTACGCTCCCGACGCGCGCATCGACGGGGTGCAGGTGCAGCAGATGCTGCCGCCCGGTCAGGAGGTCATCGTCGGCGCCGTCACCGATCCGGCCTTCGGCAAGGTCGTCGCCTTCGGGCTCGGCGGAGTGCTCGTGGAGGTACTGAAGGACGTCACCTTCCGGCTCGCGCCTGTGACCGCCGACGAGGCGGTGTCGATGCTGGACTCGATCAGGGCGGCGGAGATCCTGCGCGGGGTGCGTGGGGCGCCGGCCGTGGACCGGTGGGCGCTCGCCGAGCAGATCCGGCGCGTCTCCCGACTGGTCACCGACTTCCCGGAGATCGCCGAGGTGGACCTCAACCCGGTGATCGCCACGCCCGACGGTGCCACGGCCGCCGACATCCGCGTCATCCTCGCCTCCGAAGTGCCCGCGCCACGGAGGACGTTCGGCCGCGAGGAGATCCTGCGGTCCATGCGGCGGCTGATGCAGCCCAACGCGGTGGCCGTGATCGGGGCCTCCAACGAGACCGGGAAGATCGGCAATTCGGTGATGCGCAACCTCATCGACGGTGGCTTCCCGGGGGAGATCCATCCGGTGAATCCCCGGGCCGATGACATCCTCGGCCGCAAGGCGTACAAGAGTGTCACGGACGTTCCCGGTGAGGTGGATGTGGCGGTCTTCGCGATCCCCGCTCCGTTCGTGGCGGCGGCGCTCGAGGAGGTGGGCCGCAAGGGCGTTCCCAACGCGGTGCTGATCCCGTCCGGCTTCGCCGAGACCGGGGAACACGCCCTGCAGGACGAGATCGTGGCCGTGGCGGAGCGGTACGGAATCCGGCTCCTGGGCCCGAACATCTACGGCTACTACTCGACCTGGCAGGACCTGTGCGCGACGTTCTGCACGCCGTACGACGTCAAGGGGGGTGTGGCGCTGACCTCGCAGTCGGGCGGGATCGGGATGGCGATCCTGGGCTTCGCCCGTACGACGAGGACGGGTGTGTCGGCGATCGTCGGGCTCGGCAACAAGTCGGACATCGACGAGGACGACCTGCTGACCTGGTTCGGTGAGGATCCGCGTACCGACTGCATCGCGATGCATCTGGAGGACCTCAAGGACGGGCGGGCCTTCGTCGAGGCGGCCCGGCAGACCGTGCCGAAGAAGCCGGTGATCGTCCTCAAGGCCGGGCGCACCAGCGCCGGGGCACGCGCGGCGGGCTCGCACACGGGCGCGCTCGCGGGCGACGACGCGGTGTACGACGACATCCTGCGGCAGGCGGGCGTCATCCGGGCGCCGGGGCTGAGCGACATGCTGGAGTACGCGCGGGCCCTGCCCGTACTGCCGGCACCGCGAGGGGACAACGTCGTCGTCATCACCGGAGCCGGCGGATCCGGGGTGCTGCTGTCGGACGCGATCGTCGACAACGGGCTCCGGCTGATGGACATCCCCGACGACCTTGATGCCGCCTTCAAGGCGTTCATCCCGCCCTTCGGGGCCTCGGGCAACCCCATCGACATCACGGGCGGCGAGCCGCCGTCCACGTACGAGGCGACCATCAGGCTCGGTCTGGAGGACCCGCGCATCCACGCGCTCGTCCTCGGCTACTGGCACACCATCGTCACTCCCCCGATGGTGTTCGCCGAGCTCACCGCGCGCGTGGTGGCGGAGTTCCGCGACCGGGGCATCGAGAAGCCGGTCGTGGCCTCCCTCGCGGGCGATGTCGAGGTCGAGGAGGCGTGCCAGTACCTCTTCGAGCGGGGTGTCGTGGCGTATCCGTACACGACCGAGCGGCCCGTGGCGGTGCTCGGCGCGAAGTACCGGTGGGCCCGCGCGGCGGGACTCCTGGGCGGTGGTGCGGTGAGCTGAGCGACAGCTCGAACCACGGGGCTCGCGGCGGCCGCATGCCGCGGGCCCCGGTGCGAAGGGAACGGACAGGGGGCGCTGGCCAGACTTCTTCCACGCGAGGGGTTCGATCTCCATGACGACAACCGACATCACCACCACCCTCCCTTACAGAGAGGTGACGGACGCCAACGGCCGCACGTACCGGCTCGGTGAGACCGACGTCGACCTGATGGGCCGCACACGCAAGTGGATGGTCATCCTGCCCTGGGTGGGCATGATGGGCATCAGCTCGGCGGAGTACGCGTTCGCGTCCGCCGAGGACACGCTGCACAGCGCGCACAGCTGGAGCAGCGCGCACATCTTCTGGATGCTCGGGGTCTGGGTGTTCTTCCAGGCCGCGGTGGCCTTCCCGGCCGGAAAACTGCGCGAGAGCGGGCGGCTGCCCGCCCGCTGGGCGATGATGCTGGGCGCGGTGGGCACGCTGCTCGGCTATGTCTCGCTCGCCTTCGCCCCCCATGTGATCGTCGCCTACATCGGCTTCGGCATGTTCAGCGGTATGGGCGCGGGCATGGTCTACGCGACCTGCGTCAACATGGTCGGCAAGTGGTATCCCGAGCGGAAGGGCGGGAAGACCGGCTTCGTGAACGGCGGCTTCGCCTACGGCTCGGTGCCGTTCGTCTTCATCTTCACCGGCTACATGGATCTGACGAACTTCCGCTGGGTTCTGGTCTCCGTCGGTGTCTTCCTGGCGGCGATGGTCGCGGTGGCCGGGTACTTCTTCCAGGACCCGCCGAAGAACTGGTGGCCGGCCACGGTGGACCCGCTGAAGAAGCCGGACGACCCGCGCGCGAGGCGGGCGCTGGAGAAGAACCCGCCGGCGGTGAAGCAGTACACGCCGATCGAGGCCTGGCGGACCGGGCGGGTCGCGCTGATGTGGTTCTGTCTGCTCTGCACCTCGGGCGTGAACATCTTCGGCATCGCCTTCCAGGTCCCGTTCGGTGACGAGGCGGGCTTCGCGGGCGGAATCGTGGCGACGGCGATGTCGCTCAAGGCCATCGTGAACGGCACCGGCCGCGGTGTGATCGGCTGGCTCTCGGACCGCTACGGCCGCAAGCAGTGTCTGATCTTCGTCTGTATCGTCCTGGGGCTCGCCCAGTACGGCATCCTCTGGTCCGGCAACATCCACAACCTGCCGTTGTTCCTGGTGTTCTCCAGCATCTCGGGCTTCGGCGGTGGCGCGATCTTCCCCATGTTCGCGGCGATGACGGCGGACTACTTCGGGGAGAACAACAACGCCTCCAACTACGGCCTGGTCTACAGCTCCAAGCTGGTGTCGGGTCTGCTCGGCTCCGGTATGGGCGCGGTCGTGGTCGCGGCCTGGGGCTATTCCGGCGCCTTCGTGCTGGCGGGGTCGATCTCGCTGTTCGCCGGCTGCGTGGCGGTGTTCCTGCATCCGCCAGGGCGGCCGCGGGCCCGCCGGACGACGGCGAACCCGCGGCCGATCAGCCGGGACGTGTGAGCGTCATGGGCCGCCGGTTCAGCGGTGCTTCTCGCGCAGGGAATGCAGGTGCGCGCTCGACTTGCGGGCGAACGCGAAGGACTCGACCGGGTTGTCGTGTTCGGCCTGCCAGTGGTGGGACCGGTACCCGTGGTGGGTGCGGTTCACCGCGGAGATGAAGCGCCGGTAGTCGATGTCTCCGTCCCCGACGTCCGCCATCCGGTAGCCGTCGCGGACGGATTCGTCGCGTTCGCCGTCCTTGACGTGGAAGAGCGGATAGCGGTGGGGCTGGTCGAGGACGTAGCGCAGCGGGTCGAAGGGCGCGGGGGTGCCGTCGACACGGCGGGAGAAACGGTGCTGCGCCACGTACGCCCAGTAGACGTCCATTTCGAGGTGGACGAGTTCGGGGTCGGTCTCGGCGAGCAGCACGTCGTAGAGCCGTACGTCGGGACGGTCGGTGGCGAAGGAGAACTCCTCGGCGTGGTTGTGCTGGTAGAACTTCATGCCGCGTTTCTTCGCCTCGGCTCCGTAGTGGTTGAACTCCTCGGCGCACCGCTTCCAGCCGTCGACGGTGGCGCCGTAGCGCCAGGGGCCGGAGGCGGTGCCGATGTGCGGAAGGCCGAGGGCCTGGGCGTCGTCGAGGACCTTGTCGAGGTTCTGCGCGAACGTGTAGGCGTTGGGGTCGGTGGAGTAGTAGCCGACGTGGCTGCCGATGCCGCGCAGGCCGTGGTCGCGGGTGAGCCGCCGGAGTTCGGCGAGGGTGATCGGGCCCGCGGATCCCTGGCTGTACCCGGCGAACTCCACCTCGTCGTAGCCGTACTTGCTCAGCTCGGCGAAGACGGTGGCGAAGCCGAGCGTGGCGACCTTGTCGCGCAGGGAGTAGAGCTGGATGCCGAGGCGGCCGGGCGGCAGGACGGGGCGGCCCTTGCCGTGGCCGTGGCTGTGGTCGTGGCCGCGGTCCGCGGTGCCGGCTTCCGCGGCCGCGGCGGTGGGGGCGGTCGCGCCGAGGAGGGCGGCGGCGGTGGCGCCGGCGGCGACGCCGAGCATGTTCCGTCTGCTGAGCTTGTGGGTGAGCTCGGGGTCGGGGGTGGTGTGCGAGAGGCGGCGGGCGCGGGTCATCTGTGGATAACTCCTTGTTGTCGGTGAGGTCTGCTTCACTGGAGTCCGGTCAGTGAAGACCGGCCAGTTGGAGCAAGAGGGACTTCACATCGGTGGCCGCTACGCGGCCGCTCACAGCGCGGGGGGTGGAGCACAGAATGAGCGGACTTTCGTCGTCGCTCGTGGGGAGGCGGCCATGGCTGCCGCGAATAGGTGAGGGGTCCAGGGGGACCACCGCCAGCCGGTAGCGCATGCCGAGCTTCTTGCGGGCGATCGCCTTCGCCGCCTTGATCCGTACGTAGGGATCGAGCGGATCCATGAAGAGTTCGACGGGGTCGTATCCGGGTTTGCGGTGGATCTCGACGAGCTGGGCGAAGTCGGGGGCGTGCGCGTCGTCGAGCCAGTAGTAGTACGTGAACCACGCGTCGGGTTCGGCGAGGGCGACGAGCTCCCCGGAACGGGGGTGGTCGAGGCCGTTCTCCTTCTTGCCCTCGTCGTCGAGGAGTCGCTCGATGCCGGGCAGCCCGGCCAGCGTCTCGCGGACGAGTTCGAGGTCTTCGGGGCGTCGGACGTAGACGTGGGCGAGCTGGTGGTCGGCGACCGCGAAGGCCCGGGAGGTCATCGGGTCCAGGTACTCCATGCCGTCCTGGGTGTGGACTTCCAGGAGGCCGGCACGGCGCAGGGCGCGGTTGATGTCCACGGGGCGGCTCACCCGGGTGATGCCGTACTCGGAGAGCGCGACGACGGTACGGCCTTCGGCTCGGGCGTCGTCGAGGAGGGGGGCTAGGGCGGCGTCGAGTTCGGCCGCGGCACGGAAGGCGCGCGGGTCGTCGGGGCCGTACCGCTGGAGGTCGTAGTCGAGGTGGGGGACGTAGGCGAGGGCCAGGTCGGGGTGGCGGGTGCGGAGGATGTGGCGGGTGGCGTCGATGATCCACTGGCTGGAGACCAGATCCGCGCCGGGGCCCCAGAAGTGGAAGAGGGGGAAGGTGCCGAGCTTCTCGGTGAGTTCGTCGTGGAGGGCCGGGGGCCGGGTGTAGCAGTCGGGTTCCTTGCGGCCGTCGGCGTAGTAGACGGGACGGGGGGTGACGGTGATGTCGGTGTCGGCGCCCATGGCGTACCACCAGCAGATGTTGGCGACGGTGTAGCCGGGGTGGGAGCGGCGGGCGGCGTCCCAGAGGCGGTCGCCGGAGACGAGGCCGTTGTGCTGGCGCCAGAGCAGGACGTCGCCCAGTTCGCGGAAGTACCAGCCGTTGGCGACGATGCCGTGTTCGGAGGGGAGGGTGCCGGTGAGGAAGGTGGTCTGGGCAGTGCAGGTGACGGCCGGCAGGACGGTGGACAGGGCCGCTTGCGAGCCGGTGCGGCCGAGGGCTCGCAGATGGGGCATGTGCTCCAGGAGGCGGGGCGTGAGACCGACGACGTCGAGGACGAGGAGGGGGGTGGGTCGCGTGTCGCTCCGGGGGCTGGTCATGGCAGTTCCTTGAGGCCGAGGTCGGTCAGCAGGTCGCGGGCCAGGGTGAGTTCGGCGGCGATTCCGTCGGCGAGGCGGGCGCGGTTGCGGGGGCGCCGGCCGGCCGGCAGGGCCTGCCAGGTGTAGGTCTCGACCTCCAGGTGGTGGGTGCGGGGACGGGGGCCGCCGACGAGCTGGGCCAGCGTGGTCCTGAGCACGGGAAGAGTGGAGGTGAGCGGAGGCTCGGGCGGGGCGTGCAGAGGGACGTGGAAATGCGCGCGCCAGGGGGCGCCGTCGGGGAGGGCGCGGCCGGAGACGGCTTCGGGAAGGTCGTCGGTGCCCCGCAGGCCGGCGGCGGTCCGTGTGCGTGTCTGGTGGAGGAAGCGGGGTTCGGCGAAGGCGGCTAGCGCGGCGCGGACCTCCGGGAGATGGGGGTGTTCGGCGTGCAGGGCGGCGGAGAGCTGCGCCTTGACCACGGGGATGCCGGCGGCGCCGAGGGCGTCCAGGGCGGTGTGCGGGTCTTCGAAGGAGGTGGCGAGATGGCAGGTGTCGACGCAGACGCCGATGCGGGGGCTTGATACGGCAGTGAGCGGGGCGATTGCGTCGGCGGTGGTCTCGACGGTGCAGCCGGGTTCGGGTTCGAGTCCGATCCGGATGCTGTTTCCGGTGAGTTCCTCGAGGGCGTCGAGGCGTTCGGCGAGGGTGGTCAGGGCTGCGAGGGCGGTGTCCGCGGCGCGCGAGTCGAAGGGGGTGCGCCAGGCGAGCGGCAGGGTGGAGACGGAGCCTTCGGTGACGTCGTCGGGGAGGAGCGCGGAAAGGAGCCGGGCGAGGTCGGTGGTGTGGGCGAGACGTTCGGGGCGGGTCCAGTCCGGCTGGTACACGCGGTACTTGACCTCCGCGGCACCGAAGCCCTCGTACGGGAAGCCGTTGAGGGTGACGACTTCGAGGCCGCGGCGGTCGACCTCGGCCCGGAGCGTTCGCAGGGAGCCCGGGTCGGTGATCAGGGCCTGGGCGGCGTCCCTGGCCAGCCAGAGGCCGATGCCGAGCCGGTCCCGGCCGAGACGTCGGCGGACGGGTTCGCAGTGGTCTCGCAGTTGGGCGAGGACGCCGCCGAGGGTCTCGGCCGGGTGGACGTTGGTGCAGTAGGCGAGGTGGACGGTGGAGCCGTCGGGGTGGCGGAAGCGCATGGGCGGCCGCCTCATTCCCCGCCGCGGAGGATGGAGTTGCCCTCGTGGGAGGTGTCCGGTGAAGGGGGGTCGAGCCGCAGGCGGCCGCTGAGGTCGTAGAAGGCGACGGGGTTGCGCCACAGCACCTGGTCGACGTCGTCCGGGGAGAATCCGGCGGCGAGCATGGCGTCGCCGACCTTGCGGGTCTTGAGCGGGTCGCTCTTGCCCCAGTCCGCGGCCGAGTTCACCAGGACGCGCTCGAGGCCGTGGTCCTTGAGAACGGCGACCATGCGGTCCTCGTCCATCTTGGTGTCGGGGTAGACGGAGAACCCCAGCCAGGCGCCGCTGTCGGCGGCCTCCTTGACGGTGGTCTCGTTGAGGTGGTCGAGCAGGACCCGTTCCGGGGCGAGGTCGGACTCGCGGACGACGTCGAGGGTCCGGCGCAGCCCGGCGAGCTTGTCGCGGTGCGGGGTGTGGACGAGGGCGGGCAGGCCGTGGTCGGCGGCGAGCTGGAGCTGAGCCGCCAGGGCGGTGTCCTCGGCGGGGGTCATGGAGTCGTAGCCGATCTCGCCGACGGCGACGACGTTGTCCTTGACGAGGTAGCGGGGCAGGGCGTCGAGAACGGGGGTGCAGCGGGGGTCGTTGGCCTCCTTGGGGTTGAGGGCGAGGGTGCAGTGGTGGGCGATGCCGTACTGGGCGGCCCGGAAGGGTTCCCATCCGAGGAGGGAGTCGAAGTAGTCGAGGAAGGAGGCGGGTGAGGTGCGGGGCTGGCCGAGCCAGAAGGACGGCTCGACCAGGGCGCGGACTCCGGCGTCGTACATGGCCTGGTAGTCGTCCGTGGTGCGCGAGGACATGTGGATGTGGGGGTCGAAGATGCGCATCAGGACTCCTCGGTGGGGGCGGTGAGGGCGAGGACGCGGTAGAGGTCGGTGGGGACGGTGCGGCCGGCGGCGGTGCGTTCGGCGGCGTAGTCGGTGAGCATGCGGGCGAGCTCGCTGTCGCCACGGGCGCGTTCGTGCAGTCCGGCCACGGTGTCGACGGGGACTCCGGTGAAGAGGCACTTGAGGACGGCGTGGCGCCAGGCGTGGGGGGCGAGGTGGGTGGCCGCGTAGGTGCCGAGGGCGGCCGCGACCAGATCGGTGTCGTGGGCGCGCAGCGCGTCGTCGACGAGGGGCAGGGCCTCGGGTCCCGCGACGAGTGAGGGGAGGGACAGGAGCACGGCGCGGCGTTCTGCGGCGGAGCCGTGGTGATAGAGGCGGGTGAGGACGGCCGTGTCGGCGCGTGCCGCCTTGAGGAGGAGGACGCGGACGGAGTCGGCGTGCTCGGCGCCGCAGTGCCGGCCGGCGGAGGCGAAGCGCAGCTCCCAGAGGGTGGTGCGGGCGGTGGCGGCGGCGAGGGCCTCGTCCAGCCAGGCCTGGGCGGTGGCGGTCAGCATGCCGGGGCCTCCCGTGGGGCGGAGTGACGGCGCAGGAACGCGAGGGAGGAGCGGGCGAGTTCGGGGCCGGCGTGGGAGTGGCGGGGCAGTTCGACGACCGTCAGGCCCGGGTAGCCGGCGGCGGTGACGTCGGCGAGGGCGGCGAGGACGGGCGGGAAGTCGATCTCGCCGTCGCCGAACGGCAGGTGTTCGTGGACACCGCGACGCATGTCCTCGATCTGGACGTGGTGCAGCCAGGGCGCGGCGGCGCGGACGCAGTCGGCGGGGGGCGCGGGTTCCAGGCACTGGCAGTGGCCGATGTCGAGGGTGAGGCCGAGGTGGCGGGGGTCCGGGTCGCCGAGGAGGCCACGCAGCGTGTGGAAGTCGTCCAGGGTGGCGAGGAGGTGACCTGGTTCGGGTTCGATGGCGAGGGGGACGCGGGCGGCGGCCGCGGCTTCGAGAACGGGGGTGAGAGAGGAGGCGAGTCGCTTCCAGGCGGTCTCGTCGGGGGTGTCCGCGGGGGTGATGCCGCTGAAGCAGTGCACGGCGTGGGCGCCGAGGTCGGCGGCGACGCGGACGGCGCGCAGGAGAAGTCGGACGCGGGCGGCTCGGGCCTCGGGGTCCGGGTCGAGGAGGGAGGGGCCGTGCTTGCGGCGCGGGTCGAGGACGTAGCGGGCGCCGGTCTCGACGGTGACGCCGAGGCCGAGCGCGTCCAGGCGCCGGGCCACGGCGGCGGTGCGGGCGGGGAGGTCGGGGGCGAGGGGGTCGAGGTGCATGTGGTCGAGGGTGAGGCCGACGCCGTCGTGGCCGAGGTCGGCGAGGAGGGCGAGCGCGTCGTCGAGCCGGAGGTCGGTGAGGCCGTTCGTGCCGTAGCCGAAGCGGACGGCGGGTGGTCTGGGGCTCATGTCGGGCTCACCTTCCGGGCGAGGGCGCGGGCGAGCGGGGCGAGGCCGAGCACCAGGAGCGCGGTGCCGGGCGCACCGGCCCGGGCGGCGAGGGCCGCCTGGAGGGGGATCAGGGCACGGATACCGGCGCCGACGGAGCGCTGGGTGAGGGGAGGTGACGGGTTGAGGGCCGCGTGGAGGAGAGAGGCGGCCGGGGTCCGGGCGTAGGCGACGGCCAGTGCGGCGGTGACGAGCGGGCCGATCGGTGCGGCGATGGGCCCGCCCGGGCCGATGTCGGCGGGTGGGCCGCTCGGGGCGTGGCCGGCCGAGGAGTGGCCGACAAGGGCGCGGCCGCCCGGAACGGCGCCCGGAACGCCAACCGGAGCGCCGACCGGAACGGCCTTCGGACCGCCGGCCCTGGCGGCGCCCGGGCCGACTGCCGGAGACCGGTGTGCCCCGGGGGCGGCACCCCCGGGGTTGCCTGTCGCCGCGCCGGTGCGCGGCCTGGATGTGACGGCGGCCAGGGCCACGGTCGTGGCGAGGGCCAGGAGCGGTGCGCGCGTCGAGCCGCCCTGGGCCTCGTGGCGGGAGACCGCGGTCACCGCGTAGGTGTGGGCGCCCAGCAGGGCGGCCGAAGGGAGGGCGGCGACAGGCGGGCGGCCCCCGCGTCGCGCGCCGGGGCGCCCCGTCGTCGTCGCGATCGTGCCGAGGAGGAGGTTCAGAGCGCGGGCCGTCGCCATGGTGGCGGGGGCGGCAGGGGTGTGTTTGAGGTGGAGGTCGTAGAACCAGACCGTCGCGGCGAGGGCGGTGGCGGTCGCGAGGGCGGGGCGGCCTGCGCGGGCCGCGAAGGTGAGGCCGGCGGCCGTGAGGGCGGCGGAGGCGGCGAGGGCGGCGCGGGGGGTGATGCGGCCGGAGGGGAGGGGGCGGTGGGGGCGGTCGACGGCGTCCTCCGCCCGGTCGGCCCAGTCGTTGAGCGCCATGCCGGCCTCGTACAGACAGAGGGAGGAGCCGATGGCCAGCAGGGTCGAGCGGTTGGGGCGCAGGCCCGCGGCCGCCGCGCCCGCCAGGGCGTCGCCCGGCACCGTGGCCAGGGCGGAGACGCGCAGCAGCTCCGCCCAGGCGGCCGCGCGTCCGCTCGCCCGGCTCACCGGACCTCCCCCAGGCTCGCGGCGAACGCCACGAGGCGCGCGTACTGGTCCGCGAGGCAGGCGGATGACTCACCCTCCGGGTCCTTGAAGTAGAAGGCGAGGTCCTCCAGCGGGCCGGCGAGGCCCCGTTCGTGGGCGCGGGCCGTCAGCCGGGCCAGGTCGAGGACGAGGGGCGCGGCGAGGGCCGAGTCGCAGCCCTGCCAGGTGGTCTGGAGGATCATGCGGGAGCCGAGGAAGCCGTCGAAGGCGATGTGGTCCCAGGCCGTCTTCCACTCCCCCAGGGCCGGGACCTCGTCGATGTGGACCTCGCCCTCGGGGACGTGGCCGAAGACGTCCGCGAGGACCCGTTCCTTGCCGGCGTTCTTCGCCGCGGCGGCGGCCGGGTCGGCGAGGGCCGCGCCGTCGCCGCCACCCAGCAGATTGGTGCCCGACCAGGCCCGTACGGTCAGGGCGCGTTGGTGGAACATCGGGGCGAGGACGGAGCGCAGGAGGGTCTGGCCGGTCTTGCCGTCGCGGCCCGCGTGGGGAAGACCGCTCGCGGCGAGGGCATCGGTGAGGGCGGGGTGGCGCAGTCCGGTCGAGGGGGTGAAGTTGACGTAGGGGCAGCCGGCGCGGAGGGCGGCGGCCGCGTAGAGGGAGCTGGGTGGGAGCGCGGCGCCCCCCGGCGCCGGCTCCGTGGAAGCCACGTTGACGACGACTACCCGGTCCAGGGCCAGCCGGTCCCGGAAGTCGGTCATGTCGGCGGCGAAGGAGGTGATCAGGTCCTCCGCATCGTGGCTGCCGCCGGGCAGCGGTCCGCCGGGGCGGATCTCCGCGTCGGCGGCCGCGAGTTCGGCCGCGACGGCGGCGGCGAGGCCGTGCGGAAGGACTCCCGCGGCGGTGAGTTCCTCGGCCCGTTTGGGCAGCGGACACGCCGCCGTGTCGTGTCCGCCGAAGACGAGGGAGGCGAGGGGTGGGAGGCCGGCCGAGGCGAAGGCGTCGGTCTCGGTCACCATGCCGGTCGGTGGGTGCAGGCCGGCCGTGGTCGCGGCGCAGCCGGTGACCGCCGTGGTGGCCACGGAGCCTCTCGCCCCGATGAGCCAGACTCCCGTACGTGTTCCTGTGGTCACGACTCTGCCTCCCTGGACTGTGGTGGAGACGGCGGGCGGGGGGTACGGCGCCTCCCCGCCCGCCGCCGGCTGAGCGGGGGCTCTACGAGGGGAGCTCCCTGAGCTTGATGCCGCGGAACGACACCTGGTCGTCGGCCCCGTGGTTCTGGAGGCCGATGTGACCGTCCTTGAGGCTGCGGGCCGGGTCGGTGTTGGTGAAGTCGTTGATCTTCACTCCGTTGAGGAACACCTGGAGCCGCTCGCCGCGCACGCGGATCTCGTAGCTGTTCCACTGCCCCGGCGGGCGCAGCACGCGGTCCCGGGCCGCCAGGTCGGCGGACTTGAAGCCGTAGACGGCCCCGGTGGTCCGGTCGGCGGCGTCGGTCGCGTCGATCTGGATCTCGTACCCCTTGTTCACGGCGGACCAGGGGTCGTCGGAGGCGGGGAAGCCGACGAAGATGCCGGAGTTGTCGTCGCCCGCCGCTTTCCAGTCGAGCGTGAGGGAGTAGGAGGAGAACTCCTTGGCCTGGTACCAGAGCATGCCCATGCCGCCCACCGAGCGCAGTTCACCGTCGGCGATGTCGAAGCCGCCGGGGCCGGCCTGCTTCCAGCCCTCGTGGGTCTGGCCGTTGAAGAGCTCGCGGTACCCGGTCTGCGGCCGGCAGTCGGCCGTGGCCTGGCCGGTGGCGTAGGTGAGCCCGCCGAGGAGGTGCTGCCGGAAGGCCGGCTCGGCGTACGACTCCTTGGTGTGGCCGCCGCCGGTGTAGAACGAGCGGCCGCCGCCGTAGGTCTTGCACCAGGCGATCGGGTGGTCGCCCTTCATGGTGCCGCCCTGGTAGGTGGTCTCGTCGAGGGTGGCGAGGATCCGGGCCTGACCGCGCGGGTTGGTGCGGTAGTTGTACCACTCGTCGGTCCGCTGCCAGGGGCCGTCGAGGTGGGCGGTGGCCGGATGGTCGTGGTCCTCGACGCGTACGGTCGCGGGCTGGATATGCGGGTGGGAGGCGAAGTGGGCGCCGACGAGACCGCCGTAGAACTCCCAGTCGTACTCGGTGTCGGCGGCGGCGTGGATGCCCATGTAGCCGCCGCCGGTGGAGACGTAGTTCTCGAAGGCGGTCTGCTGTTCGGCGTTGAGAACGTCACCGGTCGTCGAGAGGAAGACGACGGCGTCGTAGCGGGCGAGGTTGCTGGTGGTGAACTGGCGGGGTTCCTCGGTGGCGTCGACGGTGATGTCGCTGCCGGCGCCCAGCTCCTTGAGGGCGGCGATGCCGGTGCCGATGGAGTCATGCCGGAATCCGGCGGTCCTGGAGAAGACCAGCACCCGCTTGGCGTTCCGGTTCACCGGGGCGTTGGAGAACGTGAAGTCGTCGACGTCGTAGAGCGCGCCGGCGCCGCCCTTGAAGACGAGGAAGAGTTCGGTGGTGGTGCGGGGCACGTTGCGCAGCGGCACGTCGATGTCCTGGAAGGTCTCCCAGCCACCGGTGACGGGGACGGGCGCGGAGCCGTGGAGGGTGCCGGTGGGGGAGCCGGTGCGGACTTCGAGGAAGCCGCCGACGCCGCCGGAGGAGACGCGGGCGGTGAGCTTGGTGGCTCCGCTCAGGTTGTAGGGCTTGAGGGAGATCCAGTCGCCGTCGTGGATGTCGCCGACGGTCCGGCCGCCGTTCGCCTCCGCCTTGTCGAAGACGTTGACGCCGTTCTGGGCGTCGAAGTGCTCGGCCTGACGGTGGCGGGGCTGGAGCTTGGCCTGGTCGTGGGTGGTAAGGGTGGCCTGGCCGCCGCCTCCGCCGTCGGTGTACTCGGCGTCGAAGACCGCGAAGATGTTGGCGTCGTCGTCGTGGCCGCCGTCGGAGGAGGTCTTGATGGTGCCGGTGCAGCCGTTGGCCGAGGTGACAGGGTGGCCGTGGCTGTCATGGCCGAGGACGTAGGTGACCTTGACCTTGGCGCAGTCGATCGTGCCGTCCTCCGGGTCGGTGACCTTCACCTTGAAGGGGACCTCGTCGCCGAAGGAGAAGAGGGCGCCCTCCGCGGGGAGTTCGAGGGTGACCTTGGGCGCGGTGTTGCCGACGACGACGTGGACGGAGGCGGAGCCGGTGCGCCCGCTCGGATCCTTCGCCGTGACCGTCGCCGTGTAGGTGCCGTTCTTGCGGTACGTGTAGGTGGGGCTGGCGGCCGTCGACGTACCGCCGTCGCCGAAGTCCCAGCTGTACGTGAGGGCGTCACCGTCGCCGTCGGAGGTGCCCGCGGAGGAGAAGGCGACCTTCAGCGGGGCCGTGCCGGAGGTCTTGTTCGCGCTCGCCTCGGCGACCGGGGAGCGTCCGCCGGTGGCGTTCTCGATGCGGTAGAGCCCGGAGTTGTGGTCGCCGCCGAACCAGGCGGTGCCGTAGTCGAGTACGTACAGCGCTCCGTCGGGTCCGAAGGCCATGTCCATCACCTGGGTGCCGGTCCAGGGGACGGAGTTGATGGACTGGACGGCGCCGTCGGAGCCCTGCTCGATGCGCTTGATCCAGCGGCGGCCGAACTCTCCGGCGAAGAAGTCTCCGTCGTACGCCTCCGGGAACTTGACCGGGGAGGTGGAGGCGGCGTCGTAGCGGTAGACGGGCCCGCCCATCGGGGACTCGGATCCGGTACCGAACTCAGGTACGGAGCCGCCGTTGTACGGGAGCCAGGCGGGCTCGGCCGGCGGGAGGTCGACGAGTCCGGTGTTGTACGGCGAGTCGTTCTTCGGCGCGCCGCAGTCGAAGGCCGCTCCGGACACCTTGGTCGCGAAGTCGTAGTCGAGGTAGGCGTCGTTGTTGCCGGTGCAGAAGGGCCAGCCGAAGTTGCCGGGCTTGGTGACGCGGGCGAACTCGACCTGGCCCGCAGGTCCGCGCTTGGGGTCGGCGGCGCCCGCGTCGGGGCCGTAGTCACCGACGTACAGCACGCCCGTGGCCTTGTCGACGCTGAAGCGGAAGCGGTTGCGGAAGCCCATCGCGTAGATCTCGGGGCGGGTCTTCGCGGTACCGGGGGCGAAGAGGTTCCCGTCGGGGACGGTGTACGAGCCGTCCTCGGCGACCTTGATGCGCAGGATCTTGCCGCGGAGGTCGTTGGTGTTGCCGGAGGTGCGCCGGGCGTCGAACGCGGGGTTGCGGCCCGGGCGTTCGTCGATGGGGGTGAAGCCGTCGGAGGCGAAGGGGTTGGAGTCGTCACCGGTCGACAGGTACAGGTTGCCCTGGGCGTCGAAGTCGATGTCGCCGCCGACGTGGCAGCAGATGCCGCGGGTGGCGGGGATGTCGACGACCTTCTTCTCGCTCGCGTTGTCGAGCGTGCCGTCGGCCTTCAGCGTGAAGCGGGAGAGGCGGTTGACGCCGTCGTACCGGGCGAACTCGGCGGCCGTGCCGTTCTCGGGGGCGTCGCCGGAGGGGGTGTCGAGCGGCGGTGCGTAGTAGAGGTAGATGGCCTTGTTCCGGGCGAAGTCCGGGTCGAGCCCGATGCCCTGGAGGCCTTCCTCGTCGTGGGAGTAGACGGGGACGGTGCCGATGACCTTGGTGTTGCCCGCCGCGTCGGTGCGGCGGAGTTCGCCGTTGCGTGAGGTGTGCAGGACGCTGCGGTCGGGGAGCACGGCCAGCGACATCGGTTCGCCGACCTCCTCACCGCCCTTGGCGAGGGTGACCTGCTGGAACTCCTCGGCGGCCGCGGCGGTGCCAGCGCCGCCGTCCGTCTCGGCCGCGAGGGCCTGTTGACCCCCGAGGGTGAGGAGTCCGACGGCGAGGAGGGCGAGTGTCTTTCTGGCTCGGAGTCGTTTGCTGTGCACGGATGTCCTCCGGAGTAGGGCCGGGTGTGCGGGTGTCCGGGGACCGGCGCGCGCCGTCACGCTGGTCTCAAAGCACGGTGGAGCACAGGTTCTTGCATGGTTACGTCATGTACACCTCAAGGACCGTAGCGGGGTTCGTCCCCAGCGGAAAGCCCTTGCGCACAGACCTGGTCGATCTTTTCACCGCGACAGGACAAAGCCCGCTGAGGACACGGCGGAGCAACCCGGTGGCGTCGCCGCCGCCGGGCTCTCACCTGCCGTGTCAGGTCAGTCGCGGCCCCCGAAGGCCGCGTCGAAGGAGGCCGCGGGCGGATCGAAGTCGTACCGCTTGAGATGAGCAAGCGCTTCCGGCGCGCCGGTCAGCCGGTCCATCCCGGCGTCCTCCCACTCCACGGAGACGGGCCCCGCGTAGTCGATCGAGCGCAGCATCCGGAAGACGTCCTCCCATGGCACGTCACCGTGCCCGGCCGAGACGAAGTCCCAGCCGCGCCGCGGATCGCCCCACGGCAGGTGCGAGCCGAGCCGCCCGTTGCGCCCGTCGAGGCGTTTGCGGGCCTCCTTGCAGTCCACGTGGTAGATCCGGTCGCGGAAGTCCCAGAGGAAGCCGACCGGGTCCAGGTCCTGCCAGACGAAGTGGCTCGGGTCGAAGTTCAGCCCGAAGGCCGGACGCCGGTCCACCGCCTCGAGGGCTCGCTGCGTGGTCCAGTAGTCGTACGCGATCTCGCTCGGATGGACCTCGTGCGCGAAGCGGACGCCCTCGGCGTCGAAGACGTCCAGGATCGGGTTCCAGCGCTCCGCGAAGTCCTCGAAGCCACGCTCGATCATGCGCTCCGGGACGGGCGGGAACATCGCCACCAGATGCCAGATCGACGAGCCCGTGAAGCCGATGACGGTGTCGACGCCGAGGGCGGCGGCGGCCCGCGCGGTGTCGGCGAGCTCGCGCGCCGCCCGCCGCCGTACGCCTTCCGGCTCTCCGTCGCCCCAGATCCGGGCCGGCACGATCGCCTCGTGCCGCTCGTCGATCGGGTGGTCGCAGACGGCCTGACCCACCAGATGGTTGGAGATCGCCCAGCACTTCAGACCGTACTTCTCCAGAAGGGCACGGCGACCGTCGACGTACGAGGGGTCGGCGAGCGCCTTGTCCACCTCGAAGTGGTCGCCCCAGCAAGCGAGTTCGAGGCCGTCGTAGCCGAAGTCACGGGCGAGCCGGCAGACCTCCTCCAGCGGCAGGTCGGCCCACTGGCCGGTGAAGAGGGTGAAGGGACGGGTCACGGTCGACGGCCTCCTAGAGCTGTACGGGGGTGTAGACGGCGTTCTTCTCGGCACTCTCCTCCACCGCGGCGAGCACCCGCTGGACCTGGAGCCCGTCGGCGAAGGTGGGCGCGGGGGCGGTACCGGACGCGATGGCGAGGACCAGATCGCGGGCCTGGTGGGCGAAGGTGTGCTCGTACCCGAGCGCGTGGCCCGGCGGCCACCAGCCCTCCAGATACGGATGGTCCGGCTCGGTGACCAGGATCCGGCGGAAGCCCGCGGAGGCGGCCGGCTCCGTGTGGTCGTGGAACGAGAGCTCGTTGAGCCGCTCCAGGTCGAAGGCGAGCGAGCCCTTCTCCCCGTTGATCTCCAGCCGCAGGGCGTTCTTCCGCCCCGCCGCCATCCGGGTCGCCTCGAAGGAGGCGAGCGCGCCGGAGGCGAGCCGCCCGGTGAACAGCGCGGCGTCGTCCACCGTCACCGCCCCGTACGCCCCGCCCGTGGCGGCGCCGGAGAGACCGGCCGAGACCCCCGCGAGCAGCGGCCGCTCCCGTACGAAGGTCTCGGTGAGCGCCGAGACCCCGACCAGGAGCTCCCCCGCCAGGTACTGGGCGAGGTCGACCGCGTGCGCGCCGAGGTCCCCGAGGGCCCCGGATCCCGCGTGTTCGCGCTCCAGGCGCCAGGTCAGCGGGAAGCCGGGGTCGACGAGCCAGTCCTGCAGATAGGTGACCCGTACGTGCCGCAGGGCGCCCAGCCTGCCCTCGGCGATGAGCCCACGGGCGTACGCGATGGCCGGCACCCGCCGGTAGTTGAAGCCGACCATGGCTACCTGGCCACGGGCGGCCGCCGCCTCCGCGGCGGCGACCATGGCCTCGGCCTCGGCGACCGAGTTGGCGAGCGGCTTCTCGCACAGGACGTGCTTGCCCGCCTCCAGAGCGGCGATCGCGATCTCCGCGTGGCTGTCGCCCGGGGTGCAGACGTCGACGAGCTGGACGTCGTCGCGTGCGACGAGGGCGCGCCAGTCGGTCTCGGCCGCCGCCCAGCCGTGCTTGGCCGCCGCCGCCCGGACCGCGGCCCGGTCACGGCCGGCGACGGCGGCGAGCACGGGCCGCAGCGGCAGGTCGAAGACACGCCCCGCGGTCCGCCACCCCTGGGAGTGGGCGGCGCCCATGAACGCGTAGCCGACCATCCCGATGCCGAGTGACGGCGCCGTGGCCTCGCCGGCCTGACCGGTCGGGCCGGCCTCGCTCTCCCGCTGTTCCATACGGTTCCTCCTCATCGGTTGCACGGTGGGGGGTGCCGGGCTCGGGCCGGCGGCCGGACCCCGGTCAGCTGAAGCCGGTGGGCAGGTACTCGTCGACGTTCTCCTTGGTCACGACGGCCGAGTAGAGGGTGAGGGAGGCCGGGATCTCCAGCTCGGCGAGACCCCCGACGCCCTTCTTCTGGCCGAGGGCGCGGGCCAGGTCGATGGCGGAGGCGGCCATGGTCGGCGGGTAGAGGACGGTGGCCTTGAGGACCCCGTCGTCGGCCTTGATGGCGTCCATCGCGGACTTGGCTCCGGCGCCGCCGACCATCAGGAAGTCCTTGCGGCCGGCCTGGGCGATGGCCCGCAGGGCGCCCACGCCCTGGTCGTCGTCGTGGTTCCACAGGGCGTCGAACTTCGGCTGGGCCTGGAGGAGTTGGGCCATCTTGGCCTGGCCCGACTCGACGGTGAAGTCGGCGGCCTGGCGGGCGACCTTACGGATGTTGGGGTAGTTCTTGAGGGCGTCGTCGAAACCCTGGGTGCGCTGCTTGGTCAGCTCCAGGCTGTCCATGCCGGCGAGTTCGATGACGGTGGCGCCCGGCTTGTCCTTGAGCTTCTCGCCGATGTAGCGGCCGGCGTTGAGGCCCATGCCGTAGTTGTCGCCGCCGATCCAGCAGCGATAGGCCTGCGGGGAGGCGAAGATGCGGTCCAGGTTGATGACCGGGATGCCGGCCTTCATGGCCTGGAGGCCGACCTGGGTGAGCGCCTTGCCGTCGGCGGGCAGGATGACCAGGACGTCGACCTTCTTGTTGATCAGGGTCTGGATCTGGCCGATCTGGGTGGCCGTGTCGTTGGAGCCTTCGGTGATCTCCAGGGTGACCTCGGAGTACTTCTTCGCGCGCTCCTTGGCGTTCTGGTTGATGGCGTTGAGCCAGCCGTGGTCGGCCTGGGGGCCGGCGAAGCCGATGGTGACGGGGGTGCCGGGCTTGTCGTCGGCGGCGGGGGCGTTGCTCGCGGCCGGGGCCGCGTTCTTGGGCTCGTTGCTGGTACAGGCGGTGAGGAGCGCGCCGGCGGAGACGGCGGCGGAGCCGAAAAGCAGTCCTCTGCGGCTGGTTTCTGGCATGGCGATGGATCCCTTCGGGGGTGAGGGAGGCTCTCGGGGGGCGGATGGGGGTTCGTCGTGGCGGAAGGGGGAGGTCACGTGCCGCCGTGGCGGATGGGGAGGTCAGGTGCCGCCGTGGCGCGCGGTGCGGTGCTGGACCAGGACGGCGGCGACGATGATCGCGCCCTTGGCGATCTGCTGGACGTCGCTCTGCAGGTTGTTGAGCGCGAAAATGTTGGTGATCGTGGTGAAGACCAGGACACCGAGGACGGAGCCGACGATCGTGCCGCGGCCGCCGGTGAGGAGGGTGCCGCCGATGATCGCGGCGGCGATGGCGTCGAGTTCGTACAGGTTGCCGTTGGTGTTCTGGCCGGAGCCGGAGAGGATGATCAGCAGGAAGGCCGCGATGCCGCAGCACAGTCCGGAGAGCAGGTAGAGGTAGAGGCGCTGGCGGCGTACGTCGATGCCAGCGAGGCGGGCGGCCTCCGCGTTGCCGCCGACGGCGACCGTGCGGCGGCCGAAGGTGGTCCTGTTGAGGATCAGCCAGCCCGCGACGGTGACGGCGGCGAAGACGAGGACGAGCGGCGGGATGCCCAGGATGTAGGCGTCGGGGATGCCGAGGTCGAGGACGGAGTCGACGCTGACGATCTGTGTGCGTCCGTCGGTGATCTGGAGGGCGAGACCGCGGGCCGAGGCGAACATGGCGAGGGTCGCGATGAAGGGGACCATCCCGCCGTACGCGATGAGCAGCCCGTTCACCAGGCCGCACCCCACGCCGACGACGACGGCGGTGAAGAGGATGCCGGCGAATCCGTACTCCTGTGTCGCCAGCGTGGTCGCCCAGACGGAGGCGAGGGCGACGATCGCGCCGACGGAGAGGTCGATGCCGCCGCTGGTGATGACGAAGGTCATGCCGACGGTGACGACACCGATCACGGACGCCTGGGTGAGCACGAGCTGGAGGTTGGAGACGGCGAGGAACTCGTCGGGCCGGGTGAAGCCGCCGACCGCGATCAGCACGGCGAGCACCCCGAGCAGGGAGAGGTTCCGGACGTCGGCCCGCAGACCGAGCGGGCGCCGGCCGCCCTCCTGCGCGGGCGCCGTGGTGTCCTTGGCGGTGGACAGCGTCATGACGTGGGACTCCCTTCCATCACGAGGTCGAGTACGCGGTGTTCGTCGAGCTCGCGGGCGGGTGCCGTGTGGACGACACGGCCCTCCCTGAGCACCAGGACACGGTCGGCCAGGCCCAGCACCTCGGGCACTTCGCTCGACACGAGGAGGACGGCGAGGCCGTCGTCGGCGAGGCGGCGGATGACGGCGTACAGCTCGGCGCGGGCGCCGACGTCGACGCCGCGGGTCGGCTCGTCGAGCAGGAGGACGCGGCAGCCGCGCAGGAGCCAGCGGGCGAGGACGGCCTTCTGCTGGTTTCCGCCGGAGAGGGTACGGATCGGGGCGTCGGGGTTGTCGGGCCGCAGCGACAGCTCCCGGGTGGCCGCCCGGGCCGCTTCGCGTTCGCCGGTACGGTCGATCCAGCCGGCGCGCGAGAAGCGGGCGAGCGTGGAGACCGAGACGTTGCGGGTGACGGACTCCAGCATGAGCAGCCCCTGGGCCTTGCGTTCCTCGGGGGCGAGCCCGAGCCCGGCGCGGACGGCGTCGCGGACGCTGCCGGGGCGCAGGGCGCGGCCGTCGACGACGACGCGTCCGGCGGTGGCCTTCCGGGCGCCGTAGACCGTCTCCAGGATCTCGGAGCGTCCGGAGCCGACGAGCCCGGCGAGACCCACGATCTCGCCCGGCCGCACTTCGAGGTCGACGGGGGCGAACTCACCTTCCCTGGCGAGGCCTTGGAGCTGGAGCACGGGTGCGGCTGCCGGGGGTTCGGCGGGGCGCGGCGGGAAGACGTACTCGACGTTGCGGCCGGTCATCAGGGCGACGATGTCCCGGGTGGGGGTCGAGGCGGCGGGCAGGCCGCCGGCCACGGCGCGGCCGTCCTTCAGGACGGTGACCCGGTCGCCGATGCGGCGGATCTCCTCCAGACGGTGGGAGATGTAGACGACGGCGACCCCGTCCGCGGTGAGGTCGGCGACGATGCGGAAGAGGTTGTCGACCTCGTCGGGGTCGAGGGCGGCCGACGGCTCGTCCATGACGATGAGCCGGACGTCGTGGGAGAGGGCGCGGGCCATCGAGACGATCTGCTGCTGTGCGGCGGAGAGTTCGCCGACGCGGCGGCCGGGGTCGATCTCGGGATGGCCGAGCCGCTTCAGCAGAGCTGCCGTCGACGCGCGGGCGGCGCGGCCGCGGACGACGAATCCCGCGGTGGTGGGTTCGTGTCCGAGGTGGACGTTCTCGGCGACGGAGAGCCCTTCGACGAGGTCGAGTTCCTGGTAGATGGTGGCGATGCCGAGGCGCATGGCGGCGATCGGGGAGCGGAGCTGGACGGGTTCGCCGCGCCAGGTGATGCTCCCGCCGTCGGGCTGGTGGGCGCCGGCGAGGACCTTGATCAGGGTGGACTTTCCGGCGCCGTTCTGGCCGAGGAGGCAGTGGACCTCGCCGGGGGCGACGTCGAGGTCGACGCCGTCGAGGGCGCGGACACCGGGAAAGGACTTGGTGATGGCGGACATGGTGAGCAGGGGCGTTTCAGGGCGTGCCGGAGGTGGCGATGGCATGGGTGATCCCCTCGGCGGGTGCGGGTGGCGCCTGAGCGAGTGGGTGTGAAGGGTGGGGTCCGGCGGCTGGTCGCCGGTGGGTGGTGTGTGCCTCCGTCCTGCGGAACGAAGGCACACGGACCACCGGAAGGCGGGGTTTACGCCGGGGAGAAGAGGTGGTCGCTGATGAGTCGGGCCGCGCCGATCACTCCGGCGGTCGGTCCCAGCTCGCCCAGCACGATGGGGAGGTTGCCGGTGGCCAGCGGCAGGGACTGGCGGTAGACCTGGGTGCGGACACTGGCGAGGAGGTTGTGACCGAGGCCGGTGACACCGCCGCCGATCACCACCAGACCGGGGTTGAAGAAGCTGACGAGTCCGGCGATGACCTGCCCGACCCGGTTGCCGCCCTCACGGATGAGGGCGAGTGAGGTGGCGTCCCCCGCGGCGGCCGCCGCGGCGACGTCGACCGCCGTGAGCCGGCCGGCCGCCGCGAGGCGTCCGGCGAGCTCGTCCGACCGGCCCGCGCGCGCCGCGTCCTCGGCGTCGCGGGCCAGGGCGGCTCCGCTGAAGTGGGCTTCCAGGCAGCCCTTGTTGCCGCACGCGCAGGAGCGGCCGTCCGGTTCCACCTGGATGTGCCCGATGTCTCCGGCGCTGCCCGTCGTACCGCGGTAGACCTGCCCGCCGACGACGATGCCGCAGCCGATGCCCGTACCGATCTTGACGCAGAGGAAATCGCCGACCGAGCGGGCGACGCCGGCGTGCTGCTCCCCCATGGCCATGAGGTTCACGTCGTTGTCGACCATGACCGGGCAGCCCAGTTCCTGGCTGAGCGCCTCCCGTACGGGGAAGCCGTCCCAGCCGGGCATGATCGGGGGCGCGACCGGGATGCCCTCGGGGAAGCGGACCGGACCCGGGACACCGATGCCGGCGCCGTCGAAGCCTTCGGCGAGGCCGGAGGCGCGCAGCTTGGCCGCCATGGCGAGCGCCTGCTCGAATACTGCGACCGGGCCCTCGCGGACGTCCATGGGGTGGTTGAGATGTCCGAGCACCTCCAACTCGGCGTTGGTGACCGCCACATCGATCGACGTGGCGCCGATGTCGACGCCGAGGAAGCGGAGTTCGGGCGCGAGCCGGATGTTGTGCGACCGGCGGCCGCCGCGGGAGGCGGCGAGTCCGTCGGCGACGACGAGGCCGGTCTCCAGGAGCCGGTCGACCTCGACGGCGAGCTTGGAGCGTGACAGGTCGATCTGATCGCCCAGCTGCGCACGGGAGTTGGGGCCTCCGTCGCGCAGCAGCCGCAGCAGTCGCGCCTGGTGCGCGTTGGCGGGTCGTGCCGTCATGCGTCTCACGCGCCCTCCCCTGACGAGTTGGCGAAGCCCTTCGGTCGGCTCGCCGTCGGGCTTTCGAGGGGAACGTAGCAGTGGTGTCCGGGACTGGGAAGAAGTTGCGCAGCAATCCGGTCCGACTTTTTCCCGGGTGAGGACAAAGCCTTGTGGTCCGTGGGTCAGCGCACCTCGACGAGACGGGCGGAGACGACGACGTTGCCGTCGTACCCCTTCTGCCGGGAGAATCCGCCGCCGCAGGTGAGGAGGCGCAGCTCGGGGTGGGGGGACGTCCGGTAGATCCGCTCGGCCGGGAAGTCGTCCTTCGGGACCACTTCGACGCCGTACACGGAGAAGACGGCCGTCCGGCCGTCCTGGCGGGCGATCTCGATGCGCTGCCCCTTGCTCAGCGCGCCGAGTTCGTAGAAGACGCTCGGACCGTCCGGGGTGTCGACATGGCCGACGACGACCGCCGTGCCCTTCTCGCCGGGGGTGACGGCGCCGGTGAACCAGCCGGCGAGGCCGGTCTCGTCCGCGGGCGGTGTGTCGATCCAGCCCTCGGCGTCGAGCCCGACGGGCGTGACGGGCGCGTCGATTCGGACGGCGGGCACGCGGACGTGCGTGGGGCGGGAGGCGGGCAGCGGGCCGGGACCTGCCGCGGGAGCGAGGGCGGCGGCGTGTGCCGGGGCCGCGGCGGCGAGCGGCTGAGGCGGGCCGCCGGCGCGCCACTCCTCCGTACCGCCCCGCACCAGATGGATGCCTACGAGCAGGACGACGGCGACGACGCCCCAGGCGCCCCGCCTGGACAGTCCGCTCGACCCGTGCACGATCCGCACTCCCGGTGTAGGCGATGACGCTCCCCCGCCCCGGACCTCGTCACCCCGGGGCGAAGGAGCCGTATCAGGCGCGGTCGCCGGTTCCACGGCGGCGCGTCAGCAGCATTCCGCCGCCGCCCAGCGCGCCCGCGATCAGCGCGGTTCCCATGGCCACCTCCGTGACGCCGAGTTCGCCGGCGCCGCCGCCGAAGCCGGCCTTGACGCCCTTGTCCGCGCCGGTGTCATGGCCGCCCGCGGAGTGACCGGTGGAGCCGGCTGTGATGGTGAGGGGAGCGGTGCCCTTCTTGCCCTTGCAGTCGAAGGTCACCTCGTACTCCGCGGCGATCTTGGCCTCGACGTCGATGGTGGCGGTGCCCGCGCGGCCCTCGGTGAGCGTGACGGTGTCGAAGACCCCGGAGGTGACGGTGACGGATGAGGCCTCGCAGCCGTCGGAGGTCAGCGTGACCGTGCCGCCGGGGGCGACGGTCGCGGGCGTGACGGAGAAGCCGAACGGCGTGACGTTGTCGGCGGTGCCGTCGGTCGACGGGACCGTCTCGGCGGACGGGACGTCGACGGGGGAAGGTACGGCGTCGCCCGACGCGCCGACGTCCACCGGGCCGGCCGCGTTCGTGGCCGGCCCGTCCGTACCGGCCTCGGCCGCGCCGACGCCGACGCTCTGTGTGCCCTCGCCACCGGCGGCCTCGGCGACGTCGTCGGGGTCGACCGTGGTGGCTGCGTCCGTCGGGTCGCTCGACACGCCGCCGGCCTGCGCGCCCACGCTCGGCGTCGCGTCGCTCCCGGTTCCCTCGTCGGCCAGTGCGGCCGTCGGCGCCGCGAGCGAGAGGGCGGCCGTGGCGAGCAGGGCCGCGGAAGCAACACGTATCGCGCGCATGGCGCTCCTCCAGATCACACGAGGAACGCCCGGCGGCCCGTTGCCGCGTACGGCGGGTGATGTCCCTCGCCCCGTCCGAAGCTAGGGCGGCCCCGGGCCCCCCGCCACCGGGCTCCGCCGAACGGGGAAGCGGGCGACTCCACTCGGCCCTGGCGGGGCGACTCCGCTCAGCCCTGACTGCGCGACTCCGCTCAGCCCTGGGTGTGCTCGTGGTAGGTCGTGCGCGTGTGCTCCGTGTGGGCGCGCATGACCGTCGTGGCGCGGGCCTCGTCGCGGGCCGCGATCGCGTCGATCAGCTCGCGGTGCTCCTTCCACGACTGCTTGCCACGCTGCCGGGCGACCGGTGTGTAGTACCAGCGGACGCGGCGGTCGACCTGGCCCGCCAGCTCGGACAGGACGAGGTTTCCGGCCAGTTCCATGACCTTGGCGTGGAAGGCCGCGTTCGTCGCCACGGCCAGATCGACGTCGTCGTCCGCCACCGCCTGCTCGCCCCGCGCGCAGAGCTCCTCCAGTGCGGCGATCCCGGCCGAGCCGGAGTTCGCGGCGGCGAGCCGGGCGGCCTCCGCCTCCAGGAGCGTACGGACGGAGAGCAGTTGGTCGGCCTCCTCGTCGGTCGGCTCGTGGACGAAGGCGCCCTGCGCCGGCCGGAGGTCGACCCAGCCCTCGGTGTTCAGCCGCTGGAGCGCCTCACGGACGGGCTGACGGGAGACCCCGAGGTGTCCGGCCAGTTCGCTCTCGACCAGATGCTGACCGGGTCGCAGGGCGCGGGTGGTGATCAGTTCGAGCAGCGCCTCGTAGACCCGGTCGCGCAGCGGCCCCGGCCGCTCCAGCCTGGGCACGGCCCCTTGCGGCAGTCCTGCGGACAACATCGCGGCCCCCTCGTACGCCGTAGGCGATGAGCACGGATTGGCTATCGTCTACAGTCTACCGGCGTACAGGTCCAGGCATGCGGCGCTTCATGATCTCGTCCGAAACACCCCGCCCGGTGCGCGCGGAGCGTGGCGCGCCCGCCTACGGGACGCGGACGACCTGTCCCGCGTACGAGAGGTTGCCGCCGAAGCCGAAGAGCAGGGTCGGCGCCCCGGACGGGAGCTCCCCGCGTTCGACCAGCTTGGAGAGCGCCAGCGGGATCGAGGCGGCCGAGGTGTTGCCGGAATCGACCACATCACGGGCGACGACAGCGTTGACCGCGCCGATCTTCGCGGCGAGCGGCTCGATGATCCGCAGGTTGGCCTGGTGCAGCACGACCCCGGCCAGCTCCTCCGGGGCGACCCCCGACCGCTCGCACACCTGGCGGGCGAGGGCGGGCAGCTGCTGGGTGGCCCAGCGGTAGACGGTCTGGCCCTCCTGGGCGAAGCGCGGAGGGGTGCCCTCGATACGGACGGCGTGGCCCATCTCCGGTACGGAACCCCAGAGCACCGGGCCGATGCCGGGCTCCACGCCCTCCTCCACGGCCTCGACGACCGCCGCACCCGCGCCGTCGCCGACGAGCACGCAGGTCGTGCGGTCGGTCCAGTCGGTGATCTCGGTCATCTTGTCGGCGCCGATGACCAGGGCGCGCCGGGCGGAGCCGGCCCGGATCGCGTGGTCGGCGGTGGCGAGCGCGTGGGTGAAGCCCGCGCAGACCACGTTGAGGTCCATGGTGGCGGGCGAGCCCATGCCGAGCCGGGCGGCGACGCGGGCCGCGGTGTTGGGCGAGCGGTCGATCGCCGTGGAGGTGGCGACGAGGACGAGGTCGATGTCGGCGGGGACCAGGCCGGCCGCGGCGAGCGCCTTGCCGGCGGCGTGCGCGGCGAGTTCGTCGACCGGCTCGTCCTGCCCCGCCATGTGACGGGTCCTGATGCCGACGCGGCTGCTGATCCATTCGTCGCTGGTGTCGACGAGCTCGGCCAGATCCTCATTGGTCAGGACCTTGGCGGGCTGGTAGTGCCCGAGCGCGGCGATACGAGTGCCCGTCATGCCCGGGACCCCCTTGGGTTCATGTGGTGCGTGGAGCGCTTGCACAGTGCAAGTAAGCAGGACCACCCAGTCTCGCCAGCGACTCATCGGTAACCGGGCGCGTAAACCACCAAGATTCACCCGCACCTGTTGGGAGACCGCGACAACGGGCGAGGAACGGGCGCGCTCCCGACCCCTTGTCGACCCCCACTCCATACTGTAGACAATATTTCGTCGACACAACGCTTCCGTCCTCCCTCGCGGTTCCCTCGACCGAACGGAGATCCGCACGTGAAGGTCGCAGTCCTCGGCGCCGGTGCGATCGGCGCCTACGTCGGAGCCGCGCTCGACCGCGCCGGCGCCGATGTCCATCTGATCGCCCGTGGACCGCATCTCGCGGCCATGAGGCAGCACGGTGTACGGGTCGAGAGCCCGCGCGGCGATTTCACCGCCCGGGTGCACGCCACCGACGACCCGTCCGACGTAGGCCCGGCCGACTACGTCTTCCTGGGCCTGAAGGCCAACGCGTACGCGGCGTGCGGGCCGCTCATCGCGCCGCTCCTGCACGACACCACGGCGGTCGTCGCCGCTCAGAACGGCATCCCCTGGTGGTACTTCCACCGTCACGGCGGCCCGCACGACGGCCATCGCGTCGAGAGCGTCGACCCGGGCGGCGCGGTCTCGGCCGTCCTCGCCCCCCAACGGGCCATCGGCTGCGTCGTCTACGCCGCGACCGAGCTCAGCGGCCCCGGGGTGGTCCGCCACCTGGAGGGCACCCGGTTCTCCATCGGCGAGCCGGACCGCTCGGCCTCCGCACGCTGCGAGATGTTCGCCGAGGCGATGCGGGCCGGGGGCCTGAAGTGCCCGGTCGAGGCGGAGTTGCGGCACGACATCTGGATCAAGCTGCTCGGCAATATCTCCTTCAACCCGATCAGCGCGCTCGCCCGGGCGACGATGCGTCAGATGTGCCTGCACGGCGGTACACGGCAGGTGATCGAGCAGATGATGCACGAGACCCTGGCGGTCGCCGCGGCCCTCGGCTGCCGCCCCGACATCTCCGTCGAGCGCCGCCTCGCGGGCGCCGAGCGGGTGGGCGACCACCGCACCTCCACCCTTCAGGACCTGGAGCGGGGCAAGCCGCTGGAGCTGGACGTCCTCCTCGCCGCCGTGGTGGAGCTGGCGGGCATCACCGACGTGCCCGTGCCGACGCTCCGTACCGTCCACGCCCTGTCGGATCTGCTCGCGACCCAGTCCAGGAGCACGGCATGAAGAAGCGGAACCGCGAACCCAAGACGTACACCCGGCTCACCCACCCGCTCGTACGGGACGAGAAGGGCGGGCCGCTGCGGCCGGCGAGCTGGGACGAGGCCCTGGAGCGGGCAGCGGCCGGGTTCCGGGCGGCTCGGGGCGCGTTCGGGATGTTCTCCTGCGCCCGCGCGACCAACGAGATGAACTACGTGGCGCAGAAGTTCGCGCGCGTGGTGATGGGCACCAACGACGTCGACTCCTGCAACCGGACGTGTCACGCGCCGAGCGTCGCCGGACTGTCCGCGGTCTTCGGCTCGGGCGGCGGCACCTCCTCGTACGAGGAGATCGAGCACACCGACGTGATCGTGATGTGGGGCTCCAACGCCCGCTTCGCGCACCCGATCTTCTTCCAGCACGTACTGAAGGGGATACGGAACGGCGCGCGGATGTACGCGGTCGATCCGCGCCGCACGTCGACCGCCGAGTGGGCCGAGAGCTGGCTCGGGCTCGACGTCGGCACCGACATCCCGCTGGCTCACGCCCTCGGCCGCGAGATCATCCACGAGGGCCTGTACAACCGGGCGTTCGTGGAGCGCGCCACGAGCGGCTTCGAGGAGTACCGGGCCCTGGTGGAGCCGTGGACGCTGACGGCCGCCTCGAAGGTGACGGGCGTACCGGCCGCCGCGATACGGGAGTTGGCCCATGCCTTCGCCCGCGCCGAACGGGCCCAGCTGTGCTGGACGCTGGGCATCACCGAGCACCACAACGGCACCGACAACGTCCGGGCGCTGATCAACCTGGCGCTGCTGACCGGGCACGTCGGGCGGTACGGCTCCGGGGTCCAGCCGCTGCGCGGCCAGAACAACGTGCAGGGCGGCGGGGACATGGGCGCCATCCCGAACCGGCTGCCGGGCTTCCAGGACATCCTCGACACGGAGGTGCGGAAGAAGTTCGAGTCCTTCTGGGGCGTGGGGATCCAGCCGCGGTACGGACGGAACCTGACCGAGATGTTCGAGGCGATGGAGAGCGGCGAGCTGCGAGCCGTGTACTGCATCGGCGAGAACCCCGCGCAGTCGGAGGCGGACAGCGCGCAGGCGATGGGACGCCTCGCGAAGCTCGACTGCCTGGTGGTGCAGGACATCTTCCTGACGAAGACCGCCGAGTTCGCGGACGTGGTCCTGCCGGCGACGGCGGCCTGGTGCGAGACGGACGGCACGACGACCAACAGCGAACGGCGGGTCCAGCGGGTACGGAAAGCGGTGCGGCCGCCCGGCGAGGCCCGCGAGGACATCGACATCATCTGCGAACTGGCGCGGCGGCTCGGCCATGAGGAGTGGACGTATCCGGACGCGGAGGCCGTCTGGAACGAGCTGCGGGCGCTGTCGCCGGACCACTGGGGCATGACGTACGACCGCCTGGAGGAGCACCAGGGCATCCAGTGGCCGTGCCCCGACCTGGAGCGGCTCGAACCGACCTTCCTGCACGGCCGGTTGTGGGAGACCGATCCCGAACGACGAGGCAGCCCGGCCCCGTTCGGCATCGTCCGGCACGACCCGCCCGTCGATCTCACCGACGAGCGGTATCCGATCCGGCTGACGACCGGGCGCCGGCTCGACTCGTACAACACCGGGGTACAGAGCGGGAGTTTCGCCTCCCCGCTGCGGCGCGGCGAGTACGTGGAGCTGTGCCCGGAGGACGCGGAGCGGTACGGGGTCGCGGTGGGCCAGGAGGTCCGGGTGACGTCGCGACGCGGGTCGGTGGTGGCGCCGGTCTGGGTGGATCCCGCGCTGCGGCCGGGGCTCGCGTTCATGACGATGCACTTTCCGGACGAGGTCGACACCAACCAGCTGACGATCGAGGCGAACTGTCCGATCGCGGGCACGGCGGAGTTCAAGGCGTCCGCGATACGGATCGAGAGGGTGACGGGGGTGGCGGACGATGGATCTGCGCTTCGGTGACAGCAAGCCGACGGACGAGGAACGGGAGGCGGTCGACGCGGTCCTCGGTCCTCCCGAGTCGGCGTGGCAGGGCGCGGACGACCGCTCGGCGGCGGATCTGCGGTGGGCGCGCGGCGGGCGAGAGGCCCGGGAGCGCAGGGACCTGCTGCTGCCGGGACTGCACGCCCTCAACGACCGGGTGGGGTGGATCAGCGAGGGCGGTCTGGACTATCTGTGCCGGCGGCTGACGGTGCCGCCGGCGGAGGCGTACGGGGTGGCCACGTTCTACGCGATGTTCGCGGTGCGTCCCCGCCCGGCGCAGGTCCTGCACGTCTGCACGGACCTGACGTGTGCGGCGCGGGGATCGGCCGCGGTGACGGCGGGCCTCACGGCCGAGGGCGTCGCCTTCGCACCGAGCCCGTGCCTGGGCCTCTGCGAACGGGCGCCGGCGGCTCTGCTGGTACGGGCGGGGGTGGACGCGACCGCCGCCGGTGCCGGGGGGACCTCGGGGCCCGCGCCCGGGGCCTCGGGGCCGACGCCCGGGGCCTCGGGGCCGACGCCCGGAATGCCCGGGCCGACGCCCAGCCCGTCGGGGCCCGCGCCCAGCCCGTCGGTGCCCGCGCCCGATCCGTCCGCGACACCCTCCGGCCCGTCGGTGCCGGCGCCCGATCCGTCCGCGGCACCCGGCGGCCCGTCGGGGCCCGCCCCCGATCCGTCCGCGACACCCCCCGCCCCGTCGGGGCCCGTCCCCGGCGGCCCCGGCACCTCGCTGCTCGGCGCGCTCAGCGGGCAGGAGCCGACAGGGCCGGGCGCCACCGGCACCGCCGGGACCCGGAACTCCGTCGCCCCGGGAGGCACGACCCGGGGCGACGGACCCACCGCCGCCGCATCCCCGGCCCCCCGCACCCGCCTCGCCGTCGTCGTCGCCCCGGCGACGGCGGGCGAGCTCGCCCGGGCCGCCCGGCACCCCGAGGCCACCGCGCCCGAAGCACCCGCCGTCATGGCCGTTCCGCAGGCCGGGCAGCACACCGAGTGGGCGGAACACGCCGCGCGGCGGGTGCTCCCCGACGAGGGGCGTGCCCACCTCACGCTCCTCGGGAGGGTCGGGGTCGTCGATCCGACCAGCGTGGACGACTACCGGGCCCACGGCGGATACGCCGCGCTGCGGCGGGCGTTCGCGCTCGGGCCCGCCGGGGTCATCCGGGAGGTCACGGAGTCCGGGCTCGTCGGGCGCGGCGGGGCCGCGTTCCCCACCGGGCGGAAGTGGCAGGCGACCGCCTCCCAGCCCGACTCCCCCCACTACGTCGTGTGCAACGCCGACGAGTCCGAGCCGGGCACCTTCAAGGACCGCGTGCTCATGGAGGGCGACCCGTACGCGCTCGTCGAGGCGATGACGGTCGCCGGGTACGCCGTCGGTGCCCGCCTGGGCTACCTCTACATCCGGGGTGAGTACCCCCGCGCGTACGAGAGACTCGCCCACGCCCTCGACGAGGCCCGCGCCCGCGGACTCCTCGGCGATTCCGTCCTCGGCAGCGGCTTCGCCTTCGACATCGAGATACGGCGCGGCGCCGGCGCGTACATCTGCGGCGAGGAGACCGCGCTGTTCAACTCCATCGAGGGGTACCGGGGCGAGCCGCGATCCAAGCCGCCCTTCCCCGTCGAGAAGGGGCTGTTCGGCAAACCGACGGCCGCCAACAACGTCGAGACGCTCGTCAACGTCCTGCCGATCCTCACCCGGGGCGCCGAGGCGTTCCGCGCGGCCGAGACCAAGCTCTTCTGCGTGTCCGGCAACGTCGAACGGCCCGGGGTGTACGAGCTCCCGTTCGGCGCGACCCTCGGCGAGCTCCTCGACCTCGCCGGGCGGCCGGACACCCTGCGCGCGGTGCTGCTCGGCGGGGCGGCGGGCGGGTTCGTCCGCCCGGACGAGCTCGGCATACCGCTCACCTTCGAGGGCACCCGGGCCGCCGGCACCACCCTCGGCTCCGGCGTGGTCCTCGTCCTCGACGAGTCCGTGGACCTGCCGCGGATCCTGCTGCGCATCGCCGAGTTCTTCCGCGACGAGTCCTGCGGCCAGTGCGTGCCGTGCCGGGTGGGCACGGTCCGGCAGGAGGAGGCGCTGCACCGCATCAAGGACCGTACGGGCGAGGCGGCGGCCGGTGACATCGCCCTGCTGCGCGAGGTCGGACAGGCCCTGCGCGACGCCTCGATCTGCGGTCTCGGCCAGACCGCGTGGAACGCCGTCGAGTCCGCCATCGACCGTCTGGGGGTCTACAAGTGACCACGGTTCCCCTCGCCCCGCCCCGCCGCCTCCTGGAGTTCACCCTCGACGACACCCCCGTGCGCGTCCCGGAGGGTGCCACGATCCTCGACGCCTGCCGCGCCGCCGGTACGGAGGTGCCGACGCTCTGCCACGGCGACACGCTCACCCCGAAGAACGCCTGCCGGGTGTGCGTGGTCGAGGTCGAGGGGGCCAGGACCCTCGTCCCGGCCTGCTCGCGCCGCGCCGAACCGGGGATGGTCGTCCGTACCGACACCGAGCGGACCCGGCACAGCAGGAAGGTCGTCCTGGAGCTGCTCGCCTCGTCGGTGGATCTGTCGACCACCCCGGGCGCCGCCGAGTGGATCAAGGAGTACGGCGCGGAGCCCGACCGCTTCGGGCCGGACGCGCGCCGCCTCGGCGAGGAGCCGCGCGTCGACAACGACCTCTACGTCCGCGACTACGACAAGTGCATCCTCTGCTACAAGTGCGTCGACGCCTGCGGCGACCAGTGGCAGAACTCCTTCGCGATCTCCGTCACCGGCCGTGGCTTCGACGCCCGGATCGCCGTGGAGCACGACGGACCCCTCACGGAGTCCGCGTGCGTGTACTGCGGCAACTGCATCGAGGTCTGTCCGACGGGCGCGCTGAGCTTCAAGCGGGAGTTCGACATGCGCGCGGACGGCACCTGGGACGAGGCGGCGCAGACGGAGACGACGACGGTCTGCGCGTACTGCGGTGTGGGCTGCAACCTCACCCTGCACGTCCAGGACAACGAGATCGTCAAGGTCACCTCCCCGCACGACAACCCGGTGACCCATGGCAACCTCTGTATCAAGGGCCGTTTCGGCTTCCAGCACGTACAGAATCGGGTGTAGCCACATGGGACGGGTCACCGAGCGACGGCGCGTCATCCGGATCCGGGGCGAGGCCGTCACCGTACGCCCGGACACGCTGGTGGCCGAGGAGCCGCTGGAGATCCGGCTGAACGGCAATCCGCTGGCGATCACGATGCGCACGCCCGGCGACGACTTCGCGCTCGCGGCCGGGTTCCTGGTCAGCGAGGGGGTGCTCGGGGCGGCGTCCGACGTGCGGAACATCGTGTACTGCGCCGGTGCCAAGGACGACGGCACGAACACGTACAACGTGGTGGACGTCCAGCTGGCGCCCGGTGTCCCCGTCCCGGACATCACCCTGGAGCGGAACGTCTACACGACGTCGTCGTGCGGGCTGTGCGGCAAGGCCAGCCTGGACGCCGTACGGACCACGGCACGCTTCCCGATCGCCGACACTCCCCCGGTCCGGCTCACGCCCGAGCTGCTCTCCCGCCTCCCCGACCGGCTGAGGGCGGCGCAGCGGGTCTTCGACCGGACCGGGGGCCTGCACGCGGCGGCGCTGTTCTCGGAGGACGGCGAGCTGCTCGACGTACGGGAGGACGTGGGCCGCCACAACGCGGTGGACAAGCTGGTGGGCCGCGCCCTGAGCGACGGGCGGCTGCCGCTGGACCGGGCGGTCCTGCTGGTGTCCGGGCGGGCGTCCTTCGAGCTGGCGCAGAAGGCCGTGATGGCGGGCATCCCGGTGCTCGCGGCGGTCTCGGCGCCGTCCTCGCTCGCCGTGGACCTGGCCGCGGAGACGGGGCTCACCCTGGTCGGCTTCCTGCGCGGCCAGGACATGAACGTGTACGCGGGCGAGCACCGGATCGCCCTCGGGGCCGCGGCCACCCGGGGCTGACGGGCTCCGCGCGCTGCACGGGTCGGGTTATCGGCCGGCGGGGAGCGCCCCCTGCGCCGGCCGGTCCCGCGCCCTTCCTAGGACGGCCGCGGTGCCGCGCCGCGGTGATGTGCCCGTACCGGTGTGAACGGGCGCCCCCCGGCGCTCGCCGCTACCGGGTGCGGCGGGCCGCGCGGGCGCGTGGTGTCTCGGCCGGGGGGTCGATCATCTGGAGCGTGAGGGTCGCCGGGGGTTCGGCGATGCCGGGTCCGCCCGCGGCCGTCCAGGCGAGGATGTCGTCGAGGCAGTCGTCGTCCACCGTGAACCCGATCCAGGCGGCGCGTCCGCCCCGGCGGCGGCCCTCGGTGGAGGGCTGGACCACGACGACGTTGGCCTGGGCGCACGGGCCGAGGCAGTCGCTCGTACGGACGGACAGCCGGCCGCCGGATCGCGCCGCGGCCTCGCGCAGCCGGGCGAGCTGGCCCTCGTGGTCGACGCCCGGGTTCTTGCCCGCGTCGCCGCAGCAGCAGCCGCGGCAGACGACCAGGGCGCAGGGACGGGCGCCGTACCGTATCGGGACGCGCGTCACTCGGGTCCGTCCAGGGTGATCGCGTCGACGGGGGCGACGGTGCCGAGGCGCGGGAAGTCCAGGGTCACCGAGGCGTGGTGCTCGTCGGCGGTGAGGGCGGTCATGGCGTCCTCGGCGAAGACCGGTTCGTAGCCGAGGTCGCAGGCGGCGCGGGCGGTGGACTCGACGCCGAGGTTGGTGGCGATGCCGGCGAACACGACCGTCGTGACCGCGTGCGCGGCGAGGAGCTCGTGGAGGCCGGTGTCCTGGAATCCGCCGACGGTCCGCTTGACGACGACGTGGTCGCCGTCGTGGACGAGGGAGGGGACGAGGTCGCTGCCGGGCGGCTGGGTCTCGACGTTCGGCCGCTCGACCCTGATGTGGACGACGGGCGCGCCGACGGCCCGGAAGGTGTCGGCGAGCCGGTCCGCGGCGGCGACGACGTCGGTTCCGGGGCGGGGGGCGAGCGGCAGCGCGACGATGCGTTCCATCAGGTCGACGAGGACGAGCGCGGTGCGGCCGGGATCGAGTGCGGGCATGGGAGCACGGTAGCGGGCCCGATGATCATCGTGGTGGGGGTGGGGACGTGATCCCGCCAACGCGGGCCGGGCGCCCGACGGGCCGCCCGGCCGGCTGGCCCTCAGCGTCGGGCAGCCGTCGCGGCCTCCGCCGCCCGCTCGGGCAGCGGCGTCCCGCCCTCCGGCGCCGCCTCCCATGCCGGCTCCGGGTCCCTGGCACGGCGCTTCGCGATGACCGCGCAGACCATCAGCTGCATCTGGTGGAAGAGCATCAGCGGCAGAACCGCGAGGGACGCCTGCGGGCCGAACAGCACGCTCGCCATCGGGAGCCCCGCCGCCAGGCTCTTCTTCGAGCCCGCGAACTGGATCGCGATCCGGTCCGCCCGGTCGAAGCCGAGCCGCTTCGCGCCGTACCAGGTCAGCGCCAGCATCACGGCGAGCAGGACGGCCTCGACCGCGAGCAGGAGCCCGAGCCGGACCGGGGTGACCTGGTGCCAGATGCCGGCGACCATGCCGTGGCTGAACGCGGTGTACACGACGAGCAGGATCGAGCCTCGGTCGACGTACCCCAGAACCTTCTTCTTCCGTAGGACGAAGCCCCCGACCCAACGCCGCAGCAGCTGGCCCGCCAGGAACGGCGCGAGGAGCTGGAGCACGATCTTCAGCAGCGAGTCGGCGGAGAATCCGCCCGCGCCGCCGCCGATCAGAACGGCGGCGAGCAGCGGGGTGAGCAGGATGCCGGCCAGGGAGGAGAAGGAGCCCGCGCAGATCGCGGCCGGGACGTTGCCGCGGGCGATCGAGGTGAACGCGATCGAGGACTGGACGGTGGACGGCACCAGGCAGAGGAAGAGCAGGCCGGTGTGGAGCGGGGGTGTGAGAACGGCCGGTACCAGCCCCTTCGCCGCGAGTCCGAGCAGCGGGAAGACGACGAAGGTGGCCGCGAGGACGGTCACGTGGAGCCGCCAGTGCCTGAGCCCGTCCAGCGCCTCCCGCGTGGAGAGGCGTGCGCCGTAGAGGAAGAACAGCAGGGCGACGGCCGCCGTCGAGGCCCCGTCGGCGACGGTCGCGGCGGCGCCGGAGGCGGGCAGCAGCGCCGCGAGGCCCACCGTGCCCAGGAGTGCCGCGATGTACGGGTCGATCGGCAGCCAGGACGGCAGGAGGGTGGTACGGCGGTTCATGTGCTCCACTGCTCTCGGGCGAAAGATCGTGCCTCCCCATCCTGCTCCCGGCCACGGCGATCGGGAATCCCGTACAGCGCTCTGACTGTCATCACGCATCGCGATGAGCGCGCGTTAGCCTGGAAGGCGTGTACGACCCGGCGCAGCTCCGTACCTTTCTCGCCGTCGCCCAGACGCTGAGCTTCACCCAGGCCGCCCGGCGGCTCGGGGTGCGGCAGTCGACCGTGAGTCAGCATGTGCGGCGGCTCGAGGACGCCACCGGGCGTCCGCTGTTCACCCGGGACACCCACAGCGTCGAGCTGACGGAGGACGGCGAGGCGATGCTCGGCTTCGCCCGGACGATCCTCCGGGCCCATGAGCGGGCGGCCGCCTACTTCACCGGGACCCGGCTGCGCGGGCGGCTGCGTTTCGGGGCCTCGGAGGACTTCGTGGTGACCCGTCTGCCCGAGATCCTGGAGTCGTTCCGGCGTGAGCACCCCGAGGTGGATCTGGAGCTGACGGTCGAGCTGTCCGGGACACTCGACGCCCGGCTCGAGGCGGGGCGGCTCGACCTGATCCTCGCCAAGCGGCGCACGAAGGAGAGCGCGGGTGAGTTGGTCTGGCAGGACTCGCTGATCTGGATCGGCTCGCCGCGGCTGCGTCTCGACCCGGAGCGTCCGGTGCCGCTGATCGTCTTCCCGCCGCCCGGCATCACCCGCGCCCGGGCGCTGGAAGCCCTGGAGGCTCAGGGGCGGTCCTGGCGGATCGCGTGTACGAGCAGCAGCCTGAGCGCGAACATCGCGGCGGCCCGGGCCGGTCTCGGGGTGATGGCGCACACCCGTGAGCTGGTTCCGCCCGGCCTGTCGCAACTGCCCGCCCGTGCGGGGCTGCCGGACCTGGGCGACGTCGACTTCGTCCTGCGCAAGGGCCGGCAGCGAGGGAAGGCGCAGGAGGCGGCCGACGCCCTGGCCGCGGCGATCCTCGCGGGGGGCGACCGGCTGCACCGGCCCCGCCGCGCCGCCGGACATCTCACCGCCTGAGCTCGTGCCCGGACTCCCCGGGCGACCGACGTGAGCGAGGTGAGCGGCCGGTACAGATTCCGTGGAGATTCCGGCCCGGCCTACTTACTGCGCGGTCAGTAACGGCCCCCGACCGCCCGTCACTTGCCCCCTCACCCTCCCCTGACCTGTGACAACACCCAATGTCCCGGCTTGGTGAAGGCCCTCCCGCCCGTCAGTCGGGTGGGGTACCGTCACCCGCGCCGTACGGAGCGCGACAACGAGCGGTCGAGGAGCAGGTCATTGCGCGAGTTCACCGTGCCGCCCGTCGAGGCGGCGCCTCAGGTCGGCGGTCTGGCGGACGCCGTGTTCGACCACGCCGAGCAGACACCGACCCGGGTCGCCTTCGGCCGCAAGGACGCCGCCGGCGAGTGGCGGGACGTGACCTCGGCGCAGTTCCGGGACGAGGTGCTCGCGCTCGCGAAGGGGCTGATCGCGCACGGCGTACGGTTCGGTGACCGGGTCGCCATCATGGCCAGGACCCGCTACGAATGGACCCTGTTCGACTTCGCGCTGTGGACGCTGGGCGCCCAGTCGGTACCGATCTACCCCACCTCCTCGGCCGATCAGGTCTACTGGATGCTGCACGACGCCGAGGTCACCGCCTGCGTGGTGGAGCACGAGGACCACGCGATGACGATCGGTTCCGTGGTCGACCGGCTGCCGCGGCTCCAGCGGTTGTGGCAGCTGGACGCGGGCGCGGTCGACGAACTGATGGCGGCGGGCACGGAGATCGACGAGGACATCGTCCAGCGGCACCGCCGGGCGGTGACGCCGGACTCCGTGGCCACGATCATCTACACCTCGGGCACCACGGGCCGCCCCAAGGGCTGTGTGATCACCCACTCCAACTTCATGTTCGAGACGGACATGCTGGTCGGCCGCTGGGAGCCGGTCTTCCACTCCAAGCCGGGCGACGAGGCCTCGACCCTGCTCTTCCTCCCCCTCGCCCATGTCTTCGGGCGGATGGTGGAGGTCGCGGCGGTGCTGAGCGGGGTGAAGATGGGACATCAGCCGGTGCTTGCGGCGTCCGCGCTCCTGCCGGACCTGGCGTCCTTCCGGCCGACGTTCATCCTGGCCGTTCCGTACATCTTCGAGAAGGTCTTCCACGCCGCCCGCCGCAAGGCGGAGAGCGACGGGAAGGTGGGCCCCTTCGACAAGGCCGTCGACGTGGCGGTCAAGTACGCGGAGGCCATGGAGCACAAGGCGTTCGGCATCGGCCCCGGTCCGTCGGCCGGGCTCCGGATGCAGCACCAGTTCTTCGAGAAGCTCGTGTACGGCAAGGTCCGCGACGCCATGGGCGGACGGGTCCGGCACGCGATGTCGGGCGGCTCCGGCATGGACCGGCGCCTCGGCCTCTTCTTCGAGGGCGCCGGGGTGACCGTCTTCGAGGGGTACGGCCTGACGGAGTCCTCGGCGGCGGCGACGGCGAATCCGCCCGAGCGCGTCAAGTACGGGACGGTCGGGCAGCCGGTGCCGGGGACGACGGTGCACATCGCCGAGGACGGGGAGGTGTGGCTGCACGGCGGTCAGATCTTCTCCGGGTACCTCAACAACCCGAAGGCCACCGCCGCCGTCCTCAACGACGGCTGGCTGGCCACCGGGGACCTGGGGATGCTCGACGAGGACGGCTTTCTGACGATCACCGGGCGCAAGAAGGAGATCCTGGTGACCTCGGGCGGCAAGAGCGTCGCGCCCGCCGGTCTGGAGGAGCGCGTGCGAGCGCATCCGCTGATCGCGCAGTGCATCGTGGTGGGCAACGACCGGCCGTACATCGCCGCACTGGTGACGATGGATCAGGAGGCGGTGGAGCACTGGCTCGCGATGCAGGGGCGGGCACCGCTGCCACCGGCCGAGCTGGTGCGCGACCCGAGCCTGGAGACGGAGATCCGCCGGGCCGTGGTGGCGGCCAACACCCTGGTCTCGCAGGCGGAGTCCATCAGGACGTTCCGGATCCTGGCCCATCCGTTCAGCGAGGAGCACGGGCTGCTCACCCCCTCGCTCAAGCTCAAGCGCAAAGCGATCGAGAAGGCGTACGCGGCCGAGGTCGAGGCGCTGTACGGCTGACCGGGGCTGCGGTCAAGTGTTCCTGACGCATCATCAATTGACGTTGTATCAGTTATTGACGGTTCATCAGCCCGGTCACAGAATGCGGTCACCCGACGGAGGGACGACCGACGTGCCGCGACCGATCCGCACCCTCGCCGCCGCTGCGGCAGCGCTGCTCCTGGCCACAGCCTGCAACTCCGCCTCCACCGGCGGGACTTCGGAGAAGCCCGGCTCCTCCGACTCCTCCGTACGCGGAGTCACCGCCGACGCGATCAAGGTCGGCGGCATCGTCTCCATGACCACCGCGAGCGGCTACTCCAAGAAGGACACCGACCTCGGCGCCAGGGCGCGCTACGACCGGGCCAACGCCGAAGGCGGGATCAACGGGCGCAGGATCGACTACCTGGGCGCCGAGGACGACGGCCAGGACCCGGCCAGGAACCTGGCAGCGGCCCGCAAGCTCGTCCAGCAGGACAAGGTCTTCGCCGTCTCCCCCATGAGCTCGGTCACCTTCGCCGGAGCCGACTTCCTCGACGGCCAGAAGGTCCCCACCGTGGGCTGGGGCACGCTCCCCTCGTTCTGCGGTCCTCGGCACATCTACGGCTTCAACGGCTGCCTCGTCCCCACGCCCGGCGGCACGCTCAACCAGACCTGGCCCGAGGGCCTCGCCGCCGTGCTCGGCGGTGCGCGCGGCAAGTCGGTCGCGCTGATCGCGGGCGACAACGACGCCGGCAAGTTCGGCATCCGTACGTTCACCCAGGGGTTCAAGGCGGCCGGCTTCCAGGTCTCCTACGCCAAGGCCGTGGTGCCCGCGACCTCGATGCCCAGCGACTGGTCCGCGTACACGAAAGAGATCCTGCGCTCCGGCCCGGGCGGCGGGGCGCCGGACGCCGTCGTCTCCGTGATGCAGACGCCGTACAACATCGGCCTGTTCACCGCCCTCAAGCGGTCCGGGTACAAGGGCCTGCTCTCCGATCCGACCGACTACGACCCCGGGCTGCTCGCGAAGGACGCGACGAAGCAGGCGCTCGACGGGGTGCATGTGCTGCTGCAGTTCCAGCCGTTCGAGGCCGACAGCCCGGCGATGCGGCAGTTCAAGGCGGACATCAGGAAGGCGGCGGGCGGCAAGGACGTCCCCCTGAACATGCACATGATGACCGGATACATGAGCGCCGACCTCTTCCTCTCGATCGCCGAGAAGGCGGGCAAGGACCTCACCGTCGAGTCCTTCCAGAAGGCGGCCGACGGCTTCTCCGACACCGGGACGCTCGTGGGCGACCGGGCCGAGCCCAAGGGGCAGAAGGAGAGCTTCGGCTGCGGGGCGCTGGTCCGGCTGACGAACGGGCGCTACGAGGTGGCCGTGCCGTTCAGGTGCTATCCGCCGATCCCCTTCGGCTGAGAGGCGCTTCGCGTGGGTGACCTGCTGGGCTTCGTCCTGAGCGGGCTGGTCTCGGGCGCGCTGTACGCGCTGCTCGCGACCGGGCTCGTCCTGTCGTACTCCGCCTCCGGACTCTTCAACTTCGCGCACGGCGCCACCGCCTATCTCTGCGCGCTGGCCTTCTACGAGCTGCACTCCGGCTTCGGCTGGCCGGCCGTGCCCACCGCGCTTCTGCTGGTGTTCGTGGTGGCGCCCGCGCTCGGCTGGGGACTGGACCGGCTGATGTTCCGCAAGCTCGCCGGGGTCGGTGAGACGGCGCAGATCGTGGCGACGATCGGTCTGCTGGTCGCGCTTCCGGCGGCCGGACTGTGGGTGGTCGAGCTCCTGGAGCGGGCCGGCGCCCCGGTCCTGCCGGCGGAGAACCAGTTCGGGCTGCCCGGTGTCGGGCCGAGCCCCGCGGTCTCCTGGCAGCCACTCGACGGCGTGGGCATCGACTCCGACCAGCTGATCACCTGGGTCGCGACGGCGCTCGCGGCGGCCGGACTGTGGGTGCTCATGCGGCACACCCGGCTCGGGCTGCTGCTGCGGGCGGCCGTCGACAACCGCTCGCTGACCGAACTGCGGGGCATCAGCGCGGACCGGCTGTCCTCGATCGCGTGGATGCTGTCGTCCGGTCTCGCGGGCCTGGCCGGTGTCCTCGCGACCCCGCTCCTCGGGCTCTCCGCCCACGACTACACCCTGTTCCTCTTCGTCTCGGCGACGGCGGCCGTGCTCGGACGCTTCGCCTCGGTGCCCCTCGCGTTCGCGGGCGGGCTCGGGCTCGGGGTGCTCCAGAACCTGGTCGCCGGGTACTCCTCCTTCGCCGAGGACATCACCGGCTTCCGTACCGCCGTACCGTTCCTCATCCTCTTCGCCGGACTCGTCGTCCTCGCACAGCGACGGCGCGCGGCGGGCACGGCGGCGGCGGACCCGCCGCCGGTCGACTATCTGGCCGGGAAGGGCTGGGGCCGCCGATGGGGGGCCTGGATCGTGGCGGCCGTCCTGCTCGGTACGGCCTTCTACACCGTCACCACGCCGTTCTGGAGCGGGATCCTGGCCCAAGGGCTCGCGATCGGGCTGGTCTTCATGTCCTTCACGGTGGTGACCGGCCTCGGTGCGATGGTGTCGCTCGCCCAGGCGACGTTCGTGACCGGCGCCGCCCTCGTCGCGGGGCTGCTGATGAGCCACGGCTGGCCGTTCGTGGCCGCCGCGGCGGCCGGCACGGCCGCGGCCGCCCTGCTCGGCGCGGTGGTCGCGCTTCCCGCGCTGCGGCTCGGCGGCAGGTCGCTGGCGCTTGCCACACTGGCCCTCGCCTTCCTGGCGGACCAGGTGCTCTTCCAGCTGGGCCGGCTGCGCAACGGGGACACCGGCTGGGAGATCCCCCGGCCTGTCGTCGGCCCGGTGGACCTGGGCGACGACCGCGCCCTGGGGCTCGCGCTCGTCGTGCTCTGCGGAGCCGTGGTGGCACTGCTGACCTGGCTGCGCGGCTCCCGCCACGGCCGGGCGATCCTCGCGGTGCGTTCCGCGCCGGAGGCCGCCGCGGCGTCGGGCGTGTCGGTGGTACGGACGAAGCTGCTGCTCTTCACGGTGTCGGCGGGGCTCGCGGGCTTCGGGGGCGTGCTGTACGCCTCGTACAGCACCCGGATCACGGCGACGGACTTCACGGCGATGACGGGGCTGGTGTGGCTGGCCGTCGTCGTCGCGGCGGGTGTGCGCCGGCCGCAGTTCGCGGTGGTGGCGGGGCTTGTCTTCGCGGTGGTCCCGCACCTTCTGTCGACGTACGTCACGGAGTCCGCGCATCTGCCGGTGATCCTCTTCGGCCTGGCGGGCCTCGCGCTCGCCAACGACCCGGACGGGTACTGCGCGGCACTGCCGTCCCGGCGGGCGGCGCGGGCGAGCGCCCGGAGGGGCGACGGGACAGACGGCGGGGCGGGCGACGGGACGGAATCCGGGGCGGGCGGCGGGACAGGTCCCGGAGCAGCCGCCGCCGCGCCGGTCGCGGCCGGAACTCCAGGGGCCGACGGGACGGGCGCCTCCGGGCCCGACACCTCCGGGCCGCCCGACCCGCGGGCGTCGACCCGTGTCGCCGCTCGGGAGCCCGCCTCCGGGCCGCCCGACCCGCGGACGTCGACCCGTGCCGTCGCTCGGGCGCGGACCGGCCCGCCGGCCCCGCGCCCGGCCGATCCGGACGCCGCCGGTGCCGGGGCCGCGCCCCGAAGCGCCCGCAGCGGTTCCGGCATGCCGCCGTACGCCCTCCAGTTGCGCGGCATACACGCCGGCTACGGCGGTGCGTCCGTCCTGCACGGCGTCGATCTCGCGGTGCGCGGCGGGGAGGTGCTCGTCCTGCTCGGGCCGAACGGGGCCGGAAAGTCCACCCTGTGCCGGGTGGCCGCGGGCCTGCTCCGGCCCGCGGGCGGTCTGGTACGGGTACGGGGCGAGGACGCCACACGGGACACGCCGGTCTCCCGGGCGCGGCGCGGGGTGCGGCTCGCGCCCGAGGGGCGCGGGATCTTCGCCGGGCTCTCGATCGAGGAGAACCTGGCCCTGCAGCTGCCGGCGCCCGCGGACCGGGAGGCGGTCTACGCCCGCTTCCCCGTGCTGGCCGCCCGCCGCGCGGTCCACGCCGGGTCGCTGTCGGGCGGGGAGCAGCAGCTTCTCGCGCTCGCCCCGCTGCTCCAGCATCCGCCGGAGGTCCTCGTCGCCGACGAGCCCTCCCTCGGCCTCGCGCCGCGTGTCGTGGACGAGGTCTTCCCTCTCCTCGCCGAGCTCCGCGCGCACGGCACGGCGCTGGTCCTCGTCGAGGAGAGGGCGGCCGAGGTGCTCGGAATCGCCGACACCGTGGCGTATCTGGCTCAGGGCGAGGTCGCCTGGTCGGGGCCTCGCTCCGAGGTGGATCCGGACCGGCTCGCCGAGGCCTATCTGGGAACGGGGATCCGCCGATGACCCATGCGCTGCTCCGCGCCCACGGGATCGACGTCCGCTTCGGCGGCGTGCATGCCCTGCGCGATGTGACGATCTCCGTACGCCCCGGTGAGATCTGCGGCCTCATCGGGCCCAACGGGGCGGGCAAGACGACGCTCTTCGACGTCCTGTCCGGGATCAGGCGGCCGGACGCGGGCGGGATCGAGTACGCCGCAACGGACATCACCCGCCGCTCGCCCGTCTGGCGGGCCCGCCACGGCATCCGGCGCACCTTCCAGCGCCAGCAGCTGTTCGGGCAGCTGACGGTGGCCGACAACCTGGTCGTTGCCCAGGAGTGGCGGGGCGGGCCTCGTCGGGGAGCGCGCGGCCACCGGGAACGCGCCGCGGCCGTGCTCCACGCGTGCGGGCTCGACGCGCTCGCCGGCTCGTACGCGGGCGCGCTGCCCGTGGGGCAGGCCCGCATGGTCGAACTCGCCCGGGCGCTGGCCGACCCGCCCCGGGTCCTTCTGCTCGACGAGCCCGCGTCCGGGACGACCGCCGAGGAGCGCCGCCGGCTCGCGGCCGTGGTGCGCCACGCGGCCGACGAGGAGAACTGCGCGGTGCTGCTCGTCGAGCACAACGTGGCCTTCGTGATGGAGCTGTGTTCGCGTGTCGTCGTCCTGGACCTCGGCCGGGTCCTCGCCGAGGGGACGGCGGCGGAGGTCCGGGCGGACGCGGCGGTCCGGGAGGCGTACCTCGGCTCCGATCCGGGCAGGGTCCTGGACACGTGATCGAAAACCGACACGGCCCCCGGCTCGGCGGAATGCGATCACGCCCCCGACCGTTGTCGTGGGGAGTACCACCCGACGACGTAAGGATCGACCGCACGTGAGCACGGACAGCAGGGTCCCCTCCCTCACCCTGAACAACGGCGTGGAGATGCCGCAGCTCGGCTTCGGCGTCTGGCAGGTGCCGGACGACGAGGCGACCCGGGCGGTGGCGACCGCCCTGGAGGCCGGCTACCGCTCCATCGACACGGCCGCGATCTACGAGAACGAGACGGGCACCGGCCGGGCGATCGCCGCGTCCGGCCTCCCCCGCGAGGAGCTGTTCGTCACCACCAAGCTGTGGAACAGCGAGCAGGGCCACGACTCGACGCTCCGCGCCTTCGACGCCTCGCTCGACAAGCTGGGCCTGGACTACGTCGACCTGTACCTGATCCACTGGCCCGTGCCGGCGAAGGACGCCTACGTCGACACGTTCCGGGCCTTCGAGAAGATCTACGCCGACGGCCGGGCGAAGGCGATCGGTGTCTCCAACTTCCTTCCGGAGCACCTGGATCGGCTGATCGGCGAGACCTCCGTCGTTCCGGCCGTCAACCAGATCGAGCTCCACCCGCACCTCCAGCAGCAGGCCTCGCGCGAGGCGCACGCCCGGTACGGCATCGCCACCGAGGCCTGGTCGCCGCTGGGTCAGGGCAAGGGTCTGCTCGAGGTCCCGGCGATCGTCGCCGTCGCCCAGAAGCACGGCCGTACGCCGGCTCAGGTCGTGCTGCGCTGGCACCTGCAGACGGGGAACGTGGTCATCCCGAAGTCGGTGACCCCGTCCCGTATCGAGGAGAACATCGACGTCTTCGGCTTCGAGCTGGACGACGAGGACATGGCGGCGATCGCCGTCCTCGACGAGGACCGCCGCCTGGGTCCGAACCCGGGCGAGTTCAACGCCGGAGCCTGATCACGAATCGGCCGCGGGGGCGCCGGATGTCCGCCGCCCCCCGCGAGCCGTCGCGCGCCGGGAAGGCGGACGCTCAGACGGTCAGGACGATCTTGCCGCGGGTGCGGCCCGACTCGCCCAGCTCGTGCGCCTTGGCCGCCTCGGCCAGCGGCAGGACGGTGTCGACCTCCGGCCGGAGCCGTCCCGTCTCCACCAGCTCGGCGAGGGCGAGCAGCCCCGCGTAGTCCGGCTCGACGAGGGTGAAGCCGGTGCGGATGCCGCGCCCGGGTGCCGCCGGTACGGCGTCGGGCGACGGCAGGGTCACCAGCGAGCCCCCGTCCCGCAGCACGGGCAGCGAGCGCGTGCCGTAGTCGCCACCGATGGCGTCGAGGACGACGTCCACGTCCCGTACGGCCTCGGCGAAGTCGGTCGTCGTGTAGTCGATGGGCTCGTCGACGCCGAGACCACGCAGGAAGTCGTGCTTGGCGGCGCTCGCCGTGCCGATGACGTACGCGCCGCGGGCCTTGGCGATCTGTACGGCGAGGTGGCCGACGCCACCGGCCGCCGCGTGGACCAGGACCCGCTGTCCGGCGCGCAGAGCGGCGGTCTCGACGAGCGCCTGCCAGGCGGTGAGCCCGGCGAGGGGCAGCGCGGCGGCCTCGACGTGGGTGAGGGCGGCGGGCTTGCGGGCGAAGTGACGGGCGGGAGCGGTGACGTACTCGGCGTAGCCGCCCGCCTGCTCCGGGAAGCGGGGCATGCCGAAGACCTCGTCGCCGGGCTCGTACAGCGTGACGCCGAGTCCGACGGCCTCGACGACGCCGGACACGTCGTAGCCGAGGACCGGGGTCTCGCCCCACATGCCGAAGCCTCCGGTGGCGCGGGACTTCCAGTCGACGGGGTTGAGACCCGCCGCGTGGACCCGGACGAGGATCTCGGTCGGGCCCGGCTCGGGCCGTGCGACCCGGCTCTCGGTGAGGACCTCGGGGCCGCCCCACGCGGTGGCGGTGATGGCGCGCATGGTGGCGGGGGCTGCGGTGGCGGTGTCGTTCATGGGGAGGGTGCTCCTCGGGCCGGTGTCTCCTGGTCGCTTCCAGCTTCGGCGAGGCCTCCGCTCGCCGGTACTGGCCAGAAAGCCATGATGTGACAGAATCTGGCCATGACCACGTTCGTGTCACCGCCCGAGGCGTCTCCCCGCGCGTCTGTGCCGCCCCACCGGGTCGCCGTGCTCGCTCTGGACGGGGTGATCCCGTTCGAGCTGGGCATTCCCTCCCGGATTCTGGGCGGCGCGCTCGACGACGACGGCACGCCCCTCTACGACGTCCGCGTGTGCACGCTGGACGGCGCCCCGGTCCGCACCTCCGACGGTTTCTCGATCGTCGCCGAGCACGGGCCCGAGGAGCTGGCGGCGGCCGACACCGTCGTCGTACCGCCCACGCACGAGCTGCGGACGCTCGCCGACGAGGGCCGCCTGGCGGAGAAGGTGCGAGGCGCGCTGGGACTGATCAGGCCCGGTACGCGGGTGGTGTCGATCTGCACGGGCGCGTACGCGCTGGCGGCGGCCGGACTGCTCGACGGCCGCCCGGCCACCACGCACTGGTGGGAGGCCGCCCACTTCCGCTCCCTCTTCCCCGGCGTCCGGCTCGACGAGGACGTGCTCTTCGTGGACGACGGGGACGTCCTGACCTCGGCGGGGGCGGCGGCCGGGGTGGACCTCTGTCTGCATCTGGTGCGGAAGGACCACGGCAGCGCCACCGCCAACGCGGTCGCGCGGCGCTGTGTCGTCCCGCCGTGGCGGGACGGCGGCCAGGCACAGTACATCGAGCGCCCGGTCCCCGAGCCGACCACCGCCACCACGGCCCCGACGCGCGCGTGGGCGCTCGAACGGCTGGACCGGCCGCTGACGCTGACGGAGCTGGCGGGGCACGCGCGGATGAGCGTACGGACCTTCACGCGCCGTTTCCGGGACGAGGCGGGGACGACACCCGGACAGTGGCTCACCGCCCAACGGGTGGAACTGGCCAAGCAGTTGCTGGAGACCAGCGATCTGACGATCGATCACATCGCGGACCGGACCGGGTTCGGCAGCGGAAACTCGCTGCGGCAGCACATGCGCGCCCTGGTCGGGATCTCCCCGGCCGCCTACCGGCGCGCCTTCCATCTCACCACCAGGGAAAAGGAGTTCGCGCAGTGAGCGGTTCACCCACGCCGGTCGAGGAGGGGCTCTACCGAGTACGGAACGTGGCCAGCGGGCTGCTCCTGGAGGTGTTCGAGGGATCGAGCCGCAGCGGCGCCAACGTGCAGCAGGGCAAGGAGAACGGCACGCCGGGCCAGCACTGGCACATCGTTCCCGTACCGAACGGCGGCGGCCTCCACCATCTGGTGAACGCGGCCAGCGGCAAGCGGCTGGACGTGGCGAACGCCTCGGTGGAGAACGGCGCCAACATCCAGCAGTGGAAGGCGAACAACTTCGGCGCCCAGGAGTGGATCATCGAGCAGGATCTCCAGTCGCCGGGCACGGTCGCCCTGGTGAGCTTCATCAGCGGGCTGCTGCTGGAGGTCGAGGACGGCTCGATGGACGACGGGGGCAACGTACGGCAGTGGGAGGACACCGACTCCCCCTCCCAGTGGTGACAGTTGGAGCCGGTGTCCTGATCCTCGGGGGGCGTCTCAGCCCTTGCGGGCGGTGTGGACGGTCGAGGCGGAGAGATGGAACAGGTCCGTGCGCCGGTGCAGGGAGAGCGGGTCCGCCGGGTCGAGCAGCCGGTCGAACGTCGCGCGGTCCTCGGCGTCGATCCGCTCCTCGAGCGGGTGCCGCAGGCGCGTGAAGTGGGCGACGACCTGTTCGCGCACGAAGGGGGGCACGGGCGCGGGGACGTCGGTGAGGAACGTGCGGGTGCCGGTGGGGGTGAGGCCGGCCGAGGCGAGGAGCGTCCGCCAGTCGTCCGGCTCGTCCTTGCTGTCGGGCAGTTCGGCTCGCATCTCGCCGAACCAGTCGGCGTGCGCGGCCTCGATCCTGGTCTCCAGGCCGGGCCTGCCGAAGCCGATGTTCGCGGGCAGATGGCGGGCGTAGAGCCCGCCCTCGACGAGGGCGATCAGCCCGCCGGGCCGCAGCAGACCGGCGAAGGAGGCGAGGGCGGCCCGCTGGTCGCCGATGTGGTGCGTGGAGTTGCCGGCCCAGATCAGGTCCGCTTCTCCCAAGGAGGCGAAGTCTTCGGGCAGCTCGGCGTGGAGCGTGGTGACCCGGCCGGCCAGGCCGCGGGCCTCGGCGCGGTCGCGGGCCCGCTCCAGGAGCTCCGGGGTCGCGTCCACGGCGACCACCTCGGCGGCCGGGAACGCCTCGGCGAGCAGGGTGGACACGACGCCGGGGCCGCTGCCGACGTCGAGGACCCGGCGGACGCCGACGGCCGGGACGAGGTCGCCGATCCATGCGGCGGCCCGGCTGTAGAGGGGGCTGTGGAGTTCGGCCTGGCGCTCCAGGAGCGGTGCCATCGCGGCCCAGTCGAGGTGGGTGCTGTGGTCGTGAGTCATGGTGTCAGCGTGCGGCCGACGGCTGCGGAACGCGAGAATTCTTGCCGTTCCTGCAACAAGGTTCACTCCCGCCGCCGGTACTCCTGCGGGCTGACCCCCCGTACCCGCTTGAACGCGGCGCTCAGGGCGAATGCGCTGCTGTAGCCGACCTGCCGGGCGACGGACTCGACCGTCGCGTCCGTCTGACGCAGCAGGTCGGCGGCGCGCGCGAGCCGCCAGCCGGTGAGGTACGCCATGGGTGGCTCACCGACGAGTTCGGCGAAGCGGCGGGCGAGTCCGGCGCGCGACACGCCGGCCTTCGTCGCGAGGGAGGCGACGGTCCAGGGGTGGGCCGGGTCGTCCTGGAGCAGGCGCAGGGCGCGGCCGACGACGGGGTCGGCCATGGCGCGGTACCAGGCCGGGGCCCGCGCGCCCGGCCTGGAGAACCAGGTCCGGACGACGGCGATCAGGAGCAGGTCGAGGACGCGGTCGAGGACGACGCTCTGTCCGGGCTCGTCGCGGGAGATCTCCTCGTCGAGGAACGGCATCAGGGGGCAGTTCCAGGCGTCCGCGGGGAGGTGGAGCAGGGGTGGCAGCGCGTCGAGCAGGCGACGGCTGACCTCGCCGTCCATCTGGTAGGTGCCGACGAGCACGGTGGTGGCGCCGTCGATGGCGTTGCCCCAGGTCCGTACGCCCAGGTGCATCGACTCGGCGAGCGGCTCGCCGCTCAGGGTGGTGCAGACGCCGCCGGGGCCGATCGTCGCGCGGGGCGGGGCGTCGGGCGCGTCGGCGACGGTGTACGGCTCCGGGCCGCGGGCGACGGCGACGTCGCCGGGTCGCAGCAGGACGGGCTCGCCCCGGTCCGGGACGATCCAGGCCTCGCCGTCGGTGACGCACATCAGACAGAGCGGCGCGCGGTCCTCGATCCGTACGGACCACGGCGGCTCCATGATCATCCGGAGCAGGAAGGCCCCTTTGGCCCGCGGTCCGTCGAGGAGTCCGGCGAGAGCGTCCATGGAGCGCAAGCGTAGACGGACGCGCATGGGAGTGAGTCGGTGGAGCATGGGAAGCGGGTCCTGATCCCGCGAGTCTTGAGCCATGACGACGAACACGAACGGCACACGGACGATTCTGGTGACGAGCGCGACGGGCAAGACGGGCCGGCGAGTGGCGGAGCTGCTCGCGGCCCGCGGCGCGACCGTGCGGGCGGGCTCACGCTCCGGTGCGACCCGCTTCGACTGGGAGGACGTGACCAGCTGGGCCCCGGCGCTGAAGGGCGCGGACTCCGCGTACGTGAACTACTACCCGGACCTCGCCGCGCCGGGCGCGGTCGAGGCCATGCGGACCTTCGGCGAGCTGGCTGTGGCGAACGGTGTGCGGCGGCTGACGCTGCTCTCCGGGCGCGGCGAGCCGGACGCGGTCCGGGCCGAGGAGGCGCTGCGCGCGTCGGGGGCCGAACTGACCGTCGTACGGGCCGCGTTCTTCGCGCAGAACTTCACCGAGGGACCGATGGCCGAGGGCGTCGCGGCGGGCACGATCGCGTTCCCTGCGGGCGGTACGGCGGAACCGTTCATCGATGCCGCCGACCTGGCGGAGGTGATCGTCGAGACGCTGACGCGGGACGGTCACGCGGGTCTGGTGCACGAGTTGACCGGCCCCCGGCTGGTGACGTTCGCGGAGGTGGCGGCGGAGGTCTCGCGGCTGTCGGGCCGTCAGGTCGCGTACGTGCCGATGAGCGAGGGTGAATACGGCTCGCTGCTCCAGGAGTTCGGGTTGCCCGCCCCGGACGCGCAGTGGCTGTCGGCGCTCTTCGCGATGCTGCTCGACGGCCACAACGCGTCGGTGACGGACGGCGTGAAGCGGGTCCTCGGCCGGGAGCCCCGCGACTTCACGGCCTTCGCGGCGGAGGCGTGGGGTCGGCCCGCGGTGGCGGAGGCGTAGTTCCGTAGCGGGCGGCGAGACGGGCGACGGTCCCGGCGAGGCGGGCGCGGAGTTCCGCGGGTTCCAGGACCTCGATGTCCGCGCCGAGGCCCAGGAAGGTGTCGTGGGCGTGAGCGAGCGACTCGATGGGGAGCGTGGCGCGCGTCCAGCCGTCGGGCTCCGGGGAGCCGTTCGCGGCGAGGGCCCGGGCGGCCTCGCCCGTGAGCCGCTTCGCCCCCTCCGGGGAGAGGCGGACGAGCGCGTCGCCGCCGTGCAGACGGGCGTGGAATCCGGCCTGGGACTCACGCCAGTGGGCGACCAGGTCGAAGCCGTCAGGGATGTCGGACTCCTCCTCCGTGACGTCGAGTTCGAGGATCTGGTCCACCCGGTAGGTGCGCGGTCCGGGGCCCGCGACCAGATACCAGCGGCCTGCCTTGAGGACGAGTCCGTACGGTTCGAGGCGCCGGTCGACGTCGGTGGGCTCCTTCCAGCGGCGGTAGCGGACGGCGAGGACCCGGCCGGCCCGTACGGCCTCGGCGACCTGGGGGAGGAACGGCGCGTCGGTGTCCTCCGCGTACCAGCCGGGGGCGTCGATGTGGAACCGGGCCCGCAGCCGGTCGACATGGTCGCGCAGCGGGGCGGGCAGGGAGGCGCGCAGCTTGAGCTGGGCGTCGACGAAGTGCCCGCCGAGTCCGAGTTCGGCGGCGGCTCCGGGGATCCCGGCGAGGAAGAGCGCCTCGGCCTCGCCGGTGTACAGGTCGGTCAGCCGGGAGCGGTGGCCGGCGAGCAGCGAAAAGCCGCCGGAGTGACCCGCGTCGCCGTAGAGCGGGACGCCGGCCGCGTGCAGCGACTCGACGTCGCGGTAGACGGTCCGTACGGACACCTCCAGCTCCTCGGCGAGCTGGGCGGCGGTCATCCGGCCCCGGGTCTGGAGCAGCAGAAGGATGGAGATCAGACGGCTGGACTTCACTGACACAAGGTGTCAGTGAACCGCTCCTACAGTCCAGCCATGGCTTTCGCAGAGAAGTTGCTCTTCGTGCCGCCCCCCGTCGAGGTGGGCGGCCGTCACGTCAAGCGCTATCACGTCACCCAGGACCGGGCGGGCATCGAGCCGGAGGTCGAGAAGGCGGCCTACGCGCTGCTGCCCGACCTGCTCCCCGAGGCCGACGGGACGCCGCCCGCGACCTTCGTCGTCCTGCACAGGGGCGGCGACAGCGGCGCCTATCTGAACGCGTACAGCTGGGTGTGGGACAACGTGCTCCACTTCGGCGGCGCGGCCGCCGGGCAGCCGGTCCTCGGCTGTCCGGACACCGACCCCACGCACTTCGTGAGGACGGCGAAGCCCTGGATCGGCTGTGTCTGGGAGCTCCCGCCGATCCTGCACGAACGGGACGCCTGGGTACGGCACATGCTGGCGCCGGCGGCGCCCGACCTCGATGCCTACGTCCTCGACTCCCTCCCGGCCGGAACCACAGGAGACCGCGCATGAGCAACGCCGGCGCCGTCGACAGCTTCGACTTCCTCGACGGACGCTGGAGCGTCCACAACCGTCGCCTCGCCGACTTCCTCGATCCCGGGAGCGGCTGGGAGGAGTTCGACGGGCACACCACCGGGCGTCTTCACTGGGGCGGCCGGGCTCATGTCGACGAGATCGTCTTCCCGTCGAAGGGGTTCAGCGGGCTGACGCTGCGGCTGTACGAGCCGGAGACGGGCGAATGGACTCTGAGCTGGTCCAACAGCCGTACGGGTCGCCTCGATCCGCCGGTGAGGGGGCGGTGGGCCGGCGACGGCACGGGCGAGTTCCACGGGGTGGACACCTACGCGGGCAAGGACGTGCGAGTGCGTTTCCGCTGGTCGGGCATCTCTGCCACCACCGCGCGCTGGGAGCAGGCGTTCGCCCTCGACGGAGGGGAGTGGGTGACGAACTGGGTGATGGAGTTCAGCCGCGCCTGACGGGCCGGCGGTAGGACACGAGCCGGTACTCGGGGTCGTCACGGGGGCGATCCTGGTCCGGCAGTGTGCCGAGTTCGGCGGCGAGCGCCGCGGCCGTCCCGGGAGAGCCGTCGAACCACGAGGCGAAGTATCCGCGGCGCAGCTTCTCGGTGGTGCCGCGCGGGGTGTTCCCCTGGCCGTGACCGGTGAAGCGGGTGGCGCCGGCCGGTTCGAGGCCGAGGGCGGCCGCGTGGGCCGCTGTCCGATCGGCCCGGTCGGTGCTCGTCTCGTACGACCGGTGGGATGCGAGGACGGCGTCGATGTCGCTGCCGACGTCGTGTGCCGCGTCCTTGTCGACCGTGACGATCAGGACGCCTCCGGGGCGCAGTACCCGGGCCGCCTCGGCGACGATCGCGTCCGCGAAGGGGACCAGGTGCAGCAGCCAGACGGCGCTGACCGCGTCCACGGAGGCGTCCGCGAGCGGCAGCCGCCGGGCGTCGGCGAGGACGATCCCGCCCGGGACGCGTCGAACGGCCCTGCGGGCCATGCCGGGTGCGGCGTCGGCGCCGTACACCCGCAGGCCCGGGCGGGTCAGCCGCTCGGTGACGAGCCCGGTGCCGCAGGCGAGGTCGAGGAGCGTACGGGCGCCGGGCGGCACCAGACGCAGGACGGCCTCGGCCGCGGCCCGCGCGCGCGGCACACCGCCGCGCGTCTCGTCGTAGCGGTCCGCCTCGGCGTCGTAGTCCAGCAAGGTCTCCCCCATGGGGGAGAGCCTAGTTCGTCGAGGTCAGCTCGCTCCGTGGCCGGAGGCGACGGCCTCGACCCGGGTGGCGAGTTCGAAGTCCTTGTCCGTGACCGCGGGTCCGGCGGAGTGCGTGCTCACGGACACCGCGACCGTGTTGTATCCGAGCGTCAGATCGGAGTGGTGGTCGAGTTCCTGCTGGATCTGCGCCACGTGGACGACCATCGCGGTGGCCGCGAAGTGGTCGCCGAGACGGTAGGTGCGGGTGATCCGGTCGTCCGTCAGGGACCAGCCGGGAAGCTCTCGCAGGCGGTCCTCGATCTCCTTCTGCGACAGCGGCTCTGTGGGCATGTCCGTACTCCCTCCGGTCGGGGTTGCTCACGGTGACGATACGGTCCCGGGGGTTCGATACCCCGGCCGACACCTGGGATAGCGTCGGGTCATGACAACAGTCCCGACCGACACGGGAGTAGGGCCGCTGCTGCGCGGCTGGCGCGAGCAGCGGCGGTTGAGCCAGCTGGCGCTGGCGCTGCAGGCGGATTCCTCGGCCCGGCACATCTCCTTCATCGAGACGGGCAGGGCCCGGCCGAGCGAGGAGATGATCCTGCGCCTCGCCGAGCATCTGGAGGTGCCCGTACGGGAGCGGAACGCCCTGCTGCTCGCGGCGGGGTACGCCCCGCGGTACACCGAGTCGACGCTCGACGACCCGCAGCTGGAGACGCTGCGGGCGGGCATCGAGCAGCTGCTGCGCGGGTACGACCCGTATCCGGCGCTCGTGGTGGACGGTTCGTACACGGTGGTGGCGGCGAACGAGGCCATCGGCGTACTGCTCTCCGGCGTGGCGGAGCACCTGCTGACGCCGCCGCTCAACGCGATGCGGATCACGCTCCACCCGGAGGGGCTCGCGCCGCGGATCCGGAACCTGCGGGAGTGGCGCGGGCATCTGCTGGCCCAGATGGAGCGGCAGATCGCGCTGTCCCGCTCACCCGCGCTGCGGAGCCTGTACGAGGAGGTGGTGGCGTACCCGCTGCCGGAGGGCGCGTCGGACCCCGACGACCGGGAGGACCCGGAGCCGTATCCGTACTTCGCGCTCCCCCTGCGGATCGAGCACGACGGGCGGGTGCTGTCGTTCGTGTCCTCGATCTCCACGTTCAACACCCCGACGGACGTGACCGTCGCCGAGCTGGCCATCGAGACGATGCTCCCGGCCGACCCGGCGACGGTCGACTATCTGCGGTCGCTCACGGGGTAGCGGCGCGCAGGGCCGACCACTGGAGGACGGCGAAGCCGGCGACGGTGAGGGCCTGCGCCAGGGTCCACACCACCCCGGCGGTGGTGGGCTCCAGCCAGGCCACGAGGGAGACGACGCTCAGCACGGTCCAGAGGATGTTGACGTCGACGACGAGCTTGACGCCGCCGGCGGGCGGCTGGGGCCTGCCGGCGACCCAGGCCACGGCGGCGGCGTACGCGGTGAGCAGCACGCCGAGTTCGAGGAGCAGCCCGGAGTCGACGCCGAACAGCTCGCCGAGCGGCCCGGACGCACCGAGATAGGCGAGTCCGTTGGCGCCGGTGACGAGGGCGTCGAGGGCGAGGAACCGGCGCAGCATGGACTGGGGCCGAGTGGTGCGGGAGAGGCCGGCGAGCAGGGCCTGCGACATGGCGGATCACCCTCCTTGGGGGGACATAACCGCTGGTGGTGGAAGCGGAGCTCGGCCGGAGTGCGCCGGCCGAGTTCCGATGGACACCACGATGCCGTCGCGCTCGGCGCGGGTCGATGACGCGTGAGGTAATGGCGACCGCTCCCCCCTTTCACCGCCGCGCACACATCGTGACGACTTGTCGACACGGAGTGCTGTACTCCGCATGGCGGCGGCCCCTGAGGGCAGAACGTCGGTGGCACGACACGTCCTACCCGGGGAGCCTCCCATGTCATCCTCGCCTCCGGCCTCCGAGCCGGTCTTCACCGCGGACTTCAGCTCCCCGGAGCAGTGGATCGCCGGCCGCTCGTGGGCGTATCCCGACGGCGGGCCCGTCAACCCGGGGGACAACAAGCTGGACCACCTGGTGGAGGACCCCGCGTACAGCCGCTCCGGGGTCTTCCGGGCGACCCGCCGCAGCGACGGGCTGTGGGACGCCGGACTGCTGACGACGGAGGGCAGTCCGCAGGGGTTCGAGGTGCGCGCGGGGGACGTGCTGGAGGCGCGGGTGCGGCTTCCCGAGGAGACCGGGGCCTGGCCCGCGATCTGGACCTGGCGCGACGGAGGGCAGGAGATCGACGTCTTCGAGTACCACCCCGACAACCCGGACCTGCTCGAACTGTCGAACCGCGTGCGCGGCGCCCACCGCTACCACCGCTCCCCTTCGGTGCGCCCCGGCGGCTGGGTGACGCTGCGGACCGAGTTCGGGGCGCGCTCGGTGGTGTGGTGGCTCGACGACGTGGAGGTCTTCTCCGACGAGCACGGGGTCGGCCACTCCTGGCACGCCTATCTGATCGTCAACCTGTCGGTCTGCGCGGGCCGTTACCACCCGGCTCCTGACGCGGCGACCCGTGAGATGTCGTACGAGGTCCGCGACCTGCGGGTGTTCCGACCGGGCGGGTGACCGGGGGAGGCCGGTGCGTCGCCGTGCCCCGTCATCGTGCCTCGCCGAATCGCGGCTCCACGAACTCGTAGACGACATCCGGGGCCAAGGTGATGCCGAGTCTGCCGAGCCGTTGTGCGACATCCACCAGTGACAGCCCACTGGAGCGTGCTACACGGGCCACGTCCCACAACCTCACCGGGTCGATGCGGTCCAGCCATCGAGCCGCGTTCCCGGGAGCGTGACGGAACAGCAGAGCGAGGTCGTCGCGGTTCACGCCCTTGGGCAGTTCCACTCCCTCGGCAAACCGTAGTCCGAGCTCCACCAAGCTCGCCGCCACCACTTCAGGATCACGCCCCGTCTGATGGGCAGCCCGCAACACATGTACCAGCGGCACTACAGCCGTCGAATCCAACCATGGACCCTCCCGGTCAAGGCTCTCGCTGAGGATCAGGAGGTCGTCAGGGTCGACCGTCTCGGGCAACACGACGCCCTCCGGCAACCGCATGCCCAGCTCCGCCAACCTCGCCGCCACCAACTCAGGATCACGCTCCACCATCTCGCCGGCAGCCAGCAGCACATGCCCCAACGACACCATCGCCCCCGGAGCCAACCACGGACCCTGCCGGTCAAGATCCCTACTCAAGATCAGGAGGTCGTCAGGATCGGCCGTCTCGGGCAACACGACGCCCTCCGGCAACCGCAACCCCAACTCCACCAACCTCGCCGCCACCACCTCAGGACGACAACCCACCTGATGGGCAG